>JBJEQP010000120.1:0-5893 GCA_051881815.1 Oscillospiraceae bacterium | reverse complement strand
TTATTATACCATATTTTGTCGATTTTGTCTATAGTTTAATTGGTGTTTAGTATAATACTAATTCTCATTTGTTCGGTAGATAAAGTTGGCAGATAGAATTGCACCAATTAGGTAAACTTGTTTACCTTGGAGAGCGACCGCAGGCGTGCTGTCGCACGACAAGGGAGCTTGACGACGAGTGGTGCAATTATAGCTGCCCAATTTATCTACCGGTTAAATGAGGATTAGTATAAAGCGGTTAATAAAACAAGATACACCAGCCTTGATAGCAGAAAATGTTATCAAGACTGGTGTTTTTTTCTATCATGTTTTAAAATGGCTCTCATGGAAAGCACAGCCCAATCGTCGGACTGTGCTTAAAATCTAAACCATTTCATTTAATATGTTCAGCATTTCAGATGGCGTAACAATAAATTCTCTTATAGGATAATGCTTTTTATTTCCTGTGACGATATATGCATCATCATCACGTTTTTCCATTGCGATTTCATAAAAAATCAAGTCATCCATATCGACGAAAATTTCTCCGGTTGGTTTCGGATCAACCTTAATGCCGTTTGAGATTATTGAGTTGATTACTGTTTGTATTGTTTCAGCATTAAGATGAAATTTGGACCTGCTAAGTACTTCGATGTACTCTTCTATGATTTCAGGATGATATAAAGGGATGATTTTTCCGTCAAGTACTTCGCGAAGTACCATATACGGCGGAGATAGAGGATTTTTGGTAATCAGAGCAGATACAATTACATTTGTGTCAATAACAGCGAATATCTGCATAGATTATCTTCTCCTGTTTTTTCTGACGTCTGCTATTTCGGCATTGATTTCTTCCAGGGACATTTCAGGTACATCAGCTGCCTGCTTTCTGAGTTCTTCAAACGCTGCAAGTCCTTCTGCCCTTGTAACGGTGTTTTCGGGAAGAACTGTTTCAAATGGAATTCCACGAACCATCTTACTGCGAACCATAAACATTCTGAAAGCTGTAGGAAGATCCATTCCTAAAGCACTGTATATCTCACTAACTTCATTTTTTAAATCACTATCTACACGGAACTGGACTAAAACCTGATTATTAGCCATAAAAACACCTCCTGAATATATTGTAAATATATGTGTTTGTATTGTATTTATATTATATCATTATTTTGATATGATGTCAATAGAAATATTTTATTCAGATTAGTATAATCTTTTTATTTAAGGATATTCAAATGAAGAAGTTGAGTGTTTTGGGGGAATGAATGACGCCAGAAAACACTACAAAGTTATCGTTTATTATTTACAGAAATAATTAAAAGTGGTATACTAAAAATGGATTTTTGTATCTATTCAACAAAAAGGGTGATATTATGGCTGATGTAAAAACAAATGCAAATATAGGATTTGAAAAAGAAATATGGGATGCTGCCTGC
Source organism: Oscillospiraceae bacterium (assembly GCA_051881815.1). Classification (GTDB taxonomy): domain Bacteria; phylum Bacillota; class Clostridia; order Oscillospirales; family Ruminococcaceae; genus UMGS363. Next base: position 4,478 of record JBJEQP010000120.1, on the reverse strand, counting down.
GTATTATGGGGACATATCCCGCCTTCCGAATATAGAAAAGTAATTGTCGGACTTATTTTCCTCAGATATGTTTCATGCGCTTTTGAGAAAAGATACAATGAGCTTGTTGCTGAAGGTGATGGTTTCGAAGATGATGAAGATGCATATCTTGAAAAGAATGTTTTCTTCATTCCCGAAGAATCAAGATGGAAGGCCATTGCAGCTGCTGCTCATACTCCCGAGATCGGTATAGTTATTGACAATGCTATGTTCCCGAAACACTTATGGGTACAAGTACTCCCGAAGAGTGCTTAAAAGAGATATATTTAAACACATATCTGATGCGTCCGTACAGTCAGTTTTATCTTTGTCTTAAAGAGGACTGGCTTGATTATGATGCCGACATAACAACAGGTTATCCCGATAAGATGAAGCTTGTTGTCCATACAACCACTTGTGAAGGCTCAGGATTTTATAAGGATAAGGATAGTCTGGTTTTCGATACAAAGCTTATGCTTCCTATGCTCTTTGAGGAAAGAGAAAAGCACTGCATTTTTTATTTTTCTCCTGTGCATTTTCAAGAAAAAACACTTGGTTATGATGTTGTGCAGAAGGGCTTTGATGAGGAAAGCATAAATGTCGTTTATCATAGTTGGCTTAGGTTTGTCAGCTCATCTCTTGAAATGATCCGTGCTAAATATCGTCTTTTAAAGCTGTCTGTTTATGATGAAATGACAGGTGCATATAACCGTCGTGGTATGAAAATGAAGCTTGAAGAAAGAAAAATGCACATCAAGGTGACAAGGTGTTTGTAGCTGTTATTGATATGGATAGACTTAAATATATCAATGATAGACAAAGATAAAATTATATCATCGAATGTACTTGACATTTGTGTAACACAAAGATATATAATATAATCAAGAAAAGCAAAAGGTTACATAATCTATCAGCCGTATCTGATTTTTAGCTGATAAGATCTGATTGTTGCTCTTTCCGTCAAAGTGGTATGATGAAATATTTAACGTATGCAGTCAAAAAACTGTTATCAATGATACCGATTGTACTTATTGTTTCCATTTTAGTTTTTGTACTGTTAAGGGCTTCGGGAGTCGATCCTGTTACTGTTATGATAGGTGAAAAACAGGCGACCGATGAGCTGAGAGAAACACTCAGACAGCAGTTTAATTTGGATAAGCCGCTGCTGACTCAATATTTCATCTGGCTCAAGGGGGTTCTCCTTGGAGATTTCGGAATTGATTACATAAACAAACAAAGCATCAACGAGCTTATTGTTTCAAGGCTTCCTGTTACAGCAGGACTTGTTATCCTCAGTTCGCTTTTTGGTATGACCTTTAGGCTTTGCCGCCGTAGCCTTCGGACTTGTTATATGGACGGTGATCCTTCTTGTAAAAGACCCCGATGGAGTTATAAAATCAGTATTAATAAAAAAATAAAGGCAGGTAATAAAAATGCGGCTTACCCCAAGAGAGCAGGAGCGCCTGATGATACATCTTGCAGGCGGACTTGCCAAAGAGAGAAAAGCAAGAGGTGTAAAACTCAACTACCCCGAAGCCATAGCCTACATAACCTCCGAGCTTTTAGAAAAGGCACGTGACGGAAAGACAGTCACCGAACTTATGAGCGAGGGCAGAAAGCTTCTTACAGCCGAAGATGTAATGGTCGGTGTTCCCGAAATGATAAGCGAGATACAGCTTGAAGCCACCTTCCCCGACGGCACAAAGCTTGTGACCGTCCATGAGCCTATCGTCCCAGAAAACAAGATCATTCCCGGGGAGATACTTACCGAGGAAGGGGACATCGAAATAAACAAGGGCAAGGAAGCTGTCCCCCTTACCGTGACAAACACCGCCGACCGCCCCATACAGGTAGGCTCACATTTCCATTTCTTTGAGGTAAACAAATCTCCGGAATTTAACAGAGCAAAAGCCTTCGGAATGCGGCTTGACATTCCCGCAGGAACGGCGGTCCGCTTCGAACCCGGCGAAAGCAAGGAAGTAAGCCTTATCCCCATAGGCGGAAACCGAAACGGCTTCGGACTTAACGACCTTGTTTCAGGAAATATGGACGACAGCGAAATAAAGGCGGCGGCTATCAAAAAAGCCCGTGAATCGGGATTTAAGGGGGAATACGGCAATGTTTAAAATGTCACGCAAGCAGTATGCGGATATGTACGGTCCCAAGGCATCACCGAGGTAATGATGATGGCGGCAAGCGCAGGAATACTTGAGGGCGATGTTTACGATATCGAGATAAATGTAAAGGAAAACGCTGTTCTTAAATTCACAGGACAGTCCTACACAAAGGTGTTCAAAGCGGATAAGCTTGGTTCAAAGCAGAATGTACGGATAAATGTGGAACAGGGCGGCACTCTCATCTATGCCCCCTGCCCCGTAATACCCTTCGGCGGCAGCATTTTCGATGTCCGCACCGAGGTGAATATACACCCCAACAGTCGCCTTGCAATGACGGATATTCTTTCATCGGGACGAACGGCAATGAATGAGGAGTTTGCCTTTAAAAGCTATCGTTCAAGAACGGTGGTCTGCATTGACAAAAAGCCCGTTTATCTCGATAACAGGCGGCTTGTTCCCGAGGAAACACCACTTCGGGGCATAGGATTTTTTGAGGGATATACCCATACAGGCTCCGCATATTTTTACGGCACAGACAAGCAGGCACTTGATGAAGCACTTTCACAGTATTCTTCGGGAGAAGCTGCTCTGAGCCTTGCGGCGGCAGGCATATCCGTCCGGGCTGCGGGAAATGGTGCAGACTGTATGAACCGACTTTTTGAAAAAATGACAAATATCATGATAGAAAATGATACAAAGCATTTTTGACCCGATGTGTATTTTCATTTTACACAACCGAATGAAACGATCAAAAAACTAAACAGCTTCGACTGCCATTGACCGTTGACAGTCGAAGCTGTTTGTTGTTCCCAAAATTTATAAAGCCGAATCAGCACACCTTTTCAAACTGACTGTTATAAAGCTCCGCATATACTCCGTTCTGCATTATCAGTTCATTATGGCTGCCCCTCTCAACGATATCTCCGTCCTTCATTACAAGGATAAGGTCCGCATTTCGTATCGTTGAAAGGCGGTGTGCGATAATGAAGCTCGTTCGCCCTTCCATAAGAATATCCATTGCATTCTGCACAGTCATTTCCGTTTTGGTATCCACCGAGCTTGTTGCTTCGTCAAGGATAAGAAGCGGCGAATCCTTTATCATTGCACGGGCAATGGTGACGAGCTGCTTCTGTCCCGCAGAAAGGCTGCTTTGTTCATTCAGCATGGTATCATAGCCATTGGGGAGCGTTTTTACAAAATGGGACAAGCCCACCGCACGGCAAACCTCGTCAAGCTTTTCGTCCGAAACATCGGGACTGCAGTAAACAAGATTTTCACGCAGAGTTCCTTCAAATATCCATGTACCCTGCAAAACCATACAGAACAGGCTGCGGATATTCTCACGCTTAATATCCCTGATAGGAATACCGTCGATGCGGATACTGCCGCCGTCGGTTTCATAAAAGCGCATAAGCAGATTTACGATAGTCGTCTTGCCTGCACCGGTATGTCCAACGATAGCAATTTTCTGTCCTGCCTTGATATCAGCCGAAAAATCGTGTATAACAGGCTTTTCGGGCAGATATCCGAACTTGATATGCTCAAATTCCACATTGCCCTGCACCGATGAAAGGCATTTGGTCTTTTCGCTCTCGTCCTCCAGCTCATCTTCATTCAGAAATTCAAACACACGGGAACCTGCGGCAATGGCAGGCTGAATACTTGCAAGCACCTGTGCTGTCTGGGAAAGCGGCTGTGTAAACAAGCGAATATATATCATAAAAGAAACGATAACGCTGAAGCTGATAGTTCCGTCAGCCGTAAGAATCGCTCCAAGCACACATACTACCACATATCCGAGGTTTCCCACAAAGCTCATTATGGGCATCATAAGTCCCGACAAAAATCGGGATTTCCACGCACTTCCGTAAAGTGTGCCGTTTATCTCGTCAAAATCACGTTCAGCCTTTTCCTCGGCGTTGTAAGCGCGAACTATCTGCTGTCCCGAGAACATTTCCTCGATATAGCCGTCCATTTTTCCAAGTGAATTCTGCTGCTCAAGAAAATACTTCTGGGATTTTCCAACAAGAAGTATCAGCAGAGCAAAGCCGATAAACGAGGAAATAATTGCTCCTGCCGCCATCTGTACATTGGTAACAAACATCATTATCAACGTGCCTGCAAGCAGAGTGACCGATGAAACCAGCGTACTCACGCTGCTGTTTAACATCTGACCGATAGTGTCCGCATCATTGGTAACACGGGAAAGAATATCTCCGAAGCTTGTTGAGTCGAAATATTTCAAGGGCATACGGTTGATCTTTTCGGAAATATCCGTCCTTAACGACTGATACTAATCCTCGATTAAACAGTAGACAAAATCCACTCTCTAGCAGTAATGCT
>JBJEQP010000119.1:0-5908 GCA_051881815.1 Oscillospiraceae bacterium | reverse complement strand
GATTGCCTGACAGGGTTTGTCGCATTTTTAGGACTATTTATTCAGCGTTTCCTTAAAAATTAATAAAAAAATATATACTCTTTATCATTTAACCCCTGATGAATCTTTATATATTGATGAATTCATGCTATAATATTATTAATATAACATATTTCCTCGTTAGTAAACGAATAGATTTTGTAAATAATTTCGTCAATACTTTCAGATGAAAAGTCATTTTGATTAAATAAGAAATCAATTTTAGAAAGCAATTCATTATCCACTGTTTCCAGTTTTGGAATTGGCAGCAGTTCAACTTTATACTTTAGCCATCGAACAGTTCCTACACCAGTAGTAGTAGCAATTTGTGAAAAATAATACTCGGATAATTTAGAATTTAATACTGCTAATAAATAGTGAAGATTTTCTCCTGTTAACATAAAAACTGTATTGGCTACAAAATAATCTCCATTTTCATCTATGGCAAACTTGGGTTTATCAGATATCTCTCCCCATATTATTTTTTGCTTAGAAAAATCGTCCAAATAATTGTCACAAGGATTATTGTCTAATTCTAACCAATGATGTTGACCGGGATATGGCTTATCTTTGTTTATTTTTCCGCTACTCGTGTATTTGCATTGTCCTCTGCTGACTAATTTATCTTTATGTTCTAATAAATGTGAATATATTGCTGGATATTTCATTTCTAAATATTCAAAGCTACCAAATTTTGCGACAATAATCCATAAGTCCGCAAAATCATACCCATAACGTTTTATATCCCTGCCTCTCAAAATCGGTCGTTTTACCTGCTGTCTTTTCATCAAGAAATAACATTTTTGCGCCCATAAGCGCTATTATCAGCACGGCAATTTCAAGTGCAAAATTGTTTAAAGTGCGCTTTATTCCCTCACTCGGGAAATAGATGAGCTGATTATTATTCAGTTTTTCATACGCTTTTTCGGTCAGGCGTTGGCTTTTATAGGCAAAGGATTTTTCATCACGAAACATTGAAAATACTTCGTACTTTTGAGTATTTTCAAGAAATGCCGCATACTCGTTCACCTTGCTAAATTGCTCATATTCACGCTGAAAAAGAGACAACCTGCCGGTTATTTCAACGGAGTTCAGACCGCAGTTTTCATATTCGGCAACATAAGCTGCGGTTCTGCTGTCAGAGAATAACTCGTCATTGCTTTCGCCCCAGGTAAGAGCGTCAAAAGCCCTGTATTTCAGCACTGCTTCTTCCAAGCTTTTTCCCACGTCCGATTGAGTTTTATCGGAAACAAGCGCTCTCAATTCATTGTAACAATCATCTTTGATATATTGTCCCAAGGGCAACAAAGCTGTATAGCTGCATACCGCAATAAGCAGCACAGCAAGCATTATCAGAAATCTTCTGCTGCCTATGATCTTAAGCAGCTCATAACGTATTGTCCGTATCATATTTTTCCTCGCCAAACAGGGTCATATATCTGTTTTCCAAGCCCTCATCAATGTCGTTCCGATCAATCTGTTCAAGTATTTTGCCTTGATTTATAAAGATAATTTTGTCAGCGGACATTTCAACATCCGAAACAATATGAGTTGAAATTATTACTGTGTTTTCCTTTGCATACTGCTCTATCATGCGGCGCAGTATCACACGCTGACGAGGGTCAAGTCCTGCGGTTGGTTCATCCAATATCAGTATTTTCGGCTTTCCGAGAAGCGCTTGAGCAAACAAAAGCCTTTGCTTCATTCCGCCCGAAAATCCGCCGCACTTTTTATGACGAACCTCCCACAGTTCAACGCTTTTCAGAAGCGATTGTATTTCACCTTCGGCAGATTTTTTGTCAATGCCTTTCAACCCTGCAACATAACCAAGAAACTGAACGGGAGTAAAGCTTTCAATCAGCGATTGCTGCTGCGGCATATATCCAATGGCAGAAAAATAAAAGTCTTTAAGCTCTTTTTGCGTGTGACCGTCAAGCAGGACGTCACCGCCGACGTCTGCTTTGGTCACGCCTGCGATAATGTTCATGAGCGTGGATTTTCCTGCGCCGTTCGGTCCCAGAAGAGCATAGATACCATTGTCAAACGTGTAAGAAAAGTCCGACAGAGCTTTTTTCTTTCCGTAGGTTTTTGAAACATTTTTTAGCGTCAGCATTTTATCACTCCAATGTTAAATATTCTGCTCTGCCATTGTAATAATCAGTCTTTTTGCAATAAACATAACCCGAATTATCCGGCTTGTAAAATAACAGATAATTCTTGGATTCTCCACAAATATTATATCCGTCAGCCGAACTCAACTCGATTGTTTTTTTGCCGTCATAAAGGAAATTTTTCGAGCCGTTGCTGAATACTACACCCTCGCTTACCGCAGAAGCAGTCTGAACATTTTCCGCTATAAGCTCGTTTTCAGCGTTGAGGAGCTGTCCATCAAGAAACTTGTATGCGCCGCTTTTTCCTACCGAACAATATCCGCCGTCATATTCCCTTTCTTCCGCTGTTCCCGTGCTGCTGTCAATATAAAGATAACATTCTGCTTTCGAACTGTTGTAATCGGAATTCGGATCATTTGCACTTGCAAGGAAATCCTCCTGCGTTTCAAAAACATATTTGCTTTGGTTATATTTGTGACTGCAATAGATCACTCCGTCAGATACGCCGAACATTGTAAAATCCGAATCATAGCAATAGCCCGTGCTATATATTTCTTCACAGTTTCCGCTGTTCAGCTCGCAGGATACGATACGATAGTTCGTTGACTTGCTTTCAATAGAAGTGTTCTTCCCGAACGGGTCGTCATCGATAGTATAAATATCTTCTCCGATAAGCATATACAGTCTTTCGCCATCAAGAAAAGTATTCATGACCATGGGTGCAGAATAGCTTTTTTCATCTATTTTTTCTGATCTGATAGTATAGATACTTTCTCTGTTTCCGCCGTTCAGATTGCATTTATATAAAGCAGAAACATTTTCTCCGTCAAGGGAATAGTCGGTGAAATATATGCTTTCACCGTAGCGGAACGGAAATCGTGCAACTGTTTCACTGAGGTTCGCCGTACAGCTTTCCGGGTAGCTATGATCGCATCCTGCCGTTGTACACGCTGCGCTTGAAGTACCCTCGGAAAGGTCATAATAGGTCAGAATCCGGTCGGAATTTATTGATATAACATAGTTATCATAAACAGCGGAATTATAAAATGCTGTTCCGATAAAGCTGTCATTATCTTGTGATGAGCAGGCGGTGAGCATTGTTAAAGCAGCTAATACAATTGATATCATGTTTCGTTTCATGGTACACTCCCTTGCTTATTTTAGTTTATAATATATTTATCTGAAACAAATCACCTCAACCTCTGGCAGGTTTTCCCTTATCCAATGGTATTGCTCGTAGGTTACAGTCATTTCGTAATAGTTGTTTATCAGAATATACTGAAGGTTTTTCATTTCCTTTACGCATTTGAAAAAATCATCTGGCTCGGCTGTTGTATTTTCAAACTCAATTATCCTTACGCCGTCCATATCCTTCAGAAAATCGTAGCTTTCCAATACGGGAAGATACAGCTTTTCAATGCTGTCCATATCCGCAAGCCCCGAAGGGTCATCGATTCTTTTCAAACGCAGCTCCCTTATGTTCTTGAACTTCTTTATCTCGTCCGCATTTTCAAGTTCAATATCAACGTAAAGCATTGTTATCTTCGGATTCTTTGAAACCGCCTTCAACGCTTCCTTATCTTGAATAATTACCTGCGAATCATATTTGTAATAGCTTATATCATTAATATTGATATAGTTTTCCGCCATATATTCATCTCGGGTCTGAAGTGGCTTTGACGAGCACTTTTTCAAGGGTTCAAGCGTTATACAGAACTTTCCTCCACCGCTTTGTTCCTTTGCAAGTTCAAAAAAATCAATTACTTCAATAAGCTCGTATTCGCTCAATGCGTCGGGAATATATTTTTCAACGTTTACCGGGAACTCTGCATTTTCTTCAATGTAATAGTGACCGTTGAGTGAGCCGTATTCAAGAACATCTTTTATATTATCAAATGAGCCGATATAATCTCTCTGAAAAGCCCCATTAAGCGGAGCAAGACGTGAACAGCTATGATATAGCCATCCATTGCCCAAATGTGAAGCAACATAAAAATCGCAGTCATTTTCCTTGTCATAAAAATGATATAGCATGCCTTCAAAATTTACAACATTCACCCAGCGGCTTTCATCTATAAAAGCGAAAACAGCTATCCGCTTATCATAACAATCAAAGCATTCAGGTAAGCCGTCAAAATTAATGTCAAGGAAAAATCTGCCGTTTGCTTCATCAGATATTTCCCAAAGCAGCCTCTTTGACTTCTCCTCAAGCGTTTCATTAAGAAAGACCGCATCATAAGCAAAAAGCGGCTCTATCGGATCGTAGGCAATGACCTTGCAGCCATCATTGATAAAACGCCGTCCCACTTCTTTTATGCTCTGAGGAAGCTGTATTTCGGAGAGTTTTGTTCGATTGAAAGCATCTTCACCTATGCTTTCAAGTCCCTCGTTAAGCTTGATATCCACAAGTCCCGTGCTGTAAAATGCACCTTCACCTATCTCCGTAACGCCGGACGGAATTTCCATATAGCTTATCTGAGTGCAGCCCTGAAATGCACCCTTCCCAATGGTTTTCAGCGTTGACGGCAGACTGACCGAACGGAAGGTATGGTGCGAAAAGGAGTATTCTCCAATGTTCTCCACGCCCTCGGGAACAACATATTCCTCATCACAGCCGAAAGTATAAACAATAGTCTTTCTATCCGCAGTAAACAGCACTCCGTCATCAACAATATAATTTCCGTCCTCTGCGACCTCTATGCTTTCCAGATAACACATATCCATTATATCCTTTGCAGAAAGCTCTTCTATTGTTGAGGGGATAACTATCTTTGTTATTCGGTCTGCATAAACAATGTATGGCAGCTTTGTCATTCCCTCGGGAAAAATGACCTCCCTGACGTTAGTATTCTTGAATAGACTTGCAGCATACCCCGATATAGGCTTACCGTTTATCTCGATAGGTATCGTTACAACAGCTTCCTTTCCGATGTAGCTGTCCAGATATACATGGGTCAAAAATTCCTGATACCTGAATTGACTTTCAACGGTGGGCTCTGCTGCTTCGACAGCTGCGGAGGTTTCGGATACAGCTTCTGTAATCTCCTCCGAAGTAACGATCTCATTTTCGGCAGAATTATTGTTTGCACATGAGCTCAACATCAAGGTTAACGCCAAAGCTGATACAATGACCCGTCTTTTCATGTTGCTTATCCCCAATCGTCATAATCTGTATATAATTATATATTGTGCTGCTTAATATATCAACAACAAATCGGTTACAAAATATCACAACTTTCTGCAGTTTTGTTACTAATGAAACGCTGATTAATAAGTTTTTGCCGTTTTTCAGAATCTACTCAAAGACATAAACTCGTACATTTTTCAAAACGGCGAAACGAACGCTGTGCTTTAATCAGCGTATTCCTAAATCAAGACAAATAAAATACAGTATTGTGTTAATATCAAAATTTACATATCTGTGAAGAAACTGTTGACAGCAACAAGCGTAGAAAAAGTACGTACTTTTTCATTTCTAACGAAATTCATTTAGGAGCAACCGTCCCTAACCCCAGACGAGAAAACTAAAAAAAAAAGTAGATTTTCTCAAAATGCCGATATGCACTCATCGGCAACGAAAGGAGGGGCCACCTTTCTACGCTTGCTGTCCTGCAAGCTGAAAAAATCTATACATATAGAAAAATGAGTTTATGGCATTTTTCCGAAAAGTAATATTACTTTTCTATGCTTGCTATCCTGCATGCATAATGCTTATATACCTCTATCCAAACCGAAAACTGTACAGTTTTTCTTCGCTTGCGAGTGTTTCCGAAAAGATA
>JBJEQP010000118.1:0-6055 GCA_051881815.1 Oscillospiraceae bacterium | reverse complement strand
GATATAATGCCCGATTTATTAGAAGGAAGATGTTCCGTAAGAATTGTTCTACTGATATGGAGCAGCGTAACGGTCGAATCGAGCGTCAGGGCAACGAAAATCCCGAGGTTGATATCTATCGTTATGTTACCAATAAATCCTTTGACAGCTATTTATTCCAGATTCTTGAGAATAAGCAGAAATTCATAAGCCAGGTTATGACAAGCAAAACTCCCGAGCGAACCTGTGCAGATATGGACGAAACTGCTCTTGATTATGCTGAGGTAAAGGCACTCTGCGCAGGCAATCCCACCACAACAAGAGGAGCTTACGGAAAAAGGTCGATTTTACGTTATTTACACAAAAGAGCATCACAATTATATGTGGTGCTCTTTGTTGTGTTATAGTATAAGTAAGTGCGTTGTTCTTGACGAAACAGTCAATATTTATGGTTAAAATTACAAAGCTGCATAGCAACGCCGTTTTCCATAACAGAGAAGCCAAATTTTTGATAAAAAGCGGCATTCTTCTTATCTTCAGGCATCAGTTCAATATATAGATAATCTTTATATTTTTCCTTGACAATGTTTATCATTGTACCGGCGATCTTTTTTCCTTGATATTCAGGACGAACAAGTACATAGTGCATATAAGCAACCAATTCGCTGTCATCAATCAGCCGCACAAGTCCGACAAGATCATCTCCGTCCCAAGCAGTAATAACTGTAGATGAATTCATAAGCGCTTTATACAATCTCTCGGGATATTGTCCGGAGATCCAGCCGACGGAAAGAAACAGTTCCTGTATCTGCTGCTGTGTAAATTCTTTTTTCTCGGTATATCTTATTTCCATAGCTTCATTGATCAGGCTTTCCATAATCCGTGAAGATTACAGTAGGCATAAACTGCTTCAATTTCATCTCCGTCACACACAGCAAAACTTACAATCGGCTTTTCTCCCGAATGGAGCTGTTTTACCTGAATACCCTGCTTTGTCTGCAATGCTGCCCATTCAATAAAATGTTCGGGAAGCATAGGGTGTTCTGCCGAGCCGATCTGTACGGTTACAATATTCCCCTCAACTTTATATATGGGAATATGCTTTTCGGCCGCACCGTCTGTTGTGCCGGGAACAAGTTCCTTCATTTTCTGACCGCAGCACATAACAGGAACTCCGGCATCATTTACTTTCATAATGATGTTTCCGCAGTGTTCACAAATATAAAATTTCTGTTCCATAAGAAAATCTCCTTTAATTAGCTGATAATTTATCCATCAGAACGTCTAACGCATTTACTTCAATATCCTCAACTTTGCCGCTGTCGCATAAGTGGGCAATATCCGACCTGATAGGCAGTTTGGAAACCGTATCTATCTGATATTCTGCCGCTAATTCATTGACACGGCTTTCGCCGAATATACTGTATTTCTCGTGGCAGGCAGGACATTCAAAATATGACATATTCTCTACAATTCCAAGCACAGGTATTTTCATCATTTCTGCCATTTTCACAGCTTTGCCGACGATCATACCTACCAGCTCCTGTGGAGAAGTAACAACAATTATCCCGTTTATCGGAAGGGACTGAAATACAGTCAGAGGAACATCTCCTGTGCCGGGAGGCATATCCACAAACATATAGTCCACATCACCCCAGATAACATCTGTCCAGAACTGCTTTACAACACCGGATATGATTGGTCCCCGCCATATAACAGGCTCTGTGTCATTATCAAGCAGCAGATTGACTGACATAATTTTGGTGCCATTCGCTGTTACGTCAGGCTGTATGCCATCATCTGCTGCGATTGCTTTTCCTTTTACGCCGAAAATCTTAGGAACAGACGGTCCGGTAACATCTGCGTCAAGCACGGCAGTACGGTATCCTCTTTTCTGCATACCCGATGCCAGCAGAGCTGTGATCAGTGATTTGCCGACACCGCCCTTGCCGCTTACAATTCCTATCACCTTTTTTACAGATGATCTGCTGTTCTGTTTTTCCAACATACTCTGAGGAGCTGTTCGTTCATTGCAGTTGCTGCCGCATTCCGAACAGTTATGAGAACAATTCTCAGCCATTGCAATTACCTCCGTTTCCGCTGCAGCCGTGCTTTTCCTCACCGCAGGAATGACCTTCACCATGATGTTCGTGATGCTCGCAGTGTACGTCGGGGTCAAAATTCAAGCCCCCGTTCAGATAAGCCTTTACTGCTTCATCGGCATTTCCCGATACACCGCCGAACAGCTTTATGCCTGCCTCCGACAGAGCAGTCTGCGCTCCGCCGCCGATACCTCCGCAGATAAGCACATCTGCGCCCGAAGCTTTGAGAAATCCCGACAAAGCTCCGTGTCCCTGACCATTTGTATCAACGATCTGTTCCTTTGTCACTTTATTATTTTCCACATCATACAGCTTGAACTGTTTGGTATGTCCAAAGTGCTGAAAAATATTTCCGTTTTCATAGGTTACCGCAATTCTCATAGCATTTTTTCCTTTCTTTTCTGCATTGAATCTTTTACAGGCTTTTCGACAATAACGGGCAGCCGAACCGTCGCAGATACAGTAATTCCCACCGTAAATTCTTAATGCCTTACCGTTTACGATACTGTCGGCAATTTTTTCTCTTGCAGATTCGTATATCTCTGTAACTGTTGTTCTGGATATATTCATAACTCCCGAGCATTGTTCGTGAGTCATTTTCTCCAGATCAATAAGGCGTATGACTTCATATTCATCTACGGACAAAACGGTTTCTTCCTGTCCGCATATCCCCGAAGGAATAAAGCTGTCATACGCCGGCTCGGAGCATATTCGCCTGCACTTGCTTGGTCTTGCCACTGTATCACCTCACAGCGTTTCCGTTATATGTCGGAAATATTATATCATATTATTCTGACAAATACAATTTACTATGAAATTTGTTTGTTACTATTATTTTTGATACCTGTTATCATTTTTCTGAAATTAATCAAAAACAATAATGCAGTTGTGCATACTGCCAATGTATCTGCTATTGGTTCTGCCATAAATACTGCCATTGCCTTGTTTTCAAAAAAGTGAGGAAGTGCAAATATCAGAGGTATCAGCAGAAGTATTTTTCTGAATATGGAAAGGAAAATAGCTGTGGGAGCCTGATTCAATGCAACAAGGCTGTATTGACAGGCGACCTGCACTCCGAAAATCGCCGACGTACACATAAATATTTTCAGCGCCCACGCCGTATATGAGATCAATTCTTTATCGTTTGTAAAGATCCCTGCTGCAATTTCCGAGCCGAACATACAAAGCAGCCATATCAGTACAGAACCTGTCAGACAGGAACAGAGCAGCAGTCTGAAAGTCTTTTTTATACGAGTTATATTGCCTGCACCGAGATTATAGCTCAATATGGGCTGTGCTCCCTGAGTCAGACCTACCAATAAAAGCATAGTGAAATTCATAATGCTGCATAATATCGAAACAGCACCTACCGCAATATCTCCGCCATATTTCAAAAGAGCTACATTGAAGCTTACCGCAACAAGATTTTCTGTAAGCTGCATCAAAAAAGGAGAAAGTCCCAACATTACACAGGGCAGCAGGATACCGGGCATAAGCCGCAGATGCTTTCTTTTCAGATGAAGCAGCGATTTCTTTGAACATAAAAAATTTATTACCCAAACGGAAGAAACAGCCTGAGAAATAATTGTTGCCAAGGCTGCACCCTCCACGCCCATATCCATACCGAAAATTAAGATCGGATCGAGAATTATGTTGCATACCGCTCCGATCACGACGGTCAGCATACTTGTCAAAGCATATCCCTGTGCCGTTATAAATGAATTTAGTCCTAATGCAAGCTGAACAAAAACCGTACCCAGACTGTATATGCGGATATATCCCAGCGCATACCCGATAGTATCGCTGCTTGCTCCGAAGGCAAGCAAGATCGGCTCTCCGAAAACAAGCATAATTACGGTGATGATGGCTGAAAGAATGAGCAATGTAAATGTACAGATCCCGAGTATTTTTTCAGCTTCTTCACGCTCGCCTTTTCCCATCATCATAGATGCTCTCGGTGCTCCTCCCATACTTACCAAAGCGGCAAATGCCGATATAGCAAGTATGACGGGCATTGTAACTCCCACGCCTGTTAATGCAGACGCACCGATCTCGGGAATATGCCCAATATAAACACGGTCAATAATGTTATATAAAACATTTACTATCTGTGCTGTGACCGAAGGCAGAGCAAGACGAAAAAACAGTCTGCACACAGGCGCTTCGGCAAGTTCCTTTTCACTATCCATAATTTTTCCTTGATTTCCCGAATGATTATTTATGGTCGCATTTACGGCATTGTATCATTGTGTTGTCGCTTTCCTCTTTATAAAAATGTCCCGACCATTTACATATGCTTTGCAATATCGGAACAACGGAAAGTCCTTTTTCCGACAGCGTATATTCCACACGGGGCGGTATCTCATCGTAGGATTTGCGAATTACAATATCGTTTGAGATAAGCTCCTTTAGCGAAGAAGCTAATACTGCATCTGTGATATTGCCCATTTCTTTTCGCAGTTCACTGTAACGCAGGACTTTTTTTGCCGCAAGGACGCAGATTATCCTTGAATTCCATTTTCCGCCGAATATTTCAAGCCCATATTCCAAAGGACAGCGTATATCCTTTTCAAGTTTTCTCTGATACATCTCATTTACCTCCGTATCGGCATATATCCCGATAATGCCGCAATTTCCGAAGCAATGATTTTTTTGCTTCTTAATCTAATTATATCTCAGCAGCTCATATATTTCAAGTTACTATGGAATTTAATAGTAACATTTCATCTGAAAATGTA
Organism: Oscillospiraceae bacterium; assembly: GCA_051881815.1. Taxonomy (GTDB): domain Bacteria; phylum Bacillota; class Clostridia; order Oscillospirales; family Ruminococcaceae; genus UMGS363. The sequence goes on along the minus strand of JBJEQP010000118.1, from coordinate 1,236 downwards.
TCCTAAAAATACTATACACAATTAGCTTTTCTCATTCAATATAAATTTTAATTTATTATTTGCTAATAAATTTAATAGTGACTTATAAATTGACTAATATCTTGCTTTGTTTAAGTAAATCGCATATAATCAAATCATCGCAAATACACAATAACAATTTGGAGGTAATTATTATGCTGAATGAAAATGTTTTGAAGGTTCTTGAAACAAGTATGTGGGATCTTGCCACCTGTGCAGACGGTGAACCGAATGTTGTTCCTGTTGCATTCAAGTTTGTGACAGATGATGACAAGCTGGCAGTAGGAGATGTATTTCTTGACACTACCCTGAAAAATATCAAGGCTGATGGAGGAAAGATCGCTGTTTCGGTGTATAACGCCGAAAGTCTGGAGGGCTATCAGATAAAGGGCACAGCCGAGTATGTAACCAAAGGTGATATTGTTGATACTTTTAAGGCATCGGTCGAAAAAATGTTCAACGGCGCAGCTACTGCCAAGGGAGCTTTGATAATTACTCCCGAAAAGGTCATCGTTACTACTCCCGGAGCTGAGAATAAGAAAGAACTGTAAAAAATGGCAGGCGCAGCAGCAAATTTATGCTCTGCGCCTGTTTTTATGAGGAAACAAAGTAATATGAAAATCAGCAAAAGCAAAGCTTTTATTGACAAGCAAAAATGCATCGGATGTGGTGCGTGTATTTCTGTCTGCCCTAAAAAAGCTATAATTATGAAACCGGGGTGGTATTGTTTTATACACGAGGATAAATGCGTTGGCTGCGGAAAATGTGTATCAATTTGCCATAAACAAGCCTCTCAATACAGATCTTAAACAATTTACTCAATCATATATATATGAAATTTATACTTGTAAATTCAATTCTTTTGATTCTTATTATCCTTTAACCGCTTTGAAAAATCCTGCAAATCCTGACAAGCATCAAAGCACATCTGATTGTACCGGTCAATATCTTTAGTGCTGCTGTTGACGGTCAGACCGCTCTTGAAAGCCCGAATTTTCTCACGCCGTTCGTCAAGAGTATGCTGCCGAACATCACTTCTTACTGTAGACGGTATATTACAAGATACGCAAAAATCCCGAAACGCTGAAAAATCTTTTTTTAAGTAAAACGGCAAAACGCATAGCCGAGCTTACGGACAAGTTCCTTGACATTGCGAAAATGGAAGAAAGGCTCAATGCTATTTTCGGGATTTTGTTAGAAACCGTCAAAACGGGGAGG
>JBJEQP010000117.1:0-90971 GCA_051881815.1 Oscillospiraceae bacterium | reverse complement strand
GCATTACTGCTAGAGAGTGGATTTTGTCTACTGTTTAATCGAGGATTAGTATAATTTAAGAAAATAGAATAAGCGCAATTCACGAATTTAAGGTTTACAAAACGATTTCTCACGTTCTGATTTAACTTTCTTTTCGTGAATTGCGCTTTTGATCTTATAGATATTTCGCTATTGTGGCAGTCTATTCGCCATAGTTTAGGGTGTTTCGCTTCTGCGGAAGCGACAAGGGACGCTGTCCCCTTGACCCCTGCAAGCCTTTGAAAAGGCTTGAGCGAAACTTTTGCTTGGCTTCGCGGTTTAACTGCTGTTTTGGTTTAATCCGCAATATGTGCTTTTCGGAGTGCTGTGATAAGCGGTTTATAGATAATTATCGTTACTGCTGCACAGAGTATTCCTTTTATGAGCGTGAACGGCAGGTTGAATATGCAGAGTGCGCTGAAAATGTTTCCGACAGACGGAAGTATCTTCTGATATGCTGACATGATAGCTTCCATTCCGCCGAATGCTTTCGCATATATCGGATATACGATAAAATAGTTCAGCGGCAGGCTTATTCCTGCAAATACGATCGTTCCGATAACACAGCCGAGAACTGCGCCCTTCTTGGTATGATCCTTCTTATAGATAAGGCTTGCTGTCAATGTTAAGGCTGCACTTGTTACAAAGTCAAAGATATCGCCTATACCCATAGTTGTTCCGAGCCCCTTTATTGCTGTGTGTATAACATTTTTGATGAAACATACAAGCAAGCCGCCTATCGGACCTGTTGTAAATCCTGCAAACAGGCAGACAACATTAGAAAGGTCAAGCTTTATGAACGGCGGCATGAGCGGAACGGGGAAGTCGAGGTAGTAGATAACGAGTGCAACTGCCGAAAGCATTGCGATCTGAATTATCTTCTTTGTGTTGCTGCTTGTTGTGAGATTTGCTGTTTTTGTTGAGTTTTCCATTTGAGATTCCTCCAAAAATAAATTTTTATACGAGCAATCTGTAACAGAAAAAGCCCGTGAAAATTTCATTCACGGGCTTTCGATACTTTTTTCTTCATTTTAAAAATTTTCGTAAAAACCAAAATTTTTATTCGGAAATAAGTATATTGCGCAAAATTATGCGCTGTTTCTTTCATCCGGACTATACCGTCGGTTTCGGAATTTCACCGAATCAGCCTTATCTTTTCAAGCGAAAAGATTCGGGTCGCGGACTTTACCGCCGGTGAGGAATCGCACCTCGCCCTGAAACAGAATTGCAGATATACTGTTGTAATATTCGATTATTCGGGATCTTCGTCGTCGAAGTCGAATTCGAGATGCTCGCCGCAGTTAGGGCAGGTCATTTCGCCCTCTTCAAGCATAGCTTCTCCGAGCTGAATAGTATCGCCGCAGGTCGGGCAGCATACTTCATAAAGCTCTTCTTCCTCGTCGAAGTCGTCAAAATCGTAGTCCTCGTCATCGTCATAGCAGTCGTCGTCTTCGTCGTCGTAGAGGTCATCTTCTATGTCAGAAAGATCCTCGTCGATAGCGTCAACAACTTCAACTATCTCGTCGATCTGATCCTGAACATCATCGAAATAAACCGACATATCCTCGAGGATGTCAGCCATAAGTGCAAGGAGCTTGCCCTCCTTTGTCGATGTGTCAAGCTCAAGTCCGTCCATAAGACCTTTAAGGTAAGAAACCTTTTCGCCAAGCTTCATAAAGATTACCTCCAATTATAGAATTGAAAATTGCGTAAAACAAGGATAAAGCTTATGCTCTTTCCATGTATTCGCCTGTTCTTGTGTCGATCCTGATCATATCGCCCTCGTTGATGAAGAGGGGAACCTTAACTTCAGCTCCTGTTTCAAGAGTAGCGGGCTTTGTAGCGTTTGTAGCTGTGTTGCCTGCGAAACCGGGGTCTGTCTGTGTGACCTGAAGGTCAACAAAGTTCGGCGGTTCAACTGCGAAAACCTTGCCCTTGTAGGAGCAAACCTTACAGATCATTTCTTCCTTAACGAACTTGAAGTTGTCGCTGATCTCTGAAGGAGAAACAGGGAGATCCTCGTATGTTTCGGGATCCATGAAGTGATAAAGGTCACCGTCGTTGTAGGAATACTGCATATCCTTTCTCTCAACGAAAGCAGTTGGGAATTTTGCGGAAGGGTTGTAGCTCTTTTCAACTACGGAACCTGTAATAACGTTCTTGATTTTTGTTCTTACAAAAGCAGCGCCCTTGCCCGGTTTAACGTGCTGGAATTCAACAACCTGAAGTACGTTGCCGTCCTCTTCAAAGGTAACGCCGTTTCTGAAATCGCCTGCTGTGATCATAGAATACCTCCGTATAAATAAAAATCATTAATATGCATAAATAGCCTTATAATCATTTTACTACAAAATGGCTCACAATGCAAGTGTTTTTGCGTAATTTTTATTACTTTTATAAGTTTTTTATAAAATCATAAGATTTTTTGGTGAGTGTGCAAAGTTAGTATAACCGTTTTTTGTGACAAAAACACAATCTTCGATGCGAACGCCGAATTTTTCGGGGAGATAGATGCCCGGCTCGATCGTCATAACGACATTTTCGGTGAGAACTGTCGTATCACGGGTGTTTGCGGCAGGACTTTCGTGTATTTCAAGACCTACGCTGTGACCAAGACCGTGACCGAACGCTTCGCCGTAGCCCTTTTCGGTTATATAGTCACGGGCGCAGGCGTCAAGCTCCTTGCAGACCACGCCCGAATGCACAAAGTCAAGGCAGCGCTTCTGCGCTTCAAGAGTTATTTCATAGACCTCTTTCATTTCGGCGGTCGGCTCTCCGACGCAGACAGTTCTTGTCATATCGCTGTGGTAGCCGTCAAAAACTGCGCCGAAATCCATTAAAACGAATTCGCCCTTTTGTATCCTCTTATCGGACGGAACGCCGTGCGGAACGGAGGTGTTTTTTCCCGAAAGTGCGATCGTGTCGAACGAGATCGCCTCCGCACCGTGGGAAAGCATATAGAAATCGAGCGCCCTTGCAACTTCAAGCTCGGTCGCACCTTCTTTTATAACGTTTTGCAGCGCATTGTCAAGCGCAGCTTCGGCGATATCCTGCGCCTTCTGCATCTTTTCAAGCTCATCTGCGGTTTTCACGCTGCGAAGCTTTGTTACAGCGTCGCTCAAAAAGCTTGTCGAATCAATTTTGTATCCGTCAAGCTTTTCGGCATAAACGGAAAGCTCCGAAACGGTCATTGTTTCCGCTTCTATATAGACCTTTTCTGTGCCTTGCTTTTTGAGCAGGTCGGAAAGCTGGTCGTAGAACTTCACCGAGCGGACAACTTCGCAGTCAGTGACCGTTTCCTTTGCCTTTTCAAAGTAGCGGAAGTCGATAAGAAGATACGCCGCATCGGGGAAAACGAGAACTGCGCCTGCGGACGACTTCATTTTGCAGAAATAACGGCGGTTTATGTCGGAGGTGATAAGCGCACAGTAGCTTTCCTGCGGCAGCTTTTCACGGAGCTTTTCTATATTATTCATGACAGTACTCCCAAACGGCTCTCATTCCGAGGAAATAACCCATTTTACCGAAGCCGAAGATAGTTCCGCTGCAAACGGGTGAAATAACGGAAGTATGACGGAACTCCTCACGCTTTTCGATGTTGGAAATGTGGACTTCGACAACGGGTATCTTGACCGCTTCGATAGCGTCACGGATAGCGTAGCTGTAATGAGTGTAAGCGCCTGCGTTGATAACGATGCCGCACTTGTCAAGGCGTGCAGCGTGAATTTTGTCGATGATAGCGCCCTCGTGGTTGGACTGGAAGCATTCGCAGCTGTCGAAGCCGAGCTCCTTTGCAAATTCCTTTATCTCGGCGCAAACGCTGTCGTAGGTATCGTGTCCGTAGATGCCCGGCTCACGTTCGCCGAGCAGGTTAAGATTCGGTCCGTTGATTATAAGTATATCTTTCATAGTTTGTACCTCTTTTATAAAAAATAGGAGTGAAGAAATTCTCCGCTCCTATTATTTTAATACGCAGGCTGCAAAATGTCAACCTTTCATTAGTATCATTTACCACCAAAGTGTAAATTTATCCACACGCCAGCCGTCAGGGGTTTTTATCATTTTTACATCGCAGCAATCCAGCCATGTATGATAGGAAATATCGGAATGATTATTTGCCGTAATGCTTACGATATCAAACTCGTTTCCGTCGTTTATCACATAAAAGCAGGTTTCAACGCTGTAAAGACTGCTTCCTCTTTCGGCAAAGATCTCTTTAAGGTTTCCGTTTTCGTCAATATAGCTTTGAGCAAAGCTGCTTGCGCAATCGTATGTGAAAGCGTCAAGAAATTGCCCGATAAACTCATCGGCGGTATGGGAAGAAGCATATTCCTCGGTCATGTGATGCGAACAGCCGAAGTATTCCTGCACATAAGAAAGAGCCTTTTCAAATACCGCTCTCTGTTCTCCGTCAAGCCTGCCAAGTCCCTCGTTTTCCTCCGAATTTTTCAGGATAAAGTATGAAGCAGCAGATTCAAAGCCGTCATATCCATAAGCAAAATTTACATAATACGCTCCGCCCGTAACGCTTGAATAATCAAACATATCCTTTGTAAGCTCAAAACAGAATTCATCGTGAGGAGCAACCGTTACGGCAAGCGGGACATAAGAGGATTCACCGTCTGCCATAGGTACCCAATGTTCGGTAACTGCATCATGCACACTAACACAGTCGATAACGACTTCCTTGTCGGTGGGGTTGCAGAAAACTGCGGTCAGAGTGTTCCCCGTTTCTTTCAGCTTGTCCTCGGTATAATAAGCATTCTCAAGCGGCGCACCGTCTTCAAGATATGACAATACACACGGAGCAGCTTTTACATAAGGTTTGTCTGTGGGCGGTGTTCCGTCGGTGTATTCTTCATTTGAAGAATATTCCGTTTTGGAGCCTCGGCAATTTGCGGAGAAGGATATGCCGTCCCATAATGTGAAATTCTGCGCATAAACCTTTGTGACTTCAACATTTGTGTCAATCAGTGAGTTGGAAAGAGTAGCCCCATCTCCACCGTAGTTAACGAACCTTGCAGACCTTAATTCGTCAAACTTGCTGAAATAGTCTATCGAAATATACTCCGAATCGTCCAAGTCCCAGAACTCTGCATCGGAAAATCCGTCAAGCTCCGAAAGGAAACCGAGGTCGTGATCCTTGCAGTTTATGACCCTTACATACCAAGGGGATATGCCGCTGCTTTTGAGCAATTCGATATTCTTTTTATCTTCCTCGGTCACTTCAAAGCAGGTATCTGCGTCAACGGTCAGATAGCTGATATATTCGTTTGTATCGTATTTCTGCCCCATTATCTCAATAACGGGCGGAACTGCCTCGGTCGGTTCGGCAGAGATCTCGCTTTGAACTGTAGTTTCGGCTGTCGTGGTTTCGCTTGCAGTTTCAATTGTACTCTCGGTCAAGCTTGACGTTGCTTCTTCGGTAACGTTTGATTCTGTCTGCGTATTTCCGCAAGCCGTAAGGCAAAGAGCCGCAATAATAACCGTCGCAAATTTTTTATTGAAAAAATTCATGTAAAGTGTTCCTCCTCGTCTTAATTCCAATATGAGAAATTATCAAATCTCCAGCCGTTTTCTGTCTTCACCATTTTATATTCAAGTGTTTCAAACCATATAAAGTAAGGGTTATCCTCGTGGGCGTGGGTGACGATGTTTTGAAAAAGAACGGTGTTTTCATCGGAATAAACGGGCAGAAAAAAGCAATCAAAATATGATATGTCGCTGCCACGGTCGCCTGCGGTGGCTTTAAGATTTCCGTTTTCGTCAAGATATCCGTATCTTGTTGCTGTTGCAACAGCGTAATCATAAGTATATACCTCGCAGATCTTGGAAAGAAAATCCTCCGCTGTTGTTGTTTCAAGTGCAGATTCGGGCATATAAACAGAGCAGCCGAAATACCCGTGGGTTATCTCATACGCTTTTTGATAGACTTGTTGCTGTTCCTCGGTCAGAAAGCTTGGTGAATCATCTCCGCCCACCGTAAATTGCTGTTCAAGCACATCATTTCCAACTTTGAAAACTATCTTGTAAAGACCGGTTTCAAGATCGGTGTAATCAAGCATTTCGTGCGTGATCTCAAGGTCGGTCTTTTTCCTCGGTTCAAGCTCAAAGCCTATGTCAAGCTCTTCTTTTCCGTTTTTGAAAAGAATGGGAGCAGTACCGTCATAAACCTTGTAAAGCCGAGCGGAATCGATTGTTTTTGTTTCCGTGGAATAGTTGGAGAAAACGCAGACAAGGCTGCTGCGGTGATCCCAGTCGGGATGAGGGGAATTATAACCAAGCTCCCTTGTGCGGCATTCCCATTTTTCATCATTAGTTCCGGCAGAAATGGACGGATTAGTATAGAAAATAACGTCGGTTTCGGGGACGAAATCTTCATCTACTATCAATAATTCAAACCAGTCGCTGTCATCCTTGCTGTAGTTTATGTTCACATCGGGGAGAGCTTTTATCATTTTTTCGCCCTCGGCAATATCATAATTATCCGTTTCGATACAGAGTGTTATTACCGATGAATTTTCAACAGCGTCTGCGAACATATCGGTTTTTATATCCGAGGCGGCAAGGAGGAGTGTTTTTACTTGTGGACATTCCGAAAGAAACCCGAGGTCAACATTTTGATCGTATTTGTTAAAGATAATGTAGGTGATATTAGGTGCTTTTGCAATAGTTTCGAGTCCTTTGCTGTCCGTGACACTTCCGAAAGAAAGAGTATGCAGCTTATCGCAGTTGGCGGCAAATCCGAAGTCAATATTTCCGCTGTATGAATCGATCGTGATGGAGTGAATACTGTCCGCATTTGAAACAGCTTCAAGCCCCGTGCTGTCAGTAACTTCATTAAAAGTTAGCCGCCTTATTGTACTGTCCGCAAGAAAACCGAGATCGGTTTTTCCGTTGTATTTATCGAATGTAAGATCATAAAGTTTAAGATCTTTAACAAAACCGAGGTCAGCGTTGTCAATGTTTGTTATAGTCAAATAATCAACATAGCCTATGTATTTTTCGTCAACATCGGAAAACGGAACTTTTTCGCCTGCGAAATCGTTCATATCAATGGTCATGTGGTAGGAATTGTAATTATAGCCAAGTGTCGAAAAATACTCCTCGGCGGAAAGCTTTTTTGCCGTTGTTTCCGTTTCGGCTGGTTCTTCCCCGGTCAAGATCTCTGTTTCGGTTGTTTCAGTTTTTTCAGTAGTTACGGCAGTTGTTACATAGGTCGTTGCGGTATAAGCCGTTGTCGTTTCGGACGTGTTTTCCGGTGTGATGTCAGCATTGGCGCAGGAGGTCAGGCACAAAGCCGCAATAATAACCGCCGCAAATTTTCTGTCGATCATAATATTATCCCCTTGTAAAATCAATTCCATAAATCAAACCTGTCAACTCTCCAGCCGTTCTCCGTGTTTTTCATAACATAGTGAAAATCATCTTCAAAGCCTAATTCATAAGGATTGTCGGTATGACAATATGTGACCACAGCCTTGAATTCGACCGTGTTATCATCGGCAGAAACGGGAATAAAGCAATGGTCAAAATAGCTTATATTGGTGCCCTTTCCGCCTTCCCGAGGTATAAATTCGCCGTTTTCGTCAATATAAACCGCTGCAAGCTCATCTGCATATTCCTTGGTGAAAACTCCGTAAACCATCTGCATAAAATCATCGGTCGTGTGCTTGTCAATATAATCCTGCGTCAAATAACATTCGCACCAGAACCAGTCCCACATAACGCCGTGTGCTTCCGCAAAGATCTGCTGCTGTTCTTCGGTTAAGAATGTCGGTGCAAATACATCGTATTCGTAAGAAACATAGTTGCCGTTATCGTCATAAGACCCCCAGTTTTCGGAGGAATGTTTCGCACGGTAAAGCTCGCAGTTGTTTATGTAAAACTCACGCTCGGACTTCTCGCCGCCGATATTAACGACCGTGCGGTAGATCCCCGATTCGCAGGCGGAATAATCGAGATCCTCCGACTGCAAAAGATAATCTGTCTTGTGCATAGGCTGAACGGTGAAATTTATATCAAGCGTGTCCGAACCGTTTGTGAAGCTGACGGGTTCATCGCCGCAGAAGATCTGTATGCTGTCGATAGTCACGGGTTCGTCCGTGTAGTTGGAGAAAACATAAATAAGCTCCTTGCAGTAATTCCATTCACCGTCATAATGAAAATCACGCATGACCTCGCCGTCACGGCACTCCCAGTCGTCGAGCTGATAATACCTTGGATAAAGCGTTATGCTCGGCTGAACAAAATATACAAGTCCGTCTTCGGGATTGCCCGTGTCGTAATGCTCGGTCGTTGTTTCGCCGTTCGTGTCGGGTTGCTCTTCAATTGCATCACCGCTATTGTCAATTACGATATCATTTCCATCTTCATCTGTGATTATTTCATATAATTGGGTCGCAGTTGTAGTTTCGCTCGCGCTTTCGGTCAGGCTTGCCGTTGTTTCCTCGGTATCGTTTGAAGCCGTCTGCGTATTTCCGCAAGCTGTAAGGCATAAAGCCGAAAGGATAATTGCCGCAAATTTTCTGTTTATCATAATTTTTCCCCCAATAAAAAAGCCGACCAAAGCTTTGCAATGGTCGGGCTATGCTTTGTAACTATAATTATACCATTTCTTACCGAAATAGCAATTACAGCAAGGTTACAATATATTACATTATAAAAGCGAAGTGTAAAAATCCTTCATCGTTTTTGCGTCCTCGGTCTGGGTTCCGTCGCTCTCACAGACAAAGGTCGGGGCAAGGTTTTTCTTTGCAATAAGCTCCATAAGCGGTTCAAACTGCGGGCCGTATATCGTGTCGGCAAAGGTCAGATGTTTTTTCTCTCCGCCCTTTTCGGTGTATTCTATCTTTGAGAAGTGCGAATGGAACGTTTTAAGGCGTTCGCTGCCAAGCTCGTTTTCGATCGTGTCAAGGATCTTTTCATAGTCGGACTTGTCCTTTATCGAGCCGAAGGTTCGTGCATTTAGGTGTCCGAAGTCGATGCAGGGGATAAAGCTTTCGTCAATTTTGCAAAGCTCCATTACCTCGTAAAGATCGCCGAGCTGATTTATCTTTCCCATAGTTTCGGGGCAGCAGCGGATGTTTTCAAGACCCTGCGCAACAAGCTCCGCACGGGCAAGCTTCATTGTGTTTTTTGCAAGCCCCAAAGCTTCCTCTCTCGTCATCTTCGAGCAGGAACCGCTGTGGATAACTATCCTGTCGCCGCCCATAGCGTTCACAGCCTTTGCCGATGCGAGAATGTAGTTGACGGAGTTAAGGCGCTTTTCCTCCTCGGTGCTTGAAAGGGAGATGAAGTAGGGTGCGTGGACGGAAACGCTTATACCTGCATTGCGGAGAGCTGCGCCGATCTCCCTTGCGCTTTCCTCGGAAACTCTCACGCCCTGACCGCATTGATATTCAAAATGGTCAAGTCCGAATTTTGTCAGATAATCACCGAGCTGTGTGGATTTTTTATAGCCCATTTCCTTGAAGCTCGCAGCAGCTCCGGCAGGGCCGAATTTTGCGTTTGGCATAGGTTTCGTTCCTTTCAAAAGTAAGGTTTGTGTACAGTATTATTTTAATAAATTTTGTCGGGTTAGTCAAGGGGGAGAGTGAAAATTCGTAATGCGTAATTCGTAATGCGTAATTACTTTTGCTCCGTTATTCTTTCATAAAACACGATACATTGTAGGGGCGGATTCCATATCCGCCCATTAATGCCCGATTCTTCGTAGGGGACGGGTTTCTGTCAAGAGTAACAATGCTGCCGTTTATACGTTGTCAGTGTAAAACGCTCGTCGCTTCGCTCCGCACGTTTTACACCGAGGATAGTTTATTTTAGGAAAAAAGAATTAGCGCAATTCACGAATTCAAGGTTTGCAAAACGATTTCTCACGTTCTGCTTCTTTTTTCTTTTCGTGAATTGCGCTTTTTGATTTGTTAGTTTTTCGGCTTTTCGTTTAATGCGTTATACGAAGGTTTAGGGCGTTTCGCTTCTGCGGAAGCGACCAAGTGGCTTTGCCCCTTGGAACCCCACAAGCCTTTGAAAAGGCTTGACCTAAACTTTAGCTTTTTTTACTTAACCGTTGTAATATCGGAGCCGAACCACTTTTCGGAGATCTCGCCGAGTTTGCCGTCAGCCTTCATTTCGGAAAGTATCTGCTGAACCTTATCACGGAGAGCTTGGTCGTTCTTTCTGAAGCCGATAGCGTACTCTTCCTCTTCAAGTCCGTCAGCAAGAAGGACGTAGCTCTTGCCGCTTTCCTTTATCTCATAGTTTGCAACAACGGAATCCATAAATACTGCGTCAACAAGGTTGAGTTCAAGCTGCTGGAGACATTCAACGTTTGTTGCAAGTGCGTTTTCTGTGATGTTGAGTCCTGCGCCCTGGAGGATCTCCTGTGCTGTTGAGCCGCTCTGTACCGCAACGGTCTTTCCGTCAAGGTCAGCCTGTGAAGCGATCGTGCTGTCACCTGTAACAACGAATACCATTTCATTCTTCATATAAGGTTCGCTCAGGTTCATAACTTCCTGTCTGGAAGCGTTGATAGACATACCGTTCCAGATGCAGTCGATCTTTCCTGCGTCAAGATCCTGTTCCTTTGTATCCCAGTCGATAGGCTGCTTAACGAGCTTTACGCCGAGTCTTGCGCAAACTTCCTCTGCGCAGTCGATATCAAAGCCGACGATCTGGTCGTTTTCGTCTGTGTAGCCCATAGGCTTGAAGGTTGCGTCAAGACCGAGGATAAATTCGCCCGAATCAAGAACCTTCTGGAGTGAGTTGTCTTCGCCTGCTTCTGCAACAGCGGCGTTATCGGTGTTTGCGGCTGTTGTTTCATCTGCTGTGCCGTTTGCGTTTGAACAGCCTGCGAGCATCGCAGGAACGAGTGCCATTACGGCGAAAAGCTTTGCTAATTTTTTCATAATATTCCCTAACCTTTCTTAATTTGCGGAAATCAGAGCCTGTCCGCAATTTTACAGCATAATAATATCACATTTGCTCGTTAAAGTAAAGCAATAAAGCCAAGCTTTGGAGGTTTGTATTAATTCTGCCTAAAAACAATGCGCTTTTTATAGCAATTCACAATAGGGAGCAGCCTGCGGCTCCTTTATTTCAGCTTTTCCCATTCGCTCTCTTTAAATCCGACAAGAACGTCGCTGTCCGTTACTATTATCGGACGCTTTACCATCATCCCGTCCGATGCAAGCAGAGCGAACTGTTCATCCTCCGACATTGACGGAAGCTTTTTTGAAAGCTCCATTGAACGGTAAAGCTGACCGCTCGTGTTGAAGAATTTTTTCAGAGGAAGTCCGCTTTGTTTGTGCCATTTTTTCAGCTCGTCAAGCGTCGGGTTTTGCTCCTTGATATTGCGCTCGTCGTATTTTATTCCGTTTTCGTCAAGAAATTTTTTCGCTTTCTGACAGGTCGTACATTTTGGGTAACAGATATAAAGCATGATTCTTTCTCCTTATAATTTTAGGTTTTGTCACGGTATATGGTTGGTGAAGCTACAAATTAAACATTGATACAAATCCCGATTCGGTAGGGCTGATATTTTTCAGCTTTGTATTATTGCATATCATTATAGCAGAACAACTTTCTAAGGAAACGCTGATTAATACGTTTCTGCCGTTTTTCAAAATGTACTCAAATACGGAAACTCGTACATTTTTCAAAACGGCGAAACGAACGCTGCGCTTTAATCAGCTTTTTCCTAAAATCAACCATGTTTGGTGACACAGTCAATTTTTATTCCGCATTTTTTAATGCTTTCGGCGGGAAGGTCGTTTACATTTACAAATTCGGGCGGCGAGTCGGGGTGTTCGTTCAGGATCTTCTCCATCCATATCATATCGTACCAGCTGCCGAACTTGAAGCCGCATTTTTCAAAATTCCCGACATAGCGATAGCCGAGATGTGCGTGAAAATCCTCACTGTTTCGGTCAAGATGCCCGTCAGCTTCGCCCGAGGGAACGCCGATGCAGGCGCAGACGTTGTAAACATTCATTTCCGCAAGCAGCTTTTCAAGCGTTTCATAAAGCCTTCTGCCGACGCCGTGCTTTCTGTGCGGCATTTCGACATAGATTGACGTTTCGGCGGAGTGTTCGTAAGCTTTTCTTCCGACAAAGGGACTTGCATAAGCATAGCCGACGATCTTTCCGTTTATCTCGGCGCAGATGTATGGATATTTCTGCTTTGTTTTTTCTATTCTTGCCGCAAATTCTTCTGCGGACGGCGGAGCATATTCAAAGGTTATCGCCGTTTCAAGAACGTAGGGTCTGTATATCTCCGAAAGCGCCGCAGCGTCGGAAATTTCGGCAAAACGGACTGATATTTCACCGTTCATTCGGGAACACTTCCTTTCGGGATTGATTATACCACTTATGCGTCAAAAATGCAAGAAAAATCGTGTCAAAATTCAAATTTGACATTGACTTTTTACTGTGTTATACTAATCCCGATTATAAAGTGTACAAAAAATCAAGCAAAATTTCGCATATATGGATTTTGCGCAGATTTTTTGTTTACACTTTAATGAGGGATTAGTATTATAATCAATGAATTCAGAGAAGTTTTGGAGGTGACATTTATGAAAGAGAAAAACGGAATATACCGCCGTGCACTGGCGCTTGCCGTGCCGATGATGATACAGAACGGCATAACCAATATGGTCGGACTTGTCGACAGTGTAATGGTAGGAAGCCTCGGAACGGAGGCAATGACAGCGGTAACGATAGTCGGTCAGCTCATATTCGTGTTCAACCTCGGCATTTTCGGAGGACTTTCCGGTCCCGGTATCTACGCTGCGCAGTTCTACGGTCAGAATAATATGGAAGGCTTCCGCAGCGCTGTCCGAATGAAAAGATTTATCTGCTTCGGGTTTCTTGTCATAGGTCTGCTTGCATTCCTGCTTAAATACGAGTTCCTGATCGGACTTTATCTTAAAGGCGAAAGCGGAACGATAGACGCTGCGCTGACAATGCATAACGCAAAGGATTATCTTAAAATAATGCTGATCGGGCTTCTGCCGTTCGTTATCACGCAGATATATGCAAGCTCGCTGCGTGAGTCGGGCGACAGCATAAAACCTATGGTGGCAGGACTTTCGTCCGTTATTGTCGATATCGTGTTCAACTATCTGCTCATATTCGGAAAATTCGGTTTCCCCGAGCTGGGAGTAAGAGGAGCGGCTGTCGCAACGGTGCTTGCAAGAATAGTTGAGATGCTCGTTGTCGTAGTCTGGGCGAATCTGCGCAGGGATAAGCACGAATTTTTGCAGGGACTTTATAAGACCTTTTTAGTGCCGAAAGAGCTTGCTTTCAATATGTTCAAAAAGGGTATGCCGATATTCCTGAATGAATTTATGTGGGCAGGCAGCATAGCATTTCTGACCCAGACATACGCAATAAGAGGTCTTGAGATCGTTGCAGGAATCAATATTTCAAATGCGCTGTGCAACCTGTTCAATGTAGTATTCGTTGCGCTCGGAAATGCGGTCGGCATCCTCATAGGACAGACCCTCGGAGCAGGCGAATATGAAAAGGCGAAAAAGGACTCGTTCTCGCTGATGAAATTCACGGGCGGAGTTTGCCTTATACTGACATTTGTGCTTGTTGCAGGGTCAAAGTTTTTTCCGTTATTCTACGATACAACGGAGCAGGTAAGAGCGCTCGGAACGAGCTTCATCATCATAACGGCTGTATATTTCCCTGTTCAGGGTTATCTTAACGCAATGTATTTTACGCTGCGTTCGGGCGGAAAAACGCTGATAACATTTCTTTTTGACAGCGTGTTCTCGTGGGCAGTAACGGTTCCTCTCGCGTATATCCTCTGTTACTTTACGGCTCTGCCGATACTGCCCGTATATGCGATAGTGAACGCAGCGGACATAATAAAAGTCATCATAGGATATATACTGATAAAGAAAGGCGTATGGGTAAGCAGCATTGTTGAAAATGAGTGACCGGAATATTGTAGTGGCGGATTCCATATCCGCCCTGATTTCGTTTTAACCGAAAAACAATGTAGGGGATGGGTTCCCCATCCCACAGCGGTTACGTCTTTGTACATAATTCCACGAAACAAGGTGGTTGTTTGTTGGAAGAGAATATAGATACTGCGTTCCCGTTATGACCGAAAGTTGTTCCGCTGTGTGAAAACGGGCGGATATGGAATCCGCCCCTACCACAAAATATGTTTTCACGTTCATATCGAATAGCTGTTCATATTGAGTTGAAGCGTAAATTCACTCACTGCGTTCGTGAATTTACGCTTCAAGGATAGTTGTTCCGAAAAGAAAGAATAAGCGCAATTCACGAATTTTTGGTTTTCAGAACAATTTCTCATGTTCTGTTTTAGCTTTCTTTTCGTGAATTGCGCTTTTTATTTGTTAGTTATTTCGTTATTGCGGCATTCTATTCGCCATAGTTTAGGGTGTTTCGCTTCTGCGGAAGCGACCAAGTGGCTTTGCCCCTTGGAACCCCACCACCTTTGAAAAGGTGGACGAAACTTTTACTTGGCTTCGCTTTTTAACGACAAATGCAAGGCAGTCATTACACATTCTTAATGACATATTCCGCAATTTTCTTCGGTGTTACTCCGAACTGTTCAAGCAGCTTATTCGGGTCGTAACGGTCATAGAAAGCTTTTTCTATTCCGAAATTCTTGACCTTTATTCCCGAATCCCCGAGGTAAGCTGCAACCTTTCCTCCGAAGCCGCCTTCAAGCGAGCCGTCTTCGACGGTCACGATGAGCGAATGGTCTTTTTTCAGCTCGTCAAGGAGCTTTTTGTCGATCCCGCTTGCATATCGTGCATTCACGAGTGTTGCGTTTATGCCGTTTTCCGCGAGTACAGCCGCTGTTTCCTCCCCTATTTGATAGAAGTCGCCGAGGGCGATGATCGCTGCTTCACTTCCTTTCTTTGTCACTTCGGAAGAAGGTGTGCTGTAATCGGTCGGGAACCTTCTGTCCGAGTGGATAACGCCGTTGCACGGCACACGGATCGCAACGGGATGCTCGTTCTGCTCGATCGCCCAATCGAGCATTGACAGATACTCCTCTGCGCAGGTCGGTGCGAGGTAAACAAGCTCGGGGATGTTCGATATCATCGGGATATCATAAAGTCCGAGGTGGGTAATGTCGCCCATACCCCAGACGGAGGCTGAAAATACGAGAAAAACTGCGGCGTTTTTGTTTATGCAGACATCGTGCGAGATCTGGTCGTAGGTGCGCTGGAGAAACGGGCTGTGGACTCCGAACACGGGCTTTGCGCCGAATTTTGCAAGCGCAGAGCTCATAGCAACGGCGTTTTCCTCTGCAATGCCGACATCGACAAACTGCTTTCCTGCAAGCTCTCTTTTTTCTTTATCAAATCCGATCACTGTCGGAGTTCCTGCTGTAAGAGCGACAACGGCAGGATCCTTTTTCATCTTTTCAAGCAGAAAATCGGCTGTCATTGAGGAATAATCCTCACCGTCATAGCTGAAGCTGCTTTCGCCCGTTTCGATATTGAAAGGCGGATGCCAATGCCAGTTTTCCTTATCCTTTTCGGCAGGCTCGTAACCCTTGCCCTTCTGTGTGACGATATGAACGGCAACGGCTTTCTTCGTATCCTTTACGCTTTCAAAGGCCTTGATAAGAGCGTCGATATCGTTTCCGTCATTTACGAAAACATAGTCAAGTCCCATAGCTGTGAAAAGGTTGGTTTCAGCCTTTCCGTTTCCGTCACGGAGAGCTTTGAGGTTGCGGTAAAGTCCGCCGTGGTTCTCGGCGATGGACATATCATTGTCATTTATAACAACAATAAGATTTGTGTCAAGCTCGCCTGCGGTATCAAGACCTTCAAGCGCTTCGCCGCCGCTCAAAGAACCGTCGCCGATGACAGCGATAACGTTGCCCTTTCCGCCTGTGAGGTCACGAGCCTTTGCAGCTCCGCAGGCAAGGCTTACCGAAGTTGAGGTG
The DNA here is from genome assembly GCA_051881815.1 of Oscillospiraceae bacterium. Lineage (GTDB taxonomy): Bacteria > Bacillota > Clostridia > Oscillospirales > Ruminococcaceae > UMGS363. Next base: position 75,008 of record JBJEQP010000117.1, on the reverse strand, counting down.
TGACCGACCTCAAAAAAGTCGTGTTCACTTTCGGCAGGATTCGTATATCCCGAAACGTCATCATATTTTTCGGGGTAAAGATAAGCGTCCTTTCTGCCCGTGAGCATCTTATGAGGGTAGCTCTGGTGCGAAACGTCAAAGATGATCTTATCCTCGGGAGAGTTGAAAACATAGTGGAGAGCGATCGTTGCTTCTACCATTCCGAAGTTCGGACCGAAGTGTCCGCCGTGGATGCTTGCACGCTTTAAAAGAGCCTCACGCATCTCGGCTGCAAGTGCGATCCTTTCATCGTGACCGAGCTTTTTTACATCGCTCGGAGAATTGATATTTTCGATATACATATTTTCAAGTCCTTTCTATTCCCAGCTTAAAACTCCTGTTTTCACGGCAATTTCATAGCGTCCGATCTTATAGTCAAGCCGTGAGATCTCCGCTTCAAGCTGTTCCTTTTGTTCAATTAGTTTTTTACGCTGTTCGGCAAGAAGCTCAAGCCGTGCGCCTATGGTCGAATCGCCCATATTGTAAAGCCTGCAATACTCGGCGATAACTTCAACGGGAAGCCCTGCGTTACGCATACAGACGGCATTCTCCACCCAGCCGATATCCTCGTCGGTGTAGTTGCGTATTCCGCCTTCCGTTCGTGTAACGGGAGGGATAGCGCCGATCTTTTCGTAATACCGCAGCGTGTCCTGCGAGATATTGTATTTTTCGCTTACTTGTTTTATCGTCATTTCCGAATATCACCGCCTTTTTTATATTATAATATATGGAGTTAGCTCCAAGTCAAGGGTTATTTTGAGTTTTTACATATTATTAATATTTGCCCGAGTCGGTGGAGTTTTGTGCTTTGTTGTGGAAGTAGTCGAAGCATAGAAAAACCGCCTTTTGGGGGCGGTTGATCAATACCAAATTACGATTGCTTCTTTAGGAATAGGTTGTCCTTTATCCAATAGTTCAGAAAGCTTTGCACGGACGTGGGCGACGTACATTTTTTTGCCGTATTCATATTTTGAAAATTCAATGTTTGTAACCTCATGTGTCACTACATCAACAGTAACTTTTCCGATATCATTACTGTTTTCGGGAATATAGTCACAGGATATACTATAACCATCAAGTAAAATGTTTAACAGTCTTACCATACAAAGCCCCTTTTATTCGCACCTTATACAAGTACAGCTACGTTGCCCTCATACTCGGCACAAGCTTTTTCTAAACGGCTATAATCACAGTAAAATGGGTGTACCTTACCGTTCTGCTTTTGTTCGGTGTAAATTTTCACAGCTCTTTCTAACACGCCGTCACGAATACCCCGGCAGAATTCGTATTCCTTTATAAGCAGCCTGCGGTATTGTCTGTCTTCAACTTTAGAAAAGTCTATGCGCATATAACACCCTTGCGGTACAGGTATCATTTTCTTAATGTCAAGGACGGCAAGAATTCTGTAAACCTGTTCTTCTTTGTACGGCTTGATTATGTCACGCTTACGTACGGATTTATTGTTTATAATTTCATAAATTAAGTAATGATCTTTATCGGAAAGCTTCCAGCTTGAGTGTTTGGTTTTGCCCGATGTCAGAGGAATAAAATAGGTGCAATTGTCTATTGTAACGATAACGCCTAAAAACGGTTTTCTGTCATACGCCTTTGCAGTGTCATAAAACACTTCGCTATCTATATCATGGAGATATTTCAAGTAGTTTATGTCAACAACATAAAATCCAAAATCACTGTATTTTGCCTGCATAATATGTACATCCTTAATACTAATTGAAATACTTAAACCCCCAGCTATGCTGGGGAGAATTGAGTAAGACGTATCGGGTGTGATGACAAAAAAAGCCTCCTATGATATAATAACAATGGTGTCGCAAGCCAAAGTAAAAATCATAGGAGGCGGTCCGATTGGACAATAACAGTTTATCACACACAAGGTGGAGTTGTCAATATCACATCGTATTCATACCAAAGTACAGAAAGAAAGTGATGTACGGAAAGGTACGTGAAGATGTGAGGGAGATACTTCGGACGTTATGCAACTACAAGAAGGTAGAAATAATAGAAGGTGCAGTATGCTCGGATCATGTTCATATATGTGTTAGCATACCACCAAAGTTGAGTGTATCGGAATTTGTAGGATATCTGAAAGGGAAATCAGCATTGATGATACACGACAAACACCCAGAACTGGCAAACAAATGGAACAGAGAGTTTTGGGCGAGAGGTTACTATGTAACCACAATAGGCAATATAAATGAGGAAACAATCAAAAAGTATATTGCTGAACAGGAAGAAGAAACCAAGCGAGAAGATATGCGCATATAACCTCTTTCAGAGGTAGCCGGTATTTGGCTTGCGATACCCACCTTTTAGGTGCGCTTGTATTAAGCCCTTATAGGGCTATTCTCAAACCACCACTTGAAGTGGTGGTCATGACTTCCAAATCAACCGTAAGACTAATACTAATCTTCAATCAACCTATAGACAAATCCTCGACTATAATGCGTCCACTCTGCGTCAAACTCCCTTGACAGGCGGCAAGCCTGCCTGCGGTTGTTTTCCTTGATTGGGCGCATTCTATCTCGCAGATTTGTCTATAGAACGATTAAAGATTAGTATAAATCCTCGGATATAATAATCCAATTTTGCGTCAGGCTCCCTTGAAAGGCATCAAATTAAAAGGGAGAGAAGAATATGACTTCTCTCCCGTCTTTATCGAGCCACACTCGGTATATAGGTAGTGGGACACCTGCTTTATCGGCCCACATTCGGTATATAGGTAGTGGGACACCTGCTTTATCGGCCCACACTCGGTATATAGGTAGTGGGACACCTGCTTTAAAATAGATAATATAATTATCTATACTTAATTATAACATGTTAATACCGTTTGTCAAGCAATTTTGAGAGATTTATCGCATATTTCTGTTAGGAATACGCCGGTCAATGCGCAGCTATCGTTTCTTTAGTCTAACCATACAGGCATAAGGACTTGCCGCCTATGAATAATATATAGCAATCCACAAAAATATCCTGACAAGTTCGGCGGTGCAAAGCTTGAATAGCGTCGTCACTCACCCTTGACAGGCGGCAAGCCTGCCTACGGGTTCGTTCCTAACTCTTCAAGCTTTGCCCTCGCCTCCTTTTGTCAGTCTATTTCCATGTCTTGCTATGGTAAAGAATTCTTTTCGAAGGAGGGAGCGTATGGGACTTTCGGCCTCGAATACAGGGAAATGCTGTGAAGATATAGAGCATATCACCGGCACGGACAGCATAGTTCTTGCGCTTGCAGGCAATCCGAATGTCGGAAAATCAACGGTCTTCAACTTTCTTACGGGACTTCACCAGCACACGGGCAACTGGACGGGGAAAACAGTCCAGAATGCCTGCGGAAGCTTTTCCTGCAAAGATAATACATATACTCTTGTCGATATCCCGGGCACATATTCTATACTTGCACATTCGGCGGAGGAAGAAGCCGCAAGGGATTTCATCTGCTTCGGCGGAGCGCAGGGAGTTATTGTAGTCTGTGATGCGTCCTGCCTTGAACGAAACCTTAACCTTGTGCTGCAGATACTTGAAATAACTCCGCACGTTATCGTCTGCGTGAACCTTATCGACGAGGCTCGGAAAAAGTGTATTTCCGTCGATAAGGAGAAGCTGGCAAAGCTGCTCGGAGTTCCCGTTTATCTTGCTGCGGCGCGTTCGGGCGAGGGAATGGAGGCTTTTGCAAACGGTCTTTCGGAAATAACGAAGCTGACCCGTGAGCAGGTCTTTTCCTGCATTTACGATGAAGAGATAGAACGCTCTGCCGCATTGATCTCGGGAAGGCTCGGCGATGAAAACGGCGGAAGGTTTGCTGCGCTGCGTGTTCTGGAGGGTGATGAAAAGCTTTCAAAGAGATTGCTTGAAAATGCCGATGAAGAAACAGGCCGTTTGATCTCGGCGGAAAAAGAGCGGCTTTCCTCGGTCGGTTTTGATGAACAGAAGCTTCGTGATACGATCGTTACAACGCTCGTAAGGAAAGGGGAGGAGATCGCAGCGGAATGTGTTTGCTTCGGCGATGAAAACTGCTTTAAACGTGACCAATGTATCGACAGGATCCTGACGCATAAGGTCTGGGGAGTTCCGATAATGGCTGCGATGCTTGCAGTCATATTCTGGATAACGATTTATGGCGCAAATTACCCTTCGGAGCTGCTTTCGTCAGCGTTCGGCGCACTCGGAGAAAAGCTTAGTGCGCTTATGGAGCAGGCAGCCGCTCCGCAATGGCTGAAAGGGGCGCTGCTTGACGGGATATACCGTATTCTGACATGGGTCATCTCGGTTATGCTGCCGCCGATGGCAATATTCTTTCCTCTTTTCACGCTGCTTGAAGATCTCGGCTATCTGCCGAGGGCGGCATTCAATCTTGACCGGTATTTCAAACGGGCAGGAGCCTGCGGAAAGCAGTCTTTGACGATGGCTATGGGTTTCGGCTGCAATGCAGTCGGGATAACGGGCTGCCGCATAATCGACTCGCTGAGGGAAAGGCTCATTGCAGTGCTTACAAATAATTTTGTACCGTGCAACGGCCGTTTTCCTGCGCTTATTGCAATAATAACGATATTTTTCGCATCGGGAGCAAGTGGCTTCGGCGGCTCGCTCATATCGGTAGGGATACTTATACTGCTGATACTTTTCGGCGTAATGATGACGCTTCTGGTTTCAAAGCTGCTGTCGAAAACGCTTCTAAAGGGCGAAACGTCCTCGTTCACGCTTGAGCTTCCGCCCTACCGACGACCGCAGATAGGGAAAATTCTTATCCGTTCGCTGCTCGACAGGACGGTTTTTGTCCTCGGCAGAGCGGTGACGGCTGCGGCGCCTGCAGGGCTAATAATATGGCTCGCAGCAAATATCTGCATCGGCGGAGAAAGCATACTTTCAATATGCTCGGGTGTGCTTGACCCGTTCGCAAGGATATTCGGAATGGACGGAGTGATACTGCTTGCGTTTATCCTCGGCTTTCCTGCGAACGAGATCGTCATACCGATAATGCTTATGGGGTATCTTTCATCGGGGGTAATGACCGATTATGAGAGCCTTGATTCGCTGAAAGGCATCCTGCTTGCAAACGGCTGGACGCCCGTGACGGCGGTTTGCGTGCTGATATTTATGCTGTGCCATTATCCGTGCTCGACCTCGCTTATGACGATGAAAAAGGAAACGGGCAGCGTTAAGTGGACATTGCTCGGCGCAGCACTCCCGACAGCTGCAGGACTCATCCTGTGCGCCGCAGTTAACTTGATCGGAAAATTTTTTTAAGGAGAAAGACTATGATATATGAACAGTATTATCCGTTTGAGGTTTTTAAGCTCGGATACGATGAAACGGAGCTTGAACCGAACATCGGGCGCTACACCGTGTTTTTCCATTATAACGAGCACTATCTTCCAACTCTGAAAAAGCTCAACGAAATGGTATTGTCGCAGCCGCTTCTGCAGAATATCAGCCTTGAAAAGCTTTCTCATTGGCATGATACCGACATTGCAAGAGCAGCTGCGTCCGTGTTCGGACATGAGCTTTATTTCCGCTCGCTTTCGCCGGGGGAAAAAGAGCCGTCCGATCATCTTAAAGCTGTTCTGAATAAGCAGTTCGGCGGAACGGAAAATTTCCTTTCGGCAATAAAGGAAAATGCGGCAAAGGTCTATGGCTCGGGCTACACATGGGTATGCGAGGACTGCTGCGGCAGTATGTTTATAATGTCAACGCCGAACCATACTCTGCCTGAAGGAGAGAATATCCGTCCTGTTTATGCGCTCGACCTCTGGGAGCACAGCTATTATCTTGACCGTCAGAACCACCGGGATGATTATGTTGACGCTGCTCTGGAGATCATCAACTGGGATGAGATCGAGAGAAATCTTGTTTGATCTGTCATAACAAAAAAGTGCGACCGTGAAATGACCTTTTCGCAGCCGCACTTTTTTTATCATATAGAAATTATCAGTAGTCGATTATAAACATCAGGATCCTGTATTGCGAATAATAGTCCGTCCAGCTTACGTTCAGCTTTACATTGAATTCCGAGCTTATTTCCGATATCTTGCTTTTCAGATAGTTTTCTTCGGTTTCTGCGCCGTCAATTAAGCTGCCGACAGTGGAAAGCAGGATATTGTTTGTGCTGAACTTTACCGAGGCGGTGTGCTTTCCATGTGATACAGCGTTTCGGATAGCGGCTTCAATTATTGATTCGGTGATATCCTCACTGTCGGCATAAAAGCCTTCCTTTATGTAGTAGTTCTCCGTAGTTCCGTATGCCTTCGGCGGCGGTGAGGTTATTGTCCAGATAGTGTGGTTATTCTCTATTACCGAGTCGGTCACAAGAAAATACTGGTATAAGACCATATCGGGATAGGCGTTGGAGATCCTTTTCTCGGGCTTATCCCAGGTAACATCAACATGATACCAGTTTCCGTTCATTTTTACCATGTTCCACATATGGGCGGTGTCTGTTTCTCCTGTGACTATGATGTTTTCTATCCCTGCCTTGTTGCAAAGGTAGGAAAAGCTCTTTGCATAGCCTTCGCAGAGCGCTTTGCCCTTCACAAGCGTACCGTATATCGTGTTCGCATAGATATCATCGGAGCTGCTTTCACAATGCGTTATAAGATAGTCGTGGAAGTATTTCAGCTTATCGTATGCGGTCATTTCATCGGTAAGTCCCGACATAATCTCGTTTGCGGCGCTTTCTGCGGCACGGTTCATGCTGCTCATTTCCTCACGGGAAAAGCGATAGGTGAATTCAACGGGAAAACGCTGGGTATCCATATCAAAGCTGCCGACCTTCCTGTCCGCAACGTTGCCGATGCCCATCTGCTCAATGCCGATAAGGTTCAGTATCTTCGTGTAGGTTTCGCCGTCAGCGTCCATCGGCACGGAGGCTTCTTCAGCTTTGATCGCTTTGACGAGCGAGGAATATATCTCCTTTTCCTCGGCTGACAGAAAGCTTTGTCCGTAGATCGTTTCCATATCTTCGGGAATATATATCGTGTCCTCGGGGATATCGGTCTGCTCGTTTTCAATCAGCACCGATGTACCGCCTTCTATCTTATGATAACTGCCGTTATAGGTCATATCCTCCGCCGCATTGTTTTCACGGCTGCATGAGGATAACGCCATAGTTACCGTTATTGCTGCGGCCAAAGCAGCGCAGCGGATCGGTATTATTCTTTGCAAGGTCGATTACCTCCAAAGCTTTTTCAGCTTTCGATATACTGAAGGAAAAGCTTTATAACTCTTGTTTTCGGGTCGCTGTGATATTGTATAGAGTCCATTTTGTATTTGGTTTCTGCCGAATCGTAGGTGTTTTCATAGATGTCGATAGCGTGGCGCTGATCGGGATCGAAAAGGTAGAAGATGACATCCTCATAGGTCTTGTCGTCGGCGCAGACGAACTGAACTGCAGGGGTGCGGTTTTTGGAAGCCTTTATGATCTCATCCGCAATAAGCGCAGCAGCCTCGGGAACATCACTTGCAACAAGATTATTATATATGAAGTAGTTGTATTTTTCGGAGGTTGCCTTCGGATAATCGAACGGCTGGTCGTAAACAACGTGATACTTGTTTATAATATCATCCGTAACGCAGAAATAATCGTATCTTATGTACGGAAAATCGGTGTTCATAGCGTTGCCCGAGGTAACGTCGATGTGGTACCATTCTCCGTCGATCTTTACCATATTCCACATGTGTGGAGTTTCGTTGAAATCGCCGAGCATTGTAATAGTTTCGATCCCGACCTTTGAGCAAAGGTAAGAAAATGCTTTTGCATAGCCGCCGCAGACGGTCGATTTGTCAACGAGCGCACCGTAGATATCACGAAGATTTTCTGCATTTTCGTTATATTCGATCTCGGAAGCAAGCTTGTCGTAGAAGAACTTTACAGTTTCATATTCGGACTTTCCGTCCCCAAGCTCGGAAATGATCTTATCTGCTGCCGCGTCGCTTTTTTGTATCATATCATCGACCTGTTCGGCGGTGTAAAGATAAGAAAGCTGTGCGGAAACAACGTTGCCCGATCTTGAATCGCTTGTATAGCGTATCTTGACATCAAGATCAAAAATGCTGTATTCAAAATCGTATATGAGCTGATAAAGCTCAACATATTCATCGCCCGTGATCTTTACGCCCTCGGGTATCCGGAAGGTGTTGGCGTGGGATTTAATGGCGGTAAGCATAGCGTCGTAAACGGCTTTCTTATCGTTGTCGAGCGTGCTGTAAACGTATGCTTTGGTTTTTGAATCATCTTTGGAATAGATAAATTCGCCGCCCGGCAGATCCTCGGCAGCTGTTTCTATCGTTTCGGTGGCAGCGGATTCCTGCACGGTGGTCGTTGTACTCTGCTTTGAGGTATCAGCGGTCGTCGAGATCGAAACAGCAGACGAAACGGATGTTGTTGGAACAGTCGTGACCGTTGCGGAGGTGGTAGTTGTCGTTTCGGATGATGTTTCGGTCGGAGCTGTCGTTGTTGCAAGCTCTGTGCTCTTCTCCGAGGTCGTTGTTGTTTCGGGAACGGATATAGATATCGGCGGAGTGGTTTCCGCTTCGATAACGGTGACTTCCTTTTCGGCGGCAGTGGTTACGGCTGACGGAAGTGTGTCCTCCCAGTCGGCTTCGCTGCTGTTTCCGCAAGCCGAAAGCATTAACGCTGCAGCAAGCAGGGCAGCTGTCAATGCTGTGATTTTGTTTTTACTCATATAATCTTACATTTCCTCCGATATAAGAGTGTAGTCAAAAAATCAACGAAATATGGATCACATAAAGGCTGCTGTTTATGGAATGACGGGCGGAGCTTATCTTTAGTCCGTCATTTGCGTTCAGCTCCTCGATGATCTCTTTCAGACCCTGCTGATCGAAAAGATAGGTGCAGACCTCGTTGAAGGCTTTTTCATTGCTAAAGCGTATCTCTGCTTCTCCGCTGCCGCTTGCAGCGGATTTTTTTAAAGAAGCGGAAAGACCTTCGAGTCCGTCCTCATAATTGTCGAAATAAAGCCCGTTTTTTACGAAATAATTCTCTGTTCTGTCCGTACAGGAAACAGACGGAAGATATTCCGTATCGGGAAAATGCGATATCCCGTTTATCTCGGCGTCCGAAACAAGAAAATAGTCGTGCTTCAGATACTTTTCGTTATCATATTTAAGGATAGGATCGTCCCAGGTGCAGTCAACGTTGTACCACTCGCCGCTGCAAACGACCTTGTTCCAAAGATGCGGTTCGCCCTTTTCGTTTGTGCCGCTGACAACGTAATTTTCGATGCCTGCAGCCGTACAAAGATAGGAGAACGCAAACGCATAGCCCTCGCACATTGCCGAACCGTCAACAAGTGCGCCGTAAGCTGTTGCGGCGTTGCTGCCTGTTTCGGAGAATGTACAGGAAAGAACTATCGCATCGTGGATGGCAAGGAGCTTTTCATGATCGTCCGCTGCCTGACCGAAGCCTGCGATTATCCTGCCTGCTTCAAGGTCGAGTGCCACACGCATACGATCGGTCTGCTCTTCGTCATAGCGATACATAAAATAGAGCTTCCTCTGCTCATCATCGCAGTAAAATCTGCTGTCGAGCCAGAAGATACGTTCCTGCTGGGTGTAAAGGAGGGTGAAAAGCTTGCGCATTTCGGCGCTGTCAAACCCGTCGGGGAACGGGAACTCGTTTTCACGCCTGTTGACCGCTCCGATCATGTCGGAATAGGTCTCCTTTTCCTTATCGTTAAGGGTATAAAAGACATAATCGAGCTTTTCCGCCGCAGCTTCGGTGTTCTGACCGCTCTGCGGCAGGGGAACGCTCTCATCAACGGCGCTGCAGGACGGCAGGAGCATCAAAGCTGCCGCCGTCATTGCCAGTGCCGGTAAAAATTCAGATCTCATCTGATCAATACTTTACGTTGAGCTGGATAATGCGCATTGTTTCGTTGCAGTTTTCGGCAAGACCCGTTACCTTTGAGCTTTTTTCCTTGATATAGGTCTGATAGCTCTTGAGGTCGCTCTTGATCTCATTGTAAAGCTCATCGGAGCTTACCATGATCTGTGCAACGATCCTGTTTTCTTCAACTGCCTTTTCGAGTGCAGCCTTGAGCGCCTTATCAGCGGAATCACGGTCGTCATAAACAAGACCGTTCTTGCGGAAGTAGTTCATGGATTCTGCAGAAGCCGTCGGAGGATCGAAATACTTTACCTTTTCGCCGCTCTTGAGGGAAACTGTATTGACATTGAAATGAGTGATCTCATTTATCCATGAATCGGGAACGAGGAAGAAGGTATAGCGGATATAATTCGGGAGCGGATCGGAGAAGATAGGGTCATCCCATGTGCAGTCGAGGTTATACCATTCGCCTTCGACCTTTACCTTGTTCCATGCGTGAGTCGTGCCCTTTTCGTTTGTGCCTGTGATCACCATGCAGTCGATGCCTGCCTTATCACAGAGATACTGCATTGCCTTTGCATAGCCGGAGCACTGGATGTTTGCCTGCTTTGAAGTGCCGCCTGCGAAAGCGTTGTAGATGGTCTGGTTGTAGTTTACCTTGTCTTCGATCTCTTCAAAGGTTGCATTGAGTACAAGATAGTCATGGAAAACCTTGAGCTTTTCAAAGGTCGAGGATTTGCCGTTTGCTTCCTTGAGGAGAGGCTCAACGGTCGCGTCGATCTCCTTCTGCATAGCGTTGATCTTGTCGACGTCGATCTCGTTGTAATAGAGTCTGCCGACAACGGATTTGCTGTTGAGCCAGAAAAGCTGCGGTTCCTGATTGTAAACAAGACCGAAAACCTTGAGCCATTCTGCATTGCTCAGCTTCTGTGCGCCGAAGATCCTTGTGGACATATTTGTAGCTGCGCCGACGATAGCGTCATAAAGAGCCTTTTCATCGTCTGTGAGAGTGTTGTAAGGATACTTTGTGCTGCTGTCCACGGAGGTATCAACGTTGATGTTCGGCTTTGTTGCGAGCTCGGAGAAGAACTTTTCAGCGTCGGGATCGGCAGTGGGCACGGTTGTTGTTACGACCTGTGTAAGAGGTTCGCCGTTTGCTTCGGTAACAATATTGCCTCTGTCATCTCGAACGACCTCTGTAACGGTGGTCTGCGCCTGCGTGTCGGCAGGAGTATCGCCGTTATCGGCAATGCCTGTTCCCTCCGTTACGGAAGGTTCATCCTCGTTCGGAGCCTGAGTGATAACATTTGTAACGAATTCGTCCTGATCTTCTGTCCGGTTTCCGCAGCCTGCTGCAACCATTGTAAGGGCTGTTATCATAGCCAGAACAGCTGAGATCATTTTCAGATTTTTCTTCTTCATAGTTTTTCCTTTCCTTCTTTGCCATAGGAATGCTGAAAGGTTATTTCGTGCTGATCGGTGCTGATCGGGGGAAACGCCTTTTGCTTCGGACGGCGGTTATTATTTATAGTAAATATCGTACTGAACAACATAGCAGCCTTCGCCGTATTTTGTAAGTCTGGAGATCTTCTTGACCTTTGAGCTCTTTGCCTTTGCGTAATTCTGGAGCTCACGGAAGGTATCGTTCGTATTCATCTTATCCCAGATGCTCTTGTCTGTAACACGGATCGTAACGGCAACAGTTCCTGCCTTTATAGCAGCGTCGATCTCTGCCTTCATGCCTGCAACAGCGTCCTTGTAGGAGCTGAATTCCTTGTTTGTTGCCTTGTAGTAGTTAGCGCTTGTCTTTGTGCAGGCAGGCTCTTCAAAGAGGTGGATCGTGGAGCCGTTGCTTCTGAAGAAGGTGTTCGGGCTGAGGTGGTCATTCTTTATCCATGCATCGGGAACGAGGAAGTAGTTGTATCTTATGTAGTTCTTGTCATGGTCGTTGATAGGATCGCCCCATGTTGCGTCAATGTTGTAGTAGCCGTTTTCGCAGTAGACCTTGTTCCATGCGTGAGTTGTTCCTTCTGCGTTCTTGCCGATGATAACAACGCTTTCTATGCCTGCAACGTCAAAGAGATACTGCATGGTTCTTGCATAGCCTGCGCACTGAAGAGCTGCGTCCTTTGTGAGACCGTTTTTAACGGAGCTTGTGTCCTCGCTGTCCGATTCGGAGAATTCGCTTGTCTTTACCACCCAGTCATAGATGACCTTTATCTTGCTGAAGGTCGATTTATACTGATTTACGGTGTTCATAACAGTCTTTACATTCTTGTCAAGTCCCGGCTGGATCTCTGCTACCTCTGCGGAGGTGTAGATATACTTGATGTCAAGGTAGCCGCCATAGTTTGAGGGGACCCTGCTCGGGAGCCAGAAAAGCTGGGGTTCCTGATAGATAACGTTAGTGTAGGTCTTTATGACCTGTGTGTCTGTAAGTCCGTCGGGAACAGCGACCTTGGATTTGAAGCTCTTTGCGGCTTCAACAATGTTTGCGTAAAGCTTCTGTTCAGCGGCAGGGAGCTGCTTATAAACATACTTTGTCTTGTAGTCAACATTGTACTTGTAGGAAACAGCTGTTGAAGTACTGCTCTTAGTTGTTGCAGTAGTAGTTTTCTTGGTTGTAGTTTTGGTTGTTGTCTTTGAAGTGGTTTTTGAAGTAGTTTTTGAAGTTGTCTTTGAAGTAGTCTTTGCTGTGGTTTTCTTTGTTGTTGCGGTGGTCTTTTTGGTGGTAGTTGTGGTATCCTCGTCATCAAAGATCTCTTCGATATCATCGTCCGGTGTTGTTGTGACTTCGCCCGGCTTTGTGTCGCTCAAAAAGCTTGAATGGATAAAAGAACCGTCCTTGAGCTTGAAATAGCCTGTGTCGGTAGCGGCAATAACGTTTACCTTTGCGCCCTTTGCATATTTTTTGGATTTCTCCGAGCCTGCCATCGGAGAAACACGGGAGTAGCAAGCCTGTGTGGTGTACATGATCTCGTTGATCTGTGTTTCGTTCCATTTATCGCTCTTGGCGTCAAATTCAGCCTTTGTGACTTCAAGATCGATAAAGGTCTCCTCGGTGACTGCTGCTTCGGTATAGGAAGCCTCGGTCTGAACTGCGGTTTCGGCAGTGTCGTCAGCCCTGCCGCAGCCTGTTGCGAGGACAGCTGCCGAAAGAATGAGAGCCAGAACCGCACTTATCGTTTTTTTGGTGTTAATCTTCATTGATCTTCTCCTTTTCATTATCATTATTTTCATTATCACGATCATTTCCGTCGGAGCCGGCATCGCGTCCGTCGGCGTGCTCATCGTGAATCAATTCCGCTTTAAGCTTTGATATCCACATATCCTCGGTCACAAGTACGGTGAAGAGCACATTTCCGTATTTTAAGCAGGCGTGTTCGCTTTCTTCGGGGATATGTCCGAGCAGACTTGTCACAAGACCGCTCATAGTGTCGGAATCATTGTCCTCGGGAAGCTCCAGTCCGAGCCTTCCGAATACATCCTCGGGTGAGGCATTTCCGCTTATGGTAAAGGTATCGTCCGATATCTGCTTGATGTCCTCTTCCTCGTTGTCATATTCATCTCTGATATCTCCGACAATGGTTTCGACAAGGTCTTCCATAGTGACGATGCCGGCTGTTCCGCCGTACTCGTCAACGACCGTAGCCATTACCGTTTTTTTCTGCGAAAGAAGCTTGAAAAGCTCGCTGCAGTGCATTGCTTCGGGGACATAGAAAACATCCCTCATAAGGTCTTTTGCAAGCGTGCTCTGCGCAGCGTCCGAGCCTATCATACAGAGCAGGTCTTTTACGCTTATCACGCCGACGATATGGTCGATGCTGTCCTCATAAACAGGAATACGCGAAAAACCGCTGCCTATGGAAGCATTCACTATCTCGGAGATCCCTGCTGTTGTTTCGACAGCGACAATATCCGTTCGGTGAGTCATAACATCGGAAACATTCTTGTCGTCAAAGCCGAAAACGTTGCTTATCATTTCCCTCTGTGACTCTTCGACATTTCCTGCGTCGACCATCATAAGTATCTCTTCCTCGGTGACCTCGTCAATATCCTCGGAGGAGCCGCCGAAAAGGTTTATCACCACAGCCGAAAGTGCGGATAAAGGCGTGAGAAGCACAGTAATAGCCTTGAGTGCAGCCGAGCAGCGCACAGCGATATCTTCAGCGTTCTTTTTTGTGACGATCCGCATCGGCAGACCGCAGCAAACCGCAAGTATCACCAGCGTATCGGCAAGGAGTATCAACGCCGCAGCAAGAATATATGCGGCAGAAGTACCGCCGAACTCCTCCGACAGAATGCCGATAAAGGTCAGCTCCGAAACCACGCATATAACCGAAGAAAGCGCACCCTTTCCGAATGTAAATGTCCGTTCCGTCACAGCAGCCTTTTTGAGCATGGAATAAAGCCGCTTTTCCGCAGCGCTTCCGTTTTCAAACGTCTTTAGCTTTGAATCTCCGATCTCAAAGACTGCAATTTCGCAGACAGCAAGAAATGCTTTTAACAAAATAAGCGCAAGGATAACAATACTCCCCGCAAGCCCGTCAGAATCCATAACCGACTTCCTTTCCAAAGAAAAATGCTTTTAAAGCAAAATGACTTTAAAGCCGTTCACCGGCCGCTTTAAAAAAAAGCACCGCCGAGCAGCTTGTTCCGAAATTCCTGCCGTTCGTGAGAAGCCTTTACTTATGTCGTTTGGGGACATTCCGAAGAACGGCAGACATTAAATAAATTATACTATAAATTTCAGAAAAAGTCAACAAACATCTTATTTCCCACCGCATTGTCCCGAAAGGATGAAAAATCCCGATTTATCAAGGTTTTACCGACATTTACGGCGTTTTTGGGAACAAAGTGACAAAGGAGTTATCCAAATTGTAAATGTATTGTAACTTTTACAAAACGTATATTTTATGAACAATCAACTTTAAGTAGATTTGCAAAAACGATTTGCTCCAAAACGCAAAAAAACAGCCGCACAAATCAATGTGCGGCTGAATATATATGTGTTGGTATTCCCGATTTTATACTTAAAACCATTTAAAAACTGTACAAAAAATCAAGCAATAATCTCTCGTATATGGATTTTGCGCAGATTTTTTGTCTACAGTTTAAATGGTTTTTAGTATTATTAGTAGGAAACGCCCTGCCACTTCATTGCATCTGCAACCTTGAGGAAGCCTGCGATGTTTGCACCCATTACGAGGTTGCCTTCATGGCCGTATTCCTTGGAAGCGTTGTATGCGTTGTGGAAGATGTTGATCATGATGTTCTTGAGCTTTGCGTCAACCTCTTCAAATGTCCATGAAAGTCTTTCGCTGTTCTGGGACATTTCAAGGCCGGATGTTGCAACACCGCCTGCATTTGCAGCCTTTGCAGGTCCGAAGAGAATGCCTGCTGCCTGGAGCTTCTCGATTGCTTCGGGAGTGGAAGGCATATTTGCGCCTTCTGCAACTGCCATTACGCCGTTCTTGATAAGAATGTCAGCGGATTCGCCGTCAAGCTCGTTCTGTGTAGCGCAGGGGAGAGCGATATCGCACTTGATCGTCCAGATGCCCTTGCAGCCTTCTGTATATGTAGCGTTCTTGTGGCTTGTTCTTTCAACGTATTCCTTGATTCTTCCTCTTTCAACTTCCTTGATCTGCTTAACGAGATCGAGCTCGATTCCGTCGGGATCGTGGATGTAGCCGTTGGAGTCGGAAAGTGCAACTACCTTGCCGCCGAGCTCTGTAGCCTTCTCTGTAGCGTAGATAGCAACGTTGCCGGAGCCGGAAACAACAACTGTCTTGCCTTTAAAGCTGTCGTTCTTCATACACTTGAGCATTTCATCTGTGAAGTAGCACAGACCGTAGCCTGTTGCTTCTGTTCTTGCAAGAGAACCGCCGTAGGAAAGACCCTTGCCTGTGAGAACGCCTGTGAACTCGTTGCGGAGTCTCTTATACTGACCGAACATATAGCCGATCTCTCTTGCGCCTGTGCCGATATCACCTGCAGGAACGTCGGTGTCTGCGCCGATGTGCTTGGAAAGCTCTGTCATGAAGCTCTGGCAGAATGCCATGATCTCTCTGTCGGACTTGCCCTTAGGATCGAAGTCGGAGCCGCCCTTACCGCCGCCCATAGGAAGACCTGTAAGGCTGTTCTTGAAGATCTGCTCGAAACCGAGGAACTTGATAACCGATGCACATACGGACGGGTGGAGTCTGATACCGCCCTTATAAGGTCCGATAGCGGAGTTGAACTGGCAGCGGTAACCTCTGTTTACCTGAACGTTGCCCTTGTCGTCTACCCATGAAACTCTGAACTGGATGAATCTTTCGGGTTCAACGATCCTGTCGATGATGCCGTTTGTTTCATAGGACTTATCCTTTTCAACAACGGGTTCGAAGGATTCGAGAACCTCTCTTACAGCCTGTAAGAATTCCTTTTCACCGGGGTTGCGCTGTTCAACTTTTTCATAAACCTTCTGGAGATATGCGTTTTTGAATGCCATTTTAGTTTTCCTCCCATTAATAATAGTATATATCGCTGTTAACTCACTCACAGCTTTTTGTTCCCCTATATTTTCCCACGGGGAACATTACAGCTTCCATTATACACTATATGTTTCCAATTTGCAAGTACTTTTTGGTAAAAAATCAAAATTTTTATAGAATAATTATTTTTTTACATAAAATTTAAGCAAAATGACAGTATGATGCAGGACTTTTGCAGTAAAATTGCATAGATGAGTCGTATATTTTGTTTGCGCCGCAATAACGGAGGCTTTTTATCATTGGTTTATCGCATACAGCGAATGTATAATTTTAGACCGAAATAAATATATATTTAAGACATATTTTAGACTTAAAGCATGGATGTTGTTGAAAGCTTTGTGATAAACGTACAATATTTTTAGACATTTTGTTAAAAATAACATATTGCTAATTTGTAACCAAAATGTTATAATAGGGGTAGTATCTTGGGGCAAGGTGTGCCCTTAAATCTTTTTTATCCAACCGGAGGTGTAAATCCTATATGAAGACATTTATCTACACCGCCACAGACGTTCAGGGCAATACTGTCAAGAACGCTCGAATGACGGCTGAGGATGTAAATGACTTTTTGGAAAAGATCCATGAAAAGGGGCTTTTCTGCTCCAGCTACAAGGAAGCTTCTTCCAAAACGACAAACACTCTTCATAAGTTCACGACAAAAGAGCTCTCCAATGACTGCAGACAGCTCAGCGCAATGCTGACATCGGGACTCACACTCGTCAAGGCACTTGATATCCTGTATAAGGAGCAGGAGAAAAAGGCACAGAAGCAGATATATCAGGAGATCTACGAAGAGGTTCAGAAGGGTTCGTCCTTCTCCGACGCTCTCAAAATGCAGCAGGGCGCATTCCCGAGCTTCATGATCTCAATGATCCAGGCAGGCGAGGCTTCGGGTTCGCTCGACGTTATTTCAAAACGACTTGAAGACAACTATGCAAAGGAATCAAAGCTCAACAACAAGATCAAAAGCTCGATGATGTATCCTATCATCCTTGCCGTACTTTGCGTTGCGATCGTTGTTCTTCTTTTCACGTTTATCATGCCGACCTTCAAGGACATGATGAGAGAAGAGGACATGAAGGGCATCACAGGTGCGCTCTTCGCATTCTCTGACAGCCTTATCGGCTACTGGTATGTTTACGTCGGTGTTATCCTGGGCGTTATCTTTGTTGTAAAGTATGCCCTCAAGGTTCCGTCCGTGCATTTTAAGTGGGATAAGCTGAAATGTAAAGGCCCCGGCTTCGGAAAGCTTGTCGTAAAGGTTTATACCGGTAAATTCGCAAGAACGCTTTCGTCACTTTATTCTTCGGGTATTCCGATGGTTGAAGCACTTGAACGTTCTGCTGCTATCCTCAACAATGACTACATAGAGAAGGCTTTTGAAACAGTTGTTGATGAAGTAAAGCAGGGTGAACAGCTCTCCGTTTCCATTCAGAGAACAGGTATTTTTGAGTCGATGTTCGTTTCCATCATCTACGTTGGTGAGGAATCGGGTGCGCTCGATACTATTCTTACAAAGTCCGCTGAATTCTATGAAGATGAAGCAGACTCCGCTATCGAACGACTTGTCGGAATGATCGAGCCGGTAATGATCATCTTTATGGGTACTGCGATCGGTTTCGTTATTGCAGGTATTCTCCCGGCTCTTTACGGTTCGTTCGAAAATATCCAGTAATAAAAAATAATTAAAATAATAAATCAGTGAGGTGACGAGTATGCTTTCATTTGATATTACCGACAGACATATTCGAATTATTCGCGGTACAGAAGCAAACAACAAGATCAAGGTTTCCGCTGCTGCTACCATCGATCTCGAAGAAGGTCTTATCGTTAATGGTCATATTAAAGATATACCTAAAATTGCAACAATAATCAACGAGGAACTCAAAAACAAGAAGATGGCTGATAAGGAAGCTGTTATCAGTATCTCCTCGAACCTTGTAATATTCAAGGAATTACATATCCCTAAGGCAAAGGGCACACAGCTCCTTTCCATGGTTCAGAACCAGATGCAGCATACAATGGGTATTGCTGATGACTATTCGATCTCCTACACCATCGCAGGCGAGATCGAGGAAGACGGCGTTGCAGCACTTAAAATACTTGCAACAGCCTGCCCGTTTGAAGTCGTTGACTGCTTCAGAAAGGTATTCTCCATGCTCGGCATAGGACTTCGTTCCGTAGCCGTTGCCTGCAATACCATTACAAGACTTATCATCTCCGATCCGAAGATGAAGGCAAAGATGCCTATGCTCCTCGTTCAGATCGACCCGAACTTTGTAAGCCTTAATCTCTATGAGAACAATCAGCTTACATTCTCCCGTTTCGCATCTATCGACGCTGTTGACTATGACAACTCCGAGGACTATATCTACGAAGCCGTAACCGAGAACATCTCCCGTATGTTCCAGTTCCAGAGATCGAGAAATCCCGATAATCCTATCAAGAACGTTGTTTTCTACGGCGATACAACAGAGTATATCCGTCTTACAAACGCTCTTGAATCCCTCGATATCACAACAAGCCTCCTCGGCGTTCCGAACAATGTCGGCGGCTATGAAAACTTTGAGTTCCAGGCTTATGCAAACGCTATCGGCGCTATGCTCAGAAGCAACAAGGACTCCGAAAGAATCAACCTTATCGAAACAGACGCTACATCGGGACGTTCCGCAGCAGGTGCATCCTTTGCAGTTACCGTTGGTCTTGCGGCGCTCGCTTCCGTTGCACTCGTTGCCGGCATCACACTCGGCGCAAAGGCTGTACAGAGCCAGTATGAGGACGATACGGCAGTTATCCAGGAATGGCTCGACAGCCCCGAAACAGCACAGAAGATCGCTGCTGTTGACGCTGCACAGCTCAAGCTTGATAACGTAAACGCTTTCCGCACCGATCTTGGAATAGCAAAGGGATACTTTGATTCCCGTCCTGTTTTCACCACCGAGGTAAGAGATACGATCGAGGAGAACTTCAAGGGCACAGACGCAGAGATCCTCAGCTATACGTTCAAGAGCGGACATATCGACATCAGCTGCCAGGCAAAGAAAAACCAGACTCCTGCAGATGTTGTCACCAAATTCGTTGAACAGGATGCGTTCTCCAACATAACATATACAGGATATTCATTAGGAAACGACAAGCAAACCAATGAAGAGCTGTTCAAGTTTGTTATCTCAATAGATATCAAGGAAGTTGAGCCTGAGGTTCAGGAAGAAGAAACTACAGAGGGGGCTGAATAATAATGAAGCTTTCATACAGAGATAAAGTAATTTTCATTGTTGCGATCGTTATTGTTATCATCGTAGCAGGTATTTTCCTTTTCATAAAGCCTACATTCGAGTCTATGAACAACGCAAAACGCAAGCTTGAGTCGAAACAGTCCGAAAAGACAGAGGTCGAGGGAAAGATCAACACACTTCCTGATATCGTAGCTTCACTGAAAGCTTCCGCACAGGATGTTGAAGAACTCCAGGAATATTTCATGACCATTCAGGATCCGTATCTCAACGAACAGTATATTCGTGAGATCCTCGGAAACAATGTTGAAACCATCGGAATGGAAACAACCTATACCGAGGCAGATGATCTTGTAGAGTATATTGTAAATAAGGATCATGTGTCAGCTTGTGATCTTTTCATCAAGAGCGATATTTACAACGAGCTTCCGCCGGAAGTTTACGATGCTTATAACAGAGTTCGTGAGGGAAAGGGACACAGCATCTTGATCGGTGTAACAGCAATGACTGTAAAATACAGGGATAAGACTGACTATTCCGGAATTTATAAGTTCATCGACGCTGTTAAGGAAGATGGAAAGACGATCGTCGTTACAGAATTTATGAAAGATGATGTGGATAGTAATGAAACAGAGGTTGAAAATTCTGTTTCACTTATGATCTACTCTATCTATCCGCTCAATGTCGAAAAGGTTATGGAGGAAAGCGAAGAATTCGTTTTTGATCCAAGTCTTGTTGCGGCAGAAGAAGCACCGGCAGCAGAGTAATCTAAATCCACCGGCCGATGAAGAGTTTTTCTTCATCGGCATAAGTGGCATATAAGAGAAAACATTTTAAAGAAGAAAAGAAGCGTTATTTTTCAAGCAAATTTTACAGAAAGGGTGGAAAAAATGACTAAAGTTGGCACCAATAAGAAAAAAAGACTTAGCGGTGTTGTTCTTATCATGGTAGTAACGGTTATGTTCGTCCTGATCATAATGCTTTTGGCTACCTTGAGTATTGTTACAACGGCACAGAACAAAACTTATGCGAAATTTGAAGAGAATCAAGCATATTACAGCGCAAGATCGGCGTTGGATCTTTACATGGGCACCATGGTTTCCGACGAAGTATATTATGCTGTTGACGCGAACGGAACACCGTTGGATCACCTCACTCCCGACGGATCGGATTATGTTGAAAAATATACACAGAGTCTTGCAATGGAGCTTGACTTCTATAGGATCAAGGCTCACGCCGATACATACGAGAATTACCTCAAAATGTCGGATGAGGAAAAGGAAACCTTCAGCACCGATTACTGGGTAAATCCCGATGGAGTTTTCAACGATGAACCCCTGAAAAGCGATTATGACGACCCACAGGAGCCTTATATCGAATATGAGGTAGTTTTCCCCAATATCGAAAATGACCGCAAGCAGGGTAAATTCGCAGATCCCGGCACAAAGTCCACGATCAAGGTTGAGGTTCTTTCAAGAACTCTTAACGGTCATAAGGATGGTGAAAACTCTACAGATGATAAGAAAAGTATTGAATCATCATCCAGATCAAAGGATAAGATCACTATCAAGGTAACCTCGACAACGACCTTCCAGGGTTATACGGGAACAGCGATAGGCATCTATTCTACCGTTGACAATCCGTCCTATTTCCAGGATGCGGTTGCTGCATTCGGTACTGCTACAACTACCAACAACACCTCCGTAATCGGCGGTATTTCAACAAAGAATTCTTTAACACTTGCAAACGACGGTGTTCTTTACGGTGGTCTTTACTCCGAAAAGGATACAACTATCCCTACAAACCAGTACACATTCGTTGATTCCGGGGATGCGATCTATGTAAACGCTCTTTCCCGTAGTAACGGTTCGGCATTTTATCCTTTCGGATATAAATATGTCGAGGATCTGTCCGGCGGCAACAACTATAAAGATATCCCTATCGTATTTATTGATACATACGATTCTACAATGGATACTTTTGACCAGTTTTTATTGGATCAGAGCTTTGAGATCGGATATTACACCGATACATCAAAGGTGTCCGAAAAGATGGTTGCTGTTGTAAACGGCGATATGATCTGCTCGGGAACAGCCCAGCTGAAAATCAACGGTGACCTGATCGTATTGGGTGACCTTGATCTGGGTGAATTTTCTATGGATGTTACGGGAAGTGTTATCGTAACGGGCGATTTCAGAATATCCGGAATCAACAACTATTCAAACGGTTCTGTCGGTGATCGCATTTACATCGGCGGAAACTTCGATACCTCTTCTGTAAAGCAGGCCGGCAGGGAAAAGAATACTGCCTTTGAAACAAAGGTAATGGGTACAGCTGCCAGCGAGCGTGTTTACAGCGTTTGGGATAATGACAGCGGAAGCTGGATAACAAAATATGATGCTCTTGAAGGCGGAGAGTATACTTTAGACTCAGAGATCGATGGCATGGGCGGAATAGATGGAGCTATCAATCCCGACAACTGCTATATGAACGGCAAAAGAATAACAGGTATGAGACTTATCCGCGGAGTCGGCGGAACGATCTCATATATCGCTTCGAGAGTTATCCCGACTGATACCACAAATTACAGCAGATATTATCATCAGGAAGCCGGCAGAGAGGGTGATATCATCACAGCTCGTGAATGGGCAGGTACTCCGAATGAAAAGGACAGAAAGAATGGTAATTTCACCGAGATCGACTTCTCCGATTATTCCGGAGCAACTCCTATCGGAAATAACGATACCATCAGTGTTACAAATAGTGGTGCCGGCGCTACAAAGCTTCTTCTTACGGGAACATACAACAACTCAACAATAACAATCACCGGAAACGGAACCGCAAACATATATGTTGACAACAATGCAGGCTTTATGAATGGCTTCGAGCTTATTGTCGGCAGTGAAACCGGTTCGCCGAAGGTAAATATCTTCCTTGCCTCCGGATTCGATAAAACGATCCCGATGTTAAAGATCTGGAACTATGACCTCAAGTATAAATTTGAGAACAATAAGGAACTGAAGTTCGGCAGCGGAGATGAGCTTGTTAAGTCACCGACTGTAAAGATCTATATGGATCCGGGCACAAAGCTTTCAACACAGAACCCCTCGATCATAGCAGGATATATTTACGGTCCCGATGCAACTGTCAATATATCAGACAAGGGCTTAAAATCAAACGGCGATATCTGGTATAACGGAAATCAGTGTATCAGAAGCGGAAGCAATATTGCTTCGAGATATACTCCATGCGTTATCGGTTCAATCGTATGCTATGACTTCAACGCAGTAAACGACTGTCTTTTCTGCTACGTTCCCGATGCAGAGGATAAGGAACCCGGTTTACCACAGCTCGAGTGGAAGCCCGAACAATACAGAGCAAGTTAAGGAGGCAGATGAACATGAAAAAAATGCGCGGTTTTACGCTTATCGAATGTCTTGTTGCTCTTGCCATACTTGGTATCAGCTCTCTTATCATGGCTCAGATATATGCTTCGGTCTGCAATGTCAACAGAATGAACCATCAGAACAATTCAAGCATTGCAAACCAGATGAAGTATGTTGAGAAAAAGACAAACAGTGAAGCAGTTCCTGTTTACTCAAATGGCGGAAACAAAGAACAGAAGCTTTCGGACACTGAAAAGGAAAGCGGTAGAGAGCCTCCCGTTAATTCTACTACAAAGTATAACATCACTCTTAAAAGAGATGCTCTTCCGAATACCTTGGGTTCGAGAAGTGCTGCTTACGGATATGCGGTCGATTATTATGTTCTCCAGACAAGAGATCAGAACGATAACGCAAAGTATAAGAACGGCAGCCTTAACAGTGAATACAATGACATTTTCAAGTCTGTTGACACATCTGAAAGTGTAGATGATCAGAAGATGTATCTGAACTACAAGTATTTCACCGGCTATACAATGGAAGACTGATGAGGTGAAGCTATGAAAAAGATTCTTAAAGGCTTTACTCTTATTGAGCTTATTATCGTAATGGCTGTTATGTCGATACTTATGCTCGGCATAATGAGAATGATGGATCCGATCAGAACAACATACGTTGATTCCACCTACTATGAGGCACAGAGAACAACGCAGAACGGTATAGCGACTTATATCGGCGAAAGCCTGAGATATGCCACAAAGCTCGGCGTATATACAGGCACAAGCTCGTCCGATCTCGCAAATGCAGTTTCTACATTCAAGAGCAAATCGGGTTACAATGCATCGGAAGACGGCGATATTAATTTCATCGTCATCGACAATAAAACAGAATACGTCTACAGAAACGAAAAGGTATACGGCAGAGTCCTTCGTAACAAAAAGGGTTCCGAAACGGAAACAAGAATGGCTCTCGGCGATGCTTTTTACGGTCCGTACAATTATTCGATAAACCTTATGGCGACAGGTATATCCGAAAAGCACGATGATAAAACCAATAAGACTCTCGTTACGGGTTATAAGTGCTCCGGCTTCAATATCACAGTTTCAAGCCTTCTTCCGTCAGCCCTGAAGAAAGCTAAAGCTGACAGTCAAATAATCAAGACTGAGGAGATAACAAGCTATGAATGTGTTATGACCGAGGGCGAAGCTACCTGCCGCAATCTTGCGGAGCCTATAAACGGCTGGTCGAACGTTATGGTATCCGGCGGCTCGCTCGAGGATAATATGTACGACCTGGATTCAACCAAACAGGGCAGAAACATTTATATCGTTTTCACTCTTCCGAAGAAATAAAAATTTCGGGGGTGCGCTCGAATAAGCACACCCCCGAAATAATCGGTTTATTTACATCATATAAGGAACGGTCATAGCAGCAACATACATATCGAAAAGCTGCGTTCCGAAAAGCGCTCCGCATACAAGTCCCACCGCAAGGCACGGACCGAATGCAAATGCGTTGTCAGCGTCTTCCTTATCCTTGTTCTTCACTTTGATAATGATCGCTGCAACAGCACCGATGATGATCGCTATGAAAAGCGCTACAACAGCAGCCTTCCAGCCGAACATCAGACCGCCTGCAGCCATGAAAAGTATATCTCCCATTCCGAAGCCGTAAACAGGACCTCTTTCCTTGATCTTTTCAAGAGTTTCGTTAAGAAGCTTCGTGATCTTTTCGGTTTCCTTCGGGTCAAGCTTCTCCTTTGCAAGACGTTTTTTGAGCTTTCTAACAGTTTTGTGATCCTCACTTACAAATAATATGTAGATAAGCGGCGTGAACACGAAACCGATGAGCAGCAATGGAACGCTTACAGCGAAAAGTCCGATGATACCGTCAACGATCGGAAGATCATTTCCTCTGAACGCTGTCGGAAGAAGCACACAGAGAACTCGTGTTGCAAATGCTTCGATCCCAAGATAAACAAGTACACATACCGACATTTCCTGCGTATCAAAATCCTCAAATCCGATAACAATGATGCCCGCAATGAAAAGGCAGACAAAAGCAGGATAGATCAGTCCGTCTACAATGAGATCGTACTGCGTGTAGACAAGCACGAAAAGCAGTCCGGTCAATCCCTCAACAAGCGGATACCTCGCCGAGATCTTCGCTCCGCAGGCACGGCACTTTCCTCGGAGGAAAAGCCAGCTGAAAAGCGGAATAAGATCGTATCGCTTGATCTCTGCACCGCAGGTCATACAGTGCGAATTGCGTTTGATGAGCGACTCGCCTGCAGGAAGTCTGAATATACATACATTCAAAAAGCTTCCGATCGTGATCCCAAAAAGGAATACCATTACATAGATCCCGATCTGCAGTCCGATAAGCTCTGATACTGCAAATGAAATATTCATTTTTGCAAAACTCCTTTACATAGAAAATTTGATATTTGCTTAAACAATATCTTAACATATATTTTTATATTTTTCAATAGTCTTTCTAAAATCCGCACCGTGAGCGGCACAAAAAATTTTGTCACGGAGAAACGGAGAATATATATGAAGAACATCCCAATAGGACAATATATGGTCAATGAGGGGGTCATTACCGAAGAACAGCTCCAGCACGTCCTCGATGTGAAAAAAGAGGAAAATGTTCCGGGCAAATTCTTCGGTGACTACGTTATCGAGCTTGGCTATGTTACCGATGTGCAGTTTGCGCAGGTACTTGCAAAGAAGCTCAACGTTCCGTTCATCGATCTTAACGATCCCGATGTTTCCATTGATATCGAAGCTGTAAAGAAGATCCCCGAGGCGCTTGCAAAGAAGCATACCATTATTGCTATAAAGATCACGGGTAAAAGACTTACCGTTGCTTCGCACGATCCTGTAAACTTCTATATCTTTGAAGATATCAAGGTTTCAACGGGTATGGACGTTGTTCCTGTCCTTGCAACAAAGGAAGCTATCACAAAGGCTATCGGCAAGAGCTATTCGATGCAGAACACAGGCGCTATCCTCGACAGCGTTAACAATCAGTTTACCGATGACGATCTCGGTGCAATGGATGATGAGTCCGCTGAAAGAATCGACAACGCTCCTATCGTTAAGCTTGCAACTACGATCGTTGAAAACTCGTTCCGCGCAGGCGCAACGGATATTCATATCGAGCCGTTCAAGACCTTTACAAGGATCCGTATAAGAGTAAACGGCGACCTTATCGAGCTTATGAACGTTTCTAACGTTGTACATAACGCTCTCGTTACAAGACTTAAGATCATAAGCGGCATGAACATCGCAGAAAAACGTGTACCGCAGGACGGACGTTTCTCCCAGGTCGTTGACGGAACAACGCTTGACGTCCGTGTATCTAACCTCCCGATGGTAAACGGCGAAAAGGTCGTTATCCGTATCCTTTCAACCGGTAACGTTGCTCTCCGTAAGATCACCGACCTCGGTATGACCGATTACAACTACGAACGCTTCTCAAAGCTTATCAGAGTACCTCAGGGCGTTTTGCTCGTTACAGGTCCTACCGGTTCAGGTAAAACAACCACCCTTTACGCTGCGCTCGGTGAGCTTGCAAAACCGAACGTAAACGTAGTTACGGTCGAAGACCCTGTCGAAAAAGATATCGAAGGCATCAACCAGTGTCAGGTAAACGCAAAGGCAGGCATGACATTCGCCGCTGCCCTCCGTTCTATCCTCCGTCAGGACCCTGATATCGTAATGATCGGTGAAATGCGTGACCAGGAAACAGCCGAGATCGCTATCAGAGCTGCTATCACCGGTCATATGGTTCTCTCGACACTCCATACAAACGACTCCGCTTCGACAGTTACCCGTCTTGTTGATATGGGTGTTGCAGCGTACATGGTTGCTACTTCACTTATCGGTATCGTTGCACAGCGACTTGTTAAGAAGATCTGCTACGAATGCCGTACACCACGAATCTCCACCCCCGAAGAAAATGAACTTATGGGCATAAATGAGTCCATTACAATATACGACGCCTGCGGCTGCCCGAAGTGCAATAACACAGGCTATACGGGACGTACCGCTATCCACGAGGTTCTCACCTGCACAACAGAAATGAGCAGCCTTATCGCAAACGGCGGCAAAACAGACGCTATCGCAGCTCTTGCCGCAAAACAGGGAACAAAGCTCCTCCGTGACAACGTTTCCGAACTCGTCCAGCAGGGTAATACAACAATGGACGAACTCGTAAGAGTTACATACGCTGTATAAAAGATACTATATTATTAATCTCCCACATATAATCTTGAAAGGAATTGAAACACATGGAAGAAAACAAAGCTCCCGAAAAAGTAGTCATTAACATTAACAAGATCCTCGACGAAGCCCGTGTTCTTGGCTGCTCCGACGTGCATTTCACAACAAAGATCGCACCTGTAGTTCGTCTTCACGGCTCGCTCCGCAGACTTGCGTCCTACCCCGAGATGACAGAAGCTGCTATAATGAAGATCGTTGAACAGATGACTAACGGCAGACAGCTCGAGAATATCAAGAACAAGGTCGATACCGACTTCTCCTATGTTACAAAGAGAGGCTACCGTCACAGAGTCAACGTTTACCACCAGAAGGGCAATACGGCTATCTCTATCCGTCTTCTCCGCAACGATATCCCGTCACTTGCCGACCTCGATCTCCCTCCGATCCTCGGTGAATTTGCAATGCGTCCCCGTGGACTTATCCTTGTAACAGGACCTACAGGTTCAGGTAAATCTACAACTCTTGCAGCAATGATCGACTATGTAAATATCAACCGTTCAGCTCATATCATCACCGTTGAAGACCCTATCGAGTACGTTCACGAGCATAAGCGCTGCATGGTAAACCAGAGAGAGATCGGCGACGACGTTGAATCGTTCGCTATGTCCCTTCGTGCCGCACTCCGTGAAGACCCGGACGTTATTCTCGTCGGAGAAATGAGAGACTTTGAAACAATCAACGCCGCTGTTACAGCCGCTGAAACAGGACACCTTGTAATGTCCACACTTCATACCACCTGTGCTGCCGATACAATCAACCGTATCATCGACGTTTTCCCTGCTCACCAGCAGAACCAGATCCGTTCGCAGCTCGCAACCGTTCTTGTCGGAATCATCGCACAGACACTTATCCCGAAGGCTGACGGAACGGGACGTATCGCCGCTCTTGAGATCCTCAATGCAACCGACGCCGTTAAGGCAATGGTTCGTGACAACAAGGTCCACCTTATCCAGACAGCTATCCAGACAGGTAAGAAGGAAGGTATGGTCTGCCTCGATCAGGAGCTTGCACGTCTTGTTAAGGACGGCGTTATCACCGATACAAATGCCCGTGAAAAGAGCCTTGATATCGCTGAATATGAACGTTACCTCAAGGGCGCAGGCGGCAATGCAGCGAACAGATATTAATTTTTTCGAAAAAATATAGTTTCTGCCGAAGAAAGGTGCAAAAATTGCATAAACGTTTTAAACAAAAAACATTTTTCTTCGGCAAGGCTATTATACAGTTTTACCGAGAGTATACGAAAACGTTTGCTTTTATTAACAAATTAGTCAAAATGGCAAAAAACAATCACAAATTTAGTGATAAAAAGAAAAAGTTCACAAATTCACTTTTTTAGTGGGAAAATATTGCAAAATCTATTGACAAAATATTGCTTTCGATATATAATGATAACAGTAAGAGAACACTTAATAAAAAGTGAAACTTATCAGGAGGAGATCCCAATGGACAGTAATAAAAACTGCGGTAAGTCCTCCGCAACAAAAACGCTCAAAGGTTTTACGCTTATAGAGCTTTTGATCGTTATTGCTATCCTTGCAATACTTGCAGGCATGGTTTCTATCATTATGCCGGGTTTTGTAAGAGATGCAAAGATCGAAACAGATCAAAATAAAGCTCAGATGATGTACAGCACATTCCAGAGCTTTCTGATCGACTGTGAGATCAAACAGGACATATCGTTCTTTGATGTCAATACAAGCGGAACAGAGGAACCGAATGCTGCGGCCGTATTTTTCCATATTGCTCAAGAAGGCAACGGAAAGAAGTACGATGGGCTCAGATTGGGCGACAAGATCGAGGTTAAGTCGATCACAAAAAACAGTGAGAAATCTGACGTTTACAGCAAGGAGGTCACCTCCGAAGCGCAGGCATATAAAAAAGAACGTTATGAGTTGTTCGAAAAGGAGATCATGGGTTCTGTTGACAGTAAGCTTGATGGAAGCTATGCGGTGTATATAGACCTTGATAACTATACTGTGGATTCTGTTGTTTACCGTGAACTTGAAAACGGAAAGGATCCGACAATGGCAACCAATTACCTTAAGGAATACAACAAAGGTGTAGGCGGCTATAAGTATTGTGGTCTCGACAATGTTAAAGATGTCAGAAATATCATAAAGAGTGAAGGTATCTATTACGGAGTTTATCCCTATCAGGATGATCTCTCAAGCGATTAATTTTGGAAAAGCGCGTTTTACGCTTTTTATAAAAAACATTTTAAAATAAGAAAAGGAGGAATTTCCCATGAGAAATTCAAAAACTAAGGGCTTTACCCTTATCGAACTTATCGTAGTTATCGCAATCATCGGTATTCTTGCTGCTATCCTCGTACCTTCTATGCTTGGTTACGTTAGAAACGCAAGAATCTCTTCCGCTAACTCCGGTGCAAAGCAGGTTCATACTGCTGCTTCTTCCGCTCTTACACAGCTCGGTATTGCTAACTGGGACTTCGGTGCTGATGAAGAAGGCTCCTTCACATTTGAAGATGCTGACGACGGCGTTATCGCATTAACATGGTCCGGCGTTAACAAGACTCCTGACGATGAAGACGTTGACCTCGCTGCATACCTCGGCGATACATTCAAGGGCTACGGCATTGCTGTATTCAACGTAGGTACATATTCCTGCACATACGCTGGCTATGCTACACAGTCTTCCGGCTGGGATGTAATCAGCGGCTTCACAACAAAGGCTGAATTCGAAGAAATCACAGAAGGCGATCAGAAGGCAGATGCTAAGGAAGGCAACATCTACGGTATCTATCCTGCTCCTCAGCTCGGTGAAGGCACAAATTCTTCCAACTAATTTGTTGAAGTAAAATAGTTTTTAAGAAAGCAGCGGCAGAAATTCTTCCGCTGCTTTTTTTCGTGAGGATTTTATGAGCGGTAAAGTAAAAATAATAATTTCTGTTGCTGTAGCGATAATAGCTGTTGCGGCGTTGATACTTCTTGTTCCAATCGAAAATAAGCGTAAGCTGCACGAAGAGTACGGTATATTGGCAGAAAATGCTGAAACGGACGAAAAATCAGCATATATTCTGAATAATATTGACCTGTATCCCGAAAAAATATTAAAGCTGTATTATCGTGATTATGAAAAGAACGTTGATTTTGTTTATAATTATCCTTTCCATAAAGACGATTACAGCAAAATGAGCTTTACTTTCGAGGAGCTTAACTCCGATACGGTGCCTGCGCTGTATATGGCAGACTACAGATGGGGTTATGAACCTGTATATGAAGGTTATATAAAAACGCACGGCTGCGTTCCTGTTTCGCTGACTATGGCATACCTTTATCTTACAGGGAAGGACGATATAGACCCTCCTAAAATTGCAGCAATTGCCGATTCAATGGACGCATGGGGAATGGTCGGGATAAACAACGAACAAATCGTGGAACTGTGCGATGCGATCGGCATTACAGCGATCGAGTATGACTATAGTCCCAATTCGGAGAAATCGGGAGAAGCTGATCTTGATGTTATAAAAAATGCACTTAAAAACGGTCATTCCGTAATGGCAGGTATGGTAGGGGAAACATTTGGAAGCCACGCAATAATAATAAGGGAATGTACCGAAAATGGTGAAATATATATAAACGATCCCGGAAGCGTTGAAAGATCGGAAAAACAATGGTCATTCGAAGAACTTAAACCCGAAATCTATTTTATGTGGGATTTGAGTGCAAAGAATTAAAAAAATTGCTGTAACCTATTGACAGATCAAATAATATGATGTATTATAGAAATATAATAATTGCAATTTTATTTATATAATTTTTGCACATTTTGAAAGGGGTTGTAGATATGAAGGGAAAAGTAAAGGGTTTTACACTTATCGAACTTATAGTTGTTATCGCAATTATCGGTATTCTGGCAGCGATCCTTGTTCCGTCTATGCTCGGTTATGTTAAAAGATCAAGAATTTCACAGTTCAACGCAAATGCCAAAACTGTTTTTTCGGGCGCACAGCTTGCAATAATTGATGCGTATAACGCAGGGGAAGAATTTGACGCTGATGAGATATTTGTAAACTCTGTCCCCGGTAACGGACAATGCAGAGGATCGAGCAGCGGTACAGTCTGCGATATCACGGACTATGTCGGTGAAAACTTTAAAGGATATTTCGGTTTCGTTATGGATTCGGCAGGCTCGGGTGCATTCTATGCATTATGGAGCGATCAGCCTCTCTCCGATTCCGACTTTACAGGAATGCTTACAGACGCTGATGTGGGAAGGTCATTCGACTCCGGTGCGGGCATCGGCTGTCATCCGCTTGCGACCTAAAAAATATGATATAAATACCTCGGATAAAAGGTTGTGTTGTTTATTGGCACTTCCCGAGCTCCGAGGTATTTTTTTATTCTCCTTTGAATACAATTAATAGAAAACAATAACGCTTCAAGGAGGATAAAAATGGACAGCAAAGATCAGATCGAATCAATGGCACGAAAATATAAGGAAGAAATGCTGCGGATGTATAAAAAAAGCGGTGCGGCAGCCGATAAAACCGTCAAGAGCATCACTCCGACAAATGAGAAAGAACCGACATCGTCAATAAAGCCGCAGGAAAGAGCTTCTGTGGAGAAAAAAGAGCCTTCCGAACCCCCAAAGGAGGCTTACAGAAAAGAAAACGTTAAAGCTTCTGGCGAAAAACAAAAAATGACGAAGTTTCCTTCGCCCGAGGATATAATGCGCAGAGAATTCGACAAATCGGAAGAAAATGTTCCCGTGATGTCCCGTACCCGTGAGAACACCGTGTCCGAACCCGAGAATTTTCAGGGCAACTATAATTCCGAGGAATTCTCCGACCTTAACGACAAGCTTGAACCCAGATACAAAGGCGAAGAAACGGAGATCTCTCCCGATGAAAGCGGAACAGGCTACATAAAAGCAGAGGTCAAAACGGGCAGCGGTGCTGTTCCGATCGAAAATGCCGTTGTTCTTATCACAAGAAAGAAAAACGGGAAGAACTATCTGCTGAAAATGCTCATCACGGACGAGAGCGGCTCGACCGAAACGGTGTCGCTTCCTGCGCCGAATGCTTCGTTTTCCGAAACACCCGATCCGTCCGAAAAGCCGTTTGCGGACTATTATATCAGCGCTTATGCGGATGGATTTTATGCCGAAAACGATATGGAAGTTCCCGTTTTCTCCGGCGTGAAGTCGATTCAGCCGATAGCTCTCATCCCGAAGTCGAGCGACGATAACAGCTTTATGCTGGAATGAAAAGGCGGTGGAACGATGCCCGAACCGTTTATTCCCGAAACCGTGACCGTTCACCTTGGCAGGCCGGATGACGCCTCCGCCGAAAATGTGACAGTGAGCTTTCCCGACTATATAAAAAATGTCGCATCGAGCGAGCTTTACCCGACATGGCCTGAAGCCGCTCTGCGTGCAAACATCTATGCGATAATTTCGTTCACGCTCAATCGTATCTTCACCGAATGGTACCCTTCGCAGGGCTATGATTTCGATATAACCAACTCCATACAGTTCGATCAGTCTTTTGTCAAGGACAGGGATATCTACGAGCCGATCGCGCAGATCGTCGACGAGATATTCAATGAGTATATCGTCCGTCAAGGGAGTGTTGAACCGCTTTTTGCGGTCTATTGCGATGGAAGGGATGTTCCCGAGTGCGGCGGTCTGACCCAATGGGGAACAGTCGAGCTTGCAAGGCAGGGTCTTGGACCGTATGACATTCTGACTCGTTTTTACGGAGATGATATTGACATTGTGACGAATGCAGATGTTAGAGCAAATGCGCCGTCCTATCCCGGTGAGCCGTTAAGTCTTGGCAGCGGCGGAAACGATGTCGTGCGGATACGCCGTGAGCTTAACCGTATCTCACAGAATTATCCTGCTATCCCGAAGATACCGACAACCGGAACAGTCTATGACAGCGCCACCGAGGAAGCCGTGCGAACCTTCCAGCAGATATTTGATCTTCCGCAGACCGGCGTTGTAGATAAGGCAACATGGTACAGGATACACTATATTTATACGAGCGTGAAGAAGCTTTCGCAGCTTGCGTCCGAGGGACTTACGCTCGAAGAAACGGCGGTCGTTTTCCCCGAAACGCTTTCGATCGGAGAAAGCGGAATGGCGGTGCGCTATCTGCAGTATTATCTCGAGGTAGTGGGCGCTTATTACAACAATGTTCTTCCAACTGAAATAACGGGAACGTTTGACGCTGCGACCGAGAATTCGGTACGTTCCTTTCAGCAGGTCTTTGGACTTCCGCAGACGGGCGTTGTTGACCGTGAAACGTGGAACGCCCTCGAGGACGCTTATCTCGGCATAGTGGAGAATGTTCCGCTGAACGAAAACAGCGAAGAACCCGTGCTTTTCCCCGGTGTGATACTGACTGAGGGAATGACGAATCCCTACGTGCGCATCCTGCAGGAGTATCTGACCTATCTGCATGAGTTTTATCCGACCATACCCGAGATTCAGCCGACAGGCTTCTTCGGACCTTTGACAAGGCAGGCTGTGACCGAGTTCCAGCGCATTTTCGGGCTTACACAGAACGGCGCTGTCGGCGCTGATACATGGAACAGGATATCCGAAATATACAGCGAACACCGATTCGGTTACGCAAAGCAGCCGGGTCAGAACCCCGGTTATACTATTTCTTAATGTATAATCATATAAAAATATACGGAGAGTGATAAGATGGCAGAGAACAAGGCTTCGGACGTTCGTGAAGCACAGCGCTTTCTTCGGACGATATCGAAATACAATTCCAATATACCAACGGTAAACGCAGACGGTACATACGGCGAGGAAACCAGAAATGCCGTTTCAGCCTTTCAGCGTGAGAGCGGCCTGCCCGAAACAGGGGAGCTTGACCCGAAAACATGGGATGAGCTTTACAAGCTTTATAAAGAGGCTGCAATGTTTTTCTCCGAGCTGGAGAGCATAAGTCCACGTGCAGTCGGGGAAACTCCGCTGACGATCGGCTCGGCAGGATATCCCGTTTACATTATACAGATAATGCTGAACACTATTGCGCAGTTTTACGATAATCTTTCGGGAGCTGCGATAAACGGCATCTATGATAACGAAACAGCCGAGGAAGTGCGCCGCATCCAGGCGATCGCAGGACTTCCCGAAACGGGAATGCTCAACCGTGCGACATGGAATGCGCTTGCACGGATATACAATTACCACGCCGCCATTGATGATATCGAAGACGACAAAGCGGTTTATACGATGAACGTCGGAGCGGTGGGGTGAGAGTAATGCGTAATGCCTAATGCGTAATGCGTAATTAGCTTCGCATAATTGATTTTTACATTAACGCATAAAAAATGCAATTCACGAAAAAGCAAATAAATCGTGGATTGCATTTTTTTGAATATTTTTCTGAAAAAATAATTACGCATTACGCATTACGAATGACGCATTTAATTCCGTGCATTAAACTAAATGGATCATTCTTTAAGATGTCCCGGCATTTCAAACCAGAATGTACTGCCGACGCCCTTTTCGGAGCGGACGCCGAATTCGTAGTTATGCCGCTGGAGTATCTGTTTAACAATGGAAAGTCCGAGTCCTGTTCCGATGACTTCACGCTTGCTCTTTTCCGTGCGGTAGTATCGGTCGAAGATAAGCGGTATCAGCTCGGGGTCGATGCCTGCGCCCGTATCGGTTATCTCAATGCGGACGAGCTTTTTCTTCTTGACTATCTGCGTGATATAAACAGTCTTATCTTCGCCCGTATAGTTGACAGCGTTATTGATAAGGTTGTAGATGACCTGCTGTATCTTGACCGCATCCGCCTTGACGATGAAATCCTGCTCGGCGGAAACGATGAAGTTATAGCCCTTCTGTTCGGAAAGAAGCGTATATCGTTCCATTATGCTGCGCAGCGTATCGGTGA
The DNA here is from genome assembly GCA_051881815.1 of Oscillospiraceae bacterium. GTDB lineage: Bacteria > Bacillota > Clostridia > Oscillospirales > Ruminococcaceae > UMGS363. The sequence goes on along the minus strand of JBJEQP010000117.1, from coordinate 39,775 downwards.
TGCAGAATTCCGTTTCGGTCATTTCAAGTGTGCCGCTTTCAAGCTTTGAAAGGTCGAGAATATCGTTGACAAGCGTTGCCAATCGGTCGCTTTCTTCAATGATAACGTTGAGATGCTCGGCTCTTTTTTCGGGGTTGTCGCCCGAGATATCCCGTATCATTTCGGCGTATGCCTTGACCATTGTAAGCGGTGTGCGCAGGTCGTGCGAAACGTTTGCGATAAGATCACGGCGGAGTGTATCGACCTTTGATATCTCCTCCTCGGCGTTGTTCAGGGTATCGGCAAGTATTTCGGTCTCTTCGTAGCCGTGCCCATCAAAAACGACGTTATAGTTTCCTTCGCCCATTTTCTTTGCCGTTTTTGTTATGCGGACGATCGGCGCTTCGATAACGGATGCAAGAAAATATGCAATGATAAGACCGAGCAGCAGCAGGATGATGCCCATCCAGTATATCTGCCGTTTTATGATATCGGCTGTCGATTTGAGCGGCGCAAGCGAGGTGTTGAGGTAAATAAATCCCTCGGGGTTGTCTACCGATCCTATGACTATGACGAAAAGCAGTGTGTTTGTATTAAAACGCGGATTGTTGACCTCGGCATAATAGTAACCGTTGCTGCTTTCAAGAGCCTTGTTCCTGTATTTGAAAAGATTAAGGCTGTAAACGCCGTGGATAAGGCAGTTGTTTGCCATCATATCGTAGGAATAGACCGTATATCCGTCGGCGTCCTGGATAAGGATGCACATATTATTGTCATAAGCTGTGTTGTCGAGCTTTTCGGTCGTCAAGCCGTCCTCGTTCCAGCCTTTTAGGATATATGAAGCGATAGAAACGATATCCTTTGTCTTTTTGCTTTTATAGTTCAGTTCAAGCGAAACTCCGAAGGTGAACCACAGCAGCGCAAGGATACCCGTTATAAAGATGACAAAGTACATCCATATCGCTGTTTTAAGGTTGAGGATACTTTTATGTTGTTTCAAACTTGTATCCCATTCCTCTCAAGGTCTTGATGAACTTGCGGTATTCGCCGAGGGAATTGCGGAGCATCTTGATGTGCGTATCGACGGTGCGGTCATCGCCGAAGAAGTCATAGCCCCATACTTCTTCGAGAAGCTTTTCACGGGAAAGAGCAATTCCCTTGTTGCGTACAAGGTAGAAGAGCAGGTCATACTCCTTCGGCGTGAGCGAAACGGGGGTTCCGTCAACGCTGACCTCTCTGCCCGTTACGTTTATTTCAAGACCTTCATAGCGGATGATATCCATAGGCTGCTCCTTTGCAGCCGCGCGCTTTATAACGGCTTTGATCCTCGCAAGAAGCTCCTTTGGAGAGAACGGCTTAACAACATAATCGTCAATGCCGATCTCAAAGCCGAAAAGCTTGTCGTATTCCTCGCCCCTTGCCGAGAGCATGATAACGGGTATCTGCTTTGTCTTGCGGATCTCCTTTATTGCCGAATATCCGTCAAGTCTTGGCATCATAATATCCATAACGATAAGGTCAAAGTCGTTTTTGCGGCAGATCTCGACAGCTTCCATGCCGTCCTGTGCTTCGGTGACTTCAAAGCCGTCAAATTCGGCGTATTCCTTTATAACGTTTCGTATCATTTTTTCGTCGTCAACTACCAGTATTTTCTGCATAATGTCATCTCCTTGAAATTTCACGGAAAACAGATCAAGACGATACGTTTTGGACGTTTTCCGTGTGTTTTTTCCTTTAGTTTTTAATTAAAAATAAGTTTACCACAGAAATATGAAAAGTATGTGAAAATTCAGCGTATTTTTAAGCTTTTATTCTCATTGCCTTGACAAAACGGGAAAAAAATAGTATCATTGTTTTAGAATATAATGGCAAAATTGACTTGTTTTGTGTAGTTTTACCAATAATTAATATCAAGTATATACTCCTGCCGCACCAAGTTTTTCAGCATTGCGAATTTCCAACATATCCTGCAGCTTCTATCTTAAAATAAGGAGAATAAACATGAAAAAGAATAATACAGGGCTTATTATCGCCCTCGGATATATAGCGTCCGCTATTGCGGCACTTATTATTGCGGTGAACCTGCCCGAATATACGGCAGCGGTCATCGTTGTTTATCTGTTCCTTGCAGCGATTTCCGTTGTTGTGCTTTGCAGCGTGATGAAGCATAACGAAAAGATCAGACTTGCAAAACAGAGAAGCTACCTTTCCGATATCGTTCAGAGCCTTAACGCCATGGCTATTATATGGGAAAGCAATTTCCACGAGATCGAGGTCAACTCCGAGCTTACCGCTGTTACAGGCTATACCGCCGACGATCTTCGCGATAATGCAAGGAACATTCAGAAGCTTCTCCCGAAGGACGCTTTTGCGCCGAGTCTTCAGGCTATCATTAATAACCGTGACGAGGAATTTTTCGTTACTTCAAAAACGGGCGCAAAGGTCTGTACGATCTGGAACACCTCGCTCATGTTTGTTGAGAAGCGCGGAAATCAGACCCCTAAATATATCCTTCTCTCGATAGGTCACGACCTTTCCGAGAACGCCAAGATGAAGGAAGAGCTTACAAGCTATGCTCACGCCCTTGCCGCATCCGAAAGCCGCTTCACAATGTCTATGGAGTATTCGGGCGTCGGTCTTATGCTCAAGGATGCGAACGATTACAGACTTTATACATCGGAGCAGTTCCGTCAGATGGGCGGCTTTGATTCCGAGTTTATCGGCTTCGACGAATTGAAGGAGCATATTCATCCCGATGACAGATTCGTTATTGATACTTTAAGAAGGGCAATGACTGCGCAAACCTCCACTAAATCGGGTGAGATATATTCCGTTGAATTCAGGATGAAGCCGAAGGGAAGCGATTCCTACCGCTGGCTCCAGTACCGTTACAAGGTGACGCCCTGCGCCAATATCCTTATGTCAACGATAGGCGGCGCTGTTATCGATATCAACGATGATAAGGAAAAAGACCTTATTATCGAAAAAATGGCTTATATCGACGAGATCACGCAGATCTACAACCGCAACAAATTCATTGTTACGGGTGAAGAGATCTTCAAGCTTTACGATTCCGTTGACGGTCAGGCGCTTGACTACTGGATAATCGTTTTCGATATTGATGATTTCCATATCATCAACGATACCTGCGGATATCAGAACGGCAATATGCTGCTGAAGGAATTCGGCGCTATCCTCAACAAGGCTCTCGGCAACCTAGGTGAAAGCTCGCTCGGCGCAAGGATAGGCGGCGACAATTTCGCTATTATTGTAAAGGACAGCGGAGATGACGAGCTTCCGGTTAGACTTGTCAAGAACATACAGAAGGACTTTTCGGCATTCTCCGAGGAGAACTTTGCGACACAGACAGTCACCTGTTCCGCAGGCTACTGTAAAATGTCGGACGGCGGAAGCGACTTCCTCCAGGTTCTCGACCGTGCCGAATTTGCGCTTTCCCACTCGGACAGCACAAAGGGCAGCATAGTCCGCTACGACAGAGAGATACACGACCGCATCATAGAGAGCAACGCTATAGAAAAAGAGCTTGCAAGCGCTATCGAAAACAATGAGCTTGTGCTCTACTACCAGCCGAAGATCGACCTTAACACAGGAAGACTCACCGGTATGGAAGCGCTTATCCGCTGGGTAAAGCCGGACGGTACGATAGTTCCTCCGGGAAACTTTATCCCCGTTGCGGAAAACTCAATGCTCATCACAAAGATAAGCCGATTCGTTCTCTACAACGCCTGCCGTCAGAATAAGGAATGGCAGGATAAGGGCTATCCTCCGATAACAGTTTCGATCAACCTTACGGCTGTCGATTTCTATCAGACGAACGTTACCGAAACTATTAAGAAGGTGCTTGAAGAAACAGGTATGGAACCGCAGTGGCTTGATGTCGAGCTTACCGAATCGCTTGCACTTAAAGACATTGAACATGCCGTTGCACAGATGAACGAGATCAAGTCCCTCGGCATCAAGCTTTCAATGGACGATTTCGGCACAGGTTATTCGTCGCTCAGCTACATTCAGATACTTCCTATAACGCTGCTAAAGCTTGACCGCTCCTTCGTAATGTATCTCGAAGACGATGCAATATCAAGAGAGATCGTTTCGGCGGTTATAAGAATTGCAAAATCCAAGAAGATAGAAACTATCGCCGAGGGCATCGAAACTCCCGGTCAGGTGGATATACTCAAACAGTCGGGCTGCGATCTTGCACAGGGCTTCTTCTTCGGAAAGCCTATGCCTGCTGATAAGTTTGAGGAATTTATGAAAATGAAGGTCGAGCAGGCTAAACTTGAGGAGCAGAACAAGCTCGCCGATCAGGCTGTGAACGCTTCGGTGAATGCCGAGTAATCAGACTATAAAATTATATGTTGAAAGGATTGGTCCATTATGGCAAAAAGAAGAATCGGTATCCTTACAAGCGGAGGCGACTGCCCCGGGCTTAACGCAACTATCAGAGGCGTGGCAAAAGCCTGCTTTGAGGAAATGGGAGAGGACAACGTTGAGATCGTTGGCATACAGAACGGCTATTACGGACTTATCAACAACATCGCAAGAGAGATGAAGCCTTCCGAATTTTCGGGCATCCTTACACAGGGCGGAACTATCCTCGGCACAAAGCGTCAGCCGTTCAAGATGATGTCCGTCATCGAAGAGGACAATGTCGATAAGGTCAAGGCAATGAAGAACACCTATAAAGCACAGAAGCTCGACTGCCTCCTTACTCTCGGCGGAAACGGCACACATAAGACAGCTAACCTTCTCTCCGAAGAGGGACTTAACGTCATCGGCCTTCCCAAAACTATCGACAACGATATTTTCGGCACAGATGTTACCTTCGGCTTCCATACAGCCGTAGATACAGCTACGGACGTTATCGACAGACTTCATACAACAGCCGCTTCCCACAGCAGGATCCTTATGGTCGAAATAATGGGAAATAAGGCAGGCTGGCTCACACTCTATTCGGGTATCGCAGGCGGCGCCGACATCATCGTTATCCCCGAGATACCATATAATACGGAAAGCATCTGCGCAGCTATCGAAAAGAGAACCAAGGCAGGCAAGACCTTCTCTATTGTCGCAGTAGCAGAGGGCGCATTCGACCAGGAAGAAGCTAAACTCAAAAAGAAGGAACGTGCAAAGCGCAGACAGGAAGCAGGTATCACGACCGCAACTTCAAGACTTGCAGCACAGGTACAGGCTGAAACAGGCATCGAAGCAAGAGTCTGCGTTCCCGGACATATGCTCCGAGGCGGCAGCCCGTCCGCATACGACAGAGTACTTGCAACAAAGTTCGGCGTAAGAGCCGCAAGCCTTATCAAAGCAGGCAAGTACGGCTACAGCGTCGCAATGGTAGACGGAAAGATCACCGAAAACAAGCTTATCGATGTTGCAGGCAAGACAAAGTTTGTAACTCCCGACCACCAGCTTGTTATCACAGCAAAGGAACTCGGAGTTTCGTTCGGAGAGTAATGGTTAATGCGTAATTCGTAATGCGTAATGCGTAATTATTTGTATAGCTTACATTTGTCGTTAATTGCGAAGCCAAGCGAAAGTTTCGTCCACCTTTTCAAAGGTGGTGGGGTTCCAAGGGGCAAAGCCACTTGGTCGCTTCCGCAGAAGCGAAATTCCCTGAACTTTAGCGAAAAGCTTGTCGCAATAGCGTAATTACTATTAAATCAAAAGCGCAATTCACGAAAATAAAGCTAAAACAGAACGTGAGAAATCGTTTTGTAAACCCTAAATCGTGAATTGCGCCTGTTCTTTATTGAAGGAATAACTATCCTCTGAAAGCAAATATGCGAACGAAGTGAGTATATTTGCTTTCAGACGAAACATGAACGTGAAAACAACGAGCGAAGCGAGTGCGTTTTTGCACTGATGGGACATACTGTGCTTGATATGGAAAACGGGGTAAAAATATGAATTTATCGGCAAATCAGTTTTTAGGCAGACTTATAAGTTCGGATGATATTGATTCACTGGAAGAATGCTTTGCGTTTCTCATGTCGGAGTTTAGCGATGAAGCTGTTCAAAATAACAAATCGGCGGCTATATTCAATGAATTATGGAACTGGTACTGCGGCGGCACAGAGAATGGTGTTTGGCAGTATTATGAACATTGCAGCAGAGATAGGCTGAAACAGACTTCGGCAGTTCTCTTGCATTTCGGCTGTGAGCAGCTGTCGAAAGCGTATCTTCGCGGTGCGGAGGTGTTGTTCCCTCTTTTTGATGGTGCGCAGACAGAGGAAACAAGCGAAAAGATAAATCAGTTTTCGAGTAAGCTCGACAGCTACATAGGAGAATATTGTTATGAGATACTTACTGCTGTAAAAGGGTATCTCGTTCAGAATTTTGAGGAAATAGGCGAGATAATAACGGACAGTATCACACCACAGGTGGATCTTTCTGCGGACTCACAGTTCGTGCAGTTAAGCTACGATGAAATGCTTAAGCAGATGAAAGATGAAATGTTTGAAGACATGGGCATAACCCGTGAAGAAGCTTTGGAAACTATTCAAAAAATGCGCATGAATAATTATGGGGCTGCACATGACGAAAAATACTCTGAAAAAATTGCAAAAGAAGCGGAAAAGTATCTTAAAAATGCTGTTTTTGCTGCATTTGATAAGAACGCAAAGGTCTATAAAGGCTGCTCAAAGGTTGGCGGCTCTCCCGATGTTCCGAAGGGATTCAAGTGGTTTACAAACAGCTGCGGAGTGCCGCTGACATTTCTTATGCAGATCAATTTTGCGGAGCTTCATGATTTTGACAAAGATAAAACTTTTCCGGACTGCGGAATTTTGTATTTTTTCTACGATGTGGAAACTCAGCCGTGGGTATGGGAAGAGGGGAATTACAAGGTTTTTTATTATAACGATGATGTTTCGCAGCTGTCGCCAATGACTTTTCCGGACGAATGCCGTGATTCGTTTTATTATGGCTGTGCTGACGAAAATTGTGTAATTGATGAATGCAGGCTTACTTTTTTTGCGGACAAGTCACTCCCTTGCTATGATGAATTTACTGCGTTGAGCGGATATGAATGCGAACCGTCCGAATATGAAGCAACTGCAGCAAAAATGCTCGGCTACGAACCTATGATATATACCAACAAATACAATATTATCGGCGGATATTCTATCCCCGAGCAGAATAGTGTTTCTGAGGAATTTGACAACGGATATATCCAGTTGCTTCAAATGACATATTACGAATCGGACAAATGCGGATTTATGTTCGGCGATGGCGGAAAGCTGTATTTTTACATCAATAAGGACGAACTCGCTGACGGCAATTTTGATAACGTTAAATTTGTCCTGCAATGCGGATAATATAATATTAAGGAAACGCTGTTTCCTGCAATTTTTTAAAAAATGGCTGTAATAAACGGGCGGATATGGAATCTGCCCCTACGATTTAACGATTATTCACAGCACATTGTTATTTTGCGGTAAAACTATATATTATGTCCTCAAAATTAAGGCTTTATGCAGAAAATACGTCATTTCGTCAAAAGTGCATAAAAAACAGCCGAAAAAACAGTCGATTTTCTATTTTTGATTTGAAGAAAAATTTCAAAAACCCTTGAAATGACAAAATAAGTGTGCTATAATACTACTTGCGTGACTGCAACAAGATATGCGTTGAAGTGAAAGGTGGCCGGCGGTTTGCCGGGGAATTTTCATGGAGTATGTCCGATTTTAAACCGGGCGGCTGTAATATCAACACGGTATGTGCTTAAACCGTTGGCATTATTATGTCAATAGGTAAGTTTTGTGTGTATATAAGCTGACATTTCCGGAAAACTTGCGTTTTTTCGGATTTTTTTATGTAAGGCTTGCGATACACACGGTAGCGTTGAACATTACATTGTCCCCTCTACATTATTAATTTGCTTAAGGAGGCGATTCTAAGTGGCAGTCAATGAAAAAATCAGAATCAGAATCAAGGGCTTTGATCATGCGGTAGTAGATGCGGCAGCAGCTAAGATCGTAGACGCAGCAAAGCGCAGCGGTGCAAGAGTTTCGGGTCCTATCCCGCTCCCTACAGACAAAGAGATCGTTACTATTCTCCGTGCTGTACACAAGTACAAGGACAGCCGTGAGCAGTTCGAGCTCCGCACCCACAAAAGACTCATCGACGTTATAAGACCTACTGCAAAGACAACTGAAGCTTTACAGGGTCTTGAACTTCCTGCCGGCGTTGATATCGTAATGGAAATCAAGTAAGCGAGAGCTTGCCATTTCCGAAAATATCATCCCGCAGGTCATGTTGTGCAAAAACACAACCAATAACCAATAGGAGGAAAAAACATGACAAAGGCAATCATCGGTAAGAAAATCGGTATGACACAGATTTTCGACGAAGCAACTAACAAGGTTATCCCCTTGACAGTTGTAGAAGCCGGCCCTTGCGTAGTCGTTCAGAAGAAGACAGTTGAGAACGACGGTTACAGCGCAGTACAGCTCGGCTTCGGCGATCTCAGAGAAAAGCTTGCAAACAAGCCTGTAAAGGGTCACTTTGCAAAGGCTGACGCTCCTCTCAAGAGAACTCTTAAAGAATTCAAGCTTGAAGGCGCAGACGCTATGGAGGTTGGTGCTATCCTCAAGGCTGATACATTTGAAGTAGGCGACATCGTTGATGTTTGCGGCACTTCGAAGGGTAAGGGCTTCCAGGGTACGATCAAGAAGAACAACCAGCGTTCACTCAAGGAAACTCACGGTACAGGCCCTGTTCACAGACAGGCAGGTTCCATGGGTGCCTGCTCCTCACCTTCCCGTATCTTCAAGGGCAAGAAGCTTGCAGGTCACATGGGTGCAGAAAAGGTTACTATCCAGAACCTTGAGATCGTTAAGATCGACGCAGAAAACAACCTTATCGCAATCAAGGGTGCGATCCCGGGTCCTAAGAACGGTATCGTTACTATCTGTGACTGCGTAAAGAAAAAAGCTTAATGGAAGGAGGAAGCAACAATGCCTAATATGAAAGTTCTCGATATGACAGGTAAAGAGGTTTCCAACATTGAGCTGTCAGATGCAATTTTCGGTATCACACCCAACGAGTCCGCTATGCACACAATGGTAGTTAACTACCTTGCAAATCAGCGTCAGGGCACACAGTCCACTCTCACCCGTACAGAGGTTAGAGGCGGCGGCAGAAAGCCTTGGAGACAGAAGGGTACAGGCCACGCAAGACAGGGTTCTACAAGAGCTCCTCAGTGGACACACGGCGGTGTCGCTCTCGGCCCCAAGCCCAGAAGCTACCGTTTCACAGTAAACAAGAAGTTAAGAAGACTTGCTATGAAGTCTGCAATGTCCGTTAAGGTAGCAGACAACAACATGATCGTTCTTGATTCCATCAAGATGGAGGAATTCAAGACAAAGACTGTTGTTAATATGCTCAAGGCTATCGAAGCAGAGGGCAAGAAGGCTCTCATCGTTCTTTCCGAAAATGACAGCTTCGTAATCAAGAGTGCTGCTAACATCCCCGGTGTTAAGACAGCTCTCGTTAACACTATCAATGTTTATGACATCCTCAACGCTGAAAAGTTCATCGTTGTTAAGGATGCAGTAGCTAAGATCGAGGAGGTGTACGCATAATGTTAGCACAGGATATCGTAATCAAGCCTATCATCACAGAGAAGAGCATGTCCGGTCTTCAGAATGGAAAGTACACCTTTAAGGTAGCCAAGAACGCTAACAAGGTTGAAATTGCTAAGGCAGTTGAAGAACTCTTCGGCGTTAAGGTTGCAAAGGTCAATACTCTCAACGTAAGAGGCCGTTCAAAGAGAATGGGTATGCACTCCGGCTACACAGCAGCTTGGAAGAAGGCTATCGTTACTCTTACAGCTGATTCAAAGACCATCGAATTCTTCGATGGCATGATGTAAGGCCCAGTAAGGCTTTTACTCCTTGGCCCACGGGCATTGAGTAAGTATGGAAGAACAGCTTCCGCAAAACATCGCAAATTTATAAAGGAGATTGAACTACAATGGCTATTAAAGTTTACCAGCCTACCACCGCTTCAAGACGTCAGATGACTGTCACAGATTACAGCGGTCTTTCTAAGGTAGCTCCTGAAAAGAGCCTTCTCGCTCCCATTAAGAAGAATGCCGGCAGAAACAGCTACGGTAGGATCACTGTTCGTCACAGAGGCGGCGGAAACAGAAGAAAATACAGAATCATCGACTTCAAGAGAGATAAGCAGGGCATGAACGCTACTGTTCTTACTCTTGAGTACGATCCTAACAGAAGCGCATTCATCGCTCTCGTTCAGTACGAGGACGGCGAAAAGAGATACATCATCGCTCCTAACGGTCTTGCTGTTGGCGATGTTATCCGCGCAGGTGCTGACTCCGATATCAAGCCGGGCAACGCTCTTGCTCTTGCTAATATCCCTGTTGGTACTTTCATCCACAACATTGAGCTTTACCCCGGCAAGGGCGCACAGCTCGTTCGTGCAGCAGGCAACATGGCTCAGCTCATGGGTAAGGAAGACGACTACGTTCTCGTTAGACTTCCTTCCGGCGAAATGAGAAAGATCCCTGCAGGCTGCATGGCTTCCATCGGTCAGGTTTCCAACATTGACCATGAAAATGTAAACCTCGGTAAGGCTGGTAAGACCCGCCACAGAGGTATCAGACCTACCGTTCGCGGTTCTGTCATGAACCCATGCGACCACCCCCACGGCGGTGGTGAAGGTAAGTCACCTGTCGGCCGTCCGGGACCTGTTACTCCTTGGGGCAAGCCGGCACTCGGTTACAAGACCAGAGCTACTCATAACAGAACCGATAAGTTCATCGTTAAGAGAAGAAACGGCAAGTAATCTAAAGGGAACCTCTAAAAACCTCCTTCACGGCATATTTTCTATGACTTACATCATCTGCTGCGTTATCAAACCTTGAAATACATCAAGTATTCACTGCGGTTTGATGCCTTGCATCTGATGCAAGTCATGTACGAAAATATGCTCGTGTCCCGGTTTTTAGAGAACCCCTAAAGAATATACGATCATAATTTCACTCATAGGAATCGTAAAGAGGAATGTCGGAGCATAAAAGCTCCCGACATCTTGCCTCTGATTATGAGAGGGGAGGAAAACCAATGAGCAGAAGCGTTAAGAAGGGACCATACGTCCAGGAAGCTCTTTTGAAGAGAGTTATTGCTATGAACGAAGCAGGTGAAAAGAAAGTCCTCAAGACTTGGAGCAGAGCTTCAACAATTTTCCCTGATTTCGTAGGTCATACATTTGCCGTTCATGACGGCAGAAAGCACGTTCCCGTATATGTGACTGAAGATATGGTAGGTCACAGACTCGGTGAATTCGCACCTACAAGAACCTATAAGGGTCATGCGGGTTCAAAGACATCCAACAACGGTAAGTAATAAGGCAGAGAGGAGAATTTAGAATGGAAGCAAGAGCATACCTTAAAAATGCTCGCATAGCACCTCGAAAGGTTCAGATCGTTCTTGACCTTATCAGAGGCAAAGACGTTGAAACAGCTATGGCGATTTTAAAGAACACACCTAAATCTGCTTGTGAATATCTGGAGAAGCTTCTGAAGTCCGCAATCGCAAATGCAGAAAACAATTTCGGTATGGATAAGAACAATCTTTATGTATCCGAGTGCTTCGTTTGCCCCGGACCTACAATGAAGAGAATCATGCCGAGAGCACAGGGCAGAGCATTCCGCATCCTCAAGAGAACATCTCATGTAACTCTTGTGGTTAAGGAAAAAGAATAAGTCGAAAGGAGTAAACTAAATGGGACAGAAAGTTAATCCCCACGGCCTTCGTGTAGGCGTAATCAAAGATTGGGATTCCCGCTGGTTTGCTAACAAAGCAACTTTCGGCGATACCCTCGTAGAAGATTACAACGTTCGTAATTATATCAAGAAGGAACTTTATGCAGCAGGCGTTGCCAAGATCGAGATCGAAAGATTTGCCGATAAGGTAAGAATCCATGTTCACTGCGCAAAGCCCGGTATCGTTATCGGAAGAGGCGGCGAGAACATCGAAAAGATCCGCGCTAAGGTTGAAAAGATGATCGGTAAGTCTGTAGCTATCAACATCGTTGAAGTTAAGACACCCGATATGAATGCACAGCTCGTTGCAGAAAACATCGCTGCTCAGCTTGAGAACCGTGTTTCCTTCAGAAGAGCTATGAAGCAGTCCATCGGCAGAGCTATGAAGCTCGGCGCAAAGGGCATCAAGGTTAAGTGCGGCGGCCGTCTTGGCGGTGCAGAAATCGCACGTTCCGAAAGCTACCATGAGGGTACAATTCCTCTTCAGACGATCCGTGCTGATATCGACTACGGTTTTGCAGAGGCTAACACAACCTACGGCAAGATCGGTGTAAAGGTATGGATCTACAAGGGTGAAGTTCTTAAGGGCGACATCAATGCTGCAAAGACAGCTCCCGAGAAGCCTGAAAGAAAGCCCAGAAGAGCTAACGGTGACAAGCCCCGTTCCAACGGCGGCAGACCCCGTACAGAAAGAAGAGAAGGAGGTAACCAGTAATGCTTCTTCCAAAGAGAGTTAAGTACAGAAGAGTACAGAGAGGCAGACTTACAGGTAAGGCTACAAGAGGTAACGTTGTATCATACGGCGAATTCGGTCTTCAGGCTCTTGAACCTGCATGGATTACCTCTAACCAGATCGAAGCTGCCCGTATCGCTATGACACGTTACATCAAGCGTGGCGGTCAGGTTTGGATCAAGATATTCCCCGATAAGCCGATCACAGAAAAGCCTGCAGAAACTCGAATGGGTTCCGGTAAGGGTTCACCCGAATACTGGGTTGCAGTAGTTAAGCCGGGCAGAGTTCTTTTTGAGATCAATGGCGTATCCGAGGAGCAGGCTCGTGAAGCTATGCGTCTTGCAGCTCACAAGCTCCCTATCAAGTGCAAATTCGTTAAGCGTCAGGCAGAAGAGGAGGCGAGCGTATAATGAAGGCATCAGAAGTTAGAGAAATGACTGATCTCGAGCTTGAAAACAAGCTTGTTGACCTCAAGAAGGAGCTTTTTGCTCTCCGTTTTCAGCTCGCTGTAAATCAGCTTGACAATCCAACACGTCTTAAGGCTGTTAAGAAGGACATCGCTCGTATCAAGACAATTCTTGTTGAGCGTTCCAAAGTACAGCAGTAAGTGAAGGAGGGTTTTGAAGATGGCTGATGAGAGAAATCTTAGAAAAACAAGAGTCGGCAAGGTCGTTTCCAACAAAATGGATAAGACGATCGTTGTTGCTATCGTAGACAGCGTTAAGCATCCTCTTTATAAGAAGACTATCAAGAGAACTGTTAAGCTTAAGGCTCACGACGAGAACAATGTTTGCAACATTGGCGACCGCGTTGAAATTATGGAAACCCGTCCTATCTCCAAGGATAAGAGATGGCGTTTAGTTAAGGTAATTGAGCAGGCTAAGTAAAATAAATATCATATTGTCCCTTGTTTTTGGTGAAATCGCCGGTTGACAACAAGGGGCAACTATGCTATAATGTTTTCTTAGTGATGGCTGTTCCGAACGTGTGAAAAGCGTCCCAGAGCGCGAAACACCCGGGAGCGTTGAGTCATTTTTAGCTTGTTTAAGTATTAAAATCAATTTATATGAGTCAACGGTGGCAAGATCCGATGAAAATCGGCGTCTTTCTGCCGTGAAGCTCTGTAAAAACAGGAAGGAGTAGTGCACTGTGGTACAGATGCAGACTTATTTAAAAGTCGCTGATAATACGGGTGCAAAGGAACTCATGTGTATCAGAGTTCTCGGTGGCACACGCAGAAGATATGCTAATATCGGTGACGTTGTTGTTGCTTCGGTTAAGAAAGCAACACCAGGCGGCGTTGTTAAAAAAGGCGACGTTGTTAAGGCAGTAATCGTTCGTTCTGCCAAGGGTCTCCGCCGTGAGGACGGAACCTACATCAGATTCGATGAGAATGCTGCTGTTATTATCAAGGAAGACAAGAACCCGAAGGGTACTCGTATCTTTGGACCTGTTGCTCGTGAGCTCAGAGACAAGGACTATACTAAGATCCTTTCACTTGCTCCTGAAGTACTTTAAGGAGGTGTCCTGAAATGAATAAGCTTCACGTTAAAACCGGCGACACCGTTGTTATTATCTCAGGTAACGACAAGGGCGAGCGCGGCAAGGTTTTGGAAGTATCTCCCAAGGAGAAAAAGGTTATCGTTGAAGGCCTTAACATCGCTACAAAGCACGTTAAGCCCAGACAGATGGGACAGCAGGGCGGCATCGTAAAGTGCGAGGCTCCTATGTATGCTTCAAAGGTAATGGTCGTTTGCCCTCACTGCGGCAAGCCTACAAGAATCGGCCACAAGATCGAGGCTGACGGCACAAAGTCAAGAGTTTGCAAGAACGCAGACTGCGGCAAAACATATTAAGGAAGGGAGAAATTGAAATGGCATCTAATTTAAAAGAACTTTATGTCAGCACAGTTGCTCCTGCTTTAATGAAAAAGTTCGAGTACAAGAGTGTTATGCAGATCCCGAAGATCGACAAGGTCGTTATCAATGTCGGCGCAGGTGAAGCAAAGGATAACGCTAAGGTTATCGACGCTATCATGACTGATCTCGCTGCTATCACAGGTCAGAAGCCTGTTGTATGCCGCGCAAAGAAGTCCGTAGCTAACTTTAAGATCCGTGAAGGCATGCCTATCGGTGTTAAGGTTACTCTCAGAAGCGAAAAGATGTACGAATTCCTCGACAGACTTTTCAATGTAGCATTCCCCCGTGTTCGTGACTTCAGAGGAATCAGCGCTAACTCCTTCGACGGCAGAGGCAACTACTCTACCGGTATCAAGGAACAGCTTATCTTCCCCGAGATCGAATACGATAAGATCGACAAGGTTCGCGGTATGGATATCAACATTATCACTACTGCAAACACTGATGAAGAAGCAAAGGCTCTCCTCGAGCTTATGGGCGCTCCTTTCATCAAGTAATCATTTAGGAGGGTAAATTAAAAATGGCTAAAAAAGCAATGAAGCTGAAACAGCAGAAGACTCCTAAGTTTTCCACAAGAGCTTACAACAGATGCAAGATCTGCGGCAGACCTCACGCATATATGAGAAAATACGGTATTTGCCGTATCTGCTTCAGAGAACTGGCTCACAAGGGTCAGATCCCCGGCGTTAAGAAGGCAAGCTGGTAAAAACAATCGGCAATGGGATCTTTTCCCCACTAAAATAAGGAGGTTACCAAGGTATGCAAATTACTGATACAATTGCAGACTTGCTCACCAGAATCCGTAATGCGAATTCTGCAAAGCACGCAACAGTTGATGTGCCTGCTTCCAACATGAAGAAGTCTATCGCTCAGATCCTCGTTGACGAAGGATATATCAAGAGCTTCCAGATCATTGATGACGGCAAACAGGGTATCATCAGAATCACACTCAAGTACGGTGAAAATAAATCACAGGTTATCACAGGACTCCGCAGAGTTTCAAAGCCCGGTCTTCGTATCTATTCCAGCTGCGAGGATATGCCAAAGGTTATGAACGGCCTCGGAATTGCTATTATCTCTACATCCAAGGGTATCGTTACAGATAAGAAGGCAAGAGAGCTCAACGTTGGCGGCGAAGTTCTTGCATTCGTATGGTAAGGAGGAACACATAAATGTCAAGAATCGGTAAAAAGCCTATCAGTGTTCCTGCAGGCGTTGAAGTTAAGATCGACGGCGCTACCGTTACTGTAAAGGGACCTAAGGGTACTCTTGTTGAAACATTCAACAAGGATATGATCATTAAGCTTGAAGGCAATGAAGTTATTGTTGAGCGTCCTTCCGAGGATAAGCTCCACAAGTCCCTCCACGGCCTTACAAGAACACTTATCTCAAACATGATCGAAGGCGTTACAAACGGCTATGCCAAGACTCTCGAGATCGAGGGTATCGGTTACCGTGCTGCAAAGCAGGGCACAAACGTTGTTATGAACCTCGGTTACTCACACCAGGTCATCGTTCCTGAAACAGCAGACATCAAGCTCGATGTTCCTAACCCCAACACGATCGTTGTAAGCGGTATCGACAAGCAGAAGGTTGGACAGTATGCTGCAGAGATCCGCGAAAAGAGACCGCCTGAGCCGTACAAGGGCAAGGGTATCCGTTACCAGGGCGAGCATATCATCCGCAAGGAAGGTAAAGCTGCTAAGGGTAAGAAGTAATCCGATAATATTTATCCTGTTATGTGGAGGAATGGGACAGCCTGAAATACCGGCTACTATTCCTTGTTGAAAAGGAGTGAATTTAAATGGTAAAGCAGTTCAACAGAAAGGCTGCAAGAGCTAAGAGACAGGTTCGTGTACGTTCCAAGATCAGCGGAACAGCACAGTGCCCAAGACTCAATGTTTTCCGTTCTGCAAATCACATTTACGCACAGCTCATCGATGATGTTGCAGGCGTAACACTTTGCGCTGCATCTTCCGTAGAGAAGGATTTCGGCGCTAACGGCGGAAACAAGGAAGGCGCTGCTAAGGTCGGCGAGTTGATCGCTGCAAGAGCTGCCGAAAAGGGCATCAAGGACGTTGTATTCGATCGTGCAGGTTATCTCTACCACGGTAGAGTTGCAGAACTTGCCGAGGGCGCAAGAAAGGGCGGTCTGAACTTCTAAGTTCGGCTTCCAAGTAACTTATAAGGAGGTTATTCTTTTGGCTAATGCTAAGATAGACGCTTCTGCACTCGAACTTTCCGAGAAGGTCGTTGCTATTAACAGAGTTTCCAAGACTGTTAAGGGCGGTCGTATTTATAAATTCGCTGCACTCGTTGTAGTAGGCGACGGCAACGGCACAGTTGGTTTCGGTATCGGTAAATCGGGAGAAGTTCCCGACGCTATCCGTAAGGGTATCGAGGATGCAAAGAAGAATTTGATTAAGGTTTCCCTCAGAGGAACAACAATCCCTCACGAGGTTATCGGTGAATACGGCGCAGGCAGAGTTCTCATGAAGCCCGCTGCTCCCGGTACCGGTGTTATCGCAGGCGGTCCTGTTCGTGCAGTTATCGAAATTGCAGGTATCAAGGATATCAGAACAAAGTCCCTGCGTTCCAACAACGCTTGCAATGTTGTAAGAGCTACTATCCAGGGTCTTTCAACTCTCCGCAGCGCAAAGGATGTTGCCGAGATCAGAGGCAAGTCCGTAAATGAGATCTTAGGTTAAGGAGGACGTTTGAAATGGCACTTAAAGTAAAGCTTGTTAAAAGCCTTAACGGCTGCACAAAGCCGCAGATCGCAGTAGCACATTCTCTCGGCCTCAATAAGGTTGGTGCTGAAAAGGTTCAGCCCGATAATGATGCTACAAAGGGAAAGATCGCAAAGATCGTTCACCTTGTAGAAGTTACCGAAGCATAATTGCAGGGAGGTGCGATACAATGTATATTCACGAATTATCACCTGCTGAAGGTTCCAAGAAGGACGTTAAGAGAGTCGGCAGAGGTCACGGTTCAGGCTGGGGCAAAACTTCCGGCAAGGGCCACAAGGGTCAGAACGCTCGTTCCGGCGGCGGTGTAAGACCCGGCTTCGAAGGCGGTCAGATGCCTCTCGCAAGAAGAATCCCGAAGAGAGGTTTCAACAACATCTTTGCTGCAAAGATGGCTGCTGTTAACGTTTCCTCCCTCGAGATCTTCAAGGAAGGTACTGAAGTAGACGCAGAGCTTCTTCTCGCTTCCGGTCTTGTTAAGAACATCGACAACGGCGTTAAGATCCTCGGCAACGGTGAGCTCACAAAGAATTTAACTGTTAAGGCTGACGCTTTCTCCGCATCAGCAAAAGAAAAAATTGAAAAGGCAGGCGGAAAGGCTGAGGTGATGTAATGTGTTTACGACCTTCAGAAATGCTTGGAAGGTTCCCGAGTTAAGGAATAAAATCCTTTACACATTATTGATCATCTTTATTTTCCGTTTAGGCTGTCATATCCCGGTTCCTTTTCTTGACGCTTCGGTTATGGCGTCCGAGGTCGCAGGCAGCGGAAGCTTCCTGAGCTACATGGATATCCTCTCCGGCGGCGCTCTTTCAAAGGGAACAATATTTGCTCTTTCCATTCAGCCATACATCAATGCTTCGATCATCGTTCAGCTTCTGACGTATGCGCTCCCTCCTCTGGAAAACCTTCAGAAGGAAGGCGAAGAGGGCAGGAAAAAGCTCGATACGATCACAATGTTTGTTTCTCTTGCGATAGCGTTGGTAATGTCGTATGCTTACTATATTACCCAGCGTAACGGCGGTGCAGTAAGATACACCGACGGTGCTTCGGGTGTTTTCACCGCAGTCGTTATCATAGCTGCATTTACAGCAGGCGCAGGAGTTGTTGTCTGGCTCGGCAACTGCATCAATGACAAGGGTATCGGCAACGGTATCTCGATGATCCTTTTTGCAGGTATCGTTTCAAGAGGTCCGTCAAGCGTTCTCTCAATGTTTGAGCTTGCAAAGACAGACAAGAAATTTTACCTGATCGTTCCCGTCGTTCTCGTTGTTTTCGTTCTTATGATCGCATTCATCGTATTTATGAATGAATCCGAGAGAAGGATCCCCGTTCAGTACGCAAAGCGTGTTGTCGGAAGAAAGCAGTACGGCGGTCAGAGCACTCACATCCCGATCAAAATTGCAATGAGCGGCGTTATGCCTATCATCTTTGCAATGGCTATCATGTCGCTTCCCGCTACGCTGGAAATGTTCATCAAGCCGAGCGCTGATCCTGTTACATTCTGGCAGAAGTTCTATGCCGGCTTTATACACTTCTTCAGCTACCGCAGCGGTTGGTACGCAGTTATCTATTTCATCCTTATCATTGCATTCAACTACTTCTATGTTGCAATGCAGTATAATCCGATCGAGATCGCTAACAACCTCCGTCAGAGCAACGGCGGTATCCCCGGTATAAGACCCGGTAAGCCAACCAGCGACTATATCCAGAAGGTACTTTCAAAGATCACTTTGGTCGGTGCATTCTTCCTCGGTGTTATCGCTATTTTCCCGATACTTTCAAACATGGCTATGCCTGATCTGAATATCGCAATGGGCGGTACCTCGATACTCATCGTGGTAAGCGTTGTTCTTGAAACATCAAGAACTCTCGAATCACAGATGATGATGCGTCACCACAAGGGATTCCTCGAATAATCGTCACTCACACACAGTAATCGTCAGGAGGATTTGTTATGAATTTGATTTTACTTGGCGCTCCCGGTGCAGGTAAGGGCACACAGGCAGAGGTTATCAGCGCAAAGCTCGGTATCCCTCAGATCTCTACCGGAAACATTCTGCGTGAAGCAGTAAAGAACGGTACCGAATGCGGACTTAAAGCTAAAAGCTATATGGAAAGCGGCGCTTTGGTTCCCGACGAAGTTGTGATCGGCATTCTTAAAGACAGAATTGCCGAAGACGATTGCAAGAACGGTTTCATCCTTGACGGTTTCCCCAGAACAGTTCCTCAGGCTGAAGCTCTTGAGGCTATGGGCGTAAACATTGACAAGGTTCTTTCGATCGACGTTCCCGATGCAGACATCCAGGCTCGTATCTCTGGCAGAAGAGTCTGCGAAAAGTGCGGTGCTTCCTACCACATCGACTTCAAGCCGACAAAGGTAGAGGGCATCTGCGACAAGTGCGGCGGAAACGCTGTACAGAGAAAGGACGACGCTCCCGAAACTGTTATTGAAAGACTTAAAACCTACCATGTTCAGACTGCTCCTCTCGCTGATTTCTATGCTGCAAAGGGCAAGCTCACAAGAGTTCAGGGTCTGGACGGCGTTGAAGCAACATCAAAGGTTGTTTTAGAAGCGCTTAATGCTTAAGGCGAAATAAATGATTAATGTTAAATCCAAGTCCGAACTGGAGAAGATGCGTAAAGCCGGCATAATAACCGGAAACGCTCTTCACTACGGCGGACAGTCTATAAAAGTCGGTATGTCAACATACGAGCTTGACAAGATAATCCATGATTACATTGTCAAGAACGGCGCAAAGCCTTCGTTCCTCGGATACGGCGGCTTTCCCGGTTCGGCTTGCATCTCGATCAATGACCAGGTCATCCACGGGATCCCTTCCAAAAAGAAGATCATCCGGGACGGTGACATTGTAAGCATTGATGTCGGTGCATATATCGACGGTTTTCACGGGGATTCGGCTTATACCTTCCCTGTAGGAAATGTTTCGGAAGAAACTCTTGAGCTTCTTAAAGTCACCAAAGAAAGCCTTTACCTCGGTATCGAGCAGGCGATCGTAGGAAACCGCATCGGCGACATTGGCCATGCGATAGAGGAGCACAACGTTTCTCACGGATACGGTGTAGTCAAGCAGTATATAGGTCACGGCGTCGGAAGGAATCTTCACGAATCGCCCGAAGTTCCGAACTACGGACGCGCAGGGCACGGACCAAGACTTGTTGCGGGAATGACTATTGCCATTGAACCGATGATCAATGCGGTTGGGGAGGGCGTTAAAGTTCTTCCGGACGGCTGGACCGTATTGACAAAATCAGGTTCTCCATCAGCTCATTTTGAGCACACTATCGCAGTTACTCCGGACGGTCCGGTTATACTGACCAAGCCGACCATAGTTTGATAAATCGGCATACCCCGAAAGGAGTTAAGGCTGTGGAAGCAAAAATCGGAATGATTGTCAGGTCTGCGGCAGGACACGACAAGGGTAATTTCCTTGTGATCACCGCAGTTGAAGGCGACTTTGCGTTTATTGCCGACGGAAAAGAGCGAAAGCTTCAAAAACCGAAGAAAAAACGTTTAAAGCACCTAAAACTTACCAATACTGTTATAGATACAGACAATCTGACAGATAAGGGTTTGAGAAAGATAATCAACTCATTCCCCGAAACCCAAGATCCATAAATCTAAAAGGAGGCATATGTTTGTCTAAAGAGGATGTTATTGAGATTGAAGGTACAGTAATCGAAGCTCTCCCGAACGCAATGTTCCAGGTTGAACTTGCTAACGGACACAAGATTCTCGCTCACGTTTCCGGTAAACTCAGAATGAACTACATCAGGATCGTTCCGGGTGACAAGGTAACGGTTGAGATGTCACCATATGACCTCTCAAAAGGCAGAATTACTTGGAGAGCAAAGTAAATTCTTGAAAAAGGAGGTATTTATCATGAAAGTAAGACCTTCAGTAAAACCTATTTGTGAAAAATGCAAAATCATTAAGAGAAAAGGCAAAATTATGGTTATCTGCGAAAACCCCAAGCACAAGCAGCGTCAGGGTTGATCGTCAAGGATCCGTAATGAATGCTTAAAAACGTAAAATCCAATTCGGAGGTGTATGTAAATGGCACGTATTGCAGGCGTTGACCTTCCTAAGGATAAGAGAGTCGAGATCGGACTCACATATATCTATGGCATCGGTCGCAAATCTGCTGATATTATCCTCAAGGAAACAGGCGTAAACCCTGACATCAGAGTTAAGGACCTTTCTGAGGATGATCTTGCAAAGATCCGTGATTATATTGATAAGAATTTCATCGTTGAGGGTGACCTTCGCAGAAATGTTGCTCTTAACATCAAGCGTCTTGTTGAAATCGGTTGCTACAGAGGCGTTCGTCACAGAAAGGGTCTCCCCGTAAGAGGTCAGAGAACCAAGACTAACGCAAGAACTCGCAAGGGTCCTGTAAAGACAATCGCTAACAAGAAGAAGTAAGGAGGGAATGAACAATGGCTCAGGTTAAGGGCAAGAAGACTGTCGTTAGACGTCGTCGTGAGCGTAAAAACATTGAAAATGGTGCTGTTCATATCCAGTCCACTTTCAACAACACAATCGTAACTATTACTGATACACAGGGTAACGCAATTTCATGGGCTTCCGCAGGCGAACTCGGTTTCAGAGGTTCCAAGAAGTCCACTCCGTTCGCTGCACAGACAGCTGCTGAAACAGCTGCAAAGGCTGCAATGGATCACGGTCTTAAGACTGTTGAAGTTTACGTTAAGGGACCCGGTGCAGGCCGTGAAGCTGCTATCAGAGCTTTGCAGACTGTTGGTCTTGAAGTAAGACTTATCAAGGATGTTACTCCTATTCCTCACAACGGATGCCGTCCTCCAAAAAGACGTCGTGTATAACAGACGTTCTGAACGCAGGCGTTTTCCGCTTAATAAATCGTTTTTTAATTACCAATGGAGGTGTAATTCTAAATGGCAGTTAATAAAGACCCCATACTCAAAAAATGCAGATACTTAGGAATCAGCCCTATGGTTATGGGTATTTCTAAGACTTCTAATAGAAACCCCGGTGCCAACAACAGAAAGAAGCTTTCCGAATACGGCACACAGCTCAAGGAAAAGCAGAAGCTCAAGTTCATCTACGGCGTTCTTGAAAAGCCTTTCTATCACTACTATGAGCTCGCTAACAAGGTTACTGACAAGACAACAGGTGATGCGCTCATCACTATCCTCGAGTCAAGACTTGATAACGTTGTTTTCAGAATGGGTCTCGCTCTCACAAGACGTGAAGCAAGACAGCTCGTTACTCACAGACACTTCACTGTAAACGGACAGAGAGTTGATATTCCTTCTTACAGAGTTAAGGAAGGCGATGTTATCGCTCTTTACGAAGGCAGCCGTTCAAGTGCAAAGTTCAAGGAGATCTACGATCAGACTAACGGCAGAGTAGTTCCTACATGGCTCGAATCCAACAAGGACAATTTCTCCGCAAAGGTTGTTCGTATGCCTGAAACTGAAGATCTTGACTATGAGGTTGAAACTCACCTTATCGTCGAGTTGTACTCCAAGTAATAGGTTTATCGTGTATAAATTTCTTATATACGTTAATTATCCGCAATGCGAATATAGGAGGGTTTTATAATGCTTGAAAAAATCGAAAAGCCGGAAATCGAAACCGTTGAACTCAAGACCAACGGAACTTACGGCAAGTTTGCTATCGCTCCTCTTGAGCGCGGCTATGGACATACTCTTGGCAACAGCCTCAGACGTGTCCTGCTCTCCTCGCTTCCGGGTGTTGCTGTTACTTCGGTGAAGATTGACGGTGTACACCACGAATTATCTACTATTCCGGGCGTTAAGGAAGATGTTACTGAAATAGTTCTTAACCTCAAGGGACTCACAGCCAAGCTTTACGGTGAAGGCCCCAAGACCATCTATATCGAAGCCGAAGACGAATGCGAAGTTACCGCAGGTGACATCAAAGCGGATTCGGAAGTTGATATCCTCGTTCCGGATATGCACATTGCTACACTCGGCAAAGACGCTAAGCTTTATATGGAGATCACTATCGACAGAGGACGCGGATACGTTCCTGCCGAAAAGAACAAGCAGCTCTTCAACTTCGGTGTTGATGTTATCGCTGTTGACTCCATTTATACCCCTGTACTGAAAGTAAATTACACTGTTGAAGATACTCGTCTTGGACAGGTAACTGATTATGATAAGCTTATTCTTGATGTCTGGACCAACGGTGTTGTTTCGGCAAAGGAAGCTGTATCACAGGCAGCCAATCTCCTCATTGAGCATCTGAAGCTCTTCAGCGAGCTTTCCGATGAATCCGCTATCACTGAGATCATGGTAGAAAAGGACGACAAGGGCAAAGAAAAAGTCCTTGAGATGACCATTGAGGATCTTGACTTATCAGTACGTTCGTTCAATTGCCTCAAGCGTGCAAACATTAACACAGTAGGTGATTTGATCAACAAGTCAGAAGAAGAGATGATGAAGGTGAGAAACCTCGGTAAGAAGTCCTTTGACGAAGTTAAGGAAAAGCTTCAGTCCCTCGGTTTTGAACTCAGCTCTGAAGATGATAACTAAGAGTGATAATTTTGCAAAAATACGATACTTTTAATAGGTAAGGAGTGATTAGAATGCCGGGAACAAGAAAATTGGGCAGAACAAGCGATCATAGAAAAGCTATGCTCAGAGCTATGGTTACATTCCTGCTCGAAAACGGCAAGATCGAAACAACAGTAACAAGAGCCAAAGAGGTTCGCGCTATGTCTGAAAAGATGATCACCATCGCCAAGACTAACGACCTCCACTCCAGACGTCAGGTTCTTGCTTATGTTACAAAGGAAGATGTTGTCAAGAAGCTTTTTGACGAGATCGCACCTAAGTACGCTGATGTTAATGGCGGTTATACAAGAATCATCAAGACAGGTCCAAGACGCGGCGACGCTGCTGAAATGGCTATCATTGAGCTTGTATAAGTTAATTTCGATATAAATAATTAACGCTGTTCGATTATTTTCGGACAGCGTTTTTTTATGCGTAATGCGTAATTATTTTATATTATCAAAAAGAAACGTGATGCGTCAATTATGTATTTCTTCGGTCAGACATTCAAGTTCCTCTTCCCGTTCTCTCAATTTTTTGGAGGAACGGGACATACCTATCAAAATAATAAAAAACGCCGCCGTGAACACAAAGCCCCATATTACCGCAATATTAGCTTTGCCGTAATAAATAAAGTCGATAGACGAAAGCACGGCTAAAACCGCCGCAGCTATCGCCGAGATCTTCTTCACCTTTTTCTGTCCCTCAAGCTTGCAGCGTACCTGTTCAAGCTGCTTGTCCGCCGGGAGCGTTGTATTTATGACACCGATAAAGGCATACTCTATCTGAGGATCAATTACAGTCCTCTCATCTATGGATAAAAGGTCACCCATTTCGTCCACATAGCGTTTATATCTCTCAAGATCATCACCAAACTCCTGCTTCCTTTTTTCAAGCAGTATGGTCTTGTACATCATGCGCCGCATCTTATAGTCGTGCATATACTGCACCCATATTTTTCCGGTACACATAAAAGCAAAATAAGGAAGCAGAAGCGCAGCTCTGACAAATTCATTAGGTATCAGCTGCTTCATCAAAGGCATTATAAAGGGTATAATAAAAAAAGCAAAACACAGGATAAGACATACGATGTTGAGTGTTTTATATATCTTAAATCTGCTGCGGCTTTTTAAATACAGCAGCTCTATCTGATCGGCATTGCACACGGCGCTGTCTTTGCTGCATATTTGAGCAGCAGCAGACTCTCCTTTTACACGCATACTGTTGCTTACACGGTGCGGCACGATCTTCTTGCCGGTAACGGAAGTGAAAAATAGTTCTTTCCAACCCATTTGATACTGCTCCTTTCTCGTTGTTTTTTATATTATACAACATTTTTTTCATAATTGGAATACTTTTTTGTACAAAAATAAACCGCAGGGCAGGGTATTCCAATGAGTAGATTATTTGTTGTAAATAAAAAATTACGCATTAAGCATTACGCATTAAGCATTATTTTTCGTGTTGACTTTTTTTAAAAACTGGGTTATAATTATACTGTATATTTATGTCCCGAAATGAAATAATAGATACATACAATATTCAGTTCGGGAGATACAGATATGATATACAATGATGAAAATAACGACAATAACGGCGATAATTCGCCAGCCGAAGAAGCTCTTGACCGTGCGGAGCTTATCGAAAAAACGGGCGAAGTCACTTCGCAGAATGCAAAGCATCTCATCCATTGTCTGACGATAATCGGGCAGGTCGAGGGGCATTATCTTCTTCCGCCGCAGAACAAGACGACTAAATATGAGCATATTATGCCTGCGCTCGTTGCAGTAGAGCAGGATCGTTCGATCGAAGGCTTGGTGATAATCCTTAACACGGTCGGCGGTGATGTTGAAGCAGGTCTTGCAATTGCGGAGCTTATTGCCGGTATGAAGACGCCGACGGTTTCTATCGTTGTCGGTGGAGGACATTCGATAGGTGTTCCGCTTGCAGTTTCGGCGAAGCGTTCCTTCATTGTGCCGAGTGCGACAATGACGATACATCCCGTGCGCATGAGCGGCACGGTTCTCGGAGTTCCGCAGACCTTATCCTATTTTGACAAGATGCAGGACAGGATAAGCAACTTTGTCTGCCGCAACAGCAATATTTCGGCGCAGCGTTTCAAGGAGCTTATGATGAACACGGGAGAGCTCACGATGGACATGGGGACTGTGATTGACGGTGAAACCGCTGTAAAAGAGGGGCTTATTGATCGGCTTGGAGGACTTTCCGATGCGATCGAGGAGCTTTACGAGCTTATCGAAACGGGCGAGCCCCGTTATCCCGATGCGGAAGATTCGTAAGCGGAGGGCAAAAAAATGGTTATTTATACGATCATAAATGAATATGATGTGCTGTATGCACAGGAGCGTGAGGCGGCTTATGCGCTTCATGCAGAAAAAATCAACAATGGGAGCTGTGCGACCATGCTTTCCGCAGCTTGCACGGAGCTTCCCAAAATATTAGGGAGCGCTGATTAAATCGCGCCTACGGCTTGGCACGCATCTTACTTGCATCTTTTCCGTCATATTGCACCAAAACTCCTTGACATACGACAGTATGCCTGCGTCGTTTTGATGCAATCTGACGAAAAACCTGACTGCGCAATCTGCGCACCAGATTTAATCAGTGCTTCCTTAGACAACGGAGGAAAGATCAATGACAGTGATTGAGGGCATAATTCAAGGACTTATCCAGGGCTTATCGGAGTTCCTTCCGATATCAAGCTCGGGGCATCTGTCCGTATTTCAGCATTTTTTCGGTATTCACGGTGAAGGTGCTGTGCTGGTGAATGTATTTCTGCATCTTGGAACGCTGATAGCGGTGTTTATTGCGTTCCGGGACAAGATAAAGGCACTTATAATTGAATTTTTCAGGCTTGTGAAGGATATTTTCACGGGGAAATTCAAGTGGAAGGAAATGAATCCCGAACGCAGGATGATATTTATGATAATTATTTCTATCCTGCCGTTATTCGGATTTTACATATTCAAGGACTTTTTCGAGAGCTTGCAGTCGGATACGAGCGTTGTTGCGGAGGGCATCGGTTTTCTGTACACATCGGCGCTGCTGTTCTTTTCGACAAGCAAGCTTTGCAGCGGAAATAAGCTTACCTGCGGCGAGGTGACGACTCCGAAGGCGCTGCTGATCGGCGCTTTTCAGGGAATTGCGCTCATTCCTGGCGTATCACGCTCGGGTTCGACCATTTCGGCAGGACTTTTTGCAGGCTTAAAGCGTGAGGAAGCTGTTGAATACAGCTTTATTCTGGGAATTCCCGTTATTCTTGCAGGTGCGCTGACGGAGATGCTTTCCTTTGACGGAAATGCGGCGGCTTCGCTTATTCTGCCGCTTGTTGTCGGCTTTATAACGGCGGCTGTTTCGGGATATCTTGCGATAAGGCTTATAAAGCTGCTTGTTGTTTCGGACAAATTCAGGATATTTGCATTTTACACGCTTATTTTGGGAATTATCGTGCTTTCGATAGGAATTTACGAGGATGTCAGCGGAAATCTTATATTTAAAGCATAAATTTTTTCGCTGTAAAAAACTGGAGGAATAAACTTGGCACAGAACAGGACAAAGGCAACAAAAGAGGAAATTGCCCGTCAGAATGAGAATGCTCGCCGCCGTGACAGGGTCTTATGGTCAACGGTGCTTTTCGCTGCAGGTGTGCTTGCGGCTGCGTTCACGCTGATAAAGGGTGAATCTCTCTGGAACACGATACATAATATTTTTCTCGGATTATTCGGTGTGACTGCATTTCTTGTACCGGTAGTGATGATCTATGCTTCGATAATGATCGCAATGGATAAGACGGAGCTTTATGTCAGCACAAGGCTGGTGCAATGTGCTGCGGCTGTACTGCTGCTGACGGGTTTCGTTCAGATATTCTTTGCAGGAGAGCTTCAGGGAGAACGGCTCTTTGACGAGATGATCCCTGCGCTTTATTCCGAGGGCAAGAAGCTTCGGGGCGGCGGTGTCATGAGCATTCTGATCGCAGGACCGCTGCTTGCGCTTTTCAAGAAGGTCGGAGCTTCGATAATCATTGTTCTGCTCTGCTTTGTATTTGTAATGGTCGTTGCGAACAAGACGATAATCGATCTTTTTAAGATGATACGCAACAGCATCGCAAAGGCAAGCGCTGCCCGTGCGGAGAGCTATGTTGAAACTCCCGATTTTGTTCCTCCTCCGGGGGCAAAGAACATGAAAAAGACTGTTCCGAACGCTGATGTTCCTGCGAAGATAGCGGAAAAGCAGCAGAGGGACTTTGATGTTGATATTCCGATGCCTGCAGGACAGAAGCTTTCGCAAGCTGAACAGATAAAGGCAACGGGAACGCTGACCGAGCCGCCGAAGGAGATCGCAGACGAGGCTTCCGTCATCCCTGCGGCTGCGCCGAAGATAGTCGGAAACAAGGCTGTCGAGGCCGACAAGGAGCTTGCAAAGGAGCAGCTCAAAACGGCTTCAAACGAGCTTGACGATATTATAAAGAAGGCTGCGGCTGCGCCCAAGAAGGTCACGGCTTCTTCGGAAAAAGCGACTGCAAAGCCAGCTGATGTGAAAGCTTCATCCGAGGAGGAAAACACGCAGCTCAAAAAGGATATTGCGAATGCAATGGCGAACAGAAAGCCTGTTGCAAAGCAGTCAACTCTTGCTTCGGAGAAGATCGCTTCGACCGAGGAGCTTGATATGCCCGATGCGCCGACGGCTGCCGATATCCAGCACGAGATCACCGAGAACAAGCAGGAAGCGTTCGTTTACACGTTCCCACCGATAGAGCTTTTAAAGCAGGCTGACAATGAGAGCAATTCCGATCAGGCGGAGGCGGAGATGAAGAGTAATGCCGACACGCTCGTTGACACGCTCAAGAGCTTCGGCGTTCAGACGAGGATAGTTGACATTCATCGAGGACCTACCGTTACAAGATATGAGCTTCAGCCGAGCGCAGGTGTAAAGATCTCCAAAATAACTGCGCTTGCCGATGATATTGCACTCAATCTGGCGGCTGCAGGCGTTCGTATAGAAGCGCCGATCCCGGGAAAGGCTGCGGTCGGAATTGAAGTTCCGAACAGGGTCAAGGACACGGTTTCAATCCGTGAGATGATCGAGAGCGAGGAGTTCTCCAATACAAAGAGCAAGCTTTCGTTCGTCGTCGGAAAGAACATTGACGGTGAAGTCATCATCGGAGATATTGCGAAGCTTCCGCACGTTATCATTGCAGGTACTACGGGTTCGGGTAAATCTGTTTGTACAAACAGTATAATTATGAGTATCTTATACAATGCGTCGCCCGATGAAGTGCGTCTTGTACTTATCGACCCGAAAATGGTTGAATTCAAGGTTTATGACGGCATACCGCATCTGCTTATCCCTGTTGTCACCGACCCGAGAAAGGCTGCAGGTGCGCTTTCCTGGGCGGTTCAGGAGATGCTCAAGCGTTACAAGCTTTTTGCGGACAGCAATGTTCGTGATCTAAACGGATATAATGAAATGGCTGCCGAAACGGACGGAATTGAGCCGCTGCCGAGGATAGTCATTGCGATAGACGAGCTTGCCGACCTTATGATGGCTTGCTCGAACGAGGTCGAAGATTCTATCTGCCGACTGGCGCAGATGGCGAGAGCCGCAGGTATGCACCTTATAATTGCAACGCAGCGTCCGACCGTTGATGTTATCACGGGTCTTATCAAGGCGAATATCCCGTCCCGAATCGCACTTACGGTTTCATCGCAGATCGACAGCCGTACCATTATTGATACGGCAGGTGCGGAAAAGCTGCTCGGCTACGGCGATATGCTTTACTATCCGCAGGGCATCCCGAAGCCTGTGCGTGTACAGGGCTGCTTTGTTTCGACAAAGGAAGTTGAAGCGGTCGTTTCGTTCATCAAGAGCGGCGGTCAGGTCGAGTATTCGAGCGAGATAATTGAGGAGATAGAAAAGGCAACGCCTGTGCCGAAGGGTGAGGGCAAGGGGGATAATTCCTCCGATGTTCCGATGGGTGACGGCAGTGATGAAGAGATCATCGACCGTGCAGTCGATGTGCTTTGCGACGCAGGACAGGCTTCCGTATCCTATTTGCAGCGTAAATTGAAGCTCGGCTACGCCCGTGCGGCGAGGATAATGGATCAGCTTGAAGAGCTTGGCGTTGTAGGTCCTTACGAGGGTTCAAAGCCGAGAGCTGTTATAATCACTAAAGAGATGTGGCTCAAACGCAAGCTTATAAACAATGATACGATTTCGGAAGCTGTCGGTGACGGCGGTTCGGAGATCTTTGACGAGGTCGTTTCGGAACTGGAAGATGCTGAATAATGCGTAATTCGTAATTATTTTTTGCCGCAGGTTTCTGTTTGATCCGTAGGGGATGGGGTTCCCGTCCGTTGAAACACAGGGTCGTTTCCTCAAATCTAAATTAAGACGGGAGAAATATGTGCTTTCGTGATGTATGTGCGGATTATAATAATTACGCAATTACGATGCCCAACCTTGTTGTGCATTACGAATTACGCATTAATAAAAGAACCTTGACAATTGAATAAGCCTTGGTGTATAATATAAATATCGGGAGGTGTGAAATATGAATACGGAAGAGATCTTATTAAAGATACTTGAAGAACAGAAAACAATCGGTAAGCGGCTTGACAATATGGAAGGACGGTTTGACAGTGTGGAAGGACGTCTTGACAGTATGGAAGGTCGTCTTGACAATATGGAAGGACGTCTTGACAGTATGGAAGAACAGCTCAAAGAGCAGAATAACGAGCAGAAGCTGATCAGAAAACGTCTTGACAATATGGAAGGTCGGCTTGACAATATGGAAGTACAGCTCGAAGAAATACGTCATGACGGTAAAATTACAAGAGTTGCAACAAACAGAATAGGTGAAATGCTGGAAGAACATCTGATGTTGGAAAATTCATGAAATACATTTAAGGCTTATTCAATTGAATAGGTCTTATTTTTATGATAAAAATTTAGTGAAGGTTAAATAATTACACATAATTAAAGAATGTTCCGCTTTTTATAGCGTTTCAATAAAAAACGGGCGGATATGGAATCCGACCCTACGAAAAATCGTTTTTCGTGAGGTATGTGCGGTTTATAATAATTCCGCAATTACGATGTACGACCTTGTTGTGCATTACGAATTACGCATTCGATCAATCACTTTGGTTCTCATACTAATTCCAAACCGTTCTATAGACAAAGACGACAGATAGAATAATCCAAGTCAAGGAAAGCGACCGCAGGCAGGCTGCCGCCTGTCAAGGGAGCTTGACGCAGAATTGGATTATTATATCCGAGGATTTGTCTATAGGTTGGTTTGGAATTAGTATAAAAAAAGAGGAGAAAATATGCCGTTTTTACCAATATCAAAAGAGGATATGAAGGAGCGTGGGATAGAGCAGCTTGACTTTATCTGCATCACGGGCGACAGCTATGTCGATCACCCGAGCTTCGGCATTTCGATAATCTCGAGAGTTGTGGAAAGTCTTGGGTTCACGGTCGGTATCATCGCACAGCCCGACTGGCACAGCGTTCGTGATTTCAAGAAGCTCGGAAGGCCGAAGTATGCGTTCCTTGTGACTTCGGGCAACATTGACAGCATGGTCGCACACTACACGAGCGCAAAGAGAAAGCGTTCCGATGACGCTTACACGGCAGGAGGAATGGCAGGAAAGCGCCCCGACCGTGCGGTGATAGTTTACTGTCAAAAGCTGCGTGAGGCCTATGGTGACATTCCCATTGCCATTGGTGGTCTGGAGGCTTCGTTGCGCCGTTTTGCGCATTATGACTACTGGGATGACGCAGTTCGTCCGTCCATACTTTATGACAGCGGAGCCGATCTGCTCATGTACGGAATGGGAGAGCATCAGATAACCGAGATATGCACTCGTCTTGCAAAGGGTGAGGATATACACGACCTAAAAGACATTCGCGGAACGGCTTATCTTGTAAAGCCGGTTGATACGCCTTACGGTGCCGTCGAATGTCCATCCTTGAAGGCTTGCCGTGAGAACAAGGCGGAGTATGCAAAGGCTTGCCGCATACAGTATGACTGGCAGGACGAGGTTTACGGAAAGACGTTGATCCAGCGTCAGGACGATATGATGCTCGTTCAGACTGCGCCCTCGCCCGTGCTTACGACCGAGGAGCTTGACGCTGTTTACGAGCTGCCCTACATGAGGACATATCATCCGATATATGAAAAAGAGGGCGGCGTTCCGGGAATAAAGGAAGTTGAGTTTTCGATAACGCACAACCGAGGCTGCTTCGGCTTTTGCAACTTCTGCTCGATCGCACTTCACCAGGGCAGGCGTATCGCTGTACGAAGCGAAGAAAGCGTTCTGCGTGAAGCAAGGCTTTTGACGACCTTGCCGAATTTCAAGGGCTACATTCACGATGTCGGCGGCCCTACTGCGAATTTTCGTCGAACAAGCTGTGACAAGCAGCTCAAACACGGACTTTGCAAGGGCAAAAAGTGTCTTGCGCCCGAGCCTTGCCCGAATCTTGTTGTAGATCACACGGAATATCTTGAAATGCTGCGCAAAATAAGGGCGGTGCCGAAGGTAAAGAAGGTATTCATCCGAAGCGGCATTCGCTACGATTATCTTATCGAGGACAAGGACGAGGAGTTCATGCGAGAGCTTATCGAAAACCATGTCAGCGGACAGCTCAAGGTCGCTCCCGAGCATTGTTCTGCGGCGGTGCTTGACAAAATGGGCAAGCCGCACATTGAAGCTTACAAGAAATTTCAGGATAAATTCTATAAGATGACAAATCAGATCGGAAAGGAGCAGTATCTTGTTCCGTATTTGATGTCATCGCATCCGGGCAGCACGTTAAATGATGCTGTTGAGCTTGCGTTGTTCCTTAAATCGCTGAAAATGCGTCCCGAGCAGGTTCAGGACTTCTATCCGACGCCGGGAACGCTTTCGACCTGTATGTTTTATACGGAAATGGACCCTTACACGCTGGAAAAGGTATATGTTCCAAAGACGGCGGAGGAAAAGGGTATGCAGAGGGCGCTTTTGCAGTATTTCCGTCCGCAGAATCAGCGCAGGTGCATTGAAGCTTTGCAGAAGGCGCACCGAACCGATCTTATCGGGAACACGCCCGACTGTCTTGTAAAACCGGATGCGCAGTATCTTCGTGAACAGAATGAGCGCCGTCAAAAGCAGAATGAAAAGGGCAAAGGCGGCAGCAAAAACGCCGCAAGAAACGGCAGAGGACGGAACTCCTCATTTGGAAACGGAAGTGAAAAGAATTGGCAGGAAGGAAAAAATCATCGCCGAAGCGGAAAAACGGCGAGAGGGAAAGGCAGGAGCTGAACAGGGTTTTCCGAGGAGGTCTGTCTGTCCCTGCTCTGATGGTTGTGATACTGTTCATAGCGGCGTTCCTTTACGGTTCCTATCTTGAAAAAGGAAATACGGAGGAGCCTGCGGCGGTGGTCAGCAACTTTATCGAGAGGGACGCCGATCTTTCGATACGATACATTGATGTCGGTCAGGGCGACTGCGAGCTTATCTCGTATGCGGGGCAGAATATTCTTATTGATGCAGGCGAGAAGGAAGCTGCGGAAGCTGTTATCGGGGCGCTTGACGAGCTTGGGATAACAAGGCTTGATTATGTTATCGCAACGCATCCTCACGCCGATCACATCGGAGCAATGTACAAGGTGATAGAGAAGTACGATATCGGTACGGTCATTGCGCCGAGGGTGAAGGACGAGCTTGTTCCGACTTCAAAGGCTTATGAGCGTTTTCTCACGGCTTTGAGCAAGAAGGGACAGAAGCTGACGGCGGCAAAGCCGGGAACGGTCTATTCCCTTGCCGATGAGGACAAGGAGAACGACAACACGGCTTTTGAGGTGCTTTCGCCCGTGGGGAATGATTATGACGATCTCAACGACTGGTCGGTGGTGATAAGGCTCGTTCACGGGAATTGTGCGTTCCTTTTTACGGGTGACGCCGAAAAGGCTGCGGAGTCTGACATAATTGCGAGCGGAGCCGAGCTTTCGGCAGACGTATTAAAGGTCGGTCATCACGGCAGCTCGACTTCTTCAAGCAAGAAGTTCCTTGAAGCTGTTTCTCCGAAAGCGGCTGTGATAAGCTGCGGTGACGGGAACTCCTTCGGACATCCGCACAAGGACACAATCGAAAAGCTTGAAGATAGAAACATTGAGTATTATCGTACGGATCAATGCGGAACGGTAACGGTCTACTCGGACGGCGAGAGCTTCAGGGTACAGACCGAGCGTTCGGACAGCGGCGCTTCAAAAAAGGAGAATAAAGAATGATGATTATTGACAGGATAGAAGGGCAGACGGTCGTCATTGAGGACGGCGACAGGCATTTTTCCGCAGACATTTCGCTCTTTGACGGGGCGGTGCGTGAGGGTGATGTTGTCACCGAGCGGAACGGACGTTATTCTGCTGACAAGGCTGCAACAGAAAAACGGAGAGAGGATATCATCAAGCTTCAAAATAGCTTGTGGGAATGAGGTAATGATCATGCAGAAAGTATTGTTTGACGAATTAAGAGAAAGACTTCCGAAGCTTTCAAAGGGTCACAAGAAGATCGCAGAGTATATGCTCAATCATTATGACAAGGCTGCATTTATGACTGCGTCAAAGCTCGGCGGTATCGTTGGAGTAAGCGAATCGACGGTAGTTCGTTTTGCTACGGAGCTTGGCTACGAGGGTTATCCCGAGCTCCAGCGTGCGCTGAAGGATTACACGAGCAATATGCTCACGACCGTTCAGAGAATTGACGTTATGAACGATCGCATGGGCGATGTTGATGTTTATGAAAAGGTAATAAGCATGGACATTGACAAGCTCAAAAAGACGCTCGAGGAGGGCGACAAGGAGCAGTTCTACAGCACGGTGGACGCTTTATGCGCTGCGAAGAACATCTATGTCATCGGCGCACGTTCGGCGGCTGTTCTTGCACGTTTCCTTTCGTTCTATTTCACGATGATGTGCGATAATGTAAGACTTGTTCACACGACATCGACCTCTGAAATGTTTGAGCAGATACTCAACATCGGCGAAAATGATATTATGATAGGAATAAGCTTTCCCCGTTACTCGAATCACACGGTAAAGGCTTTCCGCTATGCTTCTTCAAAGGGAGCAAAGGTAATCGCAATAACCGACAGCTTATCTTCTCCGCTTGCCGAATATGCGGATAACATACTTATCGCAAGGAGCGACATGGTATCGTTTGCGGATTCGCTTATTGCGCCGATGAGCGTTATAAATGCGCTTATCGTTGCGGTTGGAATGAGAAAGCGTGACTATGTTGCGGACAGCTACAAGAGGCTGGAGGAGATCTGCGACGAATATCAGGCTTATGATAATTTTGACGGAAGAAACTCCGACATTTCGCTTCGCAGCAAGGATGAAATAGTATAACCCGAAAGGAACGGTCAACAGATGGAGCATATCCGTATCGGAGATGTAAAAATTGAAAGAACCGCTGCGCTTGCGCCTATGGCTTCGGTGGCGGACAGGGCATACCGTGCTGTCTGCAAGGAGCAGGGGGCGGCATACATGGTATCGGAGATGATATCGGCAAAGGGACTGTGCTATTCCGACAGGAAGACAGAGGAGCTTTGCACGGTCATTGACAGCGAGCGGCCGTATGCGCTGCAGCTTTTCGGCGAAGACCCCGAATTTGTCGGCAGGGCGGCAGGGATGCTTATGAAGTACAAGCCCGACATACTGGATATAAACATGGGTTGTCCCGTTCCGAAGATAGTCGGCAGCGGAAGCGGAAGTGCGCTTATGAAAACGCCCGATATCGCAGGTGAGATAGTTCGTGCGGCGGTAAAAAACAGCGATGTTCCCGTTACGGTGAAGTTCCGCAAGGGCTGGGACGATGAAAACGTCAATGCGGTCGAATTTGCAAAAGTGATCGAGCAGGCAGGCGCTTCGATGATAGCTGTTCACGGGCGTACCCGTGTGCAGATGTATCACGGAAAGGCTGATCGTGACATTATTCGTCGGGTCAAAGAGGCTGTTTCGATCCCCGTTATAGGCAACGGAGATATTGATTCGCCCGAGAGTGCTGTTGAAATGTATGAACAGACCGGCTGTGACCTTGTTATGATCGGCAGGGGAAGCTATGGCAGGCCGTGGCTGTTTTCGCAGATAAAAAGCTACATGGAAACGGGTGAATATGCGCCCGAACCGACGCTTGAAGAAAAGCTTGCGATAATGCTTCATCAGGCAGATCTGACGGTCGAATTCAAGGGTGAGAAAAAGGCTATGGTGGAGCTGCGCAGGCAATGCTCGTTCTATCTCAAAGGGATACCGAATGCCGCAAGCTTCCGTGGGCGGTTCGGAACGCTGACAAGCATGGACGATCTTCGCAGGATAACGGACGAGATACTGGGTGCGGCTTTATGAGATACGAGATAAGAAAAGCAGCTGCGGACGATCTTGCGGCTATGTGTGAGATCGAGAGAGAATGTATAGCCGAGCCGTGGAGCCTTTCGGCATTCGAGAGCAGCTTTGCGGCGAACGGTGCTGTATTTCTTGCCGCACAGGCTGAAAACGGTGAGATATGCGGCTTTATCACTGCTAACGCTGTGCTTGACGAGATAAACATTTACAATATTGCTGTGAAAGAGGGGTACAGGCGGCTCGGTATAGCGACTGCGCTTCTTGGAGAGCTTGAAAAGGGAAAGCCGTATAGCATAAATCTTGAAGTAAGGGAGAGCAACGCTTCGGCTGTTGCTTTATATAAGAAATGCGGTTTTGAACAGGTCGGGTGCCGTAAGAATTTTTACTCGAATCCGACGGAAAACGCTTTGCTTATGACGAAAAGGTTCGCAGATTAAACCGCATTTGAAAGGAAGAAAGAAATGAAGATACTCGGAATAGAGTCCTCCTGCGATGAAACGGCGGCTGCGGTCATTGAGGACGGCAGGAAGATACTTTCAAACGTTGTTTCAACGCAGATAGAGGAACACAAAAAATACGGTGGAGTTGTGCCGGAGATCGCTTCACGCAGACATTGCGAAAACATACTTGATGTTGTTAAAAAGGCGCTTGACGACGCAGGAACCGATCTTGACGGCATTGACGCTATCGGCGTTACCTACGCTCCGGGACTTATAGGTGCGCTTCTTGTAGGCGTAAGCTTTGCAAAGGGCTTGGCGCTTGCTGCGGAAAAGCCGCTTATCCCCGTGCATCACATTGCAGGTCACATTGCTGCAAACTATCTTGCAAGTGCCGAAACGGATGAGCCTTTGAAGCCGCCGTATCTTTGCCTTGTTGCGAGCGGCGGACATTCGCACATAATCGAGGTGACGGACTACACAAAGTTCCGTGTTATCGGCAGGACGCACGACGACGCTGCGGGAGAAGCTTTTGACAAGGCTGCAAGAGTGCTTGGCTTCTGCTATCCGGGCGGAGTGCAGATCGACAAGGCTGCGCAGAGCGGCAACCCCGAGGCGTACAAGCTTCCGCATCCGAAGATAACGGGCAGCGAATATGATTTCTCGTTCAGCGGCTTGAAGACGGCTGTTATAAACCTTGTTCACAATGCCGAGCAGAAGGGTGAGGAGATAAACAAAAACGATCTTGCGGCGTCGTTCCAGAAGACGATATCGGAGATACTTGTCGGAAAGACCATTGCTGCGGCGAAAGCGTACAATTACAAGACGGTTGCGCTTGCAGGCGGCGTTTCGGCGAACTCTGCGGTAAGAGGGCTGCTTGAAAAGGAATGCAAAAAGAACGGGATGAAGCTTTATATGCCGCCGCTTTACTTATGCGGTGACAATGCTGCGATGATAGGCTGTCAGGCTTATTATGATTATCTTTCGGGCAAGCGTGCAGGAATGGAGCTTAATGCGGTCGCAACGCTTTCGCTTGAAGAAATATGAGGGGAAACTATGCCGAGATTTTTTATTGACCATGAACCGACAGACTATATAAATGTTGAGGGTGCGGACGCAAGGCACATTGGCTATGCGCTGCGGATGAAGGTCGGCGACGAGATAACGTTCTGCCGCACGGGAACGGATTATATCTGCGAGATAGAGGAGATGACCGAGCAGTCGGTGCTGTGCCGTGTAAAGGGCAGGGAGCCGTCAAAATGCGAACCGAGCTTAAAGCTTACGATCTATCAGGCATTCCCGAAGCAGGACAAGCTTGAGCAGATCATACAGAAGGTGACGGAGCTTGGCGCTGTACGGATAGTTCCGTTCCTTTCAAGAAGATGTGTTTCCCGTCCCGATAAAAAAGACTTTTCGAAAAAGCGTGAGCGTTTTATGCGCATTGCGGAGGAAGCGGCAAAGCAGTCGGGCAGGGGGATGATCCCCGAGATAGGCGAGCTGATGAGCTTTGATGAGGCTGTAAAGGATATGTCGGCGGCGCAGATCAAGCTTATATGCTATGAAAACGGCGGACAGAAGCTTTCGGGAATTGATTTTGCGGCTGCGGAAACGGCGGCGGTGATGATCGGTTCGGAGGGCGGATTTGAACGCTCGGAGGTTGAAAAGGCGGAGGAAAACGGTGCTTTGCCTATATGGCTGGGGGAAAGGATACTTCGCTGCGAGACCTGTCCTGTTGCCGTTACGGCGATAATAATGAATTTGAGCGAAAATATGTAATAAGTAAAGCAAGTTGAAACTTTTTCAGGTTTTGACTTGCTTTTTTTGAATGTTTCGAGTTAAAGTCGGTGTAAACACTGCATTAATTTACTGTGGTGTTGTATAAGTTGTATATAAAGTGGAGAAAAATGCTGAAAAAAGTAATAAAAACATAGAATAAGCAAAAACCTATTGACAAACCGAAAGAAAAGTGATAATATAATAAAGCTGTCTGACGAAGACAGAATGGAAGTGCGAAAAGAACTTGAAAAAAGATCAAAAAAGCACTTGACAAAAACAAAGCGATGTGATACAATATAAAAGTTGCATCTCAAAAGAGCGAAGACAAGAGAAAAGGAAATAAAAAATATTTTCAAAAAAGTCTTGACAAACTCGAATGAATGTGATATGATATTAAAGCTGTCACAACGCAGCGTAACAGAACCTTGAAAATTGAACAATAACGAACTTAAACGACCCTTAAGATTCCGATCTGAATCGTAAAAGAAACAGATAAGAGAATAATAAGAAACTCAATCCAAAGAGTATAAAATAAGGAGCCAGAAACGAAAAGTAAGTAAGAGCTTACAGGATACGATTTCAAAGCAAATAAATTTGCTTTCAAATACAAACTTTTAAAGAGTTTGATCCTGGCTCAGGACGAACGCTGGCGGCACGCTTAACACATGCAAGTCGAACGGAGTTTAGAGGAGCTTGCTCTTTTGAACTTAGTGGCGGACGGGTGAGTAACACGTGAGCAACCTGCCTTTAAGAGAGGAATAACAGTCTGAAAAGACTGCTAATACCTCATAACATAACGAAGCCGCATGACTTTGTTATCAAAGATTTATCGCTTAAAGATGGGCTCGCGTCTGATTAGCTAGTTGGTGAGGTAACGGCCCACCAAGGCGACGATCAGTAGCCGTACTGAGAGGTAGAACGGCCACATTGGGACTGAGACACGGCCCAGACTCCTACGGGAGGCAGCAGTGGGGAATATTGCACAATGGAGGAAACTCTGATGCAGCGATGCCGCGTGAGGGAAGAAGGTTTTCGGATTGTAAACCTCTGTCTTCAGGGACGATAATGACGGTACCTGAGGAGGAAGCTCCGGCTAACTACGTGCCAGCAGCCGCGGTAATACGTAGGGAGCAAGCGTTGTCCGGAATTACTGGGTGTAAAGGGAGTGTAGGCGGGATGGTAAGTTAGGTGTGAAATCTATGGGCTCAACCCATAAATTGCACTTAAAACTGCTGTTCTTGAGTGAAGTAGAGGTTAGCGGAATTCCTAGTGTAGCGGTGAAATGCGTAGATATTAGGAGGAACATCAGTGGCGAAGGCGGCTAACTGGGCTTTTACTGACGCTGAGGCTCGAAAGCGTGGGGAGCAAACAGGATTAG
>JBJEQP010000116.1:0-6322 GCA_051881815.1 Oscillospiraceae bacterium | reverse complement strand
GGATAATTCCCTTGAGTATCACCTTGCTTCTGCAAAAAAGAACGGAGTTACCCGTGATGAAATGGCGGAGATACTGACACATATCGCATTTTATGCAGGCTGGCCCAATGCGTGGGCAGCGTTTAAAATGGCAAAAGAGGTATATAAGGACAAACAGGCTGCCGATGAACACGGCGGATTTTTCGGACAGGGCGAGTTCAACTCCGAATATGCGAAATATTTCACGGGAAACTCATACTTAAAGCCGCTGACCGACCCAAAGGAAACGGTGTTTATTGCAAATGTGACATTTGAGCCGAAATGCCGCAACAACTGGCATATTCACAACGCCGAAAAGGGCGGCGGTCAGATACTTATCTGTGTTGACGGTGAGGGCATATATCAGGAATGGGGCAAGCCTGCACGTCATCTTAAAGCAGGCGATGTTGTCACTATTCCTGCAGGCGTAAAGCATTGGCACGGAGCTGCTGCAAACAGCTGGTTTTCTCATCTTGCGGTCGAAGTCCCCGGAGATAATACAAAAACCGAATGGCTGGAGCCTGTGGACGAAGTACAATACAAAAAAGCCGGAGAGGTATCGTAATGACAAGAGAAGAAGTGCTTCGCCGATACAAAATTCCTGCGGAAATACTTGATGAATATGAGCCTCAGGGACAGGAGTACAACGACAGCGACATTGAACGGATAAGCACAATTATTACCTTGAGGGACATTGGTTTTAAGAAAGAAGATATCAAGGTGTATTTGCTTCTGGAACAAATAGGAGTATCGACATTAAAGGAACGTCTTGAAATTCTTGAAGTAAAACGCAGTGCCATACTTGAGGAAATGCATAAAAAAGAAAAGCAGCTTGAATGTCTGGATTATCTCAGATATAAGCTAAAAAAATCGAAGGAGTGATCACTATGAAAAAGATATTTTACTTCATACTTGCAGCAATTGCCGCAGTATCAATGACCGCCTGTGCAAACAATGAAACGTCGTCTGCCGATATGTCCGAATCCGGAAGTCTGTCTGTCGAATCATTGTCGGAAAATCTGACAACGGACATTCTTGACAGCATAGAGGTTCCGAACGAAACAATTTCCGAAACAGATATTTCAACAGACAGCGTGGCTTCCGAAACAAATGAAACTGCTATATCCGAAAGCAGTACAGAGATGACAGAATCATCAACCGATACTGTTTCCGAAACAGAAAGTGCTGTCATATCCGAAGAAACCGCAGCGGAAACTACCGAAGATACACAGGAGGAAGAAAGCAATTCTGCATTGGTCGTTTATTTCTCTTGGTCAGGTAATACGGAAGCCGTTGCCAACGAGATAGCCGCTCAGACGGGTGCGGATATTTTTGAACTGATACCGGACCTGCCTTATACCTATGATTATGACGAGCTGCTGGATATTGCTCAGGATGAACAAAGCAGAGGTGCACGTCCCAAAATTGCTAATAGTATTGATTTGTCAGATTATGACACGATCTTTATCGGTTATCCCAACTGGTGGGCTGATATGCCTATGATAGTATATACCTTCTTTGATGAATATGACCTGTCGGGCAAAACTATTGCTCCCTTCTGCACCAGCGGCGGCAGCGGTTTTTCGGGAACTCTCAGCACCATAGCAGAGCTTGAACCCGATGCTGAAATAACCGAGGGTATGCATATCAGCGGTTCGTCTGCCGATAAATGCGCAGATGATGTTTCGGAGTGGCTTTCGGAAACGGGACTTTTGAACTGAGGTGACATGCAGTATGAGAAAACTTATCTCAGTATTACTTCCCGTCATAATAATGCTCTGTACTGCTTGCCGGAACACACAGACGGACATTCCCGAGGATAATGAGTCTGATACGGTTTCATTGGAAGAATACATTCAGACAGCGGAACTAAATAAAACGGAGGAGATAATTACGGAAATTCCCGAAAACTTTGTATATATTAAGGGCGGAACCTTTCAGATGGGAAGTCCCGAAAGCGAAGCCTGGCGAAGTGATGATGAAACGCTTCACACAGTTACGGTAAGCGATTTCTATATGTGTGAATTTGAGCTTACCCAGGGCGAGTACAAAAAAATCACCGGTGAAGAGCCGAGCAGCTTCAAGGGTGATGATCTTCCCGTTGAAAATATTTCCTGGCTTGATGCAGTCAGATTCTGCAATGAACGTAGCAAAGCCGACGGGCTGACACCCGTTTATAACATTGACGGAGCATCGGTACAGTGGGACAGAGGTGCAAACGGCTACCGCCTGCCTACCGAAGCGGAGTGGGAATATGCCTGCCGTGCCGGAACGGATACTCCGTTTAATACGGAAACCTCCATCAGCGCAGACGAAGCAAATTATTATGGACATTATCCGTATATGATCGAGGATAATTATTTCTCACAAAGTCATCTTGATACATTGCCGGGACAGTATCGTCAGACAACAGTTAAACCGGGCAGCTTTTTACCCAATGCTTTCGGTCTTTATGATATGCATGGAAATGTAGGCGAATGGGTATGGGACTATTACGGCGAATATGACACGGCTGAACAAACAGACCCCACAGGACCGGAAAACGGTACATTAAAGGTTTATCGTGGCGGCGGCTGGAATGATTTTGCGAAAAATTTACGTTCGGCATATCGTGCTGCTCTTGCTCCCGATAAAAAAAGCTTTAATATCGGAATAAGGCTTGTGCTTAATGCGTCAGCATCAAGCGGTGTTGTTTCCTCGGAAAATGACAGTACCGAAACAAACGCAAACGGAAACGTGCTTATTGCATATTTTTCGTGGGGCGGCAACACAAAGGGCATTGCCGAAGAAATTCAGCGTCAGACGGGTGCGGATATTTTTGAAATCACCTTGGTACATCCCTATTCCGACGATTATAATACCGTTCTCGATGAAGCCCAAAGAGATCAGAATGAACAGGCTCGTCCGGAGCTTGCTTCACATATTGAGGATATGGATAAATATGATACCATAATTCTCGGCTACCCC
Source organism: Oscillospiraceae bacterium (assembly GCA_051881815.1). Lineage (GTDB taxonomy): Bacteria > Bacillota > Clostridia > Oscillospirales > Ruminococcaceae > UMGS363. Next base: position 3,337 of record JBJEQP010000116.1, on the reverse strand, counting down.
AACTGGTGGGCTTCTATTCCAATGCCCATTGCATCGTTCTTGGAGGAATATGATTTTGATGATAAAACCATAATCCCGTTCTGTTCCCACGGAGGTGGGCGTTTCGGACAAAGCCTTACCGCTATTGCCAAACTGACTCCCGATTCAGTAATGGGAGAAGCACTTTCGATACATTATTCAGGCGGCTCCGAAATGCCCGATGATGTAAATGAATGGCTCAAAGCAAACGGAATTATCGGGGAATGAAAGGAACCGGAATATGAAGCCTAAAGCGGTTATCAAAATTACAACAGATATTGTTATGACCCTTGCTCTGCTTTTTCTTATGGGCTATCAGCTTTGGGGAGAAGCAGCGCACGAATGGGTCGGAGCAGCTATGTTTGTCCTTTTTATCTTTCATCATATCTTGAATTTCGGCTTTTGCAAAAGCATATTCAAAGGAAAATACACACCTGTGCGGATATTACGAACGATAACAGACTTTCTGGTTCTGGTCGATATGATAATGCTTATGTACAGCGGAATTGTAATGTCACGTCACGTTTTTGCATTTCTTCCTATCGAAAAAGGTATGGCACTTGCAAGAAGGCTGCATATTTTAGGCTCTTATTGGGGATTTGCCCTGATGAGTCTGCATTTAGGACTTCACAGAGAGTTTTTCACAATGATAGAAAAAAAGAAGTCGGAGCATTATTCGTTAAAATACATACTGACCGTTATCGCCGCCTTGACAGCGATGTATGGAGCAGCGGTTTTTATCAAACGACATTTTATCACATATATGTTTTTGCGCTCGGAATTTGTTTTCCTTGATTATAACGAGTCGCCGGTATTATTTTACGCTGACCACATTGCATTGATGGTGTTATTTATTTTCATAGGTTATCTGATCTCGGGTGCTTTCAGACGTTCTCGGGATAAGGCAGAACACAAGCAGGAAATGACAAAGTTTTAAGTTCCCCCTCAAAACAGCAATGTAAGCTATCATATTATAAAATCAAAATACTGCCTCCCGAAAGTCAGACCAAAGAACTGACAGAACGGGGGGCAGTATTTTTTATAAACATATAATTTTAGGGGAAACGAGTATAATGCTTATTTGCTCTGCAAAGCCTTTTGTAAAAATTCCCTGATCGTGACAGGATCACGTCCCAGAATATTTGTCAGTGTAAATGCGTTCCCGCAAAAGCTGTTTTCGTTGTAATGGCGGAACATGGCAAGAGCTGTCTGCCCTGCATAGCTGTCGGGATCTCTATGTGCAGCCGCCAGAAAATCCGTATCGCTGATAAAGTTGCTTGTGACTTTTCGTCCGAGAAGTTCTGAAAGTATGCTTTCCATATCAGACAGAGAGTATGCTCCCTTGCTGCTGAATTCATAGGTGCCGTAGGTGTACGCTCCCGAAGCTATTATTTCGGCAGCAGCGTCGGCATAGTCCTTCATATCAACAAAGCTCATTTTCGTCTTGTCGGAGGTGTAGAATTTCTGAACAAAGGGTCCTCCGTTCTTTAACGATTGAATAGCAGGCGTCAGCATCTGCATAAACACAGTTGGCTGAATTATCACATAAGGAATACCCGAATCCACAAGAGTTTTTTCAACTTCCTGCTTCCTTTTGTGATGAGGCATATCCGACAGCAAAGAATGCATGACCGAGTGATAGATAAATGTGATATTGCCAATGCTTTTTGCTAATTTTATCAGCTCGACTCCAATCTCATCCTCATGTGGATTAAACGCATTACATATAAAATAAACAGTGTCAATGCCTTTCATAGCATTGGCAGCATCTTCATGAGATGTCAGATCTCCGATAAATACCTCGGATGCACCCTCTGCAAGCACAGCTTCTTCATTTTGTTTATTGTGTATCCATGCACGGGTCTCAATCCCTTTGGCAGACAGTGCTCGCAAAAGGTGTTTTCCTACCTGTCCGCTTGCTCCTGTTACTAAAACCATTTATTCCTACCTCCTTTATATTCTGTCCACATGAATGGAAAGGGTAAGCTCTTTGGGTTCGACCGCTTCTCCTGCATAGCCGATAACAATACCCGACACAGCGGTATGATCATCGGGTATGCTGAGCGCTTTCTTTAAATCGGGTACAGCGTTTACAACCATAGCGCTTCCCCAAATAACAACGCTTCCAAGCCCCTGTTCCGTTGCTTCGAGCATCATATTCTGCATAATGCAGCCTGCATCGGCATATTCGATATTGGGAAAAGGCATCTTTTTCGTTGAAACAAGTATCAACGCAGGCGCATTGTATAACGGGTCAAAATCCACCTGCATATTCGCTTTTAATCCTTCGGAAATTGAACGAAGGATCTCTTTGTTCTGAACGACCGTAATTCTTAAATGGTCATACAGACTTTTTCCGACAGGTGCGGCACAGCCTGCTTTAAGGATCTGCTCCAGCTGAGAATCCTCTACGGAAATATTTTTGTAAGAACGTACAGCTCTCCTTGATGAAATAGCACTCAGTAATTCCATAATAAATAACCTCCGAATTTATTGACATTGAATTTATTTGTTGGTATAATTATTATACTATATATTTTATTGTATAGCAAGTACGCAGTTTATACTTACCAAGTATTATTTTTTGTACCATGGAGGTTATGATACAATGACTTTTGAAGAATTCCGGGAATATATCAAAAATGATACTCCGCAAGAAAACTGTCCTGTTTCAAAAACGCTGGAGCTTCTGAGCGGAAAATGGACATCCCGAGTTATATATGAGTTAGAAAAAACCAATCAGCTGAGATTTGGTCAGTTGAAAAAGAATCTGGACGGAATTACCAACACAATGCTTTCCGCAACCTTGAAAATTTTAGAGGAACGTGGAATTGTTGAGAGAAAGCAATACAATGAGGTGCCTTTGCGTGTAGAGTATTCTTTGACAGAAGCAGGAAAATCAATGCTTAATATCTATTATGAAATGGCAAAGTGGGGAAGCACTTATCTATCCGATTGATTTGCCCTTTCCCAATTTGTGCTTTTTATCCTTAATCTCGTCACATAAATTATCCGCATACCTCTGAATATCATCAGTAATCTGCCAAATCTGCTGCCGATACTCCGCAAGCTCTGTATCCGGGCTGTGATCGGTAACGCTGTTTTTTAGTGCGAGAGCCTTTTTACGCATCTCCTTGAAATATTCATCGAACTTGTTCAGTATGGCTTCATCCTTTTTCAGCTTGCGTTTCAGATTGTTGCCCGTTGTGTAGAAAATGTCATAAATACGCTGAACATTGCTCTTTGAGTTTCTTTCCCGTATTTCCTTTGTCCACTCATTTTTGTTTACAAGCCTGCACTCCTCCGAACAGAAATCGGA
>JBJEQP010000115.1:0-6596 GCA_051881815.1 Oscillospiraceae bacterium | reverse complement strand
CAGATTATGACCTCAAAAACTCCCGAAAGAACTTGTGCGGATATTGACGAGCAGGCTCTTGACTATGCGGAGGTAAAAGCACTCTGCGCAGGCAATCCCGACACAACAAGAGGAGCTTACGGGAAAAGGGCGATTTTACGTTGTTTTATTTGAAATGCCGACTTTGAAAAAGGTCGGTATTTCTTTATATTTGTTCATACAGAAAAAACATATCACAATGTTCACTCGAATTTTGTGAAAATTCACTTTGTTCACTTGACAAAGGTGAATAAAGTGAATATAATTATACTATAATAGCATTGAAATGAAACCATAACGGAGGTTTGCTTTATGAATTGCGAAAATGAACGAATCGAATACAAGCGTGAATATGTAGATGATATTGCCAAAGAAGTCATTGCCTTTGCTAATACAGACGGCGGTGAGATATATGTGGGTGTAAATGATGACGGAATACCTGCGCCGCTTGCCGATACAGATGACACATATACAAGGATAACAAACTGTATCAGGGATTCTGTTGCTCCCGATGTTACAATGTTTACAAAGTATTCCCTTAATCACGGAGTTATCAAGGTGAATGTTTCCGAGGGCAGTTCAAAACCGTATTATCTGAAATCAAAAGGTCTGAAACCAAGCGGAGTATATATCCGTCAGGGGGCATCGTCCGTACAGGCATCTCCCGAGCAGATACGTCAGATGATAAAGCTTTCCGACAGGGACAGCTTTGAAGAACTGCGCAGTCTTGACCAGACGCTTACCTTTAAAAGTGCTGCGGCAGCCTTTGAAAAGCACAATATTCCATTTTCGGAAGAGAAGTACAAATCACTTGGTATAGTAAATATAAATGATGACCTGTTCACAAATCTCGGACTTATTGTATCGGATCAGTGCAGCCATACCATAAAAGTTGCTGTTTTCGCCGATGAGGATAATACTAGCTTTATCGACCACAGGGAGTTCGGCGGTTCGGTATTCAGTCAGATAGAAAGTGCCTTTGAGTATATAATGCTGAATAATAAAACAAAATCGGTCTTTTCGGGAATTGACCGTATCGACAAAACCGATTATCCCGAAGAAGCAATAAGAGAGGCCCTTCTGAATGCAGTTGTCCATCGTGACTACGGTTTCAGCGGCAGTATTATTGTAAATATAAACAGCAAGTGCATTGATATTATATCCATCGGCGGACTTGTTCCGGGACTTGCCGAGGAAGATATTATGAACGGAATATCCCAGCCGAGAAACAGAAATCTTGCCGAGATGTTTCATCGGCTAAAATATATTGAATCATACGGCACGGGAATAAGAAAAATTCTGTCCTTGTACTCAGATTCGTCTGTAAAGCCTACGATCATCGTAACTCCAAATTCTTTCAGAATATCGTTGCCCAACAGAAACAGCGGTACTGTTGTTAAAGCAGCTGTTCCAAAGCAGTATCAGGCTGTTATTGATTATCTGAATGAACACGACAGTATGACGGTCGAGGAATTGCAGGAGCTTCTTAATATCAAACGTACGAGGGCGTATAATCTGTATAAAAAGATGGAAGCGGAGGGATATATAAAAGTTTCGGGAAGAGGAACAGGGAAAATAATTATACTGAAATGACTTTGCTCTTTGGCACTGACATAATATTCATAGATAGATGATTCGGCGCAGGTTGGAAATTCTGACCTGCGCTTTGTGTTGACAACTGGTTGAAAAATTTTTTATTCTATATCTGAACCTTTGGCAGTAATTCCCCGTCTATATAAGTGAAACCGGTTTTAATAAACACAAGGAGGTGATGATATGACCGAATTTGAAATATTGTTGAATGAGTGCAGAAATGCGGTTGAACGCTTTGTCCGCTTCAAGCTGTCATCAAAGCCTGACGCAGATGATGTTTTGCAGGAAACCTATCTCACGGCATTTCAAAAATTTGATATGCTTATTGATAAATCTCATTTCAAGGCGTGGATAATAAGTATTGCACGTAACAAATGCAGCGACTATTACCGCAGGCAAATGAAAAGCAATGACATTTCATTTGAGGAACTGCCCGAAATCCCATTAACTGCAAGCCGATACGGATATATTGAACAACACGCCGTTTATGATACGATTGATTCCTTGTCCGAAAATGACAGGCTGATGATAGACTTGTTTTATATTCAGGGCTATAACCAGAATGAAATAGCCAAAGGTCTTGGTATACCCATAGGAACAGTAAAAAGCCGCCTGTATACGGCAAGAAATAATTTTAAAAGGTCATATCTGACCGATTACAGAAAGGTTGATGAAATTATGAAAAAGTTGCCCGAGATAATGCTCGAATATACAATTACAAAGCTTGATAAAGCGCCGTTTTCCGTCAAGTGGGAGGAGCTTATGGGCTGGTTTATTGTCCCGAAGCTTGGTGAAAAGCTGAACTGGGCGATGTATGATTTCCCCGCAAAAAAGCGTACCGAATACGTTGAAATGCAGGTTATGGGTAAAGCTGAAATTCACGGTATCGAGGGTGTGGAAATAACAGCAACGGAGCATTGTTCCGACGGAGTGATAAACAGAAGCTTTATTGCACAGCTGACCGATACCCATTGCAGATTTCTTGCGGAAAGACATATCAGTGATGGTGTGAAAAAGTGCTATACATTCCTTGACGGCGACGATTTTATTCCCAATTGGGGATTTGGAGAGAACAACTGCGGCAACGAGGTCAATATCGCCGAAAAGGGTGATGTTGTGCGTGAAAATGATATAATCACAACATCGGATAAGCCTTTCCTGCTCGATGTGACAGGCATATATGAAGTAAATATCGGTGGTAAATCATATGATACGATTTGCGTAATGGACATCGAAACATATAACAACGGCGTTGTCAGTGAACAATACATTGACAAGAACGGCAGAACTATTCTTTGGCGCAGATTTAACCGAAATGATTGGGCAATTGACCAATATAAGAAGAAATGGACGGAAATTCTTCCCGATAATGAGCGTATTACCGTGAATGGTGAAATTTATGTTCATTGGTATGACTGTATAACAGACTATATTCTTTGATAATCGGCGCAGGTTGGAAATTCTGACCTGCGCTTTGTGTTGACAAATAAGCTGAAAAATATTATCATAAAATCACCGAATCAAATCAAAAATCTGCGACTTATAAATGAACGACGTTCATTTTTGAAAGCTTTCAAAAGAGGTGTATTATGCACATAAACGACATCGAAAACATAATGAATTATCTGTTTTCTGCCGCACTGAAAAAATGCGGAAACTTTGAGGACGCAGAGGACTTAACGAGCGAAACGCTGCTTGCCGCTTTGAAATATCCCAAGGAGATCAAGGATATGAAAAAGTGGCTGTCAGCGGTACTAAACCACAAGTATTACGAGATGCTCAGGCGTAAATATAAGCTCCCGACGGTAAGCATCAACCTTGTTTCCGAGGATATGTTTCCAAGCAATGAAGAACAGGCAGATGTGCCGAGTGCCGAAGAAATACGCCGTGAGGTGGCATATCTTTCGGGAAAGTATCGTGAGGTCATCGTCCGACACTATCTTAACGGAGAAAAAGTGCAGAGCATTGCCGATAAGCTAGATATTCCCAAAGGTACGGTGCTGTCAAGGCTGTCCGCAGGCAGAGAGCAGATACGGAAAGGATTTGATTCTATGGAACGATATGAAAAGCAAAGCTATCAGCCCGAGCGGCTTGAAATCTCATGCAACGGCAGTATGGGGCTGAACGGCGAGCCTTTTTCGCTGACAAACGGAGATATGATGAAGCAGAATATCCTTATCGCTGCTTATGAAAAGCCTGTTACATGCGTTGAAATCGCACTTGCTCTCGGTATCCCTACGGCATATATCGAAAATGCGGTCAACGACCTTGTAAAATCTGAGCTTATGCAGAGAAGGGGAGATAAGGCCTTTACGGATTTTATGATTATAACTCCCGAGCAGATTTTACAAAGTCTTGATATTCAGATTGAGTTTTCAAAAAGGCATTATAATACTATCTGGGGGCTGTTCAGAGAATTTCTTGCAGAGATAAGGGAGAGCACCAAAGATTTATGCCTTAGAGAAAGCGAACAGCGCAAGCTGGAACATTTCTTCATTCTTCACTTGTTCTCAAGCGGGATTTATCAGGCGGTACAGCGCATAGTCCCATCTAAAGAAGAATATCCTCTCCGCCCGGACGGCGGAAAGTGGATAGCATTCGGAAACAGATATCCTCTTGACTTTGATTTTGATAATTACAGATTTTCAAAATATTGTTATGGCGGAGAAAGACGCTCATACGAGGAAAACTTTTTCGGTTCCAAGTCCGTTGACCTGCATATCTATGACGCTCAGCCAGACCTTAACAAATATCAGCACGGCGAAAAAATGTTGGACGATGAAATATTTATGAAAATGCTGTATGTCATTTACAAGGGCATACCGTTCAACTATACTGGCATTGACCCTATGTATCTGAGTCGTATTCCACATCTTGTTGAATGTCGGGTACTCCGCATAGAAGATGATAAGCCGCGGCTTGATATTCCCGTGATTCCAAAGCAGAAATATGACGAACTGGACAAGCTGCGGATAACGAAAATCTATGAATTTGCAGATATGTTCGAGCCTCTTCTTCGTGAAATAATGCCCGAGCTGAAATTTGATGTGCCAAAGCACCTTGAAGGTCGTGTGGCGGAATTCAGAAAATACAAATGCTATGCTTTTCCCATGGCGGTTATCAAAGAAGCAATGGAAAAGGGCGATTTCTACTCCGAAAACTGTACGCCGCCTATGGTTATGGTGATTGAGGAATAGCATTAGCGCACGGTGGAAGTTTTGCCGTGCGTTTTGAATTTTACGCTGTATGATAAAAACATCTCATAGGGGAAAATCATATAAAAACTCAGCTATCAAACCTTTTCTGCAATCAACACATCCATACAATGCTTATGAGGAATACCGCTGCTATTGCAGTCAAAGATCCACTCCTCGTTTTTATGGAACAGCCAATCGTGGTAATACATAAACAACTCACCGGACTTCCAACTATCCACAACAAATTCGCCTTTTTCCGTATCGGGCGGAAGAGGAATAAACGGCTTCTCTACAAAAACATTTATAACATTGATACCATTCGTAGCCGTATGTGCTTTAAGATTATTGACAACATTTTCTCGTAATTCAAGAGGAATATAATGAAAAACACCACTTGAAAATATGATGTCATAGTCAGCTTTAAGTCTGAAATCTCTCACATCTGCCTTGAAAAAATCAACCTTTACACCGCAAGTATCGGCAAGCTCCCTTGCCTTTGACAGCCCCTGTTCAGATGCGTCAAACGCTGCAACATCATAACCGTTTCTTGCAAGAAAAACAGCGTCCTTGCCTTCTCCGCAGCCAATATCAAGCACCTTATACGGCTTAACAGGCGGCTTCATTCGCATTATCTCATAACACAGATCGTTAGGCTTTAAGCCCCAATAATACCCGTTTTTACCGTACCGTTTGTCATAATCGGTGACGGATTGCGTTGGATACCCCAACAACGAATCAATAGTTATTTTCAGAACAGCTGCGATCTGCGGCAGAAGCTCAATATCGGGATAGGAAGTACCGTTTTCCCATTTGGAGATTGCTTGAAAAGAAACGTGCAGCTTTTCGGCTAACGCTTGCTGTGTCAGTCCAAGCAATTTTCGCTTTTCGGATATTACTTTGCCAATATTCATATATTTACCCTCCTTCGCTGTTTTTATTATATCATCGTATATCCGGAAATTCAATAACCGACTTGTTGAACAATCGGTATGTATTCTATCAACAGTTGAAAATACAAAACCTCCTTGACTTAAACGAGCCAAGGAGGTTTTTTTGAATGCAGCACCAACTTGCATAGAGATTGCTCTTGTAGAGATTATGTCAAGGTACTATTCTCGTTCATCTTAGCTTTCAACCGTTTAGCCAAATCCTGCAAATCCTGACAGGCATCAAAGCACATCTGATTGTATCGGTCAATATCTTTAGTGCTGCTGTTGACGGTCAGACCGCTCTTGAAAGCCCGAATTTTCTCACGCCGTTCGTCAAACGCCTTGTTGTATTTCTCCAAAAGGTCGGGATACCCGGAGAGCTTCTTGCGGTAGCTCCTGCATTTGTTGTCGAAATTGAAATAGGTTTCTTTTATCGGATCAGCCATAGCACGCTTTTTGTAATCATCGTTTGCCTTGTATAACCGCTCTTTTTTGCAAGTGGTCCTGCCACAGGTGAGCGAAGCATTTGAACGTTTTGTAATCATAAGCTGTCCGCAGTTTTCGCAGTTAGTGATAAGTCTGCCTGCATCGGACATAATATCGGAGTAAATGTCAAGCAAAGTGAGGATAGAGTCATTTGCCACATAAAGGCTAATGTTCCTGTTATCATCGTGTACTCTGTAAAGAGAACTGTCCAAAACCTCATTGCTGCTCCGAATAGCTGTTCGTATATCAAAAATATCTGCTGCCCTTGCCGAAATGAAAGGACGGAAGATTTTCTCGCTATCCGCTTTGAACAATTCAATATATTTTTCCGCACGATCGTGGTTGCCCTTTACGGACAACCCGATTTTTTTAT
>JBJEQP010000114.1:0-6647 GCA_051881815.1 Oscillospiraceae bacterium | reverse complement strand
CAGGGGAGTGACAATTGCTGAAATTGGCAGTCATGGCTTTCGATTTACAGAGTTTTCGGCGTTGATGAAGTATGATAACGGAGTAATTGCAGCGACAACTGCTTTCGGAAAAACAATAACAGCTATTGGACTTATTGCGGAACGCAAGGTCAATACGCTTATTCTTGTTCATACGCAGGCACTTTTGCAGCAATGGAAAAAGGCGCTTGAACAGTTCCTTATCATAAATGAAACATTGCCCGATTCTCCGCAAAAGAGAGGAAGAAAAAAGCAGATCTCGGCTGTTGGTCAGCTTGGCGGCTCAAAGAATACTTTAGCAGGAATAGTTGATATTGCGGTTATTCAATCGCTGTACAATGACGGCGAAGTAAAGCCGATAATAAATGATTACGGAATGATAATCGTTGATGAGTGTCACCATATTTCAGCTTTCAGCTTTGAATCGGTTCTTCGTGCGGCAAAAGCAAAATATGTTTACGGACTTACAGCTACTCCAAAGCGTTCTGACGGACATCAGCCTATTATTTTTATGCAATGCGGTCCTATCAGATATTCTGCCGATGCAAAAGCTTATGCGGAAAAGCACAGCTTCAAGCATATTCTTGTACCGAGATTTACAAGATTACGATGTGCGGAATCCGACAAAAAGCTTACGATCACAGATGTTTACAAAGGACTTACCGAAAGTGAATACAGAAACAAACTTATTGTAAATGATGTAATATCCGCTGTAAAATGTGGTCGAACTCCGATAGTTATATCCGAAAGAATGTCGCATATCCGTGTCCTTTCCGAAATGCTTGCGGATTCGGTAGATAATATTATCATATTGAGCGGTCAGGGCACGGCAAAAGCCAAGAATGAGCTTATTGAACAAATTCAGAATATTCCAACCGCTGAAACGCTTATCATTCTTGCAACAGGAAAATATGTCGGCGAAGGTTTTGACTGCCCGAGATTGGATACATTATTTCTTGCAATGCCTATATCTTGGGACGGTACACTTGCGCAGTACGCAGGTCGGCTTCACAGAGAATATGACGGAAAAAGCGAAGTAATGATCTTTGACTACGTTGATATTAACGTTCCGGTGCTTGAAAATATGTATAAAAAGCGGCTGCGCGGATATACAAAGCTTGGTTATGCTCCTCGGAAAAATGTTGAAGACAGCTTTAGGACAATTTACGGTAATGATTATGAAAACGACCTGTATCGTGATATAGCCGCAGCAAAGAAAACGGTGATCGCAGCAGGCTCGTATATTTCATCAAGAAGCCTTAATATGCTGATAAGATATGCAGAGCAAACTATGGCGAACGGAGTAAAATTCAGAGTCATAACAAAGAAAAACAACAACGTTTACAATGAAAAGATCGAAAGGCTGCTGACATTTCACGGTATAGATCACTCGATAAAAAACAAGCTCAACAGTAGCTTTGTAGTCATTGACGGCAAGACAGTTTGGTATTCGACTGGTGAGCTGTTTAATTACAATATGGAATGCTGTGTTTTGAGGATTGAGGATGAGGTTTTGGCAGGGGAGTTGGGGGAGTATCATCATTAATTTACTGATTATTCGAACCTATTATCCTCACCATTGTCAGAATATCAAAAATAAAAGCATATTTCGACGATATCGATGATAAAACGTCGGAAGTTTCGATAAAATTTCATCGAAAGATTTGATGATGATTTACCCAAGTGCAGCAATATAAATGAAGCACTTAAAGAAAACCTCTTTCCAGAAATGAGCTTGCGAAGGCGTTGGGATTCAAGGGAATATCCGCAAAGCTGACCGCCGAGGTTGACAGAATGCTTGCGGAAAAGCTTATTGTAAAGGTCATGGACGGAAACAGGGTCAAGCTTGGACTGGAGAACGTGGATTATGGTGATGGGGAATAAAATCTTTCAAGGCGAATGAGCTGATATATCTGCTTATAAATTAGATAAACTGCCCTCGGTAAAGCAATCTGAACGCTTACTTTACCGAGGGTATTATTCATATTTCATCGCTGCACGATAGAGAAAAATAACTGATTTCAACAAAGTTGGCAATTACCATTAAAGTTGCCGACTTGTTGCTTTGTTAGGAGCAAGAATAAACAATTGTGGGGGAAAATAATTTTAGAGTCAAGGATTTTGTGAAATGTATATCTGAAATAGTGAGAATTTTGTGAAATGGTAATCCCACCACAACAAGAGGAGCTTACAGGAAAAAGGCGATTTTACGTTATAAAATAAAGACGATACAGCAGTAATATGGTTGTATCGTCTTTATTTTTTGAAAAAAATATTGAAACGAAAGTTTTGACAAAGATATGTTGGGATTTATTGTATATTTTGGACTAACAGTAAAAAAACACTTGACAAATCAGGTCTATTGTGATAGACTGTATATAAATCGACAGGTCTATTTATATCGACTAAACTGAAAAGGGGGATATTTATGAGAATCTCAGATGGAGAACTTAAACTTATGGAAATTATATGGGACAACGCTCCCATAAGATCGGGCGAGCTTGTGACAATGGCATATGATCGCCTTGAATGGAAGAAATCCACTGTTTATACTGTGGTTAAAAAGCTTGCAAACAAGGGTATTATCAAAAGCGAAAATGCTGTAATAACACCCCTGTGTACCCGTGATGAGATAATGAACGAAAAATCAGAAAACCTTATAACAAAAGGCTATGGTGGCTCTCTGCCTATGTTTCTGACCGCATTTCTCCAAAAGGAAAGGCTCACAAAAGCCGAAGCAGAGGAGCTGAAAAGGCTCATAGACAACTACACGGAGGAGTAAGAAATGACAGAGCTTTTCAGAACCGTACTCAATATGAGCATAACCGGAGCATACATTGCCGCTGCAATAATCATACTGCGGCTGTTTATGAAAAAGCTGCCGAAAAAATATTCCTATATGCTCTGGGCGATACTTGGGATACGTCTGCTGTGTCCGTTTTCCTTTTCCTCGGCGGTGAGTGTTTTCAATGTGCTTGTACCCGAAAAGCCCGAGATATCCTCGGGACAGATGGAATATATCCCTCCGGACATTGAGTATTCATATGAGCCGAAGGTAACAGTTTCCTTGCCCCCTGTGAATGAAACCGTGAACACATATCTTCCTCCCGCAGAGCCGAACAACAGCGTAAATCCCATGCAGATAGTAATGAGCATATGCACCATAGTCTGGCTTGTTGGAATGGCGGCAATGGTCATATATACCGTCCTGTCGTATATTTCCGTCAGAAAACGGGTAAATGGTGCAAGGGAGCAGAACGGCATTTTTATCTGTGACAATATCGAAACGCCCTTTGTTTTTGGAATTATCAAGCCGAGGATATTTATTCCCGAAAACATTTCCGATGAGGATATGCAGTACATTATCGCACACGAGCAAGCACATATCAGCCGAAAAGACCATATTGTAAAGCTTGTCGCAATGGCGGTGCTGTGCGTTCATTGGTTTGATCCAATGGTGTGGATATCCTATCGGCTTATGACAAAGGATATGGAGCTTTCCTGCGATGAAAAGGCTCTCGGCACATTTGACGATGATGTGAAAAAAGCTTATGCAAATGCACTTCTTAACATTTCCATGCGTCAGAATAAGCTTACCTTAGGCGGAGTTCTGAGCTTTGGCGAAAGCGACATAAAGAGCCGAATAAAAGGCGTTCTCGGTGCGAAAAAGCCAAAGGTCATAGTAACAATTATTGCGGTCATAGCCGTTATAATTGCAGCTGTTTGTCTGCTTACAAATGCGGTGAAGAAAACAACGGAATTTGCCCCCATTCCCGATGGAGTGTATGTTACTGACAAGCTTCTGTACACCTCTCCTTACAAGGATTCTTATTGGGGTGATGACAACGGTCTGACTTATGAGATAAAGGGCGATACGATCACAATATCGGGTAAAACCTATAAGCTTTCCGAGCCTATGGAAATACCATTTACCGAGGAAGAGTGGAGCGAGGCTTTCGATGATTTTGAAAAAACAGGCTGGCAGGACGGAGAAAAGAATCTCGACGATTATGATAGTAAATACTGCTTTGCTTTGCAGAGTGATGAAGACGGCGGTCTTGAGCTTTATTTATTTGTAATGGATGACGAGCTGTGGTATGTGACCTACGGCTGGGAGATATACAGGCTGAAATTATCGGCAGATAATTTGACAGAAGATATACAAGAAGATATACCCGAAGATGTTTCCGATGATGATGTGACAGACGAGCCTGCTTATTCATTGCCTGCAAATGAAGCGCCTCCCTTGCAGACTTCCGATGAATATGAAAGCGAGGATTTTGGCGAATTCAAAAAAGTATCTCATAAACGTCAGGTAATGTCCCCCGATGAATACGGCGGTTACAACATCATCGCAGATGCAGAGTTGGTTGATGTTCAGTTCGTAATTCCCCAAAATTGGTCATCTGACGGTTATGGTTTATTTACGCTCGGCGAGGAAAAGGTTATGGAACAGAATGTTGTTTATCCCGACAGCTATGGACTAATGACCGAAGGCTTTTTAGTTGATATGGTTTCGGGACGTGAGATAAAAAAGCTTGACGAGAAATACGGCGGCGAAAACGACCCATACAGTTATTATATCCACACTTCAATGCAAAGCTATGACGGCGTACATGATACTCATTATTTCGTTGTTCAGCAAAACGGATATTATGTTACATTCTGCTTTAATGACAGCGAAGATTTCAGCTTTTCCGCTGCGGAAGAAACTCTTAAAACGGTGAAAATATCTCCGCTTCATACCATAATCGATATAAGTTCAATGCAGAATTGTTCGGTCAGAATGCCAATAGGGGCAGGGTCTGCTGATACAAGCAATGCGAGTGGAGCAGCTAATGTTTCGTTTGCCCTTCCGAGCGAATGGGAACAGAACAATAATGTCGGTTATTACTATGGCAAGCTGATATTCCGAATTAGTGACGTTTACAATGCAGTAAAAGATAAGGACTATTCTGCGCTCAACAGCGGTGATGAGGTCGAGGTCATAGATGAAAACTACGCAGTTGACAGTAAAACCATCGGCTTTGATTATATGGTGCATAAAAAATTTTACGGTGCCGAAATGTATGAATATGCCGTAACAAGGGGCGATATCAGCGCAATAATTACCTTTTATGTGGATGAAAGCCTTACCGAGAAAGTTCGCAATGCTATCATTGAAAGTATAAAGATAGAGCGTTCATCAATAGAAGCGATATCCGAAGCTGACCTTTCAAATATTGATTTTTCGGTGGCTTACAACAGCTCAAACACGACAGCAACGCTTTCGGTAATGAATAATACCGACCGTGATATAACGGTGATAGACGATGGCATTTTCATACTTGAAGACGGCGAATACACGGCGGCAAGCTTTATGGCTTCGGGCGATGAGATGACGGACGAAATGTATATTTTGGCAGGCGAGGGGATAGAGTATTACCGCAATATGTCCCTAATGGCTTACCCAAGCTTCAAGCCGGGAAAATACCGCGCGGCGGTTAAGATTTGGTTTAGCGACGCTCCCGAAAAGCAGGATGTTTTGTATGCGGAGTTTGAAATAGAATAGCAAATAAATAACGGGGACGCAGATTTTTTTCTGCATCTCCGTTGTTCTATCTTATACAGATGCTTCTGCAAAGTTTTTCGTGCAAAGTATTGACTTTTTCGTGCAAATAACGTATAATATAGGTAGAAAGGACGTGATTATATGGCTAACAGCAATACATCAAATATCAGTATCCGAATGGATGCTCAACTTAAAGCTGATGCCGAAGCTCTGTTTGAAAGTATGGGAATGAATCTCAGCACCGCATTTAATATCTTTGTCCGTCAGTGCCTTCGTGAAGAAAGGATTCCTTTTGAGATAACCGCCAATTGTAATCCAAATTCACGAACAAAAGCAGCAATGCTCGAAGCCGAAAGAATTGCCCGTGATCCAAACGTTAAGGGATATACAGATATTGATGAGCTTTTCAAGGAGCTTAAATCATGAAGTACACCGTAAAGCTAACCTCACAGTTTAAAAAAGACTATAAAAATGCCATAAAGCGGCATCTCCCTATCGAACTGCTTGATGAAATCATCAAAGCTCTTGCAAACGGTGAGGCACTTCCCGAAAAAAATCGTGACCACCCATTGAGCGGAAACTGGAAAGGTCATCGTGAATGCCACATTCAACCTGATTGGCTTCTTATATACCGCATTGAAGATGACATTCTTATTTTAACTCTCTCGGCAACAGGCACTCACAGCGATTTGTTTGACTGCTGATTTAATTTTAGCATATGCAGAAATCACAGGGTATCAGCGGTCACAAACGCTGATTTTACGTTATTCAAGCAAATGAGCATAACAGATGAATGCGGTGTTCGCATATGCATCTGTTTCAAGGGGATTACAATAATAAAACCGGATATTATGACGGTTGTATTTAAGACGGAAAAATCCCCCATAATACAAAGCAAGGTGTACATTCTACCATAACGGTAAGGTGTACGCCTTGTTTTATGTACTCTTGTCGATTTTGGCTTTCAGACATTTAGAAAAATCCTGCAAATCCTGACAAGCATCAAAGCACATCTGATTATACCGGTCAATATCTTTAGTGCTGCTGTTGACGGTCAGACCGCTCTTGAAAGCCCGAA
>JBJEQP010000113.1:0-6680 GCA_051881815.1 Oscillospiraceae bacterium | reverse complement strand
TCCAAACCGAAAACTGTACAGTTTTTCTTCGCTTGCGAGTGTTTCCGAAAAGATATGTATCTTTTCCACGCTTGCGGGCTTTTACCCATAAAGTCATATGACTTTTCAACGCTTGCGGATATCCGCTAACAAACATATTCAACAAGGCAGAAAATCATTTCCTCCACTTTTTCATCGGTTCTGAATTTCCGCAGTTGTCGGAAGTAGCAGGAAAGTTCATCATCCATTCCGCATATTCTTCCTCGGTGATGATTTTATCGTTCAGCTCTTTTCTGCGGAGCTGCCATTCCAAAAGAAATTCATTCAGCAGATGATTGTGAAACTGAATAGCAGGCTGCGGATTTCCAAGTTCGTCGGAAAAAGTGATTATTGAGAAATTGTTGGTGTGATGTTTTTTCGATTCCCGCTCCAAGTCAAAAAGCAGATGTATGAAAGTTTCCGTATTTTCTAAAGTCGGATTTTTCAGAAAATTGATATTTACATCAAGTATGGAAGCTATCTCCGACAGCAATTCCAACTTTGGAGTTCTTGTGCCGCTTTCATATTGAGCTATCCTGACATCGGCAGATTTTTCATCGAAGCCGAGCTTTATTCCAAGTTCCTTCTGAGTAAGTCCACGAAGATTTCTTGCGTTTTTGATTTTCTCACCTATAGTCATAGCGTCCTCCCGTAAAATTATTCTGAAATAGATTATATCATATTTTTCGATTTCTCTCAACATCCTAATCAAAAAAGTTAAATAATTTTTTGAAAATTCTTGACAAAAGCAAATTTGTATAGTACAATAATATTAAACATTTAAGATTAGTCAAGATTGGCGCGGCAATGATTTTCAAAAATTGAATAACGGCGTCCCGAAAGAGAGGGGCGGAACAGCGAAAGAGAGCTATATACAAATCTACGGATTTGGAAATAGCTCTCTTTTTGTTTTCAAAGCAAAATCTATAGAATAAAATTACCAAATCAGAGAAAAATAAAATCGGGAGGAATGTATATGACAACAGAAGAAAAAGAAAACAAGCTTTATATGAAAAAGCTCACCCTTAAAGCATGGACAATGATACTCCATAAGCAGGGTAAGATAAGTCTTGCCAAATGCAATCGAATGATAGCTCTAATAGAAAAACTGGCAGCATGATGATTGGGGCAGAGTTCCATTCTGCCCTATACATATAAAAGTGTACCAAACAGTCTTGACAAGTACTTTTTGGTATGGTATCATTAAAATGTGATTGATAATACATAGGAGTATTTTATGGATATTTACGAAACCGCAAATAAAATGAAACACGAACAGAAAACCATATTCGACCTAAAACTCCGAGTAACTTTTTATGCCCGTGTTTCCACCACAAAAGAAGAGCAAGAAAACTCCATTGAAAATCAGATAACGTTTTTCACCGATCTTATAAAGAACAATCAAAACTGGACCTATATAGAGGGCTATGTTGACCGTGTTCGAGGTGAAAACGCTGTCAATCGTGTGAATTTTATGCGTATGATCGAGGACGGCAAGGCAGGAGCCTTTGACCTTGTTATTACAAAGGAAGTCAGCCGTTTTGCCCGTAACACTATCGACAGCCTTACCTACACACGAGAACTTCTACGTGCAGGCGTTGGCGTTTTCTTTCAGAATGATAACATCTGTACCATTGATACGGACAGCGAACTTCGTCTTACGATAATGTCAAGTATCGCTGCCGATGAAGTCCGCAAGCTTTCTGAACGTGTTCGCTGGGGACATAAACGCGCTATCGAAAGCGGCAACGTTATGGGCAACAACCGCATTTTCGGCTATGACAAGAACGACTGCAAGCTTGTTATAAACGAAAGTGAAGCCGAAATGGTGCGGCTGATATTCGAGGAATATGCAACGGGCAAATACAGCGTCCGCAAGATCGAGGATATTCTGTTTAACAAAGGCTATCGGGGACGAAACGGCACTCGTATTCACCACAACACCATTTCGGGCATAATACAGAACCCAAAATACAAAGGTTTTTACTGCGGAAATAAGGTCAAGGTCGTTGACTACCGAACCAAGGAGCAGCGTTTTCTTCCCGAAAATGAGTGGGTAATGTACAAGGACGAAACGGGCGAGATAGTCCCTGCGATCGTAAGCGAGGAGCTTTGGGACAAGTGCAACGAAATATTCAAGGAAAGAAGCGCCGTTGTGAAATCCCGTGAGCGTTCCATAAAAGACAAAAGCGTTTTTACGGGGAAAATATGGTGTGCCGCCGATGACAAAGCATACTGGAGAACCAGCTACTCAAACAGCGTTTCAAAGGGCAAGCCTATCTATCAATGGATATGCAGCGAGAAACGCCGTTTCGGAGCAAAAGCCTGCGCCTCATTTTCTATACTTGAGGAAGACCTTTACAAAATGCTCTCGGAACACTTCAAGAACATCTCAGAGAATATCGAAGATTATGTTTCAACCTTTTTGAAGATCTACCGTGAAGCGGATACCTCTGCAAATACCCGTCGTGAGATAGAAACCTTGAAGAAAAGACTTGAAAAGGAAAAGGCAAAGCGTGAAAAGCTTCTTGACGCTTACACCGAAGACCTTATCTCTAAATCGGAATTCAAGGAACGAAATGACGCTTCCAACATCACGATCAACGAACTGGAAGAAGAAATTTTTGCTCTTGAGAAAAAAGCTTTGGAGTCGGACGACTATGCTCATGAGCTTGAAAAGATCGAAAAATACTTCAAGGAAATGTACAGCCCCGACAGAGATATGACGCACGAGGAAATCGACGAGATGGTTCTAACGATAATCGACAGAATAAATGTCATTCCCCGAAACAAGGAATGTATGAAGCTTGAAATAAAGCTAAAAACGGGCGCAAATCACGATTTTGCGTACTATAAAGGGCGTAAGTCAAACGATTGCCGTTCGGGACACATCAGCAAGAAGATGATCGACGCTTACAAGGCAGGCATGAAGTCATAACATGACTTTCATAACATGACTGTCATAACCGACTAAAACAACACAGCCGCCCCGTTAATTCGGAGCGGCTGTGTTACTTTTTACAGATATCGTGATCATTCTGCTCAACGTTAATAAAAGAGAATTTCCCCTATAAAATCTCATCGACATAACCACTAAAATGGCTGTCTGAATTATTTCTTCTCCGATTTTTTCTCTTCGATCTTTTCTCTGACCTTTTCGTTAAGCTTTGCTATGCCCTCATTTTCGGAGAGCCTTTCAAAATATGTGTGCAGATGTTCGGAGAGCGGAGTCTGTGATGCAAGCGCTAGCATAAAGTGATATTTTTCCTTTTTCTCCTCTGCGGAACGGCGAATGTGATACTTGAACTCTTCAAGCTTGATAATGATCTGTTTTTCTTCGGAGAATTCCTTGATCCTCGCAACAACATTAAACGAATAACAGATATCAATAATAAATATTCCGTAGAAAAATCCTATGCAGAACGAGAACAGCAGATTATGTGAGAACCACTCCAGCACAGACAGAATATGCGGATGGATCAAAAAGTAATAAGCCGCCCCGAGCAGCGCCCAGAAGAACGAAAAAAGCGGACAAATAATACCCTTATAATTCCACTTTCTGTCCGAATAATCCCAAAGCTTTAGCCTCATGTGTACAATAAAAATCTCGCCTGCAATTAATTCGATCACCGTCATAGCTGCCGACATAATAATTATAAGCACAAGCTTTCTGACAACAGACGACTCGATAGGAATATATTTTTCTGAACTTGCCATCAGATAAAGCACTGTCAGGCCAAAGCCGTAAAGCGGAAGATACGGTCCTGTCAGAAATCCGGGATTTATCCAGACGCGTTCCCTGTTTGTCGGTGTGAATCGTCTGTAAAACACCTCTATTCCCCAGCCGATAACACACCCTGATGCGAAGATAAATGCTATTATTACAAAATCATAGAAAAATTCCATTTGTTTTACATCCTTAAAACTGCTTTTTATACTAAGTAAACGCTGATTAATACTAATCCCTCATTAAAGTGTAGACAAAAAATCTGTGCAAAATCCATATAAAGCTGTTTTCAACAGCTACAAGATTTTGCCCCATTTTTTGTACACTTTATAATCGGGGATTAGTATAATACGTTTCTGCCGTTTTTCAAAATGTCCTCAAAGGCGGAAACTCGTACATTTTTCAAAGCAGCGAAACGAACGCTGCGCTTTAATCAGCTTTTTCACAATTCCAATATTCATTTTTTTAACCACTTATGCTTCTGAATCGACCACTTATAAAAAATCAGTTGTCTAAACAGCGAACAGGTGATATAATATGCTCATCGGGAGGTGATACAGTGGATATTGAAATAAAAATAGACCCGTCCTATAAGATACCAAAGGTCATAGTTCTGACAAACAAGGTCACAGAGGAAATAAACGCCCTGGTCACAAGACTTTCCGAGGACGCACCGCAGCTTATAGCGGGCTTTCAGGACAATGTGCTTCAGATACTTGAACAGGATGAGATCATAAGGGTCTATTCAAGCGTTGGCAAGGTTTTGGCGGTAACGGAGGACGGCGAGTTTATTCTCCGTCTGAGGTTATACGAAATGGAAGAACGTCTTGACAGCTCAAGGTTTGTCCGTATCTCAAATTCGGAAATCGTCAATCTCAAAAAGGTAAAAAGCTTTGATATGAGTCTTGCGGGAACCATATGCGTTTCATTTTACGATTCCACGGTGACTTATGTATCAAGGCGATATGTTTCAAAAATCAAGAAAATTTTAGGTGTATGAGGTGTTACTATGAAAAAGAAAATTATCGAAAGAAGCTTGGTCGGATTTTTTATCGGCATTGCCATAGGACAGATAATCAGTGTACTTATTTCCCTTATTTCGGGAAAGGGTGAATTTCTTATATGTGCGCCTGCTTTTACGGAGCTTATGGGCAGTGAGGCGTATGCTGCCGCTTTACAGACCCTGCTCTGCGGAATTATGGGTATAGGCTTTGCAATCGCCGCTCTGGTATGGGAAAATGATGACCTCAATATTGCTTTACAGACAGGAATTTGCTTCGGAATATATTCTTTATTTACATTCCCTATCGCATATTTCACATTCTGGATGGAGCATTCGGCAAAGGGTGTGCTTCTATATGTGGGTATATTTATCGCTTTATTTGTTTTTGTGTGGCTCATTAAGTATTTTGCTATGAAAGCAAAAATAAATGCAATAAACAAAAAGCTGAACGGATAATTAATTTTATAAACCAAAATACTGTCTAACAGGGCAGCATTTCAGTCTGTCTA
Organism: Oscillospiraceae bacterium; assembly: GCA_051881815.1. Lineage (GTDB taxonomy): Bacteria > Bacillota > Clostridia > Oscillospirales > Ruminococcaceae > UMGS363. Next base: position 1,423 of record JBJEQP010000113.1, on the reverse strand, counting down.
AAAAGACAATTGTATAATGGGGTTCTCTAAAACCGGGACACGAGCATATCTTCGTATATGGGTTGCATTAGCTGCAAGGCAACAAACCGCAGTAATACACAAGGTTTGTTAACGCAGCAGATGATGCAAGTCACGGAAAATATGCCGTGAAGGCGGTTTTGCCGCCTGTCAAGGGAGCTTGACGACAAGTGATATAATTATAGCTGTCGTACCTGTCTATAGGTTGATTTGATTTTAGTATCAGATATTATTTCAGGTTTGAAACCCTTCCGATAGATATGTAGTTGGAGAAAAGCGCCTTTAGGTCGGTGTTCTCGTCAAAATGATCATTTAATATCCCGTTTACACAGTATCTTTTTCCGCCGTCGGAAAGATCTTCGCAATCATACCTGTCGGTGAAAACGCTTCCTGCGGAGTTCACTCTGTCCCGAAGTATCCCCTTGAATTCTTCGGGAGTGCAATCGGGAAAATTAACGTTGACGATCTCCCTCGGGACGAATGGCGTATCAATTACTTCCGACAATATTTTATCAAGGTAAAGGTCAGTCAACATTTTTCCTTTCGTTGTACCTTCGGAAAGCGCAACAGCAGAAACGCCTTGAAAAACTGCTTCCATAGCTGCGCCGACAGTTGCAGAATACTGCACATCGGTTCCTGCGTTATATCCGAAATTGATCCCAGAAAACACAATATCGGGCTTCTCGGGCATAATATTCAGGATCCCAAGCCTTATGCAGTCAGCAGGAGTACCGGTTGCGGTAAATGCTTTTACGCCGTCAACTGAAAAATCATACTCGTAAACATCAATATTCGAACGGAGCGTAATGCTGTGAGATAATGCACTTCTCTGCGATTCTGGAGCGACTACCCAGACCTCGCCGTATTTCTTTGCAGCCGCCGCAAGACGAACTATTCCATCGGCTTCAATACCGTCGTCGTTTGTTATAAGAATTCTTTTGTTCATATTAGTCCTCTTTTAATTTTTATTGGTTAAATAATACTCTTATTTTTTCAATATGTCAATAAATATAATGTTAAATGCAGATTTTCCCTGTTTTCTGATAAGCATAACAAAAAAATCCGAACCCAGCAAGGATTCGGATCATACGATATCGGCATTTATCTATCTTTCCGGGTCGTCACCAACCAAGTATTTTCGACGTTTATGAGCTTAACTTCTGTGTTCGGAATGGAAACAGGTGGAGCCTCATAGCAATCAACACCGATAAAAATCTGGTGCACCATCACGGACTCGAACCGGGGACCCACTGATTAAGAGTCAGTTGCTCTACCAACTGAGCTAATGGTGCATATCCCTAATTAATTAGGGGAAAAAGTCTGAACCTTTGAGTTCAGACTTTTTCTGTTTGGCTCCCCAAGTAAGACTCGAACTTACGACCCTGCGGTTAACAGCCGCATGCTC
>JBJEQP010000112.1:0-32815 GCA_051881815.1 Oscillospiraceae bacterium | reverse complement strand
TGCCTTATTAGGGTATTCTTTATTTGCCCTAAAATATATTATACGAGGAGAATTAATATGGGTAATTATGATTTGATTAATGCAGAAAAAGATGATAGAGCTGAAATTAAAGAGAAAATGATTGAAACTTTACATGGTTATGATATAAATGATTTTATATCAAGGGTATCTGCTCTTAATTTATTACCAAGCAATCAGAATAAATGTACCGTTTTCGATGAGATAATTGATGCTATTCTTCAATGCAAAAAAGACGAGTTTGCATCACAGAACAAAATGAGTCAAACTAAGTTTAAGCAAATATTAAATGCATTTTTTGAACCTCAAAAGATATTTATGGATCCACCAGAAATGCCATTTGTATACCGAGTTTTATTTTATGGAAACAGGTGGATATTTAATGGAATGTGTTCTCATCCTGGCTACGATTTGCAAGCTTTTATTGATACTATTTTTATAAAAAAAAATAATTTTGATGAAAATTTCAAGAGAAGATGCTCATTGCTTTTAGAAGCGGTTTTACGAATTTCTACTCATATTGTTACAACCTTGAAGTATGATATAAATGCAATAGAATGCATACAAAATGAAAATATAGATTATTCAGATAGCCAGAGAATGAATTATTTTGTAGATGTTATTTCTTTTGATTGTTTAGAGTACGAGGAAATAATAGGCAAATGTGAATTTGAACAATTCTACGCTAAATTTGAATGCGACAAAAATGATTGTATTGGTGGTATAGATAATTATTATTTTTTCTATCATCCATTTTTTAAAATATCTAGTGAGAGATTTATTGTGCTTGATCCATCTATATTGGCAAGTTTTCTTATTAATCAAATTATTATATTAGCAGATGAATTCCAAATTAGAAAAGATTTGCTTGATTCGTATAATGAATATATCTGGGGTTCATGTCAGAAATATTTATTAAGTCTTGGACATCATAAAATTAAGGAAAAAGAATTGGGAATTGAACTAATTCATGAAAGTTCTTATAAAGAGATTTTACTGAATGTATGTAATGATGGATTACTGCTTGTAAACTTTTTTTGTGATAATGGAGAAGAATACAGGACAACTGCGATGTTTGATATGCAATATATAGATTTAGATAAATACGAAAGAAGGAAAGAATATATAGAATCTAAATTAGTGCCTAACTTAAAAGCTGATAAACTATATTATTTGCAAATATTTAACACTTACGGACAATCATTAGTTGCACCGTTCTTAGAAAAAAATTTGAAAAGTGTATCATTTTCTGCATTCGATTTAATGTGTATTTCTATAAATGAATCAAATAATGCAAATTCATTAATTCATTTTATAGATAGAAAAAGTTGCTTATCATTATTGAATTTACCATATATACGTGACATTCATTATCTTTCTATGTATGTTGAGTATGGATATTCGTTTTATTTTGATGATAATATTGATATGAGAAAAACAGTTTTTATGCCAGATTTAGGTGCTCCATTGAAATATTATAACAAGGCACTACAAAAGGAGGATAGACAGTTAGCCCTTTACCCGTGTAGCAATTATTATAAAGAAATCGTTTTTAACGATAAACAGAGAAATATATATTGTTGCAAAAATAGTAAAAAGCTTGAATTGCTTAATCGGTTTTCGAATATTGATATTTGGGTGAGCAGTTGTGAAGCAACTTGCATAGAAATGTTGGATATTAACTATTCCATATTAGATTTAATCTCTTTTTGGTTAAGCGAATTTAAGGGAATAATTGAGAATAGTGAATTTTCAACATCATCAATCATTATTAAGAATGTTTTGGAAGGTGAGATTTCGGATTATTCCCTTTATGCATCTAAAAATAATGATTCATTAACTTCAATAGTTAAAGTAAAAATAGAAAAAGATACAATAAGTATCTTTTGGAAACCATCGGCATTTGTAAATATGGGTATCAATAATGAGTATGAACGAGAACTTATGCTTTTAATTATAGGTAGCATGAATTCTTTTTCATATTCAGAAATCGATTTAACACTTATTACGGAGAAATTTACTAATCCACTTAAGAGAAAAGCATTTACATTAGATTATGAAAATGAAATATACCTTAAACCAATTGATAAAAAATATCGAAGAATATCTTCTGAAATTGAAGATAGTCTTTTGGATGAAGTCGGAGACTATTTTGCAGAATCATCAGATTTTTCAAAAGGAAAAATACATAATAATAATGAAAAGGCAAAAATATGCAACCAAGTCGTTGATTTTTTATACCAAAAATTAAAGACGTTTATAAAGCAATTTAGTTCAAAATCATTTTATGAGGTGCTTTATTATGATTTAGAAAAAACGATTTTTTCGTTAATGCTGTTTCAAAAGCGCTATGCCTATAATATGGCTTGTTATCCGGAATTATCAGAGAAATTTAGTGATGATTTTTTTGAGTTGAATAAATCATCAACAGCGTTGAAATTTCTGATGGAATTTATTTCTGCTGAACAGCCAGATGGAGAAACAATAATTGGGGAACTGGATTATGAATATCTATTAGCAATATGTTCACTGATTGTTGAATGGGCGCATTGTGGCGATTTGTTCTATTATAATATTATTAGCCCTAAAGTAGAATTACTTGACTCCGGTCGAATTGGTTTCAATAAAAAATCGATACAACGTTTAGCATCAATACAGTATAAATCCAGTAACAAAATGTTATATGGTAATTCCGATCCACTTATTCAAAATAGTAAATCAACAAACTTTAATATAGATTTATCGAAAGAACTTGACGAGGCATTTGAAGAAGAATTTTCATATACAAAAACTCAATTTGTTAATTGTGTATTGGCTCTAATTGATATTGGAGAGAAAAAGATATTAGATGATGTTAAGCGAATGAATAGGCATGATGTTGTGATTTGTTTAAATCAAGCTACTTGTATTGATAGTGATATTCTGGAGAAAATAATTAACGATTTATCATTACAAAAACGGGATAATTATCTTGATCCACCGCTCCAGTATAGCAAGAATGATGTATATCCATGGAAAAATAATAGAAGGTTATCTTTTAATAGAAGACCAATAATAGTTCACAATGATGATTTGATTTGGGGTAGCCGACAGTTATACCATAGTCTTGCTTTTTTATTTGATCTAATAATGGATGGTAAGTTATATGCATCAAGACCTAAGTTAAAAAAGTTGATTGGTAAAATTGCTAATAGTCGGGGTAATGGATTTAATGATATTGTTGCAAATAAATTGCGAGAAATAGATAATCTGATTATTGATTCAAAAGTAAAAAGAATAAATGGTTTGAAAATCGAAGATATCAACAAAAATACATTGGGAGATATTGATGTGTTATTGATCAATCTCAAAAGAAATAAAATAATAGTAGCAGAGGTTAAAGATTTTTCTTATTCAAAGAATCCTTATGAGATGTACAGAGAGTATATGAATATATTTTGCAATGATGAAGATGGACATCTATGTTATATAGCAAAGCATAAGAAACGTGTAAACTGGATAAGAGAGCATATAGATGATGTTGTTGCACATTATAAACTTCCTAAAGGTAAGTGGAAGGTTGATGATGTTTTAATTGTTAGTGAGGCAATCATTAGCAATGATTATTATAGTAAAGGACAAAAAATATTATTGTTTTCCGAAATAAATGAGCAGCGGATTATGAAAATATAATAGTTCCTTTGTATAGTTTTGTTTGACAAGGTGATAATATTACGGTGAAGACAACGTTTCCGGCATTTGACATATGCTTGTAACAGTGATATTTTAAATGTGAAAAAAGCCGCATTTTGCCCAGTGAGGAATGTGGGTAAAAAAGCAGAAGCGTCACAGTTCTTGTCCATAAATATTACAAAAACACATGAAAAAATATAAAAAAGAATCGCACTCTATCGTACCAATAAATCCCAATTTTACACAGTTTATTTTTCATACCCTGAGTTAGGGGAACGCTGAAACGATTTATTCAGCGTTCCCCTAACAATATTTCAGTAATTTACCATAGTCATTGCATCGCAGAACGTAATGCCGTTTCTCATAAACCTTTTTAACATACTGAAGGCTTTAACAGTAGGCATTCTGTCACTTGAAGCATTGGATATATCGGCAAACTTGCACTTGTTTTTCTTAGCCATAGCCTCCAACTGAGAATTAAATACCGAGGGCTGGATATCATTTGAATTTTCACATACGGATACGATCACAATATCTGTGAAACGGTTTCTCTTTTTAATGCTCTTGACAAGAGAATCATAAGCTGCAATGATCTCAGGTACCGATCTATATCCTCTTTCAAGATCGGTTTCGCCAAGCTGCAACAAGATCTTTGAAGGTGCAAGGCTTTCCGCACATTCGATAAGAAGTGCCTCTGCATCGAAAACTGATACGTCTGTAAAGCTGCGGTTGTAAATATTGCAGTCAAGATCAAACGCCTGTCTGAGTTCGCCTACAGGAATATCCTTTGCAAATGTTGAGCCAAACAATACAATGCCATTTTTGACTGCAAACTCGTTCAGTTTGCAATATTCTTCGGCTTCTCTTTCATATACCTTTGAAATAGCAGGATCATTTACAGCAACGCCTGCCTTATTGTCAATGCCTGTAAATCTTTTTGAGTTGATCCTGCTTGCAAAATTGCTTCTGATAACATTCTCCATATTGATATCCTCCTTTATTCTGTAACGGGTGTAAATCTTATTCCAGTTGATGATTTATCAAGATGCTTATTTCTGAAATAGATACCGATTCCAATAGTGACCATTACAATGTTAAGCACATAGAAGAACATTACATACCAATGTACTGTTTCGTACCAGGGATGAGGTGCATTTGCGGCGATCAGCGTAAATTTGCTGACAAATGCAAAGACATAGCCTATCCATATAAGTAAGTAAAAAGGGAGGCTTATTCCCTTGGCTGAACGTGATCTCCATGCTTTGATGATATTGAGCGGCCATGATATTCCAAAGCAGACAACCATCATCATTTCCATTATGCTTGCAAAAGTGTTCATTTTCATCTTTCCTTTCGGTCTTTTGTTGCTCTTATTCTAACTCTCGCCCGATAAAAAATCAATAATTGGAAAGTAATCAACATTTTTTTGCTGCCTGCGATTTTCATTACTTTCATAAGTCGAAAGGGAAAATATGCAGTCTTATGAGAGATTATTTGACATATATAAACACTTTTTTTACTTACAAAACTCCTTTTGCCGATTCAGACTATTTTCAAAAGTGATTTTATATGTTATAATATTTACAATAATAGTGGGGAGAGTTGCCTTATGACTAAAAAAACTCATCAGAGAAAATCGGAGATCAGCATTCAGCGTGAGATACTTGAAACCTTGCTGATACTTGTTTCGGTCATGACCGTTCTTATCTCGATAATCAGCATAGCGGTGAGCATTTCTACCGACAGAAAACGCCTTGATCAGAATCTTGAAAATGTTGCACAGGCATTGGCTCAGTCGGAGATCATACGTCAGAGAAACAGCGATAATCCCGAAAATATGATCGTGCCTTATCTTGACTCTCTTAAAAACTCTCTTTCAAATATTGACGTTATTTCAATAATAAGCTCAGATAACCTTCGCATATATCACACCAATCATGAGCTTATCGGCACGGAATATGACGGAACTGTTCCCGATTTCAGCGGAGGCGATATTTTTTATGTTACCTCCGATACAGGCCCTTCGGGTTCACAGCGCCGTGCTTATGCCGCAATTTACGATAATGACGGGAATTATCTGGGTTTTGTCCTTGCGGTCATGCTGTCGCAGAATATACGGAAAATAGTAGTGAACATTATACTGCTGCATATCCTATGTGCGGTCACGGTAATTGCTGTTGCGGTCGCATTGTCAAGGCAGCTTTCGGGCAGGATCAAAAAAATTCTCAAAGGCTATGAGCCTGATATTTTCAGCGCTATGTTTACGGTAAGGGATAATGTGCTTGAAGCTCTCGAAGAAGGTCTGCTTGCATTTGATAATGAGGGCAGCATTGTATATATGAACTGCTCCGCAAAGAAAATGCTTGATATAAAGGATAACGTTAAAAGTGTTGCCGAAGCAATTCCCGAAATATCTGCAAAAAAATTATTGTCCTCCTGCGAAAAATTTAGCGGTCTTTCTCTTCATTCAGATAACGGCTCCGACATTATTGCCGATATAATCCCTATTGCCGATAATGAAAAGACTGAAGGCGGATTGTGTATCCTCAGGGACAGAACAGAGTTTACTAAACTGATGGAAGATCTTTCGGGAGTAAAATATCTTGTTGAATCAATGCGAGCAAATAACCACGATTTCACAAATAAGCTGCACGTTATCCTTGGTCTTATTCAGATGGATAAAACTGCCGAAGCCTGTGAGTACATTACAAATATCACTTCTATTCAGCAGAAGGTGATACATAATGTAATGAAAAATATTGACGACCCTTCTGTTGCGGCACTCCTTATCGGCAAATATTCAAGGGCGGCAGAGCTTGATATAGCATTTTCGCTCGAAAGCGGCAGCAGACTTTCAAAAAGCGATATTTCTCTCCCTTCAGGCGATCTTATTACAATTATCGGCAACCTTACAGAAAATGCAATGGATACTCTTAATGAAAAAAATGAACTCCCGAAGGAGCTTTCTGTGGGAATATACACAAAACCTCACGCTATGATAATTACCGTTGACGATACGGGACTCGGTATATCTGCCGAAAATACCGAGAAGATCTTTGAGTACGGATTTTCCACCAAAGGCGACGGAAGGGGCACAGGCTTGGCTCTGGTCAGACAGCTTGCAGAAAAGCATAACGGCACTGTTACAGTCGATTCCGAACCGGGTACGGGAACATCGTTCACCGTAACTCTTACCGATGAAGGGGGAAACTCAGATGTATGAAGTTATGATAGTAGAAGATGACCCTATGGTTGCAATGATAAATAAGCAGTATGTAACGGAGAATAAGCATTTTCATGTTTCCTGCGTATGCCGTGACGGTGACAAGGCATTAAAAATGCTGCGTGAAAACACCGTTCACCTTGTTATCCTTGATGTATATATGCCCAAAACAAACGGACTTGAGCTTCTGAGGAAAATCAGAGAAATAAATCTGCCTGTGTCCGTAATAATGGTGACAGCAGCAAATGACAGTGCTGCCATTGAAGAAGCAATGCGTCTTGGGGTTGTGGATTATCTTGTAAAACCGTTTTCAAGTGCAAGATTTCAGCGTGCTCTTGAAACATTTTTAAACAGACAGGATGCTTTTCACGATTTATCATCATTCAGTCAGCAGCATATTGATGCCATTATGAACCGAAGCTCATCGGAAACGTCCGAGCAGCTTCCCAAAGGAATTCAGGATCAGACTCTTGAAACTATAAAAAGCTTTCTTGAACTTAATCCCGATACCGATCTGACAAGTGAAGAAATTGCAGATAAGGTCGGACTGTCCCGTGTAACAGTCCGCCGATATGTAAACTTCCTGCTTGAAAAAGGTGTAATTGTCGGAAATATGAATTATGAAACAGGCGGCAGACCGTGTATGCTTTACAGATTAAATAAATCTGAATAAGTATTTTATGTCCTATGCTTCAAAAGTACTTGACAACCACTTGGTAAAATGATAAAATAACTACTATGTGAATATTTTGTCGGAATACAGGTGCAAAAGCAGAGTTATGAAAATACCTGCCGAGCCTAACAAGGAATCAGGTGCGAATCCTGAGCAAGGCCGTTGCCGTATTTTGTCTTAAAGCATACAAGATGTAATGTCAGTCACTGGGAGATCTCCCGGGAAGGCGTATGTGAGCCGATCCTGTCGGCGGGCAATAAGTCGGAATACTTGCCTGTGTTTTTCCCGTGATCGGGTGTTGTTTATAGTCTGCGGAACTCCGGAACGTAAACGATGATATGAGGTGTCATATAAAATCAGGCTGTTTATACGGCTTTATTTGTGTTGCTCTGATCTCAGTACGTTCTTCTGCGGAGAATTTACAGCTGAATTTAGGGTACTTCCGGCATACCATATCAAAGATACAGTGAAAGAAAAAAGACTTTGGACATTATCCGGGTTACGGCTCGGGTAATGTCCTTTTTATTTTTTCGGAGGTCTGATAGATATGGTGTTAAAAAAGCTTGCTTTGGTTATAACGGCATTGATGTGTATGTCTTTTATTCTGACGGGCTGCGGCGGTAAAACTCCGTCTGATTCTGAAGCTTCAGGATATACTTTTACGGACGAGCTTGGTTATAATGTGACGGTGGATATGCCGCAGAAAATCGCGATTTGCAGCGGAAGCCTTGCGGAAATATGGCTGCTTGCAGGCGGAGAGCTTTGCGCAGTGACAGCCGACGCATACGACGATCACCTGTTTGAAGTGCCGGAAACTGCGGTCAATATAGGTAAAATGAAATCTCCGTCAGTAGAGCAGATGATAGACCTCGGCATAGATTTTGCGGTGCTTTCATCGGAAATAGCCGAACATACGGCGCTGTGCGATACTCTTGAAAAGGCAGGGATAACAACGGCATATTTCAAGGTGAGCGAGTTTGACGAGTATCTTTCGGTGTTGAAAAAGTTTACGGATATAACAGGCAGGGGCGATTTATATCAGAAAAACGGTGCAGATGTTCAGGCTCGGATAGAGAAGGTCATTGCTTCCGTTTCGGGACGGGAAGCTCCGACGGTGTTGTATCTCAGGACTTCTTCTTCGGCAGTTCATGCCAAAGACAGCAGCAGCCTTGCAGGGGCAATGTTGAAGGATCTTGGCTGTGTAAATATTGCAGACAGCGGTACCCTTACAGACGAGCTCAGCCTGGAGGTAATAGTTAAGTCCGACCCTGATTTTATATTTGTGACATTTATGGGCGCAGACGAAGAAAAAGCTATGCAGGTGCTTGAAGATACGCTTCTTACAAATCCTGCGTGGTCGGAGCTTTCCGCTGTAAAAAACGGCAGGTTTGTCATTCTGCCAAAGGCGCTGTTCCACTATAAGCCTAATGCGAAATGGGGTGAGGCATATCAGCAGCTTGCGGATATCCTCTACGGATAACAGGAAGAAACTAATTATCCTGCTTGGACTTGCAATACTTCTCATTTTTTCGGCGCTTGCAGGAATATGTCTTGGCTCGGTAAGATTGTCGCCCAGTGAAGTTATCTCGGCACTTATAAGCGGTGAAAGCACTCCCGACGGCAGGATAGTTTACTGCATAAGGCTGCCGAGAGTTCTCGGCTCAATGCTTGCAGGGGCGGCGCTGGCGCTTTCGGGTGCAATAATTCAGGCGGTACTTGGAAATCCGCTTGCTTCTCCCGGAGTTATAGGCGTAAATGCAGGCGCAGGATTTTTCACGGTGCTTTGTTCGGCGCTGTTTCCTGCGGCGATTTCGTGGCTGCCTGCGGCGGCTTTTACTGGAGCTTTTGCAGCTGTAATGTTGGTATATATTATCGCAAGAAAGACCGAGGCTTCAAAAATAACGCTTGTACTTGCAGGAGTGGCAATTTCAAGTCTTTTCAATGCAGGTACAGATACGGTGACAGAGCTTTTTCCCGATACATTGTCGGGAATAACGTCCTTTAAGATAGGCGGAATGGGCAATATAACTACTGAAAAGCTTACTCCTGCGTGGATAATTATTTTTGTCGGGATAGCTGCTGCATTTATGCTTGCAAATGAGATAGATGTGCTTTCTCTCGGCGATAAAACGGCGTTTACGCTTGGACTTAATGTCAAAACAGTAAGGTTTATCCTGTTGATGATCGTTGCGGCGTTGGCAGGAGCGGCGGTGAGCTTTGCAGGACTTCTGGGATTTGTGGGACTTATCGTGCCGCATATATGCGGAAAGCTTGTGGGATATGAAAGCAGATATAAATTGCCTGCCTGCGTACTTCTCGGTGCGGCGTTCGTTACGCTTTGCGATATTATTTCAAGAACGCTGTTTTCACCGAATGAAATATCCTTGGGAATAGTTATATCATATATCGGAGTGCCGTTTTTTATATATCTCCTTTTGAAAAAGAAAGGAGGCAAGCACAATGCTTGAAATAATCGGACTCGGCGGCGGCTATGACGGAAAAAATGTACTTGAAGATATCAGCGTCCGCTTTGAATCGGGCAGTATTTCCTCTGTGATAGGAGCAAACGGCTGCGGAAAAAGTACGCTTCTCCAGATGTGCTGCGGACTGCTTAAACCCTCCTGCGGAAAGGTGCTGATAGACGGAAAGGATATTTCAAAAATGAAACACAGCGAGCTTGCGCAGAAAGTATCCTATATGGAGCAGGTGCATAATCCGGGTAATATTACAGTTCGTGCGCTTGTTTCTCACGGCAGATTTCCGTATCTTGGCTATCCGAGAAGGTTTACCGCTCGCGACAGAGAAATGGTGGGCAATGCGATGTTAGCTGCAGGTGTAACAGAAATTGCGGACAGGAATGTTGCGGAGCTTTCGGGCGGACAGCGGCAGAGAGCATACATAGCAATGGCGCTTGCACAGGATACGGATATAGTTCTTCTTGACGAGCCGTCCACTTATCTTGATATAAGCAGCCAGTTTGAGCTTATGGAGCTTGCCGCTGATATGAAACGCAGCGGAAAAACTGTTGTTATGGTGCTTCACGACCTTAATATGGCGCTTTCCCACTCGGACATTGCGGCGGTAATGAAAGACGGCAGGCTGTTAGGAGCTGTTTCCCCAAAAGAAGCGGCGGAAAACGGACTTATCCGTGAAGCGCTTGACATAACAGCAATATATGATGAAAAATCGGGACAGTATTTATTCTTTGGAAAGGATAAAAAAATATGAAAAAAGCTATAATTGAAGCAAGCTTCGGCACAAGTTATAAGGAGGCACTTGATAATTCGGTACTGGCGCTGAAAAAAACATTTGATGAGGAGTTTCCGGAGTATGAAGTGTTTACGGCAATAACAAGCGGAAGGGTACTTTCAGCATTAAAAAAACAAGGGGTACTTTTTGATGCTTTGGAAGAAATGCTTTTTCGTCTAAAATCGGAGGGCTTTGACGAGGTTATTGTTCAGCCTACCCACCTTATCCCTGGCATTGAATATGATAAATTATGCGGACAAATTAAACCGTTTGAAAAGGATTTTTCCGTGCTGAAAACAGGTACGACCTTGTTTAATTCCGAAAGCGATATTGAGAAAGTCTGCCGCATAATTGCCGAAAAATACCTGGGCGAAATTGTAATCCTTATGGGACACGGGACGGAACACAATGCCAACAATATTTATGTGCAGTTCGGCGTAATAAGCAATAAGCTTGGATATGACAATATTTACACTGCCACCGTGGAAGCAGAGCCAATGCTTGAAGATGTTATGAATAAGCTGAAAGGCAGAGGTATAAAAAAAGTAAGTCTTGTTCCGCTTATGCTTGTTGCAGGCGACCATGCAAGAAACGATATGGCAGGCGATTCCTCGGAAAGCTGGAAATCAAGGCTTGAATCGGCAGGCTTTGAGGTGAACTGTGTTATAAAAGGTCTTGGGGAGTATTCCGAGATAAGGCAAATTTACTGTGAGCATCTTAAAAATACAATAAAATCGTAAAAGGAAGGATAACAGTATGAAAAAGAAAATTATTTACATATTGCTTGCGGCGATAATGGTGATGTCGATGGCAGGCTGTTCCGGCAGTGACAGCAGCTCGGGTGTAGGCGGACTGAAAAATGCCGAAGCGGCCGACAAGGTGTCCGACGATGAAGCGGCTATTTTAGTAACGGGAGATGATTATCCTCTTACCGTTCGTGATTATCTCAAATATGAAACGACAATTGAGAGCAAGCCCGAAAAGGTTGCTGTTATGTCGGGTACGCCGCTGAATATTTGGTACGATCTCGGCGGAAAGTCGATTTGTACATCGGACGTGAGCGAAAATATACGCCTGACCGAAGGATATGAAGCTGAAATACAGGCTTTGCCGCAGATAGGCCCCGTTTACTCTATTGATATGGAATCGGTAATTGCGCTTGAACCGGATCTTGTCATTGCGCAGGTAGGTACTCAATCCACACAGGGTTCAAAGCTGCGTGAAATGGGATATAACGTTATCCAGACCCACATAAGAGGCTTTGATGATGTGGTTGATACATATCGTGCTTTCGGAAAACTTCTTGGTCAAAGCGAGCTTGCGGAGCAGCGTATTTCCGAGCTTGAAAGCGGGAAAAAAGAGATCACCGACAAACTGCCCGATGACGATATTTCGGTAGTTATCCTCTATGTTACGTCAAAATCCCTTGCTGTCAAACTGGACAACAGCATTGCAGGAGATATTGCAAAAATACTTGAACTTGACAACATTGCTTCCTCTCTTCCGCCCGATACGGTAGGCTCGGAAACAACGCCCCTTGATATTGAATATATCGTTGAGAAAGACCCCGATTATGTTCTTGTAACAACAATGATATCCAGCAACGAGGAAGCAAGAAAGACCGTTGAAGAGCAGTTCGCTTCAAATCCTGCGTGGAGTTCTGTTAATGCCATAAATGAGGGTAAGGTCATATACCTGCCGCAGCAGTACTACCTTTACAATGCAGGACCCTATTATGTTGACGCAATAAAATATATGGCGCAGAGTATTTATCCCGAAATATACGGAGAAGCGGAAGTGTTTGATTAATGGAAAAAACAGCGTTCAGAGATACTGCGGCGTTTAAGATAATGGTGCTTGCAATTCTTGTAGTGGCGGTCGTTGGTACGTTTATACTTGGAAATGTTGTTGGAACAATGGAAATTTCCGTTTCCAACATAATTGATACCATAGCAGGCGATCATACGGGAACGAATAACAAGGTCATATGGAATATAAGGCTGCCGAGAATGATACTGGCGGCTTTAGTGGGAATAAATCTTGCTTTGGCAGGTTCTATTTTGCAGGGAGTAATGAAAAATCCTCTTGCCGATCCGTCCATTATCGGAATAAGCAGCGGAGCAGGTCTTTTTGGAATAATGATACTTGTTGTATTTCCGCAATGGCAGAATCTTGTGCCAATAGCTGCTTTTGCAGGAGCAATGCTTGCGGCGGCAATAATATATATTCTTGCATGGAAAGGCGGTATCGACCCTACAAGGATAGTTTTGTCGGGCGTTGCGGTGTCGGAGCTTTTCGGCGCAGGAATTTCGGCGATACTTGTATTTTTCAGCGACAGAGTTCACGGCGCTCTTACATTTATGAACGGCAGTTTATCTTCAAGGAGCTGGGGCGAGGTACAGACTATACTGCCCTATACTGTTATCGGACTTATACTTGCCGTTTTGTTTGCGGACAAGCTGAATATACTTGTGCTTGGTGACGATACGGCAAGAGGTCTTGGTCTGAACGTAGAGCTTACAAGGCTTGCGTTCACGGCTCTGGCGGCGCTGCTTGCGGCTTCGGCGGTAAGCGTCGTGGGACTGCTTGGATTTGTGGGACTTATCGTTCCTCACAGCATAAGGCTGATCCTCGGAAATAATTATAAAATAATGTTCCCTGCAACGGCGCTTTTGGGAGCGGCACTTGTAATGCTGAGCGATACATTTGCAAGGACAGTTCTTAGCCCTACAGAAATACCTGTTGGAATAGTTATGGCAGTGCTGGGAGTTCCGTTCTTCCTGTATCTGCTTAGAAAGTAGGCGCTTATGGAAAAGGTGATATTATCGGTAAGAGATCTCTGTGCAGGATATAAAAACCGCCGCATACTTGACGGGATAAATCTTGATATTCACAGAGGCAAGGTGTATTCCATAATAGGTCCCAACGGCTGCGGAAAGACAACGCTTATAAGGGCAATGAGCCGTAATCTTCGCCCGGAAAGTGGCAAAGTCCTTCTTGACGGAAACGATATTTTCCGAACGAACACAAAGCTTGTTGCGCAGAAAATGGCAATACTTGGTCAGACTGATACAAGTATGAGCGACATAACGGTAAAAACGCTTGTGGAATACGGCAGATATGCTCACAAAAAATGGTGGGCAGGCTCAGACGGCGAGGACACAAAGATAGTTGACTGGGCTATTGATCGAACGGGAATGAAAAAGCTTCAAAACAGGAAGATCAATGCTCTTTCGGGCGGAGAGCGGCAGCGTGCCCGTATTGCTATGGCAATTGCTCAGAAACCCGAGATAATGCTGCTTGACGAGCCGACCACATATCTTGATATTGCACACCAGCTTGAAATAATGGAGCTTGTTTCGGCACTCAACCGTGAGGAGGGCATAACCGTTGTAATGGTGCTGCACGATATGAATCACGCAGCGAGATACTCCGACAAGCTTATACTTCTGAATGACAGTAAAATACATACAATAGGCAGTCCGCAGGAGCTGTTTGATAACGGTGAGCTGGAAAAGGTGTTCAATGTGGACGCTGAAATTCTTTCAGACAGCGAGGACAACTCGTCTGTATTCTATGCAAAGAGGGTGAAACAATGAAATTTACATTTATAACCGTATCAGCACCGTCCGTAAAATGTTTGATGAAGGCGGCAAAGGAAATATCACGAATTGAGCCTAATATACTTGATCTGCGCTTATACTATGCGGTCACGGAGTACAGCAAGGAAAAGACAGATAGGCTTATTGCCGACATAAAAACATCCGATATGGTTTTTGTTGACCTAATGGGAAGTCCTGTGGATATTGTAAAAGCTGTTTACAAGGGACTTGAAGAATGTAAGGGCAACGTTATTCCCTACGGAAATTCCGCAAGAGAATACCTTAAACTGGGCGGCTTTTCGGCGGAGTCAATGAAGTCCTCGGGCGGAAAAAAGCCCGATATGGCGGCAATGAAAAAGATGCAGTCCATGGCTGAGGCAATGGGAAAGATAATGCCGGGAAAAATGCGTGATATGCGTAACTACTCGCTTATATGCAAGTATTTTTACGTTGCAGACTACCCCAACATTCTCAATATGATGTACCTTATACTCCGTGATTACGGCGGAGCAAAGCGTCTGCCCAAGCCCTCCGAGCCGAGAGAAGTGCCTGCTGCGGCGGTATGCAGACCAAAGGATATGAAGTATTACGGCAGCTTTGCCGAGTTTGAGAAGGATTTTCCCTTTGATCCGAACAAGCCTGTAATTGCGCTGCTTTATTACGGTCACATTTATCCCATGGATTATTCGGGAGCAGTATCGGTGATAACGGAGCGTATGCTGAAATGCGCAAACGTCCTGCCTGTGGCGGTTTCCGGCTCGGACAGCCTTAACGACGGAAGTCTGCAAAAGCTTCTGACGGGTTTTCTGCCCCAAAAGCCCGAGATAATACTGAATTTTATGTCGTTCAGACTTAGCGCAGGACCTATGGGCGGCAATATTTCGGCAGGAACAAATATGCTGAAAGAGCTTAATGTTCCCTATCTGCACCCGTTCTTTATGTCAAGGCGCACAGAAAGAGATTGGAACAAGTCTGTACAGGGCAATACTCCTTCGGAAGCGCTTATTTCGGTAATGCTGCCGGAACAGGACGGAGCGGTTGTGACAATGCCTGTTGGCGCAAAGACCGAACCTGTTTACATTGAGGATTTTGATGTTACCACAGACGAGATAAAAATCATTGACGAGCGGCTTGAAACCCTTACACAGCGCACGGAGAAATATATTGCACTCAGACAAAAGAAAAATCCGCAGAAAAAAGTGGCTGTTATCTGCTACAATTATCCCCCGGGAGAGGCAAATGTTTTCGGCGGTGCTTTCCTTGATACTTTCCGGTCTGTTTCTGCGATATTATCTCTGCTTAAAGAAAACGGATATGATACCGAGGATATTTCCGCAGAAAAGCTGATGTTGGACTTTATAAACGGTGGACTTGTGAATACGGGAAAATATGTTGAGAGCGAAAAAATGCTTACATATCCTTTGTCGGATTACAAGAAATTCCTTGACAGTTTTCCTGACAAAATAGCGGTCATTGACGCGTGGGGAGAACCGGGCGGCGATATAATGACGGACGAAAATGGCGATTTTCTTATTCCGGCGGCGATGTACGGTAATGTACTGGTAGGAATACAGCCGTCAAGAGGCGTTCATGAGGATCAGGATAAGCTGTATCATGATAAATCAATACCGCCGCATCATCAGTATATTGCATTTTACAAATACCTGCACGATAAATTTGGTGCAGACGCAGTTATTCACGTCGGAACTCACGGAACGCTTGAATTTCTCAAAGGCAAGGAATCTGGAATGAGCGGTCTGTGTTATCCCGATATGCTTATAGGTGATATCCCCCATTTTTATCTTTATTACTGCGGCAATCCCTCGGAGGCGACCATTGCAAAGCGGCGTTCTCATGCGGCTCTGGTGGGATATCAGCCGCCTGTGTTCATACAAAGCGGACTTTACGGCGAATATGCCGAGCTTTCCGCAATGCTTGACGATTATCATCATCAGCTTGCATTTTCGGAAAGTGCTGCCTGTGAGGTGAAGCAGAATATTTCCGCACTTGCCCAAAAGCTGAATTTGCCTGCGGATATGGAAGAGCTTGAATCGGAGCTTTACAGGCTCAACAGCTCCCTTATACCCAAAGGACTTCATATTTTCGGGCAGGATTATTCCGATGAAGAGGCGCATTGCTATATTCGTGAGCTGCTGAAAAAGCCACATGATGATATTCCGTCGCTGAATGAGATAGCCGCAGCCGAGCTTGGCGCAGATCTTGCGGAAGCGGAGGAAAAGGGCGGTGAAAAACTGCGTGAAATAAATGCTCTTGCAGAGAATTATTTTGACAGGTACTTTGACGGTGATGATGTTCCCGAAAATTTGCGTAAAACTATTGAATACGGACGTAAAAAATATAACGAAATAAAGTGCAATGCGGAGAATGATCAGCTTCTGAACGCTCTTTCGGGAGGATATATTCCTGCAAAGCCTGCAGGAGATATTTACCGCAGTCCCGAGGTGCTTCCGACAGGATATAATTTATATCAGTTCGACCAGCGTTTCGTTCCTACGCTTACGGCGTATCAGAGAGGTGCAAGGGCAGCCGAAAACACTATAAAAACCTATTACAGCGAGTATGGCTGTTATCCAAACTCGACGGCGGTAATTCTGTGGGGTCTTGAAACCTCCCGTACTCAGGGCGAAACGATAGGTCAGATAATGGCGTATCTTGGTGCAAGGCTTGCAAAGGGGAACTCCCCATGGAATCCGAAATATGAGCTTATCCCTATTGAAGAGCTTGGCAGACCCCGTATTGACGTTACAATAAATATCTGCGGATTTTTCCGTGACCTTTTCCCAAATATTATAGATAATCTGGACGACCTGCTTCATCTTGTAAACGAAGCCGATGAAACCGCAGAGCAGAATTACATGAAAGCAAATTCTGAGAAGATATATCAATATCTTTTGGACAGAGGTTATGACGAGGAAGAGGCGGAAAGCCTTTCCGTAACAAGAATTTTCGGCCCCCGTGAGGGAGAATACGGCACGGGGATCACCTCTATCATTGAAACGAAAGCATGGGAAAAAGAAGAACAGATAGGAAGTCAGTTCTTATCTTCGCTGCATTATGTTTACAACCGAAAAATGCGAGGAGGCGATATTGATGAGCTGTATGAACAAAATCTGAAAAGCGTAGAACTAGTATCGCAGGTGCGTGACAACAACGAATATGAGATAACCGACCTTGACCATTATTATGAATTTTTCGGCGGACTTGCTAAATCCGTTGAAATGGTAAAGGGCAAAAAGGCGGTAATGCTTGTGACCGACACCACGGGAGCGGTACCCGTTACGGAATCTGCAGAAAAGGCCGTTGCAAAGGGCATACGCACAAGAGTGCTTAATCCGAAATGGATAGACGGAATGCTTGCGCACAAATATCACGGCGCACAGAAAATTGCCGAGCGATTTGAGAATGTTATGGGTCTTGCCGCAACTACGGGCGCTGTGGAGCAATGGGTCTACAACGACCTTTGTGCAAAATATGCGGAAGACGAGGAAATGCGCCGCCGCATGGAGGAAAACAATCCTTATGCATATATGGATATTCTGGAGCAAATGGAGGAATACAGCCGCCGAGGATACTGGAACGCCACCGAGGAACAGCTTGAAGCTATACGGCGTGCATATCTTGAAACGGAAAACAGGATAGAGGGTGAAAACTGATGAATAAAAAAGAATATTTTCCGTTCACGGCAATAGTCGGACAGGAAAAAATGAAGCGTGCGCTGATACTTAATCTTATAAATCCTGCGCTGGGCGGAGTTCTGATAAAGGGCGAAAAGGGTACGGCAAAATCGACGGCTGTAAGAGCGCTTACGGAAGTGCTGCCCGAGCGCAGAGAGGTACAAGGCTGTCCTTTTTCCTGCGACCCTGACGACAGAAGCTGTCAATGCGACAACTGCCGCAGCAAAGCTGAGCTTACAGCGGTAACAAGGCGAATGAGAGTGGTTGACCTGCCTGTCAGCGCTACCGAGGACAGAGTTGTTGGAACGCTTGACATTGAAAAAGCCCTTACCACAGGCGAGAAGCATTTTGAGCCGGGCATACTTGCAGACGCTAACCGAAATATTCTTTATATTGACGAGATAAATCTGCTTGATGACCACGTTGTGGACGTTATACTTGACTCTGCGGCTATGGGAGTAAATACCGTAGAGCGTGAGGGAGTTTCATTCAGTCACCCTGCAAAATTTGTTCTTGTGGGTACGATGAATCCCGAGGAAGGCGACCTTCGTCCGCAGCTTCTTGACAGATTCGGACTTGTGGTGGACGTTTGCGGAGAAAAAGACATAGAAATGCGTACTGAGGTTGTCAAGCGGTATCTTGAGTATGAACATAATCCCGAAGCGTTCCTTGAAAAATGGAGACCCGAGCAGGAAAAACTCTGTCATAAAATAAATGAAGCAGGAAAACTGTTAAACAGCGTTTCCTATTCCGACGGAATACTTCATCTTGCGGCGGAAATATCCGTTTCTCTCGGCGTTGACGGACACAGGGCGGATATATCCATGATAAAGACCGCTTGCGCAAATGCTGCTTATGAGGGCAGAAAAGAAGTTTCTAAAGAAGATATGAGGCTTGCGGCAGAGCTTGTCCTTCCCCACAGAATGCGCCGCAAGCCCTTTGAGGAGCAGCGAATGGACATTGACTCCGTTTTTGGAATGATAGAAAGCCGTGAGGGAGTATGAGCGGCGGTTTTCCCTTTCCGTTTACGGCAATTGTCGGTCAGGAACAGCTGAAACTGGTGCTTATACTTAACGCAGTTGATCCTGCCATAGGCGGCGTGCTTATTTCGGGCGAAAAGGGAACAGCGAAATCAACGGCTGTTCGTGGACTTGCTTCTGCAGCGGGACATAAGGTGGTCGAAGTTCCGCTCAATGTTACCGAGGACAGGCTTGTGGGTACTCTTGATCTGTCCAAAGCGGTGAATGGTGGCGAAAGGCGCTTTGAAAAAGGGCTTTTATATGATGCGGACGGAAATTTTCTTTATGTTGACGAAATAAATCTTCTGGGAACGCACATTGCAGATATTCTGACGGAGGTTATTTCCGCAGAAGAAAATGTTGTGCGGCGTGACGGAATATCATACAGTCACCCTTGCTGCTGTATTCCCATTGGAACAATGAATCCCGAAGAGGGGCAGCTCCGTCCCCAGCTTCTTGACAAATTTGGGCTGTTCGTGAGTATGCAGGGTGAAAATGATGTTGAAGCACGCACGGAAATTATCCGCCGCAGACTTGATTATGAAAACGACCCCGAACAGTTCTGCCGTAAATACAAAGCGGAGGAAGAACTGCTTGCAAAGCGTATTTTTGAAGCGGCAGAGAGATTGAAAAAAGTTTCCGTTACGGAAGAAATATTGCAGCTTATCGCCCTTGTTGCCGATAAAGCCTGCTGCGAGGGCAACCGCTGCGAAATAATACTGACGGAAACGGCAAAGGCACTTTGTGCGTGGCACGGAGGCGAAACTGTCAGCGAAAGCGATGTTTCCGAAGCAGCTAAAATGGTACTGCCCCACAGAATGAGAACCCCTCAGACAGCAGAACCCGTTTCGGAGCAGGAAAACCGCTCCGATGACGGCGAGGATGATTCTTCGGACAATTCGGAGGAAAATCAGACCGATATTTCGCAGAATGATACTGTGCAGGAGGACAACTCGGCAAACACGCATGAACAAACGGAAAAGTCGGACGGTGAGATACCTTTGTCCGCCGAAAGCATAAAGTCTGCCTCAGGAAAAAACGGCGGCAGCGGTAAAAGAAGCAAGACGGTAACAAGTGAGAACAGTGGCAGATATGTTCGCAGCACTATTCCGCATGGAAAATGCCGTGATATTGCAATTATACCGACCTTGTGCTGCGCTGCTTTGAATCAGCGGTCAAGAACTCCGCCAATGGGTATGAAGCTGTCTGTGAAAAGCTCCGATTTTCGGCAGAAGATACGGGAAAAACGCACAGGTGCGACCATAATTTTTGTTGTGGACGCAAGCGGTTCAATGGGAGCAAAGCGGCGAATGAGAGCGGTCAAGAGCGCTGTAAGGGGACTTTTGTCCGAAGCGTACCAAAAGCGTGACCGTGTGGGAGTTGTGGCGTTCCGAGGTGAGGGCGCCCGTACTTTGCTCAGCATAACGGGAAGCCCGGAGCTTGCACGGAAATGTATGGACGAGCTTCCCACAGGCGGCAAAACCCCTTTGGCGGCAGGGATCGCTCAGGCGTGTGCGCTTCTCCGGGCGGAGCGGATAAGAACTCCCGACGCACTTCAATATCTTATACTTATTTCCGACGGCAAGGCAAACATTTCTTTGCATACAAACGATCCGTTGGGGGACGCACTTACTGCGGCGGAACAGGTAAGTCATTCGGGCGCAGGCGCAATGGTGCTTGACACCGAAAACGGCTATATAAAATTTGGCTTTGCTAAGCAGATAGCCGAGCGTATGGGAGCGGAATATATCAGACTTGACGATGTGACAGGTTCCGCTGTGGAGGAAAATGTCCGTAGCTTTATAAACAATGAATGATAGCCAAACGGCTTTCATATAAAAACATTAAAAAATTTGGAGGAAGAAAAAATGAAAAAGGTAGTTTTAGCTATTGCAGCAATGGCAGCAGTAATGTCTTTGGCGGCTTGTTCGGGAGATAACGGCAGCACTCAGACAGCGTCAGAAAGCACAACAGCAGTACAGAGTGAAGCTGCTCAGACAGAGGAACAGCAGGACAGCGCAGGCGGAGTTTCCGTATTTACAGAAGAAAACGGAGTGCTTACCTATCTTGATACGGAACATTCACCCTTTGAGGGCGCAGGTTTGAAGATAACCGCAGACAAGTCCTCAAAGACGGTAAGCTTTGTAAAGACCGACCTTGAGGGCAATGAAACGGTGGAATACTATACATTTGATTATAACAGCAATACGGTTGAGCAGTATTACTATGTTTCTATGATGGGTACAGGTTTTTACTATACTTACGACCTGAGCGCAGGAGAGATCGTTAAGATTGAAGACATTGACCACAATGATTCCACTCAGAGCACAAAGGACAGCGGAAGATACGACAGCGCTAACGACAGACTCAAGGGAGATGTTGCGTCGCTTGAAGCTTATTTTACCGAGCAGTACGGAATTTCTATTTCCGATATTGTAAACGACTGATAACGATCCATAAGGGGGAATGATCATGCCGGAACAGTACATATTTCGCGGCGCTCAGAAGCTGCGCTGTGGATATACAACAGGCTCCTGTGCGGCAGCTGCGGCAGGAGCGGCAGCGGAAATGCTTATAAGCGGCTGTGTGACAAAGTTTTCGGAAATCATGACCCCAAAAGGTGTTCCGCTTAAGCTTGAAGTGCTTAACGCCGAGATAGGTCACGAATATGCTTCCTGTGCTGTAAAAAAGGACAGCGGTGACGACCCTGACATAACAAACGGCATACTTGTTTTTGCAAAAGCAATCAGAATACCTTATGGCGTGAAAATCACCGGCGGAGAGGGCATAGGCATAGTCACAAAAGACGGTCTTGACCAACCTGTCGGTGAATACGCCATAAATTCTGTACCACGAAAAATGATAGCTACTGCTGTAAATGATATGGCCGAAAAGTATGATCATCACGGTGGTTTCGGTATAGAAATATCCGTTCCGGGCGGCGAGGAGCTTGCAAAAAAGACATATAATCCCCGAATGGGTATTGAGGGCGGCATTTCAATAATAGGTACAAGCGGAATTGTTGAGCCGATGAGCAGTTCGGCGCTTATTGATACAATACGTCTTGAAGAAAAAATGCGCCTTGCGGAGGGACACAAGGCTCTTTTGCTCACTCTCGGAAATTACAGCGAAAATTTTATACAAAAGACAATGCCGTTTGCCCTTGAAAAAAGCGTTAAATGCAGCAATTTCATCGGAGAAGCAATAGATATTGCCCTTGAATTCGGTTTTGAGAGTATTCTTATTATCGGTCATATGGGAAAGCTGGTAAAACTGGGTACCGGAATTATGAATACACATTCCGCACAGGCTGACGGACGCATGGACGTGCTTGTGACCTGCGGAGTGCTTGCAGGCGCGGAAACAGCGGTGCTGAAAGAAATACCCGACTGCGCTACTGTGGACGCTGCACTTGATATTCTGAAAAAGCACGGCTGTATGGAAAAAACGCTTGATATACTTGCGCAGAGAGCGGAGTATTATTTAAATGCAAAGGTAAAAAATGCGGTAAAGATAGGTGCGGTAATGTTTTCGGACAAGCATGGGTTAGTTGTCGGAACTTCTCTTGCCGATGAGCTTATCAGCATTATTTCGGAGGAGTACAATGGTTGATTTTGTTGGAGCAGGCTGCGGTGCGGCAGACCTTATCACGCTGAGAGGCAAAAGCCTTATTGAAAATGCAGATGTAATAATTTATGCTGGATCGCTGGTAAATCCCGAGATTTTGAAATATGCAAAGTTCAGCTGTGATATATACAACAGCGCATATATGACCTTGGACGAGGTGGTTTCTGTGATTCAGCAAGCAGAAAACTCCGGCAAAAACATTGTGCGGCTCCATACCGGCGACCCATCACTTTACGGGGCAATACGGGAGCAGATGGACAAGCTGGACAGCCTTGGAATAAAGTATAATGTCTGCCCGGGAGTAAGCTCCTTTTGCGGTGCGGCAGCTGCGCTGAAAGCGGAATATACTTTGCCGGAGGTTTCACAATCGGTCATTATAACACGAATGGAAGGTAAAACTCCCGTCCCCGGAACCGAGAGCATAGAAAGCCTTGCGGCGCACGGTACTTCAATGGTGATATTTCTCAGCGCAGGAATGACCGCCGCACTTTCGGAGCGCCTGCAAAAAGGAGGATATTCCGCCGATACTCCTGCCGCAATAGTGTACAAAGCAAGCTGGCCCGACGAAAAGGTCTGCCGCTGTACTGTTGGCACTCTTGCGGAAACAGCAGAAAAGCACGGTATAAACAAGACGGCGCTCATCGTTGTAGGCAGATTTCTCGGAGAAAACCGTTTCCTGTCCAAGTTATACGACCCAAACTTTGAAACGAAATTCAGAAAGGCGCAGAAATGAAAATTGCTGTAATATCAGTAACAGAAAATGGTCGGCTGCTGTCCCGTAAAATTGCAGCGTTTCTCAATGAAAAGCATAAGGCAGAGCGATTCTGTTTTCATACTCACTCCGATGAAAGAGCCCATACTTTTAATGATATCAGCAGCCTTTCCGCAGAGTTTTTCAGTTATTATGATGCGCTGATATTTGTATGTGCCTGCGGAATAGCTGTGCGTTCGATTGCTCCTTATATAGTATCAAAAAACTGCGACCCTGCGGTAATAGTAATAGACGACTGCGGAAAATTTGCGGTGCCGATATTGTCGGGGCATATCGGCGGTGCAAACCGTCTTGCGGAGCTTATAGCGGAAAATATCGGTGCTGTTCCCGTAATAACTACTGCAACAGATGTTGGAGGGCATTTTTCACCTGACAGCTTTGCAAAGGCGAACGGACTTATAATAACCGATATAAATGCAGCTAAGGAAATAGCAGCTGCGGTTCTTAACGGTGAAAAGATAGGACTTTGCAGCGAATATCTGTGTGAAAATATACCGCCTGAGCTTTTGAAGGACGGAGCTTGCCGCATAGGTATATGTATAAGTACAGACGGCTCAAAAAAGCCCTTTGATGTAACGCTTTCTCTTGTTCCGAGAAATATTATTATTGGAATTGGGTGCAAAAGAAATACTCCGTTTGAAGTAATAGAAGCACACGCCGAACATTGTCTTAGAACCGCCGGCATTGACCCCGACAGACTTTGTTCTGCCGCTACGATAGATATAAAATCCGATGAAAAGGGATTGTCGGAGTTCTGCCATAAGCATAAAATACGCCTGCTGACATTCTCAGCAGAGGAACTTATGAACATAAGCGGCAGCTTTTCGGGTTCGGATTTTGTTCTGGAAAGAACGGGTACAGACAACGTATGCGAGCGCAGCGCTGTTAAAGCCGGAGGAAAGCTGATATTCCCGAAAATGGCAGGAAACGGCGTAACGGCGGCACTTGCAGAGCTTCCCGTCACTATTGATTTTGAAAGGAAAGTATTATGAAACTGTATATAGTGGGTTTCGGCTGCGGAAGCCTTAAGGGAATGACTTTGGAAGCGCAGCAGGCAATTGAAGAAAGCGACCTTATTGTGGGCTATACCGTTTATGCGGAGCTGATGAAGCAGTATTATCCCGATAAGGAATACTTTTGCACGGGTATGCGGCAGGAAAAGCTGAGAGTGGAAATTGCTTTGGAGAAAGCAGCAAGCGGAAAAACAGTTGCGCTTATCTGCAGCGGCGACAGCGAGGTATATGGCATGGCAGGTCTTGCGTATGAGCTTTCCGTTAAATATCCGCAGACCGAAATACAGACTGTTGCAGGTGTAACTGCAGCGTTAAGCGGCGGTGCGCTGCTTGGTGCTCCGCTGACTAATGATTTTGCTGTGATAAGCCTGTCCGACCTTCTTACTCCTGCGGAAAAAATCACTGCAAGGCTCAGGTGTGCGGCGCAGGCTGATCTTGTTATCGTGCTGTATAACCCGTCATCGAAAAAGCGTGCTGATTATTTAAAAAAGGCATGTGATATTATCCTTGAATACCGCAGTTTGGAAACGGTATGCGGTTATGCCAAAAATATCGGCAGAGCAGGCGAAGAAAGCCGTGTACTTACACTTGGAGAGCTTGCGAAAACTTCTGTGGACATGTTCACAACGGTTTTCATCGGCAACAGTCAGACGAAGAATATAAATGGGAAAATGGTAACTCCGAGGGGATATGATGTATAAGCTTCTTATTTTTGGCGGAACTACGGAGGGCAGGCTTTTAGCCGAATTTTGCGCAGAGCATGGCATAACCGCCGATGTTTCCGTTACCACCGATTACGGTGAAGCGCTTTTGCCGCAAAGCAGTTGTATAAACGTGCTGAACGGACGGCTTGATAAAGAGGATATTAAGGCACTTATTGCAAAGGAAAGCTATAATGCAGTCATAGACGCCACACACCCTTATGCGGTGAATGCAACGGAAAATATCCGCTTTGCCTGCGCTGTATCGGGAGCAAAATATTATCGGCTTATTCGTGAAAAAAGTGCTGATATTCCCGGAAAAACATTTGACAGTCTTGCAGAGCTTGTACAGTATCTTGACGGCACCGACAAGCGTATATTAAGCACTCTCGGTAGCAAGGAACTTCCTGCGCTGACCGCAGTTAAGGACTATAAAAGCCGTATCTGGACAAGAGTTTTGCCTGCCGAGGGGATAACGGAATACTGCCGCTCCCTTGGCTTTGACGAGGATAAAGTTATAACAGGAAAAGGTCCTTTTTCAGTGGAAGAAAATATCAGACATCTCAAATTGAGCGGCGCAGAGATACTTGTTACAAAGGAAAGCGGTGCTGCAGGAGGTTTTCCCGAAAAAGCGGCAGCTGCGGAAAAATGTGGGATAGAGCTTGTGACCTTGCTTCGCCCGACGGAAAAAGGATACACTTTACAGCAGATACAAAAAATTATTCTGGAGAGAAAATAATGGTATATATAATCGGGATAGGAATGGACGGCGGCAAAACTATTACGGCAGAAGGCTTGTCAGCAATAGAAAAAGCTGATATAATTATAGGCGCAGAGCGTATGTTAAAGCCGTTTCAGGCATTTAAGAAGACTTCCTTTTGCAGCTGGAAAAGCGACGAGATCGCCGAGCTTTTACGGAGTGAAAAGTTTGAAAATGCTGCCGTGCTTATGTCGGGTGACTGCGGATTTTACAGCGGTGCAGAAAAACTTGTTCAGCTTATTTCCGATATTGACATAGAGATAATATGCGGAATATCCTCTCCGGTGTATTTCTGCTCAAAAATAAAAAAGTCTTGGCATAATATGAAGTTTATAAGCCTGCACGGAACGGACGGAAACATTGTCAGAAACGTACGCCGAAATGAGTTTTGTTTTTTCCTGCTTGGAGGGAATATAACGCCTGGGCATATATGCCGTAAGCTGTGCGAATACGGCATGGGCGGAGTAAAAATTTATATTGGTGAAAACCTCAGCTATGAAAACGAGCGTATTTTACAAGGAACAGCGGCGGAGCTTACAGAGTTGGAATTTGGCACGCTTACTGTTGCGGTTGCCGAAAATCCCGAGTATGAACACGGTACCGTATCGGGAATATCCGATGAGAATTTTATACGGGGCAGCGTGCCGATGACAAAATCGGAAGTGCGTAACACGGTAATTTCAAAGCTGAATATAGGCAGAAATGATATTTGCTGGGATATAGGCTGCGGCACGGGTTCGGTATCTGTTGAAATGGCGATGCAATGCTTTGACGGAAAGGTGTATTCTGTTGACAAAAATGAAGAAGCAGTCGGGCTTACCCGTGAAAATGCCTTGAAATTCGGCTGTGACAATATAGAGATAATTTCAGAAAGTGCGCCGAATGTTCTGAGCGTTCTTCCTGCTCCGGACAGAGTTTTTGTCGGCGGTTCACAGGGCAGAATTGATGAGATATTTGACATTGTTTTTGAAAAAAATTCATGTGCGCAGATAGTTGTGACGGCAGTTTCCATTGAAACGTTAAACGACGCAGTTTCGGCATTTGAGAAGCATGGAATATCTTGCCCCGATATAGTTCAGCTGGCTGTTACAAGAACAAAAAAAGTCGGAGTGCACACAATGCTCTCTGCTGAAAATCCCGTTTTTATCATTAAAGGAGCAAGGCTGTGAAAAGGATAATTATAGGCGGCACAAACAGCGGCTGCGGAAAAACTACGGTGACCTGCGCTGTTTTGCAGGCGCTTAAAAGCAGGGATATGAAGGTTTCGTCCTTTAAATCCGGCCCCGATTACATTGACCCCATGTTCCATGAAAAAATTATCGGTACTTCAGCGCATAACCTTGACAGTTTTTTCTGCGATGATGATACATTGAAATATCTGCTCTGCGAAAACGGCAGTAACGCCGATATTTCGGTTATAGAGGGCGTTATGGGCTTTTATGACGGAGCAAATGGCAGAGGCTCGGCTTATTCCGTTTCGCAAATTACCGATACGCCTGCCGTTATCGTCATAGACTGCAAGGGTATGAGTGATTCAATAGGTGCGGTAATGAAAGGCTTTCTTGATTATAAAAGACCGAATAATATTCTTGGATTTATTTTCAACCGCCTGCCGCAAAAACTTGCAGATTTTGCAGAAAACCTGTGTAGAGAGCTGGGTACGGAGTATTTCGGCTTTATGCCCGTAAATGACCTTACATTTGAAAGCCGCCATTTGGGACTTATAACTGCTGATGAGATTTCGGATATAAAGGATAAAATGAAGCATCTTGGGGAGCTTGCGGAGAAGAATATTCTGCTTGACAAGTTGATAAAGTTGTCGGATAAGCCGTTCCCAAGGTTTGTATGTCCGCAGTTTGAAAATATAAGTTTTTCGAGAAAGCCTGTAATTGCCGTAGCAAAGGACAGTGCATTCTGCTTTATTTATTCCGATAATATTGCTCTTTTGCAGAAACTTGGCTGTGAGATAGTATATTTTTCACCGCTGAACGACAAAGCTGTTCCGGAAAATGCGGACGGACTTATCTTATGCGGAGGATACCCCGAGTTATATGCGGAAAAGCTGTCGGAAAATACGAAAATGATTGCCGATATACGGAAAAGAATATGCGCAGGAATGCCTACGATCGCCGAGTGCGGTGGGTTTATGTATCTTCACGATATTATGGAGGACAAAGACGGCAAGGAGCATAAAATGGCAGGCGTATTTGACGGAAAGGCGTATAAAACATCGAAACTTCGCCGTTTCGGGTATATTAAAATGACTGCGGAGCGTGACAATATGATTTGTAAAAAAGGTGATACTTTTCCTGCGCACGAATTTCACTATTGGGACAGCACATTATGCGGAGAGGATTTTAATGCCGAAAAGTCTGATGGGCAAAGCTGGAAATGCGCTTATGCGAATGAAAATTTATACGCAGGTTTTCCTCATTTGTATTTTTATTCGGATATAAAAATAGCCGAAAATTTTATGCGAAGATGCTTAGAATATGGAGAGTATAATGGATAGGATAAATAAAATAACTCCGCCTGATGTTAAAGCTGCACAGTCGGCAAGGGAGCGCTGGAACAGTGTTGCAAAACCCCTTGGGAGTCTTGGACTTCTTGAAAGCGCAGTTGAAAAAATAGCGGCGGTGCAGGGTACTGCGGAGGTAAAAATAAAGAACCGCCGTGCAGTTGTAATGTGCGCAGACAACGGCGTGGTGTGTGAGGGTGTGACACAGACGGACAGTTCCGTAACGGCACTTTGTGCAAAAGCTATAGCGGAGGGAACGTCCAACATAAACGTGCTTGCCGACATTTATAATGCAAAGGTTATGGCGGTCGATATCGGCATGGAGCATGATGTGAATAGCGATAGGCTTGTTAACAGAAAGATTGCATACGGAACAAAAAACATTGTCGAAGGTGCAGCTATGACCGCAGAGCAGGCGGAAAAGGCTATTGCTGTGGGAATGGATATTGTCCGTGATATGAAGCGCGAGGGCGCCGATATTATCGTTACCGGTGAAATGGGCATAGGAAACACAACCACTTCAGCAGCCCTTGCTTCGGTGCTTCTTGATATGCCGCCAAGGTCGGTGACAGGCAGAGGAGCAGGTCTTGACAGCGCAGGACTTAAGCGTAAAATTGCCGCCGTTGAGCGTGCGATCGAGGTCAATCACCCCGAAAAGGACAAGCCTGTGGAGCTGCTTGCAAAGCTTGGCGGCTTTGATATTGCAGGAATGACAGGACTTTTCCTTGGCGGCGCATATTATCACATTCCCGTCGTCATAGACGGTGTTATCTCCGCTGTTTCGGCGCTTATTGCTTGTGAGATAAACCCTCTTGCAAGGGAATATATGCTTGCAAGCCACGTTTCGGGTGAGCCGTCGGGAAAAATGCTGCTTGAAAGGATAGGCGTTAAGCCGCTCATAACTGCGGAAATGCGCCTTGGCGAGGGTACGGGCGGAATTATGCTCCTGCCGCTGCTTGACGGAGCTCTGGCGGTGTATAACAGCGCTCACCGTTTTGACGATATGGGAATGGAAAGGTATGTGGAGCTGAAATGACGGTGCTTGTTACAGGCGGCGCAAAGTACGGAAAATCCCATTTTGCAGAGAAGCTTTTTGACGGTTTTGAGGGCAGAAAATTTTACATTGCCACCATGCAGCCTTACGGTGAAGAAGCCTTCACTACCATTGAACGTCACAGAAAGCTGCGAGCAGGAAAAGGCTTTGAAACGGTAGAAAAATACACGGACATTGATGAGATAAACCTTACCGAAAGCTGCGGAATACTGCTTGAATGTACAGCAAATCTCTGCGCAAATGAAATGTTTAAGGACGAAAATATAACTGATCCTACTGACAAAGTATTGCAGGGTTTCCGACATCTGCAAAGCCGTGCCAAACTGCTTGTTATAGTCACCAACGAGGTGGGAAATGACGGTATTGTCTACGATAAAGGCACGGCGAAATATATTGAAGCAATGGGAGAGATAAACCGCCGTACTGCAGAGCTTGCCGACAAAGTAGTCGAGTGCGTGTACGGCATTCCCGTGCCGCTGAAAGGAGAACTGCCATGAGAATATTGAAGTCGCTTGCAAGCGCATTTCTTATGTATTCAAGGATACCCATGCCGCAGGTGGAATGGAAAGAGGAAAACAGACGTTATGCGCTGTGCTTTTTTCCGATTGTGGGTGCAGTTTCGGGAGCAATTTTTCTGCTTTGGAAGTATATCTGCGGTTTGTTTGGGATAGGCTCACTTGCGGACGGTGCTGTTTCTGCGCTTATACCTCTTCTTGTCACGGGCGGCATACATATGGACGGTTTCTGCGATGTTACAGACGCAAAAGCCTCCTGCGCCGACCGAGAGGGCAAACTGAAAATTATGAGCGACCCTCATATCGGCTCCTTTGCGGCAATGTGGCTCTGCGCATATCTTATTTTGCAGACGGCAATGCTTGCGGAGATAAAAAATTTCGGAACGGCTGTTATCGTTGCCTGCGGATATGTCCTTTCAAGGTCACTCAGCGGACTTGCGGCAGTAACGTTTCAAAGCGCCAAAAAAGAGGGTGAATTGCAGAGCTTTGCAAAGCCTGCACACAAGAAAGTCACAATTGCAGTTCTTCTTGTTTTTACGGCAGTTTTGGCTGCGGCTATGCTTTGTGCAGACCTTATTTCGGGAGGACTTGCGTTAGCAGGAGCGGCAGGTGCGTTCATATATTACAGAATATCCGCATACAAAAATTTCGGCGGAATAACGGGCGACCTTGCAGGCTGGTTTTTGCAGATATGCGAAATGGCGGTGCTGATATTAGCAGTTGTTGGAGAAAAACTCACGGAGGCAGTTTTATGATAATTATAACGGGCGGCGCATTCCAAGGCAAAAAAGAGTATGCAAAAAAGCGTTTCGGCTTTTCCGATGAGGATATTTTAAACGGCGGAAGCTGTGACCTTGATACGATTTTTACTGCAAAATGTGTAACGGATTATCAGCTTGCGGTGAAGCGCTTACTTGAAGAAAATGCCGACCCCGAAGAGTTTACACGGCGGCTTTGCAGAGAAAATTCGGGCGCTGTTATTATCATAAATGAGATAGGCGGCGGTATTATCCCTCTTGAGAAAAGCGAGCGTGTATGGCGTGAAGAAACGGGCAGAGCAGGCTGTATCATTGCGGAGAATTCCCGTGAAGTTATACGTTTTGTTTGCGGCGTTCCCATGAAGATAAAGGGGTAAGGCACAATGAAGATAATATTTATCCGTCATGGCAAGACCTCGGGAAACCTTGAAAAAAGATATATCGGAGTTACCGATGAACTCCTTTGTGAAGAGGGTGTTTCCGAACTGCATAACATAATTTATCCCGATTGCGATATTGTTATTTCAAGTCCGATGAAGCGGTGCATACAAACTGCGGAAATTATTTATCTCAATAAAAAAATCGTAGTCGGTGAGAATTTGAAAGAGTGCGATTTCGGCAAATTTGAGGGCAAAAATTACCTTGAACTGTCGGGAGATACAGATTATCAGAAGTGGATAGACAGCGGCGGAACGCTTGCTTTTCCGAACGGTGAAGCTCCTGCAGACTTTAAGAAAAGGTGCATTGCGGAGTTTGACAAAATCATTTCGGAATGTGCCGAAAATACCGTGCTTTCCTTTGTTGTTCACGGGGGAACGATAATGTCGATACTTGAAGAATACGCTTATCCCCAAGGCGGTTATTACGATTTTCAAGTAGAAAACGCACACGGATATATAACCGACTTTGACGGTGAAAAAATTATTATTTCGGAGAAAATATGAAAGGCTTTATCCTCGCTTTGCCGATGCTCATCGGCTTTATTATTGATATTATCCTCGGCGACCCATACAGCCTGCCGCACCCGATCAGAGCAATAGGAACGCTTATATCAAAGCTTGAAAAATTTGTCCGCAGCAGGTTTAATAATCTGCGCAAAGGCGGAGTTTTTCTTGCGGCTGTTGTGCTTGTCATATCAACGTTAGCGCCGCTGCTGATACTGATCTTATGCTACAGGATAAACGTGATTTTGGGCGTTGTTATTGAAAGCGTTATGTGTTGGCAGCTTGTTGCGGCAAGGTGCTTGCAGAAGGAAAGTATGAAGGTCTGCCGTGCGCTTGAGGAGAACGACACCGAAAAGGCTCGGAAAGCCGTTTCGATGATAGTGGGACGTGACACGGAAGTTCTTGACGAAAAGGGTATCATAAAAGCGGCGGTGGAAACGGTGGCTGAGAACACCTCGGACGGTGTAACTGCGCCGATAATGTATATTTCCTTCGGCGGAGCGGCGCTCGGTTTCTTTTATAAAGCGGCGAACACTATGGATTCAATGATAGGTTACAAAAACGAAAAATACGCCGATATTGGACGCTTTGCTGCACGGCTTGACGACCTGCTGAACTTCATTCCCTCAAGGCTTACGGCGATTGCAATGATACTTTCGGCTTATCTGCTGAAACTTGACGGAAAAAACGCATTTAATATATGGAAGCGTGACCGCAGAAAGCACGCCAGTCCCAATTCTGCGCAGACGGAATCGGTATGTGCAGGAGCGCTGGATATACGCCTTGCAGGTGACGCTTACTATTTCGGGGAGCTGCACAAAAAGGAGTTCATCGGCGATGATTTACGTCCGCCCGAAAACGAGGATATACGCCATGCAAACCGGCTTATGTACTGTACTTCTGTGATAGTGCTGATAATATCCGCAGCGGCAAGAGCCTTTATTTTTGGAGACCAGCTATGAAAAGTCAATAGGGAAAATGGAGAATTAACAAATAATTCAA
>JBJEQP010000111.1:0-6768 GCA_051881815.1 Oscillospiraceae bacterium | reverse complement strand
GATAGAATAATCCAAGTAGGTAAACTTGTTTACCTTGGAGAGCGACCGCAGGCAGACTGCCGCCTGTCAAGGGAGCTTGACGCAGAATTGGATTATTATATCCGAGGATTTAGTCTTACGGTTGATTTGATATTAGTATTATCATTTATCCAAGAACCTGCTCTGGAATGTTTTAAGCTCGGAAGTGATGAGCTTTGCCTGTCTTGAATCAAGCAGCCAGGATATGACGCCGACAAGGATATATATCACAAATATTGAAAGAGCGAACGCTGCTGTCAGCTTTATATTTTCGGGCACAAGACTTTTTGAACCGAGTCCGAAGCCTATCAGTATCACTTCCAGCGCAATAAGCTGAAATGCTTCTTTGACAATATGCTGTCTTAATGTAAGCTCCTTTTTTGAGTACATACAAAGCATCGGGACAAGCGCTATCGCCGCATAGATAAGAGGAGAAAGAAAAGCGTCATACCCGAATCTTTCATCGGGACGGAATAATTCTCCGAGAATGTAGGTCGCTGCATTTATGAGCGTTACAATAATGAAATAATACGATATTACCGATTTAAAATGCTCCTTGAACGTCATACTTCATCACCTCTCAATACTTTTTTCAGCTCGGACACATACTTACGGGAAATGATGATCTCCTCGCCGTTTTTTAGCACAGCGCTGAACCGTCCTCCGAGCGCAGGCTTTACCGAATCAATTTTCATCAGATTCACGAGCGACGCTTTTGATATTCTCAAAAAATGCTTCGATTTGAGCATATCTTCAAGCTCATATATGCGCTGCTTTGACTCGTAGACCTTTTTTGCTGTATAGATAAAAGTCCTGTTATCGACCGACTCAATATACATTATTTCCGATACGGGAACGTTATACATTCTTCCTTCGATCGTTCCCGAAAGCTGTCCCTGCCGTGAGCGTACAAAATCTGCGATCTCACGGACAGGCTCGTTCTCCCCGTAACAGCGTATATCAACAAGCTCTGTTTCACTCTCGGGTATTCTGGTGATCTTTACGTCAAAATTATGATATGTCGATACATTCCTGTACAACAAATTCACCCTTTCCTTTCAGATAGCAGTCAAAGAATTCTCTTGTAGTCTTATTTACTGCGATCATACATTTTTCCGAATCAACGCTGCCCGTTCCGAGCATTCCAGCAAGCACGGGAGAGAACATCGGCAGGTCGGTAAAATTCATGTGACCCGAGCCTGCAATATAGGTTCTGTAACAGCAAACGGCATTTTCGCAGACGATATTGTTCGCATAAGGAATACCGTTCTCTTTATCGGCGATCGAAGCAAAGTGATGTTCATCGTTATCAACGGCAAGCAGAGGAACGGGATATGGTTCTGTACGGACAATGTCCAATTCATTTTCAACGCCCGTTACCTCGCCGAGCATTGTTCCGTCAAGGTCGATAACGGCGCTTATATCATCTCTCGTTCTGCCGAGTGTTACAGCTGACGCACCGCCGAGAGAATGTCCCATTAATCCTATCTTTTCTTTATCGGTCATAGAAATAGCTTCAATGATGCTTTCCGAAGCTTCTGTATGCCAGTATTCGGGGAGAGCGTCTGTTACCGATTTTACGGAATCAATAACGAAGTTCACATCCTCGCAGCGGAGCTTCAACCATTCGGAGGAAAGCTCAAAGGTCGTTTCTTCCGATGTTCCTTCGGTGTTGATAGCATTTACGCCATTTAAAAACTCGGGGGAAACAATGATCGTATTTCCGTTTGTATCGGTCGTAAACATGGAATGATACGGATGCTCGGTGCATATAACAACATATCCGTTTGAAGCAAGCTCTTCATAGGTCGAATAATTGCTCTCGTAAAATCCGAATGCGCCGTGTGAGAAGAGGACTATCGGGAATTTTTCGCCCTCTGCAGCATTTTCGGGATAGTAAAAATATATCGGAACTTCACGCTTTGAACCGTCCTTTTCAAATTCTTCGATTCGGCTCTCGTCAACAAGTATAGCCGTTGCTTCGGCAACCTTGTATTCGCCCGAAACAGGCAGACCGCTGTATGATGTGAACACGAACGACGGAACAAGGCTTCCCACGATAAGGAAAACGGAAAGCACGGCGCTTAATATCATCATAGCAGGGTGCTTTGACTTTTCCTCCTTATTTCTGACGATAAGCCAGCCAATAAAAGCGACAGCGATACGAATAAGAAGCAGCACGAACAGTCCTTGAAAGCGAAAGCTCATATCTATACCGGGCAGAAGAAGCATTAAAAGAAACGCTCCCAGCTGACCTGCGCTGCAGATAAGTCTTTCCGACTGCCAGACCTTTTTGTCGGAACGGCGCTTAACCGATAAAGCTGCAAAAGCTGCTTCGGAAGCACATAATAAAACAAGCAATACAATATTCATAAGATGTATCTCCTTTTCTGATGATGCTTATATCATATCAGCATTATTTCGGAGATTCAAGCTTTTGATATGTAAGATGCAATTATGTGTTGTAAAATGCTTTTAGAGATTTCCTTTAGAAAATAAACTGAACCAAAATCATATAACAAAGCGTTCCGCCTGCGATAGAAAGCAGCATTTTCCTTTTCCAAAGGTGAAGGGCGATAACTGCGGCTATTGCGATCGCTTCGGGGATTCCGTGACTTCCGCCGAAAACGGAAACATCTTTAAGGCAGTAGACGACGAGCATTCCGAATATCGCAGGCGGAAGGGCGTTTCCGATGTACTTTATATACTTCGGTGTAGGCTTATTCGGGCGAAAAACCATAAACGGTAGGAAACGTGTGAGCATTGTACCGAGTACGCAGAGGGCGACGGTTATTATCTGCTGTGTTAAAGTCATGGCTGCTCCTCCTTTTTCTCGATAGGCTTGCGGAAGAGCGTGAGCATTGCGACAATACATATCATTGTCGGTATCATAAAGCTTTCGCTTCCGAAAATTACAAGGCAGAGAAGCGATATGCCAAGACCGATAACGGATGAAATGTGCTGTTTTTCCTTAAGCCATTGGTCGAGGAAGATAACGACAAACATTGCTGTCATTACGAACGAAAGTCCCTCGGTGTTGAAGCTGATGAAATTCCCGAGCAGACCGCCGATAGCTGCGCCCGTGACCCAGTATATCTGATCGAGCAGCGTTACAAAGAAATAGAACCAGCCTTTGTCGATATCCTCGGGGATATCGGTGCTGTAATTTATCGAAAAGGTTTCATCGCAGAGTCCAAAGATGAGGTACGGCTTTTTCCAGCCTGTCCCCTTATACTTTTCAAGCATAGAAACTCCGTAGAAAAGATGTCGGAGCTGGATAACAAGTGCGACCAGAAACGTTTGGAGCGGCGCAAAGGCGCTCAAAAGCATTGTTACAGCGATAAATTCAAGCGAGCCGCCGAAAATTGTAATGCTCATCAGCAGCGGATAGACAAAGCTAAAGCCTTTTACACGCATAAGAATACCGTAGCTCATCCCGAGGAACCAGAAGCCTGCAAAGATAGGTATAGTTTTAGGAAAAGCGAAGCGGAGTGCTTTTTTTATTTGGTTTACATCATTTTTCAAGCGGATATCCCCTTTTTCGGCAAGTGTACGCTTATTATACGACTTATCGGGGGCATTGTCAATAGCTGATGCTCGGAATTGGGTCATGTTAGCTGTAAAAAGGGTAAAAACGACTTATTTGTGAAGAAACTGTTGACAGCGACAGCAATGTTGTGGTAAAATATATCTATACACTTGGCGCTTCGGGTGAAAGAATCAAGGTAGAAGAGCTTGATAGAACTGTTGAATACACCTATGACGAACTCTATCGCTTGACTTCCGAAACGATCACCAAGGGTAAAAACAAGACCACTTATGCTTACGAATATGACAGCGTAAGCAACCGCACCTTGAAAACTGTAAACGGCGTTGAAACTGTTTACACTTATAACGGCTTGAACCAGCTTACCGGCGAGAATGGCACTACTTACGAGTATGACGGTGCAGGTAACCTTGTAAGGGTTATTGGAACAGGTAAAACTGCGCTTTATGTTTACAATGCGAATAATCGTCTTGTTCGTGCAACTGTTCAGCAGGGAAATAATGTAGTTGTTGAAACCTATACCTACGATTATGCAGGTAACAGAACAAGCAAGACAACAAGTACAAACAACCATGTTGAAAAGGTATATTATCTTAATGATAATTCTTCGCTTACTAATGTTCTTGTAGAAATTGGTGCAAATGGCGATGAAATTTGCTACTACACAATTGGCGCTGACCTTATTTCACAGGAAATTGACGGCGAGGTATATACCTACATCTACGACGGTCACGGCACTGTTCGTGCGCTTGCTAATGAAAAGGGCAGGATAA
Source organism: Oscillospiraceae bacterium (assembly GCA_051881815.1). GTDB lineage: Bacteria > Bacillota > Clostridia > Oscillospirales > Ruminococcaceae > UMGS363. Next base: position 2,430 of record JBJEQP010000111.1, on the reverse strand, counting down.
CCGATACTTATACCTATGACGCTTTCGGAAATCTGATTTCTTCAACTGGCTCAACTGCAAATAACTTTTTGTATTGCGGCGAGCAATTTGACAGTACAACTGGTTTGTATTATCTCCGTGCGAGGTATATGGACACAAGCACAGGTAGGTTTATTTCGCAGGATAGCTATGCCGGTTCAACGTCTGACCCGATAAGCTTGCATAAGTATCTCTATGCTAACTCAAACCCTGTGATGTATTCTGACCCGAGTGGGTATATGTCACTTGGTGAAGTAATGTGTGTGTCTGCAATTATTGGAGGAACTTGTGGTGCATTTATTAATGTGGCAGGTTATCTTGATAAACTTGTTGGTTGGCGTAATTTTAACTTAAGTGATATGGTGCAGGCTGCTTTTGAGGGCTTTTTAGATGGAATGGTTGTTGGCTTGCTTTTTGGGGTAGCATTTGCAGGCATTTCGTATCTTTGTACAGTAATTCCGATATTATCAGGACTTGATACAGCACTTGGTTACGCTTTTGGCACATATGGTGTCGCCAAAGCAATTTCTGATGGTTCTATAGAAGCTGGAAAAGGTAATTATTTCACAGCAAGTATATATAGCATTATTGCTGCAATCTCTGGGGCAACACTATTGAATAGTATTTATACCAATGCTCATGCTAATGACATTGGTAATGTTGCTAATAATTCATCCAGTGCTACTGGCGAAAAATCCAGTATTCCTACCCAAAATCAAACTGAACTCCCGCAAAATGTACAGGTTCATATAATGCATACAAAAAGGCTGGTTGGAAAAATCATTCAGCTCAAACCCCTGGCACCAAAGCAGGTAAAACCTTTAGTAATAAAAATAACATGCTGCCGAATGTGGATATAAATGGTAATAAAATTGTATATAAGGAATATGATGTAAATAATTATATTCCAGGAAGTATGAGAGATTCTGAAAGATTTGTCGTGGGTTCAGACGGATCCGTTTACTATACTGATTCACATTATGGAGATCATACAAGTCCAACTGGTTTGCCGCCTTTTATACGAATCGGTAAATAGTTGTGCGGAGGTAAAAATGAAAAATAGAGTTTGGTATGTAAAAGAAAATGAAACAAAATTTTTTGAAAATTTACAAAGGGATGATGCGTTTCAAGTAATTATTAATGGAAAGGATATTCAAAAAGAAAATGAATTTATATATGCAATAGCAGAAGGTTTTCATTTTCCAGTTTATTCTGCAACAGAAGGAAAGTATGTTGAATGGTATCCTACGGCGTATAAATATCCCAATAACCAAGTTTTAAGTTGGGATGGATTAAGTGATTGGATTACAGACTTAAGTTGGATTGAATCAGATAGGATTCATTTAATTATAGAAAATTATAGGTTCTTTTTAATTGAATTTCCTATTGAAAAAGAATATATAATAGAGTTTTTTGAGAAAAAAGTATTACCTTGGTGGGAAAGAGAAGTTGTGGATTATACTGTTGGTGGGAAGTCTAAGAGCTTTAGTTTATATTTAATAGATTAATAAAATGCGTTCTGTTCAATGCAATCTCCCGAATTAATTTTCGGGAGATTTTTTATAGTAATTTCCGAAGAAACTATTGACAGCGACAGTAATATTGTGGTAAAAAATGTTTATACGGCGGAACTATTGACACCACCACAAATCATCCGTTCTATTTTGATGAAAAGGGTTGGGTAGCGACCGATGTTTTGTAAGTTCGTATCCATTTGAGGATATTCCTACTACATTTTGTACGGCAATTTCCGAAGGAGAATCGCGCTGATGAGTGAAAAAATAGATGTTTCATTAGTTTTGGAACGATACATACCTTTAAATATTCTTTTGGCTAAATTGAATTTGGATAAAAAGAACTTAATTTCAAAATTAGAGTATTACACTATTGATGATTGGGAATGGAATGGATATAAACAATTATTAAGTTATGATTCAAATGTACTCACGACAGGAAAAATTTTGTATTTTTCAAAAGATAATCAATTTATGGGGTACTACTACAATGAAAAAGGGAACTACATATTAGACATTAGTTTTGATACTGAATATATAATAACATTTGGTGATGTTGATACTTGGGTTGATAAACTTGAAAATGCCATTAAATGTATTCAAAATGATATTTTTTTAAAATATGCTTATATAGGAAAAGAAACATACGTTGTTCATTCGGATAATTATAATGAAATGATAAATAAGAGCATAGGTGTTATCAAATGGATAATTAGTTAGACTCATTACTGCATTCGGTGATTGTTCCTATGAGCACGCCACTTTCGATCGCCTTGTTTGTGTGATTGGAGCAGGAAAATTTTAGGAGTGAATTATTAATGATTAATTTTTACACAAAGATGTATAATACTAAACACCATTTAAAAACAGGATAAAATCCAATCTCTTCCTGTAATGC
>JBJEQP010000110.1:0-33350 GCA_051881815.1 Oscillospiraceae bacterium | reverse complement strand
ACCCTTACTGGCGTGTAAGGTGTTACCCGACTAATTATATTGTAACAGGAGTGATAGTATGTTAATCTCAAACTTTAGATATTATTCGATTAAAGAATTGGATTTATTAAGTCAGATAGCATATGCAAATAAAATATATTCCTTTTTATTTGTTCTTAATTTAGAATATCCTGGTTTCAATAAATGGTATTGGTCATTGTTTGAAAATAGTATTCTAAAAAACGAACGAGAAATTATTTTTTATGTGTTTAATGATAGCATAGCAGGTGTTGCAATTTTAAAACATAGTAAAGATGAAAACAAAATATGCACATTAAGAGTTTCACCAAAATTTCAGAATATGGGCATTGGAAGTGCTTTAATGGAAAAAAGCTTTGAAATTTTGGATGATAATAAGCCGTTAATAACGATACATATTTCTAAATATAATAGTTTTAAAAGCATTTTTGAAAAATATAATTTCTCATTGGAACAGCAGATTCTAAGTTACTATGGTTTATTCAAATCTGAGTTATCATATAACGGCATACTATCAGACAAGTTAATCGAGAAAAAGTCCATTATAGATGTAGTTGCCTTTTCTATTGAAAGTACTGTGTTTGGCTATCCGCAAGAGAAAAAAATATTTGTCATTCCCACTTTGAACCAAGCACTACTAGTTTAAGATTGTAATATTATCTAGATTAAATGCCCCTTTGTTAGACAATATGGTATAATATGGTGCCAATGATTTGTTTGACAATAGGGGCATTTTATGTGAAACCTAAATAATTTCTGAAATGTTCTAATTCAAATGACATATTTCTATTGAAAAGTCATTAAAACTATGATATAATAACATTGAAAAGTCATAGCAGAGGTGATATTATGCTGTATCGTAAGATTGAAAAGGTTATTGAAGAGCATTTAAAATCCGATTCAAAGAAAATACTGCTGGTTGACGGTGCTCGTCAGGTCGGCAAGACTTACATTATCCGACACGTTGGTCAGAAGCTTTTCGAAAACTTTATTGAAATAAATATGGTCGAGGATTCTCTTGGTGACAGGTTATTTGAAAACACACGAACGATCGAGGACTTCTATCTTCAGGTAAGTATGCTTTTCGGCAGCAGGATGAAGCAGAAGGAAAACACTCTCATTTTTATTGATGAAATACAAGCCTATCCTCATCTTTTGACGCTGCTGAAATTTCTATCGCAGGATGACAAATTCACATATATTGCAAGCGGTTCTCTGCTTGGTGTAACGCTTTCACAGACAACCTCTATCCCAATGGGAAGTATTCGCAAGATAAGAATGTTTCCTCTTGATTTTGAAGAATTTCTGTATGCAAACGGAATGAACGAGATCGTTATTTCATCTTTGCAGAAAAAGTTTGAACGGCTTGAAGCTCTTGACGAGCCTATGCATAATAAGATGATGGATCTGTTCCGCAAGTATCTGCTTGTCGGTGGTCTGCCGGACGCTGTAAATTCATATCTTGCCGAAAAGAATATCCAGTCTGTTCGTGATATACAAAAGGAGATCCACGATTATTATGCTGCGGACGCTTCAAAATATGACGATGCGAACAAGCTGAAGATCCGCAGAGTTTATGACCTAATTCCGTCAAATATGGAGAATAAGAAAAAGCGTGTTGTTGCGCAGAGCATTGAAAATAAAAAAGGCAAGACGTTCAACGATTACTGTGATGAGTTTGAGTATCTTATCGGTGCAGGGATAGCATTGAATGTTCAGGCAATTTCGAATCCTGCGTTTCCACTTATCGAATCAACGGGAAAGAATCTGCTGAAGCTGTATCTGAATGATGTGGGGATCCTTACTGGTATTCTTTACGGTAACAATATTCGTGCTGTGCTTGACGATGAAAGAAGCATTAATCTCGGTTCGGTGTATGAAACGGTTGTTGCAAGTGAGCTTATCGCTCATGGACATACGCTTTTCTACTATGACAATCGCAACAAGGGAGAAGTTGACTATCTTATTGATGATTATGACAGCCTTTCTGCTGTGCCGATAGAAGTCAAGTCGGGCAAGGATTACACCGTTCACAGCGCGCTGAATAATTTTGTTCAGAACGAAGATTATCACATCAAAAAGGCGTTTGTTGTATCGAATGAGAGAACGGTATCACAGAAAGGCAAGATCACTTACATTCCGATTTATTATGTGATGTTTTTTTGAGAAGATAAGCTTCATATAATATGAAAACATCCCCGATCACGAACGATCGGGGATGTTGGTTGTTTGCTGAGTCTTTTCTATGTTTCGGGATTATCTGACTAACCTATCCCTTATTTCAGAATTTTCTCTTAAAATTGGTATATGTTGTTGACATTTTGACGATAATATAATATAATAAATGGTACGAAAGGGTGGTATTTATGCTGTGTCAGTTTACATTTGAAAACTTCAGATCTTATAAGAATGAAACAATTCTTGATCTTCAAGCCGTCAGCGAACAGAATTTTCAAAAGTCATTACTAAAAAGCAGCAACGATAAAAATGAATTTCTCCCTGTTTCAGTTATATACGGACCAAATGGAGGAGGAAAATCCAACGTTCTTAATGCGATAAACTGTATTGTTTCACTGGTAATGAAGCCTATTCAAATTTTTAAGAACAATAATCCACAGAGTATTGTTACAGAACTTGCTCCATTTCTTTTTGATGACAACTCCAAAAATGAGCCTACGAAATTCGATTTGTATTTTCGCCCCAATGATAAATATGAGTACCGATATTTTATCGCAATAACTAACTGCGTGATTACTGAAGAGTTTCTTTATCGTCGCAAGCTTGGAAAAGGCAGCAGAATCACGATGATTTTTGAACGCAGCAATGGCAAAATAGCTCTTGGAGCAAGCATAAAAAATAATAAAGTAAATACTGAAGTTAATGACCAGATCCCCTATTTGTCATTTTTATACATCAACTACAAATTTGAACCAATAATCCTTGCTGTCAATTGGTTCGAGAATTGTATTATTCGTAATTACTCCAGCCCACATGCAGAGGATCGTATCTTATTGGAAGCCAGTGAAACATTTAAAAACAAGCTGATTGAACTCATGAATAACGTCGGTATAAATATCAGTAATTATGATTTTGTAAAGGCATCAGAAGATGACAATATTTATGAGTTGTGGTTTGAGCATACAGTTAACGGCAAGTCATATCAATTGAGTATTAATCAGGAATCAGCCGGAACACAAAAGCTGTTCAATGCCCTTCCGCTTGCTATTATTGCATTGACAGAGGGTAGACTTCTTGTTATTGATGAGCTGGATGCCAAACTTCATCCAAAGCTTCTGAAATTCATAATTATGCTTTTCAAAAATCCTGAAATAAACACCAAAAATGCACAGATAATATTTACTTCTCATGATGTTTCTACAATGAAAAGTTCTGTTTTTCGAACTGATGAAATTTGGTTTGCATGCAAGCTAGATGATGAATCCAGCGATCTATATTCGTTATATGAATTAAGAGATGAAAGCGGCAATCATATTCGCCCCAGTGCGGCCTTTGATAAACAGTATTTAGAAGGGCGATATGGTGCAGACCCATACTTCCAGAACATAATGGATTGGAAGTGATCATATGTCAAAAAACCTATAAAAAAGAGCGATTTGGAAAAAGAATGGATGAAAAAGCGACGTGATGATCGCAGAATGATTGCTCCAGAATATCATTTGATTGTAACAGAAGGCACCCAAACTGAACCTAAATACTTTACGCAGTTAAGAGACGAGATCAACAAAAAATACAAAGACCGTATTTCTATTCAGATTGAAGGCATTGGGGAAGGTTCCAACACGTTGTCTTTACTTGATAAAGCTCAGGAAATTGTTTTAAGATCGCCGATAGAATTTAAGCATGTTTGGCTTGTATATGATAAAGATGACTTTCCAAAAGATGATTTCGACAACACCCACTATCGCTGTCAAGCATTATCAAAACAAAATGATTCTGTTATGTATCATGCTTTATGGTCAAATGAGTGCATAGAATACTGGTTTTTACTTCACTTTAACCTATTGCAATCAGCAATTTCTAGACGTGAATACTATCCGAGATTATCAGAGTACCTTGGTTCCAAATATGAGAAAAACCGCGATGACATATATACATTATTAAAACCTAATCTCGAAAATGCAATACGAAATGCAAAGCAAGTTATTGATACTAATAAAGATACACCACCATCACAATGTGCGCCTGGAACTAAAGTATATGAGATTTTTGAAAAGCTGCTATGTTATATAAAATAAAAATCTTCAACAAGGATAATTTGCCTGTTCTAAAAAAGTTCTAAAAATATTTGCAGGAGAACGCCCTTCGGCGAACTCCTGCAATGTACTGTTGAATCGAAAGAAAGCTCGATTCTATGCGGTTTTGGAGCTTTTTATGCAAATGAGTTTACCCCAAAGAAAATATATGACAAACTCCTTAAAATCCCTCGCTGGCGACAGCGTACCGGTTCAAGTCCGGTCAGCGGCACCAAATTTTACTTCGTAAAATTCCGCAAACGTTGTGATTTCGGCGTTTGCGGAGTTGTGTTTTATAATTTGGGTTTTGTCCTTTGTTTGTCCGTTATTTTGGGATATTCGGTACTTGACCGTTTTTTCATTCTGATAGCATTTGCTACTGTGTTCATTATGCGTATCTGATTAGTTCAAAATGTGTGAATGTAGATTTGTAAAGTATTATATTTCAGCAAGTCGTTTAACAAATATATATTCCTAATCCAAATCCTGTTACCGTCAAACATATATGAAATAATAAAAAACAATGTTTCTATGAAATAATCTTCCCGAAAAGCTGCCATATCTCGTCCGCGCTGTCCGCTACGGCGCGTATGCAAGTACCCCTTGACGCCTTTGTTAAAGCGAATTCTATCCGTTCACATTCGGGTATAGTCGGCTCTTTGCCGTAAACATACATCATTCCGATATGGGAACAGCCCTCAAAAAATCCTATTCCCGAAAGTGTTGTTTCACTCGGCACAAACCGCTGATTGTCAAGGAAACAAAGCTTATCCTCGACATACACTGCCGTCCTTGAACGATAGCTTGTGAATTCAAAGCGTTCTTTCATCGCAGTTCTTCCGCAGGAAAGAATATCGGTCATTACAAAGCTGCTGTCCTTTTGTAATCTTACCTCCGTGCGCGCGTCAAAGATACTTCCGCCGAACGGTATCACAGGGCTGGGCATATATACAAGTCTGCCGCCGCTTTCAACGGATATTTTCACTCGCTGCGACGCTCCCCTGCTGTCTGCTTTGAATATCTTTGAATAGGACTGCACCGTGAATTTTAGATTTGCGTTTTTCTTTACGGTTATCTCAATATCATAAGCGTCACCCTCAAGGATACCTGCGCTCGCAGCCATCATCATTACTTCGGTATAACCGTCACGATAAAACGGGTTTGCGATCTTAAGCGGCGCGGTGAATTCTGTATAGGTGATTACCGTCCGACCGTTTCTGTTCTCGGCGGTAAGCTTTAAGATACTCATTTCAGATCCTCGAAAAGCACGTTTTTCTTTATCCAGTCAATAACAGCGTCAACGCCGTCAAGCGTCATAAGGTTAGTGAAAAGAAACGGTCTGTCCCCTCTCATACGCTTTGAATCGGACGCCATAACGTCAAGGCTTGCACCAACGAGCGGAGCAAGGTCGGTCTTGTTGATGACAAGCAGATCGGAACGTGTAACGCCCGGGCCGCCCTTTCGAGGTATCTTCTCCCCCTGCGCCACATCAATGACATAAATGGAAGCGTCGGCAAGGTCTGGAGAAAAGGTTGCTGAAAGATTATCGCCACCGCTTTCGATAAAAATAATCTGAACATCGGGGAAATTCCTTGCCATTTCATCGACCGCTTCAAGATTCATCGAACAGTCCTCTCTTATGGCAGTATGAGGACAGCCGCCTGTTTCTACGCCGACAATTCTTTCGGGCAGAAGTGCAGAGTTTTTTATAAGAAATTCTGCGTCCTCCTTTGTGTAAATATCATTCGTAACAACACAGATGCTGTATTCTTCCGACATTTTTCTTGTAAGACGTTCAATAAGAGCAGTCTTGCCTGAACCGACAGGACCGCCGACGCCGATCTTTACATAAGCCATTTTTTCTCCCTCTTTGTCAAGATATATAAATTCTCGAATAAAGCCCTTCATGCTCCATTGAACGCAGGTCAAAGCCTGCGCCGCCGATCCCGAGCTCGTCCGTTTCAACATTTATCGCAAGCTCCGCCTCTTTCGGAATATCATTGATAATCTCCGCTAATGCAGCCTGACCGTCAAGCTGACTTAACGGAACAAGCTTTGCCGCGTGATTTACCATTGACGAAAGCAGGCTGTAGCAATACATTGCGATGCCGTCATAAACATCAACACCGATATCACGGATAAAAAGACCTATTGCAATAGCGTGACTTCCGTTTGCTTTTCCCTCTGCGATCGCTTTCCCGTATTCTTCAAGCAGCGGACTGCTGCCCATTGTGCTTTCCGTTTTGATAAAGCGCCTGCAAAGCGTTCTGCTGCCGTTTCGAAGCTCATAAGGCGACCTTGCCGCAGCGAAAATCTCATCAAGCACAAGCGGATCATCTCCGAGCGCCGCTCTTGCGGCAAAGCCTGCATCACCCGTCGGAAGCGTGTAAAGATACGCTTTAAGGAACTCCAAAAGGCTGTTTTTGTCCTTGACGATATTTTTCTGCACATAGGTTTCCATGCCGTTCGACAGCGTGAACGCACCTATCGGGAACAGCGGATCAAGCGCCTGAACGAGCCGCAGGAACGGCATTTTGTCAATGGTGTTCATGATTATGGTAATGCTCATGATGAGCATGCTCGTTTCCGTGAGCATCCGTGTGGGCATGACCCTTGCATTCGGTGTAACCCGTGAACTTTTCGTGCGTTTTTACCGCATTGAAACCGAGCTTTTTCAGATATTCAAAGGTCGGCTCATCGTAAGGGCATTTGACGTTGTCATGACCTATCGCCAGCGACAAATGGCGGTTCCCAAGCTCAAAGCAGAGCCTTCCCATTTCCTCTATCGAACCTATGCTCACGCTTATAAGGTCGGAGGGTGCAATTGTTACGACAACTATCCTGTTTTCGTCCTCGAAAATGATATCATTCTCGTTTAGCGGTGTGTCGATCCTTATTCCGATATCCTCGCCCGAATCGGTCGTCTTTCGGAGAAGCTTTTTGCCGCGCTCAAACCAGTCTATCGAAACATATTCTATTTTTTTATCGGTTTTGTCAAGTTTTCCGATTATTTTTTCCGTTATCATATCTGAACTCTCCTTTAGAAGAGATAATATTTCTGCGTAAGCGGCAGCTTTTCCGCCGCTTCGCAGGTTATGGGCTTTCCGTTTACCGTAACGTGATAATTTTCGGGATCGACCTTTATATCACCCGTTACATCATTGAAGCGCATATCCTTTTTGCCGATTTTGCGGCAGTTTTTTACGGGAAGAACTATCCTCTGAAGTCCGAGCCTTTCCTTTATGCCGTTTTCGGCAGCAGCACCCGATACAAAGCTTATGCAGCAACGCTTTACGGCAAGTCCGTTTGCGCCGAACATCTTTGTATATACCACAGGCTGAGGCGTCGGGATTGAAGCGTTCGCATCGCCCATTTTTGAAGCGCAGATAAAGCCGCCCTTGATTATCATTTCGGGCTTAACGCCGAACATCGCAGGCTTCCAAAGAACCAAATCTGCCATTTTGCCGACTTCGACGGAACCTACATGATCGGAAATACCGTGCGTAACGGCAGGATTTATCGTGTACTTGGAAACATATCTCTTCACACGAAAATTATCGTTTCTATCGTTATCTTCGGGCAATGTTCCACGCTGGTCTTTCATCTTTGAAGCGGTCTGCCAGGTTCTTGTGATAACTTCGCCTACTCTGCCCATAGCCTGACTGTCGCTGGACATCATGCTGAAAATGCCCATATCATGAAGAACGTCCTCGGCTGCGATAGTTTCGGGACGAATTCGAGAATCAGCGAAAGCAACGTCCTCGGGGACCTTGCTGTCAAGGTGATGGCATACCATAAGCATATCAAGATGTTCGTCGATAGTGTTCCTTGTAAAGGGCATTGTCGGGTTAGTGGACGAGGGCAGAATATTCGGAAAAGCCGCAGCCTTGATAATATCGGGAGCGTGACCGCCGCCTGCACCCTCTGTATGATATGTATGGATAGTTCTTCCGCCTATCGCGTTCAGCGTATCCTCAACAAATCCGCCCTCGTTGAGTGTATCGGTGTGAATGGAAACCTGAACATCGTATTTATCGGCAACATTCAGCGATTGATTTATTACGGACGGTGTTGCGCCCCAGTCTTCGTGTATTTTCAAACCGCAAGCACCTGCTTCTATCTGCTCGGCAAGTGTGTTATAGTCTGCGCTGTTACCCTTTCCGAGAAATCCGAGGTTCATAGGGTATTCTTCGGCAGCTTCAAGCATTTTTTCAATGTTGAATTTACCGGGAGTACAAGTGGTAGCGTTAGTACCGTCAGCCGGACCGGTGCCGCCGCCTATCATAGTTGTAATGCCCGAATAGAGTGCGGTTTCTATCTGTGTAGGGCTGATAAAATGGATATGTGTATCAATGCCGCCTGCGGTAAGGATAAGTCCTTCACCTGCGATAGCTTCCGTTCCTGCACCGAACACAAGCGACGGTGTAACTCCGTCCATAATATCGGGGTTTCCTGCCTTGCCGATGCCGCATATCTTGCCATCCTTGATACCGATATCAGCCTTGTAAATGCCCGTATAGTCAACGATAAGAGCGCTTGTAATGACTGTATCGGGACATTCGCTGTCGGGAACGGAGCAAGACTGTCCCATACCGTCACGAAGGGATTTTCCGCCGCCGAATTTCGCTTCTTCGCCGTAAACGGTATAGTCCTTTTCCACCTCGATAACAAGCGAGGTATCTGCAAGCCTTACACGGTCGCCGGTCGTCGGACCGTACATATCCGCATACTGTTTTCTTGACATCTTGAACATTTACAGCATCCCCTTAAATCCAAGTTCTTTTGCTTTTTGAAACGCATTTTCACGCACGTTTTCATCGTCCATAGCGCCGCAGGTAAGGTCGTTCAGTCCGAAGCCTATACGGTTTCCGCCTATGGGAATAAGGTTCACCTTTTTGCTTTCACCCGGCTCAAAACGCACAGCCGTACCTGCAGGAATATCAAGGCGCATACCGAAAGCTGCTTTACGGTCAAATTCAAGCAGCTTGTTCACCTCGAAGAAATGGAAATGTGAGCCTACCTGAACGGGTCTGTCGGCGGTGTTGGTCACTGTCATTTCCACAGCTGTTTTGCCCTCGTTAATGGTAATATCTCCGTCTTCGGTGATAACCTCTCCGGGGATAACCTTTCCGTTCGGAATGATAGGCTCGTGAACGGTCACAAGCTTTGTGCCGTCGGGGAAAGTCGCTTCAAGCTGTATCTCGTGTATCATTTCTGGAACGCCGTCCATAACATCATCGCAGGTCAGGAGATGTTTTCCGATGCTCATAAGCTCGGTAACGGTTTTTCCGTCACGGGCAAGCTCAAGCAGCTCCGAGGTTATGTAAGCAACGGCTTCGGGATAGTTGAGCTTTAAGCCTCGTTCTCTTCTCTGCTTTGCAAGCTCCCCTGCTGCGTGTATCATCAATCTTTCCTGTTCTCTTGGTGTAAGATGCATTTTTCTCATTCCTTTCGGTAACGTCGAAAATCCGAATGCGAACGCAGACGGATAGTTTCAGCATATTCTTATTTATGCATTATCGTTTTCTTTACAATGCCGTTTGGGTCTTTTACAAGAACGATCACAAGCCATATAACAAGTCCGAATGCAGCGACTGACAGACCCAAAAAGCCGTCATTTATCATTGACATTGTGTCGGGAGTGAAATATTCAGCGCCTGTTTCCATATATTCCACAACAGCGTCAACAAGCCACATCAGCGACGCTCCCCAGTACATACAGCAGAGAGTGCCAACCTTCATCTTTCTTGCTTCGCTGTTCATATACCATACAGCTGTTGAGATAACAGCCGCAAAAATTGTTATGAGTAATGTCATTATTCCGCACTCTCCTTTGCATTTTTTTCAGTTTTCTTTCCGATAACTGCTCCGATGCATAAAACTCCTGCCCAAACAGCTGTAACAAGTGCTGCCATAGCAACTCCCGATGTTGCCATTTCGTGCATCATCACGGCTGCTGATTCGGGATCGTTTGCCGCGGTAAGGAACGGATAAAACGGAACTACTTCGCCATGCCATACATGCTCGAACGCAAGCAGTGCCGAACCTCCCCAGAGCATCTTGTTAAGAAGTCCGAGCTTCTCCGAGAATTTGCAGGTCAATTTCTTTCCCTCATGTTCAGCCTTGCATTCGTGCGAATGTAAGACCTTTTCTGCGATAGTTGTTACGATCGCTTCTGTTGTCGGTACGATAAAGCATGCCATAATTATTTCCTCCCATAATAGAAATATTTTATTGATTAATTCCGTCATAAAGCGGTATTGTCCACTCAATTACACAGGTCACTATGGCGTTTTCACGATTTTATTTTTCTTTTCTGCACAAATTTTCTTGCAGCAATGCAAAATATAATGCTGAATGTCCATCCAACGGGCATCGAGAGCCATACTGAACTTACTCCGATAAAACTTATATTTACAGCTGTATAAGCGAATACGACTCTTATTATTAATCCAAGAATACTATTCGCAAGGAGTATATTCAACATTCCCGTTCCACGCAGCATACCGTTCTGGCAAGAGTTTATTCCCATTATCCAGTAACAGAACGACATTGTTATCATATATGCAAGCCCCGTTTCGATAGCATCGTGCGAAACAGTATTTATATCCATAAACAAGCTCAGGAATTGATCATGCAAAGCCGAAATGAGCGCAAATTCGATCAGCGACATCATTAGACATATCTTAAGTCCTGCTTTAAAACCGGCAGAAACTCTGTCACGCTGACCTGCTCCGATATTCTGTGCAGTAAAGGTCGAGATCGCATTTGAACACGCGAGATAAGGCATTATCGCAAACGAATCAATTTTTGATGCTGCCGTGTAGCCTGCCAGTGCTCCCGAACCAAATCGGTTTATGACAGCTTGTATCAGCATCATTCCTATGGATGTTACGGAAGTTTGTACAACCGATACGGCAGCGTATGAAAGCATCTGCTTTAATGTTGAAAATGAAAAATGACGATAGCTGTATTCACGGTAATTACCGAAATACACGTTTTTGATAAGAAGAACAAAGGATACCGTTCCCGAAAAAGCCTGCGCAATAAGCGTTGCAGCTGCTGCGCCCTTTACCCCCATTGAGAAATACCCCACAAAAAGAAGATCAAGTGCAATATTTATCAATGAGGACATTATCAGCAATGCCAACGGAGTTTTTGAATTCCCAAACGAACTGAATATTGACGATTGAACATTGTACAAAAACATAAACGGCATCCCTGCCGAATAGATCATCAGATAGCTTTCGGCATCCTTGATTATGTTTTTGGGAGTTTCCAAAACCTCAAGCAAAGACTTGCTGAAGATCAAACCGGCTGCACCAATGATAACCGAAAAAATCAGCGAAAAGATAAGAACGGTCGATACGGCGGTCTTTACCTCAGAAAGATCTCTTTCACCAAATCGTTTTGAGATGAGAACAGAGCAGCCTGTACCTGTACCCGTCGCAAATGCGATCATTACCATTGTTACCGCAAATGATGCCCCAACCGCAGCCAAAGCATCATCTCCATTGAAGCGGCCGACTATGATAGTATCAACGGTATTGTAAAGCTGTTGAAAAAGGTTTGCAAATATCAGAGGAAGAGCAAATCTCAATATCATTTTTGACGGTTCGCCGTTAATAAGATCAACATTTGCCGACTTTCCCATATCCGCACCTCTTTTCAAAGAATAAGCCCCTTATCGGTAAGTCCGATCTCGGGTATTGACGGGCACAGCGAAACTGTAAGCTTCAGCATAAGCATAGTATCGTCACTGCCCGTTGCCTTCAGACCCTCGTTAAATTTTTCTGCAGCCCCTATCTCTTCCTCGATGCTGCCAGTTCCCATTATTCCGCAGAACGGCATCGGCCGAAGGGCGATCAGCTTTCCACCAACGCATACAGCGCTTCCGCCGCCTGCTGCCGCTACAGCCTTTACCGCAAGAAGCATATCATCAGGATCAGCGCCGCTGACAACAATGTTATTTCCCTCCTGAGCTGTTGATGAAGCAACGGCACCTTTTTTTATACCAAGACCCTTTATAAAGGCTTTTCCGATATTTCCGTTCTTTCCATATCGTTCAATTACCGCGATCGGAAGAATATCACGTTCAATATCCGGCATTACAAAGCCATTGGAAACCTTAAGAGTTTCGTCCGAACGATAGGTGAGAAGGCTTCCACTTTTCATTGAGATACATATTTCGTTTGAGAAGCCATCGGGGACAGCAGCTTTCTTTAAAAGCATTTCATAGGTAAGTGAGGGAAGCTTTACCGTATCGAAAAGTGACGGATATTTGCTTTGAATATCAGCTATCATGCTCTTTTTTTTGCTGATCGGTTCACCCTTGAAAAAAACTTTTCGGATGTTGATATTTTCAAGATCCTCAAAAAGCACAATATCAGCATATCTTCCCGGAGTAAGCGAACCGACATTTCTTTCAATTCCATAGTGCCGCGCAGCGTTGAGCGATGCAAGCTTTATAGCTGTTATCGGCGGCATACCGCACTTTATCGCTATCCGGATATTATTGTCGATGCAGCCGTTCTTTAAAATATCAGACGGTGATTTATCATCTGTGCAGAACATAAGGCTGTCTGTCGGCAGAGCATCTTTCACGACTTCGGAAACAAGTGCTGCACAGTTTGGTTCTGAAGAACCTTGCCTTATAAAAACGGGAATGCCCGAAAAAAGTCTTGATTTTAACTCCGTGCCGTTTTCACTTTCATGATCGTCACTTATTCCTGCGGAGGCAGAGGCACAGAGCATATCATGTTCCAAAGCGGGACAATGGCCGTTAATATGATAGCCTCCGTTCATCGCACAACAAATTTTCTCAAGTGAAGACTGTTTGAGAAGCTCCTGCGCATTCACCTCTCCGAGAGAGAATGCACCAAACCTATTCATCATTTCTATTGTATCATCGGGTGAAAAATATGCTCCCGAGGTTTCTTTCCCTTCTGCAGCAGGAACGCGTGAGGGAAACTGCAGAAAGCTATGTACAGGCTGTTCGGAAAGCAGTTCGAGAAACGCTTTTAAACCTTCTTCACCGGCTGCATTTGCAGTCTGCATCGGGTCGGTAAAAATACAGCCTGTTCCGTGCACTGCCGCTCCCTCACAGTAAGCTGCAGGCGAAAGGTGTGAGGATTCAATATGCATATGACAATCTATAAAGGATGGAGAAGCATACATCCCTTTGCAGTCGATAACTTTTTCAGCCTTTGCTTCAAAACCGGGACAGACCGATGAAATTATACCGTCACATACACCGACAGAAGCGTTTTCGATGATACGTTCGGAGTAAACATCAATGAGCTTCATATTCACAAAAAGCTTGTCAAATGGGATCTTTCCCTGCGCTGCAAGCACAAGCTTTTTCAGACTGTCAGTTGTCATATCAACATCCCTTTCAGACGATCAGAATTTATATACCGAATCGTTAAGTGCAAGGTTACACATAACATTTATGATGCAGCGTGAAGCTGCAAGCGATGTGATCTCACTTACATCGAACGGAGGCGAAACCTCAACTACATCCATTCCGCAGATACCGGGTGCTGTGCAAAGCTTTAAAAGACGCAGAAGCTCTCTTGGGAGCATTCCTCCAAAATCGGGTGTTCCCGTACCCGGACAAAACGCAGCTTCGAGAACATCTATATCAAGGCTGATATAAACTGCCTTACATCCCTTCCAAGCGATCTCAAGCGCTGTTTCCGCCACCTTGTCAATGCCGTACTTATCAATATCCTCCATCGAGATCGCAGTCAGACCGCTGTCACGAACGAATTTTGACCACGATTTGCAGCAGTTTCCGCCAATACCTACCTGAACAAGATTTTTTGCCGAAACATTCGGGAGCTGCGTTGCGTGATACCATTCGGTACCGTGCATTTTTTCGTCCATCTGTATAGCATCGCAATCACTGTGACGGTCTATGTGGATAACTCCTATATTTCCGTCGATATAAGGTGCGATACCACGCAGAGAAGGAAACGATGTGGAGTGATCACCGCCGAGAATTATCGGCATCGTTCCCTGAGAAGCGATAAATCCAATACCCTTTGTGATCTGGTCAAAGGTTTTTTCTGCATTTGCGGGAAGAGTATATATATCACCGACATCACAAAGCTTGATCTTCTCATAAAGGTCAACGCCGTAGTCGGGGTTGAACGGAGAGATCTGTGACGAAGCATGTCTGATACCCTGAGGTCCGAGCCTTGTTCCCGAACGGTTGGATGTGCCGCTGTCATAGGGAATACCTACAACTGCAATATCATATTTTCCGACATCGTGAACATCTTCGCAGAATGGACTTCTCAAAAAAGTTTCGTGTCCCGTATATGTCGGACTGAGAGAAGTTCTTGCGAAACAGGTTATTCCCTGTGAACCGATACTGTCTGCCGGTTCAAGCCCCTGCTCAAGTGCTTTTGCCATAAGTGTTGGAAAACGTGACGAACCAAAGGTATCAAATTTATCTGCATTCTGCATTGCAAGCAGATCATTCCTTGCGATCATTCAAGATCATTCCTTTCTGAGCCGTTTAAACGGCGTTGTTTTATGTTGGATCCTTAGGATATATAGGGTATTGCAGCTCAATTATCGTTTCAGAAGGTTCATCTGTAAGAGTGATGTCCACCTGATAGATGAAAATTCCTCTATCCGCCATCGTGCAGCCGTTTTCATCAGCGAAATACTTCATTTTTGCGATTATCTCACCAAGATAGCCTGTGCTGTCCGAATGATAAGCACAGATATATTTTCCGCCTTTCACAACAGCGAAATTTTTTCTGTCCGACTCGTTTTCCGAACAGAAAAGCATTGGACAGACATCCGACCTGAATTCGCTGTCAATCACAGAATCGTTTACCTCCATTGCAACCTTGTTTGTGGCAAGAATAGGCGATTCAGTACCAAGCGATTCTTCAAGCTTCATAAATTCGATAGCTGTTTTGTTTGTAGAAAGCTTGTTGCGTTTGCCTTTCAGCACATATCTTTCGGGGATATCCTTTATAACGGGGAGATCAGTCACGAAATCCGCCGATTTTATCTGAGCAAGAAAGTCAAGTTTTTTTTCAAGGATGCTGTAAAGTTTCTGCTTTTCTTCGATCTCTTTTTTCAGAACTTCAAGATGCCTTGAAAGCACTCTTTCCGATTTTTCGAGGTTCCGACAGGTCATAAACTCCTCTATCTCATTAAGGGAAAGATTCATTTTTCGAAGTTCCTTGATCGTTCCGAGATGCTCGCATTGATCCATCGAATAATATCTTCTGCCATTCGATTTGTCAACATAATTCGGCTTGACAAGACCTATCCTGTCGTAATACCGCAGGGTATCGGAGGATAACCTTCGGTATTTAGCAACTTCAGTTATCGAAAGATAACGGCGATCAAGGTCTTCGGGGATTTCCTCATCCTTTTTGGAATCAAAATATTCATCGTTTTCCTTCATAACGCCGCCTTCTTTCCTTTTATTTCTTTAGGCTCATTCAAGAGCCTCTTTGCCCTCGGCTCCTGTTCGGATCTTTATCACATTTTCAACTTCATATACGAAGATCTTTCCGTCGCCGACCTTACCCGTGTAAAGGACTTTCTTGAGCGTGTCAATGAGAAGACCAAGCGGAACTGTGCTTATAACGATCTCAACCTTTATCTTCGGAAGCAGATGAGATTCATATTCAGCACCGCGGTAAAGAACATTTCTGCCCTTCTGGATTCCGCATCCGCTTACATTTGAAACGGTCATACCCGTAATATCAAGCTTATCCATTGCTATTCTGAGCGTTTCAAACTTTGAAGCATTCATTATAACGACTACCTTGCGGATCTTACCGTCAGCCTTGTAATCGCTCTTATTAAGTTCGGTTGATTCGTCTATTGCCCTAATGATAGGTGCGCCTTCGCTTTCTTCTGCCATAAGGTGAGCGGAACCAACAAAATCTGCATAGCTGCTTGTTAGTCCATGTTCGCACTTGTCAAGACCTGCAATTTCGTTTTCAGCGCTTACTCTTACTCCGACAGTTTTCTTTAGAAGCAGGAACAAACCTCCGATAACAAGTCCCGACCAGCAAGCTGCTGCAAGAACCCCGAGTATCTGCACTCCAAGGCCGCCGAAATTGTCTGTGTATAACACACCTGTTTCGGTTGAAAAAACACCGGTGAGGATCGAACCAGCCGCACCGCACAAACCGTGAACGCTTACTGCACCGACGGGATCGTCAACTTTAAGCTTGTTTATAAATTCCACTCCGAAAATAAGTACAAAGCCGCATATAACTCCTATGAAAAGCGCACCGACCGGGGTCACTACATCACAGCCGCAAGTAACTCCGACAAGTCCGGCAAGTGCACCGTTAAGCGTCATAGAAACATCGGGCTTGCCGTATCTCGCCCATGTGATAAACATTGCTGTAACAGCACAAGCCGCAGCAGAAATGTTCGTATTGAAGAACAAACCACCAAGCTTTTCGGGATCAAAGCCGTTTTCGGTTAGAGTTACAGAGCTTCCGTTGAATCCGAACCAACCAAACCAGAGAATGAATATGCCGAGCGCAGCGATCGTGAGGTTATGTCCGGGGATCGCCTTAGGCTTTCCGTCTTTGCTGAATTTGCCGATTCGCGGACCGACGATAGCTGCTCCCACAAAGGCTGCAGCCGCTCCAACAACGTGAACCGCCGTTCCGCCTGCAAAATCGTGAAAACCGATATTCTTTAACCATCCGCTGCTGTTCCATATCCAATGTCCCGATATGGGGTAAACGAGTGTGCTCATTACTGCGGAATAGATCAGATATGCTTTAAATGATGTTCTTTCAGCGAGCGCGCCCGATGCAATTGTTGTTGATGTCGAACAGAAAACGGAAGCATACAGGATAAATACCATGACAGGAAGCCCTGCCGTATAGCTGTAGCTTTCAAAAGAAAGAAATCCGGGTCTGCCGATAAGTCCGCCTGCCGA
Source organism: Oscillospiraceae bacterium (assembly GCA_051881815.1). Taxonomy (GTDB): domain Bacteria; phylum Bacillota; class Clostridia; order Oscillospirales; family Ruminococcaceae; genus UMGS363. Next base: position 16,139 of record JBJEQP010000110.1, on the reverse strand, counting down.
GTTTCCGAACATCAGCCCGAAACCTATCACCCAGAAAACCAACGATCCAATGCAGTAATCCATCAGATTTTTCATAATGATATTTCCCGCGTTCTTAGACCGTGTAAGTCCCGTTTCAAGCATTGCAAATCCTGCCTGCATAATAAATACAAGAACTGAGCATAGAAGAATCCATACTATTTCAAGATAAGGCATTTATTTGTACTCCCTTTTTGTCATATTGCTGCCTTATCTGCTCATTGCAGGCAGATAAGGCAGCCGACATTTATTACTTGGCTGTATGAACATCTGCGTAGGTGAAGTTATACCAGAACATCGGGCTTGGTGTGTAGGTGAAACCGGTGTTGAGCGCGTAAGTATCTATTCCAGTGTAAAGATTGAGGTAGGGACATTCTTCAGCGTAGATCTTATAAGCCTTTGTATAATTATCCATCTTTATGCTGACATCATTGGAAGAAAGTGCTGCATTCAGATAGCCGTCTGCTTCCTCATTGATCCAAAGAGCCTGATTTGTACCGCCCTGAACAGCATTTCCGCCGAGATACATTGTTCCGAGAAGACCGTAAGGATCAAGATAGTCTGACATCATATAAGTTCCGACTGCGTCATAGTATCTGTTTTCATTTTCATCGAGGGTATAGCCATACATATAGCTAAAATATTCGCTTGACGGAACTTCGACAATATTCATTGTGATAGAACCGCTTGCATCGATCATTGACTTTAAGAATTCAGCCTGCTTCTTGTTGTTTGAGTTACAGATATAATCAAAGCTGAAACCATCGGGGTATGCCGATTGAGCAAGATACTCTGCTGCCTTTTCATAATCCTGAGAATAGGATGCCGCTTCGGAGACAGTTTTGTCCCACATTCCCTTGTCCATATACATCATGGAAGAAGGAAGAATAACAGTTCCTGCTTCACTTGCATAAGCTCCGCCGATAACGGAAGTTACCTGTGCCTTGTCGATGCAGCTGATAACAGCTTTTCGAGCGTTGACATCATTGAAAGGTTCCTGCGCAGTATTGAAGGCAATGTAATTTGCAGTCGTACCTTCGCAGGTGATAACATCGATCTTGTCGGTCGAATCATATACCGACTTGACATCATTTGAAATGCCGTAAACGAAATCGACCTGACCACCCTTTGCAGCAAGTGCAAGAGCGCTTTCGTCCTCAATAACATAAAACTCAATTCTGTCGATATCAAGCTTATCAGCACCGCCCCACCAGTTTTCATTCTTTTCCATAACGATCTCGCTGCCAGATGCCCAGGACACAAGTTTGTATGGGCCTGTACCTGCAGCACTGCCCTCGGCTGAACCGTACTTATCGCCTTCTGCTTCAACTACCGATTTTTCCATAATGCAGCAAGGAGAAGCTGCAGGAACGTATTTCCAAGTCGAATCGGGGTAAGCAAGATGAACTGTCAGTGTGCGTGTTGCTTCATCAACTTCAAAATAATCAACGCTGTAGAAAAGATAGCTCATATAGTAACCGTCTTCCTTAACGCGGTTAAGGGAGAAAAGAACATCCTCCATTGTAAGATCATTTCCGTCAGCAAACTTGACTCCTTCTCTGATCTTGTATGTATATGTTGTATCATCGACCTGTTCCCAGCTCTCGGCAAGAGCAGGTTCAACGTCTGTTCCGTCAGCGGTGAAATTGAGCAGCGTATCATAGCAGTCATAACCTGCAAGGCAGGATGCAATGCTTGTGAAATCTGCAGGATCAAATGAGGATGGCTCACGAGTGAAGCCGACCTTTAATACAGTCTGACCGTTCTCCTCTGCAACGGATGCCGATGGCGTACTCGTGCTGTCAGCACTGCCTGTTGTGTTGGAACAGCCGGCTGAAACTGCTGTGATAGTCAATGCAGCGGCAAAAGCGGCAATTTTTTTCAGATTTTCCTTTTCAAAAGCTTTCATAATTTTTTCCTTCCTTTCATTTTATAAAAGTGCGGATATTCCTCACCTTTTAAAATCATTCTTTTTGCATACCGATCGGGAAATGGCAGGCAACATAGTGTCCACCGCCCATATCTTTTAGTTTCGGAGTTCTGTTGTCGCACAGACCTTCCTTGAAGTATTTGCATCTTCCTGCAAAGCGACAACCTTCGGGAACATCTATTGCGTTCGGGATATCTCCCTCAAGCAGAATATGTTCCTTTTCAATAAACGGGTGTTCCTTTGGTTTTGCGGAAACGAGCGCTTCGGTGTAAGGATGCATAATGTTTGAATAGACCGTATCAACGGGACCCATTTCCATTATTGCACCGAGATAAACAACTGCGATTTTGTCGCAAACATGCTTGACAACATTAAGATCATGCGAAATAAACAGTATCGTCTGATTGTAATCTCTCTTCAGATCAAGCAGAAGATTGAGTATGTTTGCCTGAACGGAAACATCAAGCGCAGAAACGGGTTCATCTGCAAGGATGAAATCGGGTGTGAGCATCAATGCCCTTACTATAGCAAGACGCTGAAGCTGACCGCCCGAAATACCTGTCGGATATCTTGAAAGGACATCTTCTGATAAGCCGATGTATTTCATAAGCTCGGAAAGGCGTTTTTTATATACTTCAGGCTTTATCCCATTTATTCTTGCAGGCTCTTCAAGGCTGAACCTAAGCGTTTTTTTAGGATTGAACGATGCAAGAGGGTTCTGAAAGACCATCTGCATCCTCGGCCGAAGTGTGTCGAGCTCTTTCTTTTTCAGATGTGTGATATCCTTTCCGTCAAAGAATATCTCACCGCTGTCAATATCAATAAGTTTCAGGATACATCTTCCCATAGTAGATTTTCCCGAGCCGCTCTCACCGATAATACCGAATATCTCGCCTTTGTTTATATCAAGGCTGACATCATCGACTGCGTGAACATATTTGATCTTCGATTTTGCAAGTTTGTGATCTCCAAGAGGAAAATATTTTTTTATGTGCCTTACGCTTATAAGAGTATCAGACATTTTCTGCTACCTCCTGCCATCTAAAGCAAGCGGCCGTATGCCCCTCGCTGACTGATTCCGTTATCGGAACGTTATTTCTGCATTTTTCGCAGGAATATGAGCATCTTGGTTCAAACGGACAAGCCTTGAATTTTTCATAAAGCAGCGGAGGACTTCCTGCAATGCTCTTCATTCGTTTTTCTGTGTCCGACTCCTTGGGATTGCTTTCCAGCAGAGCCTTTGTATAAGGGTGCGAAGGATGATCGAAAATATCACCGACACTTCCCGATTCAACTACCTTGCCTGCATACATTACTGTAACGCTGTCACATATTTCTGCAACTACGCCGAGGTTGTGTGTGATGATCAATACAGACATTCCTGTTTCCTGCTGCAGTTCCTTTATAAGGTGGAGTATCTGTGCCTGAATGGTAACATCGAGCGCTGTCGTCGGTTCGTCAGCGATAAGAAGTTTAGGTTTGCACGAAAGCGCCATTGCTATCATTATTCTCTGCAGCATACCGCCGCTCATTTCAAAAGGATATTGATTATATCTTTTTTCGGCGGGGGTAATGCCGATCTTTTCAAAAATCTCAATAACCTGATCGTGAGCAGTCTGCTTGCTGAGATGCTTTTTCTGACGAAGCATTTCAGCAATTTGTTCGCCTGCTTTCATTATTGGGTTAAGTGATGTCATAGGATCCTGAAAGATCATTGCGGCATCATTTCCGCGAAAGTCTGCAAGCTGACTATGATTCATTTGAAGAATGTCACTTTCGCCCATATCTCCGTTATAAAGTATCTGGCCGCTGTATCGTGATATCTCATCGTTATGAAGACGAATAATAGATTTTGCTGTAACGCTTTTTCCACATCCGCTTTCACCAACAATGCCGTGTATCTCACCTTTCTTTACTTCAATATTCACACCCTGAACGGCGTAAACTATTCCTCTTACTGTCATAAAATCTGTTTGCAGATCTTTTATTTCAAGCAGAGCTTCGCTTTTCACAGCATTCACGCCCCTTTCTTTAAGGCTTTTTGGTCAAGCAGCTTCTTTTCATACTGTTTAAAGGAGGGCAGCTTTCTCAGAGAGGGGTCGATGTAATTCTGTATACCATCGCTGAAAAGGTTGATGGAAACTGTCACGGTTATAATGCATATCGCAGGAATAACAAGAAGTGACGCATTATTGTAAATATTACCCATACCGTCCTTCAGCAGAGTTCCCCAATCGGCATCCGGAGCCTGAACGCCCAGTCCGAGAAAGCTGAGGGTCGCCATTGATGTAATGGCTGAACCTATATCAAGTGTGAATTGAGAGATCATTGTTGTTATAACATTAGGAAGGATATGCACGAAAATTATTCTTGCATCGGACATTCCCATAGACCGGCAGGCCTCAACATAAGTCGCTTTCTTTTCAGTCATTATCAGCGAACGAGCCATTTTACAGGTCATAGGGATATAGGAAATGCCTATTGCGATTATTCCCGTATACATTCCTTTACCCATTACTGCGATGAGCAGGAATGACAGTAGCAGCGGCGGAAGCGCACTTATAACATCCCATACTCTTGTTACCGTGCTATCTATCCAGCCCCTGTAATATCCGCAAATAAGACCGAGCGGAACACCGACCGCAACCTCAAAGATCACTACGAGAAAAGCGTTGAGGATGGACGTTTTTGCACTGCAGATAAGCCTTGAAAAAAGATCTCTTCCAAGTCCGTCCGTTCCGAAGATATGTCCTTGCGAAAAAGCTTTGGCATAAATTGCGGTTGCGTCCGTCTGAATAGGATCGTATGGTGCAATAAAGCTTGAAAACAGCGATATAATAAGTACTGCCAGCAGGATAAAACCTGTCACCGAAACGACCGGTGTAAAAAATTTTCCCGCTTTATTTTTCATTTTGGGATCAGACCTTTCCTTAGGTTTTGTTAAAGACCGTTATGTTTATTCAAGTTCAACTCTCGGGTCAACAACGATATAAAGTATGTCAATAATAAAGTTCATAATAAGGTAAACTGCAAGCATGAAAAGTACAAGTATCTGAACGATAGGATAATTATTTGTCTGTATAGCGTTAATGAGCAGACCGCCTATTCCCGGAAGAGAGAAGATCTGTTCAACAATAACGGTAGAACCGATAGAACCTGCTATCATATAGCCGCCTGCGGTGATCACCGGAATAACTGCATTGTGGAAAGCGTGTTTAAAGGTGATGTTAAAACCATTCAGACCTTTCGCTTCCGCAGTTGAGATGTAAGCGGAGCTGAGTTGTTTTATCATACTGCTTCGTGTTATTCTTCCAAGCATAGCTACAAGTGAGAGCGACATTATAACGCTCGGAATAATTATTCTTCCAAGGAATTCGCCAAAATTTGAATAGGTTCCGATAAAAGAATAGCTCGGAACATTGACCGTCATAAAGATAAGTACAAGTATCGAGATCAGGAATGATGGGGTTCCCGAAACGATAAGCATTACCGCCGAAAGTATTGAATCGGCAGCTTTTCCGCGTTTGAGTGCCGAGCAAACGCCCATTATGATCGAAATAAAGAATCCTATAACGGAACTGAATATCACCAACCCAACAGTTACGGGAAGTCGGGAAGAAATAAGCTCCTTAACATTCTGACCGTCAATATAGTCGATTCCGAAATCACCTTTGAGAACTCCCGTTATCCATATATAATACTGCGTCAGAAGCGGCTTGTTCAGATTATACCGTTCGGTAAGGGTAGCTTTCAACTCATCGGTAGAACGGCTGTTGCCGATCATTACCGCCAGCGGATCGACCTTTGACATTCTCAGGACGAAGAATATCATGAATGAACATACCGCAAGAATAACGATCATTGAAAGAAATCGTTTGATTATATACATTGCTCTTTTCATCACTGTTCACCTTTTTGAATTTTTTCCACAAAGAAAATTCATTTTATGTACAAAACAATGCTGCGCATCACATTTCTAAGCGCGTGTCTCTATTTGCTTTTTCTTTGATGCACTTATAATATACCTTGTAGCAGCTCCAACTTCAAGACCTTGATATGTATATTATTATATTGTTTTGTAAATATTTTTTGTATGCAGAATTTATAATCCAAGACAATTCATCAATATCAAACATCCCATCTTGCAAGTTAAATTAGCATAACTTGCATATTCATTGCTTTTCATAATTTCTTACTCTTCAGGATCATAATTTTTTAATGAGTATTTCACTATAGCAAGACATAAAAATAGACTGACAAAAGGAGGCGAGGGCAAAGCTTGAAGAGTTAGGAACGAACCCGTAGGCAGGCTTGCCGCCTGTCAAGGGTGAGTGACGACACTATTCAAGCTTTGAATCGACGAACTTGTCAGGATATTTTTGTGGATTGCTATAGTATAAATATAATCCAAGATTACTCGCTTACAGAAAAACATAAAAACCCCGCCGAATCATATTGATTCCAGCGGAGTGTATTCTGCAGAAATATGCCTTAGTGTTGGATCCTTATTTGGTCAAAAGCGCTATAATACTAAACACCAATAAAATACAGGAAAAAATCTGCGCCGAAATCCTATATATTCGAGATTGTCGGCTTGATTTTTTCCAAATTTTAAATGGTGTTTAGTATAAAAACATAATATAACATGCTTCCAGACCCTTCAAAAGGTTGTTGACAGGCTTTGTCTTGCTATTGATAATTTATCGGGTGATGTTAAGCGATTATTTGGAATGGAGCACAAACAACAGTTTTACCAACAAAATTAACAACTCTGTATTCACCTATCTCAAATGGTTCATTAAGATATTCGGTTAAAATTATATTCATTGTGCTATATTTTATTGTACTTCAATTTAGGCAATAAGTGCAGGAGCTACCGCAAGAAGCTATCCCGGTATCCGGAGCTTTTGTAGAAATACAACAAGGCATTTGACGAACGGCGTGAGAAGATACGGGCTTTCAAGAGCGGTCTTACCGCAGGCAGCAGCACTAAAGATATTGACCGGTACAATCATACTAATTCCAAACCAACCTATAGACAAATACTCGGATATAATAATCCAATTCTGCGTCAGACTCCCTTGACAGGCGGCAGCCTGCCTGCGGTCGTCTTCCTTGACTTGGATTATTCTATCTGTCGTCTTTGTCTATAGAACGGTTTGGAATTAGTATCAGATGTGCTTTGATGCTTGTCAGGATTTGCAGGATTTGTCCAAAAGATTGAAAGCAAAGACGGAGCAGAATATATAAAAAGATACCCTCTGTTTTGTCAGATTTTTTGACTGAAAAACAGAGGATAATAAATCTTTTTTAGTTTTGTTATTATTTATTTTTTTGCAGGCTCAATAAGCTTGGCGATAAAATCGGGGTCGCTGAATTTCGCATTGGGTCGGTCACATTCACCGCCCGGAGTATCCCATAATACAGGACAGGCACCGATGTCATACATTGCTTTTGATACAGTCAGCATCCATTTTTCCTTGACCTCACGTTCCTTGTTGTCGCCAAAGCAGCCGTATTCACCGACTATGACGGGTATGCCCTTATCAATATAGTTTTCCTTCAGTAATTTCATGTTGTCGTCCAGCTCTTTCAAGTCCTTGTCGCTGCCCCATTCGGTTATGGCTTTGCCCCAGCTTGCGTCTTTGTCGAGAATGCACAGGGTAGAGGGAGTATAGTAGTGTACGGAGAGTGCCATTCTTCCGGCAGGGTCGTCGGGCATTTTGAACAGCGGATCGCAGGAGCGGTCAATACCTGTATTGTAACCCGATATAAGCAGATGCCGCCGAGGATTGTTTCCGCCGTCTGCACGGATAGTATCAACAAATGCCTGATTCACCTCGTTTACAAGGGCATAGGATTCTTTTTTCTGATCTTCCGTTCCGCCCCACGGATTCCAGATGCTGTCCCAGCCAAGCTCTTCATTCTGACCCTCAAACATAAGTGTATCGGGATAATCCTCAAAAGCAGCCGCTATCTGAGTCCACATAGCGGTAAAGTGCTTCATACTTTCTTCCTTATTTTCGGGAAATTCGTTTACCCAACCGCCGTCCCAATGTATATTGATTATTGCGTACATTCCCGAATCGAGAGTCCAGTCTACTACCTCTTTAACTCGGTCAATATATTCGGGTGCAATAGTATATTTCCCATCATCGGATATCATATTTGACCATGCCACCGGGATACGAAGCACTCCAAAGCCTGCGTCGGCATAGGTCTGAATTATCTCCTCGGTGATAATCGGACTGCCCCAAGCCTGCTGGAAATCATTTGGCGTTTTTCCGTTTATCCAATCACCGCAGGCTTCAAAGGTATTTCCGAGATTTATACCATAGCCCATTTCACGGACAAGCTCCATTGTTGTTATATCTCGCATACTATTATCCTGTTCAGACTCCGTTGCTGCTGTAGTTGCTGTAGTATTAACGTTTGCGGCGGCTTCAGCTGTAACGGAAGTGTCCGCAGCACAGGCTGATGCAGAAAGCATAATTACTGCCGATAAAACTAATGATATTACTTTTTTCATTATATTACCTCCAAATCAAATTATCTCTTTATTAGAGAAAATAATTGTAAAATCAAGAGAGATCTTAGGCAGGGGCAGTCTGTATTTTTCGTTCAAAGCAGGTCCGCAGCTTGCAGATCCTACTCCTGCCATCATTGCGTCTACACATATGACATTGCTGCCGCATTTTTTTAACTCATAATTGTGTCGTTTTTCTGCAAGTTCCTCCTCGGTATATTCGGAAGCATTGAACGAAAAATCAGAAGAAGAAGTGAATGTCACAGTCCTGTCGGAACTGTAAACCGTCATATATTTGCATCCGAAATGAGATGAATTTTCCTGTGGTCTTATGTAGTCCTCAAACATATCGGCAATATTGCAGTCAAATTTTCCGATATATGACGCATGATGCTTGTCCGAATAGCTTTCATACGCACCAAAGCCGAAATAGCTCACCCTATCGAACACCTTCGGCATAAAAAGCCTTATTCCAAAACGGGGAAGGAATGTTACCTTATTTGATGTCTCCGCCTCGCATTTTATGTTCATTACACCATTTCCGTCAATTGTATAAATCACCTCTCCCTTTGCAAAGGGCTGATACATATTCCAGCCAAAAGACTGCTTAACCGTTATTCTTACGGCATTGTCCTGCATTTCGGTTTTTATGCTGTATATTTTCGTGTCATAATCATGAAAATGCGCTCTGTACCAGTCGCCCTTCATGGTGTCGTTATCGGTGGGAGCACGGAAAAAATTGAATTTTATCGGAGCGTCAAGCAGTTCCTCTCCATCCGATATAACAGAATCAAAATATCCGATGAGTTTATTGAGTCTGAATATATTTTTACTTGAGGTGATAGTTATTTCGACAGGGTTTTCTGAAACTTCGGGAGCTGAATCCGATACGGGAATCAGTTTATGACTCATTTCATTAAGACAGATCTGGTCAAAGCAAACCTCATATCCTTTTTCACAATAGCTTGTATTGTTTTTTGCCTTGAAAATAAATCGGATATAGACATTTTTGTCGGCAGGAATATTTCCAATGTTAATCTGAATTTCACTTTCACACATAGGAGCAACATCGGGAATAAATCTGCCTGTTTTAATAACATCTCCATCAGCTGTCACCTCAAAATATCCATCAATAATATCTGCGGCATTTTCAAATGCAAGAAAGCTTTTTATAATATATCTGTCTGAATTTTCAGTCCTCAGAACTCTAACAGGACGATAAACCTGCTTTACTTCCAGCAATCCCGTATGAGGCTTTCTGTCGGGATAACAAAGTCCGTCCATACAGAAATTACCGTCGTTGTGGCGTTCACCGAAATCACCGCCGTAGCCGTATTTTGTTTTTCCGTCGGAGGTTTCTCCCTGAGGCAGGGCATGGTCGCACCACTCCCAGACAAGTCCGCCGATAAATCGTTCACTGCTGTAAAATACATCGTGGTATTCCTCAAGATCACCGGGGCCGTTGCCCATTGCATGGCAGTATTCGCAAAGGATAAGAGGGCGCTTTTCCTCGGGTTTATTGAGGAGATCAACCATTCCCTTAGGCTCCCAGTACATTCCCGATACCATATCAAGGTCGTCATTTGGAGTGTTATCAAGTGTATGGGTGCTTTCATAATGTACAAGCCTTGTATCATCAAGAGATTTGATAAGCTTTGCCCCCTCACGGAAGTTTTCACCGTAGCCGCTCTCATTTCCGAGGGACCAGAAGATTACGCAGGGACGGTTGATATCCCTTGAAACAAGCAGTCTTTCTCTGTCAAGAATTGCATTTTTAAACCGCTTGTCACTTGCAAGGAGCGCAATTCCGTTATAACCGTTTTCCCAGCTCCATTTGAAATCATTATATACATCAACACAGCCGTGAGATTCGCAGTCGGCTTCATCAATTACATACAGTCCGTATTCATCGCAAAGCTGATAAAACCTCGGAGCATTGGGGTAATGGGATGTTCTTACGGCATTAATATTATGCTTTTTCATAAGCTCAATGTCCATTCGCATCTGCTTTTCACTTGCATAATAACCTGTATCGGGGTAACTGTCATGACGGTTAACACCCAGTATTTTAAGAGGAACACCGTTTAGCTTAACAATGCCGTTATCTATGCATATACTGCGGAAGCCAACCTTTTCACCGATCACTTCATTTTCCGTTTGTATCTCAAAATCATACAGATATGGCTTTTCAGCAGACCAAAGTATGGGTGAACTTACCTCAAAAGAATATTTTACACCTGCAATTATTTTTGCGCTGATAACAGTATTTCCTTCTCTGTCGGAAAGCGTGATTTCCGCATCAGCGCCCATCAGCTCTATTTCAAATACTGCAGACGAATTATCAGCGTTCAATATAGTTTTAATGCGGTAATTTTCCAACCGCTCTTTCGGACGTGATACTACATATACATCACGAAAAATACCCGAAAGACGTATCTTGTCCTGATCTTCAAGATAAGTTCCGTCGCACCATTTCAGAACGGCGGCAGTAATGGTGTTCTCACCTCTTTCAAGTAAATCTGTGATGTCAAACTCGCTCGTGTGATGCGAAACTTGAGAATATCCTACAAATTTATCGTTTATGTACAGATAAATGCAGCTGTCCACGCCCTCAAATGTCAAGATTTTCCTCATTCCGTCGGGGATATAACTATATTTTCTCTGATATACCCCAACGGGAATATTGTCGGGAACATAGGGTGGGTCAAAGGGAATTGGATATACAACATTTGTATATTGAGCCTTGTCATATCCATGAAGCTGCCAATTTGACGGGACAGGTATCTTCTCTGTAAATGACATATTAATAAAGTCATCATCAAGGGAAATTATGCTCTCATAATACTTAAAACCCCATTCACCGTTCAGAAATTCAATGAGTTCGGACTTTTCCCTTTCATCAAAAGGATTTTGACCTTTTGCAAAGGGAATAAAGTATGCGTGGTCGGGAAGTGTGCCAATATGCAGCTTTTCGGTATCTTCGTGAAATGTCATAAAGCTTTTGGGCGAGCCTGATTTTGCAAGCATTGATATTTCCATAGATCATTCTCCTTTGTAAATACCTATATATGACAGAGTTGGCTCTGTTCTTGAATCGGTTATGTTTATTCTCAAACATTCGGTTATAATGTTATCGAACTTGATTATTCTTTTGTAGCCTATTACGGTGTTTTCGTATATTTTCTCAAAGCTGTCGTTTATCAGAGCCTCAACGCTGAAATGCTCCACACGCTGGCTTTTTGTGATATTTTCTTTAAGGACTATATGCCCGATATTAATGGGAGCGTCCCATATCAATGTAACGACCGCAGATGGTGTATCGGCAGTGAAATAATCGTCATAGCTGTCGGAAATTATCTTTGATTTTATATCTGTTCCGTTATATGTAATGTCTGCTGTTTCGGTAATACTTTGGGCAAATGCTTTTCTGAGATATTCTCCTATCTCCGCAAGCCGCTTAACATCATTCTTATGGAAAAGTCCCTCATTCGTGGGAGGAATACTCAAAAGAAAAGTTGCATTTGCTCCGACAGAATTGTAGTAGATATTCATCAGTTCATCTAACGGACGTACCTTGTCATTTTCACTTTCGTGCCAGAACCAGCCGGGACGGATAGATGTGTTTACCTCGGCAGGATACCAAACAAGGTCGTCCTCATTTTCAAGTATCTCACGGCTTCCAAGGTCTGCATCCCAGGCAGATATTTTTCTCTGCCTGAACTCCTCGTTGTCCTCCTGCTGACTGTTTTCTGCTATCTTTTCCGTATCTCTTGTACGGGCAGGAACAACGCTCCATTCGGCTTTTCTTGTATGACCTGCCTCGTTTCCGCACCATCGCACATCGGGTCCGCAGACATTTATACAGGCGCCGGGCTGCAGTTCACGGATAGTTTTATAATATCTGTCCCAGTCATAATACTGCTTTTTGCCGTTCGGACCTTCACCGCAGGCACCGTCAAACCATACGGAAAAAACATCTCCGTAATTTGTAAGAAGCTCGGTAAGCTGACCTATAAAATAATCATCATAAGCCTTGCCGCTGCCGTAGAGCGGTGAATGTCTGTCCCATGGAGAAAGATAAACGCCGAATTTGATACCGTATTTTTTGCAAGCATCCGACACCTCACGGACAATATCCCTCTTAAATGGACTATACTCTACGGTATGCTCTGTCAGCTTGCTATGCCAAAGGCAGAAACCGTCGTGATGCTTACAGGTAAGTATAAGCCCTTTCATTTCCGCAGATACGATTGCTTTTACCCACTGTTCGGCGTCAAGCTTTACGGGATCAAATATATCGGGTGATTCGTTTCCGCTGCCCCATTCCCGATCTGTAAACGTATTGACTGTGAAATGAACAAAAGCGTAAAATTCTGTCTGCTGAAATTTAACCTGACGTTCGTGCGGAACAATTGCCGCAAGCTTTTCATCTGATATCATAGCCACCCTCCGTATAATTATTTCTTTAATTATACACAGCCTTGACTTCCACGTCAATAAATGATATTATCATAATATAACAATATGAATATGAAGGTGAACTTTTTTGTTTTTCTGTGATTATCCGATAATACGGAACGAAAAGGAACTTCCGCTGTTCCTTTTGAATATGGGGCAGCAGCATTGTCAGGATCATATTACAAGACCCGAGGGATATCCCTGTCCGCAGATATTATTCTGCACAAAAGGCAGCGGAACTCTTCTTTTGGACGGCGATTTAATACATATTCCGCCATTTACAGCCATTTATATGCCTGCATATCATCCTCATGAGTATTACCCTAACGAAGATGTTTGGGATATACATTGGGTCGTACCATCAGGGTATGCCTCGGAGGATATTCTAAAGCATTTTGGCCTTTCTGAGCCGAAGATATTTGAGCTTAAAGAGGTAAAAATGCTTGAGCATTTCTTCAGAAAAATGCACGAAGCAATTCGGGCGGACAGCGTTTTCGGCAATTACAGAGCATCGGGATATTTATACGATTTTTTCATTGAGTTTTATCGCCTTACTTCCTCATCCGGTGTATCGGGAGCACCTAACTCCGCATTGATGAAAGCCATAGATCATATTAACTTCCATTTTGCTTCACAGATCACAATGGATGATCTCTGCGCTGTATCGGGTGTATCAAAGCAGTATCTCTGCTTGCTTTTCAGACAAAATCTCGACACACGTCCTATGGAATATATCGCAAAGCGCAGAATACAAGCCGCGAAAGAGCTGCTTACCGGTTCTGATAAAACCATTGAAGATATTGCCATGGAAATAGGCTTTTGCGGCAGCAGTTATTTTTGCAAGCTCTTCAAAAGGTATGAAGGTATCACACCTTCTCAGTTCAGAAATGTAAAGTAATTCTATATTGCTGCGAAAAAAGAGGATATGCTTTTATCCTAATCCCTGATAAAAGCATATCCTTTATACAAAAACAGAATACAGCAAAATACTTTTTTCACAGCTTTGCCTGTACATATTATTATTTGAAAATGTTATTGTTAGTGATCGGCTCGGTTGTTTTACAGCATATTCATCGGTATGTGAAGTCAGTTATGTCTTAAGTTTAAATGTTCCTATAAGCTCCTTAAGCATACCTGCCTGTCCGGAAAGCTCTTCCGAAGCGGCTGCACTTTCTTCGGCAGTAGCAGAGTTTGACTGTACTACTTCCGAAATCTTGTTTATATCTTCATTTATTTTTATTACCATATCTGCCTGCTTGGAGCCTGATTCAGTAATATCGTCAACAATCTTCTTTAATTCATTAGTATATTTAACCAATGTATTTAAAGCGTCCGCTGTTTGCGTTGTTATTTCCGAGCCCCTGTTTACAGCCTCAACAGAACCTTCGATAAGTCTGGTGGTATTACTTACTGCTTCTGCGGATTTTGCAGCAAGATTTCTGACTTCATCAGCAACAACAGCAAAGCCCTTTCCCGCTTCTCCTGCTCTTGCTGCTTCAACAGCCGCATTCAAAGCAAGTATATTGGTCTGGAATGCAATATCTTCTATTGTCTTGATGATATCGCTTATCTTATTGGAGGTACTGTTAATATCCGTCATCGCCTGGGTAAGACTGCTCATTTTCTCATTTACATTATTAAGATAATCGGAGGTGCTGCTCATGAACTTGTGCGCTTCGGTACAATTATCCGAGTTTGCTTTTACCTGAACCTCAATGGTTTCAAGACTTTTTGCAAGCTCTTCAATAGAAGCTGTTTGTTCTACTGTGCCCTGCGACAATGTCTGAGCGCCTGCTGCTACCTGTCCCGAGCCATAATTCACTTGTTCTGCTGCCGAGTAAATATCGGTCAGCACAGTTGAAAGCTTGTTTTTTATAGTTTCAAGATTATCCGACAGTACCTTGAAATCACCTATGTAATAAGCCCTGTGTGTTTCCGTATCAACAGCAAAATTTTCATTCGCCATTTCTTCAAGAATACGTCCAATGTCGATAGTAACATTTTTTAGAGAAAGACACAGCATATTTACAGCATTTGCTATGTTGCCGATCTCATCTTTTCTGTTTGTAAATTGATTAATTTCATTTGCTGAATCGAGATGTAAATTGCTAAGATCAACAACTGCTTTTTCAACAGTTTTAAGAGGAGCTACCATTCTTCTGACTGCAAAATATACCACTGCTGTAAGAAGAATTAAACAAATTGAAAAAATGATTATCAGCGCAGTTTCCAGACTTCTTGCGGAAGCAAGCACCTCCGAAGCCTTATCGGATAAAATAAATACCCATCCCTGTTCGCTCAGGCTGTTATATGCAGCAATAAATTCAAGTCTGTTTTCATCTCTGTAATTTATTGATCCGCATATATCTTCGGTCTGACCCTTTACCTTTCCGATAATATCCGTTACAAACTTTTCCTCGGCAACAGTGGTTATTTTTTCGGGATCGGGGTGGAAAATATATTCTCCCGTATGGACGTTGACCAAATAATACTGTGCCTGCGATAAACCGTCAAGTGGCAGTCCATTTAATTTTTCCACAAGTCCGCTTGTGAATATGCCTATGCCGCCCAGACCAATATGGCTTCCGTCGTCCTCTCTGACCGCCTTGTACATTGATATTATCTGCTCGCCTGTTGCGGGAGATATCAGAATACCGGTATTATACACGCCTTCAGTTGAAAGAATAGCATCATGCAGCTGCTTGCGTCTGTCCTCATCGGGACGGGTTATCTTGCCAACCACGTTTGCATTTGTGTGAGTAAGCATTTTTGTATCCCAGCTGCTGGCATAGATACCCTCAAGGTTTGTAAGATCCTTACTGAAATTTTCGGTATATTTCTGTGCAGCGGCAACATATTCAGCGTTTGATGGGTCACGCAGGAGATCATATATCTGCTCCGCCTTCAAATACGCTGTAAGAGTATCCTCGGTGGAACGGATATAATTACTGATTATCTCCGAACGGTCGATAGCAGCGGTCTGCATATTATTGACAGCATTTTCCTGTGCAGAAGACGAAACAGAGTTGTTTATTACCAAAAATAAAATAGTAAATACTACCAGCTGAATAACCAGAACGGATAACGATATTTTCATTCCCAATCTGCATAAATTTTGATTCTTATTCATTTTAGCCTCCTAAATACTATACTTTAACTTTCCCCAAAACCCACTCACAAAAGTTAAAAAAGTCACGCAGGCACGGG
>JBJEQP010000109.1:0-6952 GCA_051881815.1 Oscillospiraceae bacterium | reverse complement strand
ATCTTTGTTTTCCTGTTATGAGGTTTCTCGGCTGAATTTTGGGGAAACTTAAAATAATATTTTGTTGACAAAAAGTCACTCTTGATATACAATAAACATATATGACTATTCACCCCCACAAGCATTAATGAGGAAAAAATATGAAAAAACTTATATCAAGATCAATAGCTTTTTTTACTGCGATACTTATATCTGTAAGTGCAGCTTCAATAAATATTTTTGCGGAAGAAGAGGATAATTATCCCGAAGATACAATGATGGATGAAATAACCGATGATGATCCTTCCGATATTGATGATAATGAAAGTACAGATTCATCAGCTGCATCTGATAACAGCGATATTAATGAAGATCAGGAAGGCGTGATCGGAAATAATGAACGTACAAAGGTTACAAGGCCTGCAAATCGTATTCGCATAATTTCCGAAACAAAGCCTACACTTGATCTCGGAAGTACTTATCAGATCAAATACAAGCTCTACCCTGCTCAAAGCGATGACTACGTTACTTACAAATCTATTAATCCAAGCGTTGCGATGGTTGATGATGATGGACTTGTTTCAGTAGTTGGTGTCGGAACAGCCGTTATTAAGGTCAAAACGTCAAAAGGACTGATGGCAAGCGTTAAGATCACTGTTACCGATCCCTATACTTATGGAAACAATAATAAAAAAGTTACTAAAATTGTTCCGGTAAGCGATAATATCACTTTGCGGCAGGGTGAAACCTCTTCACTCGGCTACATACTTTATCCCCTCGGTGCGTATGATACAGTGAGCTTCCGTTCGGAAGATCCGTCTATTGCATCGGTAGATCAGAATGGTGTCATAAAAGGAATATCAGATGGTATAACAGATATTATCCTTAAAACGTCTTCGGGGAAGAAAGCAGTCTGCAGCGTCAGCGTTTACAGCGATTTTTATAAAGGGATCGACGTATCAAAATGGCAGGGCGATATAGACTGGAAAAAGGTCAGCAAGAGCGGCATTGATTTTGCGATGATCAGAAGCTCCTTCGGCTCGACCGATGTTGACATTAAGCTCAAAAGAAATGTCAAGGGCTGCGAAAAATATGGTATTCCCTATGGTTTTTACCATTATACTTATGCAAGAACTGTTTCAGAGGCAAAAAAAGAAGCAAGATTTTTCCTTAAAACGATAAAAAATTACAGTCCCGAATATCCTGTTGTACTTGACATTGAGGAAAGCTTCTATAATTCGATGTCACGGAAAGAAGTCACGAATATCATAACGGCATTTATGGAAGAACTTGAAAATGCAGGTTATTTCGCTATGATATACAGCGGTGCAAAGTTCCTTACAGACAATACATATATTGAAAAGCTTACTGCCTACGATATTTGGGTCGCTTGCTGGGGTGACGAGGAACGTCTGATGAGCAATTACGACTACCATTATGGAATGTGGCAGTACAGCTCAACGGGAAGAGTAAAAGGCATTGACGGTGACGTTGACCTTAATTACGCATTCAAGAATTATCCGCAGAGGATACGTTCAAACGGACTGAACAATCTTTAAGAATAAACGACTTCATTTTACAATTATTTTGAATATAAGCCGCTACAATTATAATTACTATACTTTACTTTGCCGGAGGATAAAATGTCAGATAAAAAATATGCCGTTCTCATTGATGCAGAAAATGTTTCGGACAAATATATAAAAGCCATTCTTGATGAAATATCAAATGAAGGCACGATCACATATAAAAGGATCTACGGCGATTGGACTCGCCCGGGACTTTCCTCATGGAAAAACATCCTTCTCAACCACTCTATCACGCCTATACAGCAATATGGCTACACAACGGGAAAAAGCTCGACCGATTCGGCAATGATAATAGATGCAATGGATATTCTTTATTCGGGCAGCGTTGATGGATTCTGCATTGTTTCCAGTGACAGCGACTTTACTCGGCTTGCTGTAAGGCTTCGCGAATCGGGAATGAATGTCATTGGTATGGGTGAAAAGAAAACGCCAAAGGCTTTCATTGCAGCCTGCAACATTTTCAAGCATCTTGAAATAATCGGAGATTCCGATAAGGTAGAGAGCCGTGAAAACGAATCGGGAGCGTCCGATGATCTTACGATCGCCAATATCAAGCGAGCAGTTGCAGAAATAGTATCCGATGTTTCGGATGAAAGCGGTTGTGCTGCACTCAGCGATGTCGGAAATATACTTATAAAGCGTTTTCCAAGCTTTGATGTTCGTCATTTTGGCTATAAAAAGCTTACACCGTTTATAAAATCACTTGGGCTTTATGATATTATTTCCGTACCGAATCAACTGAACCCCAATGTTAAGGTCGTACTTATAAAGGAGAAAAACTGATGAATGCTAAATTGTCCGATTTTTCGGCGGCAATATTCGACCTTGACGGCACGCTTGCCGACTCAAACACGGTCTGGGATAAGCTTGACAGGATGATCCTTGAAAAATACACTTTAACAGCGGATGACGAACTTGTCAGCAAGCTTGCATCAATGACTTACCAACAGGCAGCGGATGCTTTGAGAAAGCTTGGTATTCCGATAACCGATGAGGAATTCACAAAAGAGATAAATGTTCTTGCAAAGCTTGAATATGAAAACAATATTCCTCTTAAACCGTATGCATCGGAGCTTCTGCGTGAAATGAAGGCTCTTGGAATGAAGCTCGTGCTTGCGACCGGCTCCCCTGCCGAGCTTTTTGAGCCTTTACTGCGAAGGCATGATGTTTACAGCTTATTTGACGGCTTTATCACAACAGATGAAGTCGGCAAAAGCAAGGAGCAACCCGATATATATATTAAAGCTGCGGAAATTGCCGGTTTTCCTCTTTCAGAATGTGTTATTTTTGAGGATACGCTTACAGCTGTCCGAACGGCATCCAAAACGGGAGCTTATGTTTGCGCTGTTTATGACAAGTATTCGGAGCAAAGCATTGACGAAATAAAAAAATTATCCAACAAATTTGTATATTCTTTTACTAATTTGTTATAATTTTTAATAATATTGTTTTTTTTACAAAAATGTATTATAATGTATATGAAGCATTGTACCTACTGATGAAATTGCTAAAAACAGGAGAATTGTTATGGATTCTTATATTGTAAGACAAGCACTTATGGACTCTGATCAGAAAACGTTTGGTTATGAAATATTATATGCTGACAGCAGCTTCGGCGAAGTACAGACCGATGACTCGACTGCGGCAAATGCCATTGAAAACTTCCTTTCATCTATGAACAGCGAGAAGTTTACAAGCGGAAAGATCGCTTTTCTGACCTTTACACAGAGTCTGTTAGAAAAAAACATACCCAAAATGTTTGAAACAAGCAAGCTCGTTGTTCAGATCGAAGATTCACTTATCACTAATCCTATGTCCCACAGCTACATAACAAAGCTTAAGCAGAGCGGTTACAAGATCGCGGTTATTGATTTTGAATTTGCTCCGAGATTTTTCGGGATCCTTGATATTGTTGACTATATAAAGATCAATTTTTCGCGGGAAGATCCTTCGCTGGAAAATCTTGTGAAGATCGGTATGTCATTCGGCAAAAAGGTTATTGCCTATAATATCGAAACAGCCGAACAATATGAACGTGCAAAAGCTCTCGGCTGCTCATACTTCCAGGGTTCATACCTTGCGCAAAAGACTTCTTCGACCGTTAAAAAGGCTAATCACCTCCAGAGCAACTTCTTCCTTCTTATGATCGCAGTAACAAAGGATGAGCCTGACATTGATGAGATCGAGGAGATCATTTCCCGTGATGTATCGCTTACATATTCGCTTCTCAAGCTTGTTAATTCTGCTTATTTTGCGCTCAGGAACCGTGCACGTTCTGTAAAACAGGCGCTTGTTATACTTGGTATCGGACAGCTCAAGCAGTGGATATACCTTCTCAGCTTTAAGCAGGATGACGGTTCACAGGATGAACTTGTAAAGCTTTCATTCCTCCGTGCAATGTTTGCTTCGGAACTTGTTGTGCTTGCTTCAAATATGCCGATCTCACGTTCGGAGGGTTATCTTCTCGGAATGTTCTCAACGCTTGACAAGCTCATGGCTATTTCTCTTGATGAAGCACTTGAACAGCTGCCGATAAGCGATGAGATCAAGAATGGCCTTCTTAAAGGTGAAGGCAAGGCAGGAACGCTGTTATCTCTTGTTCTTTCCTACGAAAAGGCAGATTGGAGAAATATGAGTATTGCTGCGGAAGAGCTTGGAATATCTTCTTCTCTTATTGCGCAGAAGTATTTTGAATGTGTTGAAAGCGTAAATGATATCTGGAACGGTCTTACACAGGCTAACGATGAATTAGTTGACTGATTTAAAAGTAAAAAAGCTGCATCATAATCGGTGCAGCTTTTTTTATTTAAATTTTCTTAAAAAAGTAGGTCTGAACCACTTGATGTATGCTTCTTTTATTACAGTCAGGCAATAATCGTATAAAAAAAAGATCAGGTTCATTATCACGATAAGCGCAGGGATCATAAATTCGCCCAGAAATCCGAATTCTTCAAAAATATCTATCGTTCCGAATATATATACCGTTGCATAATAAATAAGTATCATTGCAGCATCAAAAACGACCAGCTTTATTATCAATGCTATAGCCTTCGCTTTCATTTTATCTACGGTATCTTTTAGAAC
This sequence comes from Oscillospiraceae bacterium, assembly GCA_051881815.1. GTDB lineage: Bacteria > Bacillota > Clostridia > Oscillospirales > Ruminococcaceae > UMGS363. The sequence continues at coordinate 2,300 of JBJEQP010000109.1, read as the reverse complement.
AGGATAGTATCCGAAAAGGACGCCGAAAAAAATGGCAGCTTCCTTATCGGGAGTTATGAAGAATGAGAGTATCGCAACAACGATATAGGTCACAAGTGCCCATGACGGTGAGATCTCGATCGCCACCACAGAAATGAGCATTCCCGCAAAAAGCGGAAGAGTCATATTAAGCGGCGGAAAAACCGCTGTCAGGAACATCATTGTAAGGCAGAGTGCCGCAACTATACCGCCGAGCGAAACCTTATAGCTTACTTTTTTTGAATTAATATTTTCGGTCAATTCAGTTTTTTTCATATTCACCAGCCGTAAAAACATACAAAATCTTTAGTTGTATTATATCATTTTTTTGCGGATAAGTCAATTATTTTACTGCATTGTTTTGAGTAAAATCTACAAGTTCCGATAAGGAAACACTGATTTACCATACTTTACAAAATAAATATTGACAAAATTCAAATAATGAGGTAAAATGTAAAATATATTGTATTTGATAGGTATTTTCATAATGTATCAGGCGAAAACACTTTATCGGATATGCACTATTTTAAAAGGGAGATACTAAAAATGATATTGAACGGTTCACAGATCATACTTGAATGTCTTCTTGAACAGGGCGTTGATACTGTATTCGGCTACCCGGGCGGAGCTGTACTCAACATTTATGACGCACTTTATGATTACAGTGACAAGATCAAGCATATCCTTACTTCTCACGAGCAGGGTGCTTCACACGCAGCTGACGGTTATTCCCGTACAACAGGAAAAACCGGTGTAGTTATCGCTACATCCGGTCCGGGTGCTACAAACCTTGTTACAGGTATTGCAACAGCATATATGGACAGCATTCCTATGGTTGCCATCACAGGCAATGTCGGCACTTCCCTCCTCGGACTCGACAGCTTCCAGGAAGTTGATATCACAGGCATTACAATGCCTATTACCAAGCACAACTATATCGTCAAGGATGTTAATGACCTTGCTGATATTATCAGAGAAGCTTTCTATATTGCAAATTCGGGCAGAAAGGGTCCTGTTCTTATTGATATACCAAAGGATATCACCGCTGCAAAGTGCGAATTTGAACATAAGGAACCGATGAAGCCTACATATTCGGTAGATGAAGCCGAGATCGAAAATGCGGTTAAGGTCATCACAGCTGCAAAGAAGCCAATGATCTACGCAGGCGGCGGTTCTGTTCTTTCCGGTGCATTTGATGAGCTTGCAGAATTTGCAGAGCTTGTTGACGCTCCTGTTTCGCTTACACTTATGGGACAGGCTGCTTTCGACAACACCAATCCGCGTTATACCGGTATGCTCGGAATGCACGGAACAAAGACTTCTTCACTTGCAGTAAGCGAATGTGATCTTATGATCGTTGTCGGTTCAAGATTCTCCGACCGTGTTACCTGCAATGCAAAGAGCTTTGATGAGATCATGCAGGGCAAAAAGATACTTCAGTTTGAGATCGACAGCGCCGAGATAAACAAGAATGTTGAGATCACGGACACGGTTATCGGTGATATCAAGCTTGCACTTTCTCTTATAAATAAGAAGCTTGAAAAGCAGGATCATCACGAATGGATGGCTGACATTGAAAAGTGGAAGGCTGAATATCCGCTTATCCAGGTTTCTTCAACCCCCGATGATATTCTTCCTCAGTATGTTCTTGAAACTCTTTGCGAGCTTACAGACGGAAATGCTGTTATAACAACAGAAGTTGGTCAGCATCAGATGTGGACAGCTGAATTCTTTAACTTCTCCAAGCCGAACAGCATTGCAACTTCGGGCGGACTCGGAACAATGGGTTACGGACTTGGTGCTGCTATCGGAAGCAAGGTTGGAAATCCCGATAAGTACGTTATCAATATTGCCGGTGACGGAAGCTTCTATATGAATATGAACGAGCTTACAACGCTTGCAAAGTATAATCTCCCTGTTATAGAGCTTGTGTTCAACAACTCCGTCCTCGGAATGGTTCGTCAGTGGCAGAAGCTTTTCTACAACAACAAGTTCTCACAGACAACACTTGAAAAGGAAACCGATTTTGAAATGCTCGGTAAGGCTCTCGGTGTTGAAGCGTACACGATCAGCAAGAAGGATGAAGTTCGTCCGACGCTTGAAAAGGCTCTTGCAGCAAACGGTCCTGTTCTTATCAATTGTCTTATCGACAAGGATATCAATGTTCTTCCTATGGTACCTGCAGGTGCTTCTATCGCTGAACCTATCCTTGAAATAAAGTAAAATACAAATCGAGTAGGAGGCTGCCCATTAATTGAGCAGCCGACCTCTCACACCACCGT
>JBJEQP010000108.1:0-34395 GCA_051881815.1 Oscillospiraceae bacterium | reverse complement strand
CAAGCTTCTTGTCGGAAACATCGTATTCATCCTTCAGACGGGTGAAGATATCGGTTTTTGAAAGTCCCTCGTCAAGCAGAGCATTGACCTTTTTTACGGGACGTATTCCCGTAAGCCGTCCCCACGGCGGAGTGATCCCGGTCAGCCTGCGCATAACATTGTAAAGCAGTCTGCAAAGCACCGTTTCAACTTCGTTTTCATCATCGACGGGAGCTTCCTCGCTTTCAAAAACGCCGCCGAGCGAAACCTCGCATTTTGCCTTGCTGTCAGAGTAGGATATAACTGCATGATCGGCACTTCGGTCTTCTTCCTCAAATAAAAAATCAAACGTTTTTATCGGAAGAAAAAGCTTCATTATCGCTTCTATCTCGTATTTGCAGCTGTTTCCCTTAAAACATATCGTCATAGTCAAAGCCTTTCATAAAGGGGTTGAATTTTCTCTCGTTTGAAAGAGTTGAACGGTCGCCATGCCCCGATAAAAGAACATAATCTTCGCCGAGCCCGTCCAGCATTTTAAGACTTTCGCTGAGCTTCATGCTGTTTCCGTCGGGCATATCCGTCCTTCCTGCGGACATTTTGAAAAGCGTGTCGCCGCTGAACATTGTTTCACCGCAGATGTAGCATACCGAACCGCTCGTGTGTCCCGGAGTGTGAAGCACCTTGAATTCAAGCTCGTCAAGCGTGATGATATCACCGTCCGAAACCTTTGCTGCACCTTTGAAATGCTCAACAGGCTTTTCGTAATAATCCGAAAAACACTCGGATAAATCCAGATAATCATCGGACAGCTTCTTTTCATCCATTTCGTGTATATAGACCTCTGCGCCAGTTTCCTTTGCAAGGTAAGCGAGAGATTCAATGTGATCGCAGTGTCCGTGGGTGATTAGTATCTTTTTGATCGAAGCACCGTGCTTTTCGGCTTCGGCAAGTATCCTTTCACCGCCGGTCGGAGCGTCGATAAGCACAGCATTTCCGTTGTCGGAAATAACAAGGTAGCAGTTAGTGCAGAATATACCGCCCGTATTTATCATTACTGTTTTCATATTTTTAGTCCCTTTAGTTCTTAAATGTTCGGTCAACGCTGATAACATCGGGCAGCTTGCGTATCTTTGCAATGATGTTGTTGAGCTGCGCAACGCCTGCCGCATTTATCGTGGCGAGAACGTTGGAGTTTCCGTTTTTGAGCATGGTTACCGAAATATTGGTGAGCGGAATGTGAAGCTCCGCCATGAGCTTTGTTATATCGGCAATAATGAGCATATTTTCCTTTGCAACGATGTCAAGGATAACACGGTAGGTAGTTCCGCTGTCTGCCGCAGACGCCCATTTTGCTTCGACCCAGCGTTCAGGCTCCTTCTGATCTCTCATAGCCGCAAGATAGGTCGGGCAGTCCTGCTTGTGAATGGAAACGCCGTGACCCTTTGTGATAAAGCCTACAATGTCATCACCGGGGAGAGGATTGCAGCACTGCGCAAACTTGACGATGATGTTGTTTTCACCCTCAACGATAACGCCCGAGCTGCTCTTTGAGGGTCTTGTGTTGGTCTTGACATCGGAAATATCGGGCTGTGCATAGTATTTGAGATATTTGTCTTTCAAGCGCTGCATGATCCTTGAAAGGATAACGCCGCCGTAGCCGATCGCAGCGTAGAAGTCATCAATTGTCGAGCAGTTGTGACGCTTCATATCATCGGCAAGGAATTCGGGGAGCTGCTCATCCGAAAGGTGGATGAAGTTGCGCTTGAACTCCTTTTCAAGCTCGCTTCTGCCGTGGATGATGTTTTCTTCACGGCGTTCTTTTTTGAACCAGGAGCGGATCTTTGATTTAGCTTCATTCGTGCGGCATATTTCGAGCCATGCCCTGTTCGGAGCGTGATTTTCGTCATTGGAAGTGATAATTTCAACGATCTCGCCCGTTTTGAGCTGATAATCGAGCGATACAAGCTTTCCGTCAACCTTTGCGCCCTTCATTTTGTTGCCTACCTGCGTGTGGATAGCGTAAGCAAAGTCAACTATCGTTGAACCGACAGGCAGAGTTATCATATCGCCCTTCGGAGTGAACGCAAAAATATCTTCGGGGGAGAGGTCGTTTTTGATAGTGCGGACGATTTCCTCAACGTCATCGGTTTCCTGCTGCGCTTCGATGATCTGACGTATCCATGCAAGACGGTTTTCAAGCTTGTCTTTTCCGCTGATTCCCTCTTTGTATTTCCAATGCGCAGCGATACCGTATTCAGCCGTGTGGTGCATATCCCATGTGCGTATCTGTACTTCAAACGGGATACCTTCTCTGCCGATAACGGTCGTGTGGAGCGACTGGTACATATTGGCTTTCGGAGTAGCGATATAATCCTTGAAGCGGTTTGGGATAGGACGGAACATATCGTGAATGATACCGAGCGCATTATAACATTCCGCAACGGTGTTCACAATGATTCGCACCGCATATTTATCATATATCTCGTCAAAGCTTTTTCCCTGGAGGAATGCTTTTTTATAAATTCCGTAAATTGACTTTACTCGTCCGTCTACCTGCGGCTCAATGCCGAAGTTTTCTTCCTTGAAACGCTGCGATATCTCGGCTTTTATCGACTCGATGAAGGCTTCACGCTTGTCGCTGCGTATTTCAAGCATACGTTCGATCTCGCTGTATGCATAAGGGTCAAGATAGCGGAAGGCAATATCTTCGATCTCATCCTTGAGCGCTTTCATTCCAAGACGGTGTGCGATCGGTGCATAGATGTTCATCGTTTCAAGCGCAGTATTGCGCTGCTTTGCGGCAGGGCGGAACTGTAAGGTGCGCATATTGTGAAGACGGTCGCAAAGCTTGATTATGATAACACGGATGTCCTGCGACATTGCAAGAAGTATCTTTCGGACGTTTTCCGCCTGCTGCTCTTCCTTCGTGAAAAGGGGTATCTTTCCAAGCTTTGTAACACCGTCAACAAGCATCGCAACATCCTGACCGAAAAGCTTCTTTATCTCATCGAGCGTTACATCGGTGTCCTCGACAACATCGTGCAGGAGAGCCGCACAGACAGTATCGGTGTCCATTCCGAATTCAAGCAGGATATAAGCCACGGCAAGAGGGTGGGTGATATAAGGCTCGCCCGAGGAGCGCACCTGATTTGCGTGTGCCTTTGCCGCAAATTCGTATGAAGATATTATCTTGCTAAGGTCATACTGCTTCTCCTCGTCAAGTATCTTCTGTATTATCATATCAATTGTGTATATGGTTTCAGGCTTGTTGTTAGTCATAAATATGACCATTCCTTTCTGAATATGGGATAGAAAGTGTTATTTTCAGCTTATGAGCGCCGCAAAGGACTGATAGATCGTTGAGCTTTCGATCGCTGCCTTCGGCGGATCCTTGATAAAGGTCACCCTGTCACTCCAGATGTCATAGTTTATAAACCCAAGCTCGGCGAAAATATCAACTGCGATGCGAAGCTTGCAGTAGGATATCACGTTTTCGTCGAGATGTCCGAAAAGATCATCGCACGAAATAATGCCGAATTTTCCGATAGTTTTATATATAAGGATAAGTTCATCTCTTGTTGGAAGCGCTCTCTTTGCAAGAGCGGGTTCAACTCCTTCGCCCCGTTTGAACTGTTCATAGGCAGCCTTTGCGTTGAAATATTTCACCTGTGAGATATTGCTGCTGCGAAGGTCTGAAATTCTCATGCTGATGCTTGTTTTCCCGTTGAAAACATTGATGCTGAAGGCTGCGAGCAGGTCGAGCGTGTCTCCCTTTTTATAGAGAAATTCGCTTGTCTTTGTTCCGAAAAGCAAGCCCTCGAGCATCGTTCCTCCGTAATTAAGTCGAAGCTTCGTGTTAAGTCCGTTTGAAAGAGGAACGACCTCTGAAAGAACAGCTTTTCGCATAAGGAACAGCGGCTGTCGGCTGCATTCTCCGAACGGTTCAAGAGAGGAAAGCGATCTTATCGCATCGAGCGTTATCTCGTTCGGAAGGATGACCTTATCGGCACGGATGGTGTAAACAGGCGGAGAAGGGAAGCGTTCTGCAGCAAATTTCTGCATAGATTCGTTAAATTTGCCGATATTCTCTTTGCGGAGTGAAAAACCTCCTGCGCCAACGTGACCGCCGAATTTGGTAAGATGTTCGGAGCAGGCGGAAAGCGCTTCAAATATCGAGAAGCCTTCGACCGAACGGGCAGAACCTCTTGCTTCGTCACCGTCATCGGAAAGCAGGAAAACAGGCTTGCCGAAGCGTTCGGAGAGCCGTGCCGCTACTATGCCGATAACACCGTGATGCCAGCCTTCACCGTAAATGACAAGCACTCGGTTGTAAAGGATATCGGGCGAATTTGAAAGAGTTTCCGCTATCGAAGCGAGTATCTGTTCTTCGGCAGCTTTTCTTTCGTTGTTAAGACTGTCAAGCCTTTCTGCAAGCTCCTCGGCACGTTCTTCATCGTCCGTAAGGAACAGCTCGACTGCGTCGGACGCTGAACCGAATCTGCCCGAAGCGTTTATTCTTGGGATTATCGAAAAGGAAACATCGACCGATGAAAGCCTGTCCTTGACGTTCGATTTTTTCATAAGTGCCTGCAAACCGAGATTTTCTGTGTTTTTAAGATAGTGCAGACCGTTTGTAACAATATAACGGTTCTCGCCCGTGAGCGGAACAACGTCTGCGATCGTCGCAAGAGCGGCAAAATCGGAGAACTGTTCAAGTGCGGCGCTGTAATCTCCGCCGTCCATTGCAGCGATAAGCTTCAGCGCAAGCGCACATCCGCAGAGATCCTTGTAAAGCGAAGGACAGTCGTTTCTGTGAGGATCGACTACCGCAAGTGCGTCGGGGAGCTGTTCACCCGGCTGGTGGTGGTCGGTCACAACTACCTTCATCCCAAGCTCGTTTGCAAGCTTTATCTCGTTTATCGCAGAGATGCCGTTATCGACCGTTACAATGAGCTGAACTCCGTCCTCGGCAAGCTCACGGATGCCTTTTTCGCATAGACCGTAGCCGTCTGAACGCATATTTATGTAGTATCTGACATTTGCGCCAAGACATTCAAGATATGAGTATAAAATAGTCGTTGCCGTGATGCCGTCACAGTCATAGTCGCCGTAAACGCATATAAATTCGCCGCTGTCAACGGCTTCAAGAACAGCGTCCGCCGCCGCCTGCATATCACGGATAAGGAACGGGTCGGAAAGCGCGGGGGAATCGCTGTCTTTTTTGAAATTGAAAAACTCGCAGGCTTTTTGAACGCTGTTTATCCCTCTTGCCGCAAGAACGGACGAGCAGAGCGGCGAAAGTCCGCATTGTCTTGAAAGCTCTGCCGAAGCATTTTCATCAGGTTTGCCGATAATCCATTTTTTCATAAAAATAATCCTTCGCTGATTGAGAATAATTATCTTAATTATACTATAATATTGCAAAATAATCAATAGAAATATCATCAATTTGCCGTTTGAAAAAGAATTTTTCAAAAAAAGGCAATTTGCTCAAAACAAAGTGTGGAAAACTGCGTGAAATATGTTGAAAAAGCAGAAAATAATGTTTTTCAGAAAATTTATACCCTATTAAAGAAACTTGTGATATAATTAAAATGTTTAAATAGAGGAAATGTAGAATTAACATGGAGATTAGGGAAGGAAACTGAAAATGTCTGTAATTGATATCGTTTCTATTTTTATCAAAGCGATAGGCAGTATCGCACTCTTTATCTACGGCATGACTATCCTCGGCGGAAGACTGGAAAAGCTTTCCTCGGGAAGAATGGAAAAAGTCCTTGAAAAACTCTCAAACAATGTATTCAAAAGCGTTCTGCTCGGTGCGCTCGTTACCGCAGCAGTGCAAAGCTCCGCTGCAACGACAGTTATTGTTGTCGGACTTGTAAATGCAGGTATCCTGCGCCTTTCGTCCGCTATCGGAGTTATTATGGGCGCAAATATCGGTACGACTATCACGGGTCAGATACTCCGTCTTGGCGACCTCGAAAACAATGCGGATGTCGGTGCGGTCCTGAAGCTGTTTTCGCCGACAACTCTTGCTCCGTTCATAGCGGCTGTCGGACTTGTCATTTTTATGATCTCCAAAAAGGAAAGCGGTAAGACAATAGGCGAGATACTCCTCGGAGTCGGCATCCTCTTCACGGGAATGAATGCGCTGACCGCCGCAGTAAGTCCTCTTTCGGAGCTGCAGGCCTTCCGTGATCTTTTTGCGACTTTGAAAAATCCTATTCTCGGAATCATAGTCGGCGCAGTTGTAACTGTTATCCTGCAAAGCTCGTCTGCCTCGGTCGGAATTCTTCAAACGATATCCACAACAGGCGTTCTGACATTCTCGGCAGCATTCCCGATCATCATGGGACAGAATATAGGAACGTGTGTAACTCCTATTATTTCTGCTGTCGGCGCAGGCAAAAACGCAAAGCGTGCAGCAGCTGTTCATCTGTATTTCAATATCATCGGTACGGTTGTTTTTCTTATTGTTGTGTATGCACTCCAGGCTTTGGTCGGACTTCCTTTCTGGGATGAATCCATTGACATGGGCGGCATCGCAAATTTCCATACATTCTTCAATGTTGTTGTAACATTATGCTTTATCCCGTTTACAAAGCTCCTTGAAAAGCTTGCAATGATAACGATCCGCGACAAAAAAAGCGAGGACGGCACTCCCGTTTCCGATTTCACCGCTCCTGCACTTGAAGACAGACTTCTAGTTTCGCCTTCACTTGCAATTCAGCAGGCTTCCAATACCGCACTTGCAATGGGAAACCTTGCTTTCTACAATTTTGAGAATATGCGCGGACTTTTTTCGAATGATTATGATGAAAAGCTCATCGCTTTTCTTAAAGAAAATGAAGAGAACATCGACCGAATGGAGGACAGGCTCAACGCTTACCTCGTCAAGATAACCGAGTGTGAGCTTACCGATTTTGAGAACCGCCGTGTTACCGAGCTTCTACACCTCAGCTCAGAGTTTGAGCGCATCGGCGACTATACGATGAATCTTATCGAGGACGCTGAAAAACTCCACGAAAATGAAGTTGTGTTCTCGCCCGAGGCTATCCGTGAGCTTGATATCATCTCCCGTGCCTGTGAAGAGATCATCGGTATGGCGATACGCTGCGTAGAGCTCAACGACGCTTCGCTTGCGGCAAAGGTCGAACCGCTTGAAGAAACGATCGACTACCTTAACGAAACACTCAAATCCCGTCATATCGAACGTCTTAAAGAAGGAAAGTGTGTTGTTGAAAGCGGCGTAAACTTCCTCGATCTTCTTATCAACCTCGAAAGGATCTCCGATCATTGTTCAAATATCGCAGTCTATGTTATCGGCTCGCAGAAGAACAATACCGGTATCAACCGTCACGAATTCATTCAGAATGCACACGCTGCAAAGGACGAAGACTATGTTCGTCTTGAAGAAGAGTTCATGACAAAATATGCTATCTAAACCAAATCGGCTGCTTCTTATTTGAAGCAGCCGAATTTTGACTTTACAAACAGGGAAAAATATGCTATAATCATAATAGAAAAGGAGTGTTTTTGTGTCTTATAATCAGGATAATATCAGGAATTTTTGCATTATTGCTCATATAGATCACGGTAAATCAACGCTTGCCGATCGAATTCTCGAGCTTACTTCCTCCGTTGCAAAGCGTGATATGGAAGATCAGCTCCTCGATAATATGGATATCGAGCGTGAAAGAGGAATTACTATCAAGGCAAGAGCTGTCCGTCTTAACTATACCGCAAAAGACGGAAGTGATTATGTTTTCAATCTTATCGACACCCCCGGTCATGTTGACTTTAACTATGAAGTTTCCCGTTCTCTCGTTGCCTGCGAGGGCGCAATACTTATTGTTGACGCATCGCAGGGCATTGAAGCGCAGACGCTTGCCAATACCTATCTTGCGATCGAGAACGACCTTGAAGTTATGCCCGTTATCAATAAGATAGACCTTCCTTCCGCAGAACCGGAAAGAGTAGCGGAGGAAGTCGAGAACGTTATCGGCATACCTGCAATGGACGCTCCGAGAATTTCCGCAAAAATGGGAACCAACGTTGAAGAGGTGCTTGAACGCATTGTTACCGATATCCCTGCACCGAAGGGAGATATAAACGCACCGCTCAAAGCGCTGATCTTTGACTGCTATTATGACAGCTATAAGGGCGTTATAATTTATGTAAGAGTTATAGACGGTGAAGTGAAGATCGGTCAGAGGATACGCCTTATGGCTACCGGCGCAGAGTTTGACGTTGTTGAAACAGGCTATATGGGAGCCGTTGACCACGTTAATGCAGGTACGCTCAAAGCAGGCGAGGTAGGCTATATAACTGCTTCGATCAAGTCGATCGGCGATACAAAGGTCGGCGATACCGTTACCGATGCGGAAAAACCGTGCGAAAACGCACTTCCCGGCTATCGTGAAGTAAATCCTATGGTGTTCAGCGGAATCTATCCTGCTGACGGCGCAAAGTACGGCGATCTTCGTGACGCACTTGAAAAGCTGCAGCTAAATGACGCTTCGCTTTCGTTCCAGCCCGAAACCTCCGTTGCGCTCGGCTTCGGTTTCCGCTGCGGCTTCCTCGGACTTCTCCACATGGAGATCATTCAGGAACGCCTTGAACGTGAGTATAACCTCGACCTTATAACGACCGCTCCTTCGGTTATATATAAAGTTAATCTTACGAGCGGTGAAACGGTTTATATCGACAATCCTACGAACTACCCCGATCCTGCCGTTATTCAGTCGGCGGAAGAACCTATGGTCAAAGCGTCTATTCTTGCGCCGTCCGATTATGTCGGAAACATCATGGAGCTTTGTCAGGAGCGCCGAGGTGTGTTCAAGGATATGAAATATCTTGACGCATCACGAGTTGAGCTTCACTATGAGCTACCTCTAAACGAAATAATCTACGACTTTTTCGATGCTCTCAAATCACGCACAAAGGGTTACGCATCGTTTGACTATGAGATGCTCGGATATGTTCCTTCAAAGCTTGTCAAGCTTGATATTATGCTCAACGGCGATATCGTTGACGCACTTTCGTTTATCGTTCACGCAGATAATGCGTATAAACGTGCAAGAAAGATAGCAGAACGGCTTAAAGACAACATCCCACGTCAGCTCTTTGAGATCCCGATACAGGCTGCTGTCGGCGGAAAGATCATCGCAAGAGAAACCGTCAAGGCAATGCGCAAAGACGTACTTGCAAAGTGTTACGGCGGCGATATCACACGAAAGAAAAAACTTCTTGAAAAGCAGAAAGAGGGTAAAAAGCGTATGCGCCAGCTCGGTACTGTTGAGGTTCCGCAGGAAGCGTTTATGGCTGTGCTCAAAATGGACGACGAATAATTATCGAGGGTGGCTTCGTGCTGCCCTTATTTTATAAAATCTATCTACGGAGAATAAAAATGTACAGAGGACTTTATATCCACGTTCCGTTCTGCATTAGAAAATGCCCGTACTGCGACTTTTATTCGGTCACAAAAACCGACCTTGCGGACGATTACACGGCTGCGGCAGTAAGAAATATAAAAGCAAGAGATATCAGCGCAGATACGGTCTATTTCGGCGGAGGAACCCCCTCGCTGCTTACTGCGGAGCAGATAGGAACGATGCTTTCAGCCGTTTCGGATATTGCTCCGAACGCAGAGATTACAATGGAGTGCAATCCGAATTCGGTAAGCGAAAAATATCTGTCGGAGATCTTTGCGGCAGGCGTAAACAGAATATCCTTCGGCGTTCAGTCGTTGTCCGATAAGGAGCTTTCGGCTCTAGGCAGACTGCACGACTCCGAAACAGCGGTGAAAGCCGTAAATGCCGCTTATAAAGCAGGCTTTCGCAATATTTCCGCCGATATAATGCTTGCAACCGCATATCAGACCCGTGAAACGCTCTCGGAAACGATAGAAAAGCTTGCAGCTTTGCCGATCAGCCACGTTTCAGCGTATATGCTCAAAATCGAGGAGGGTACGCCCTACGGCAGAAGCGACACGATCCGAACGCTTATCCCCGATGAGGACGAAACCGCCGATATGTATCTTGAAACCGTTCAAAAGCTTGAAGAAAACGGCTTTGCTCAGTATGAAATATCAAACTTTGCGCATAAAGGCTGCGAATCTCGGCATAATCTCAAGTACTGGCGCTGTGAGGAGTACTTCGGTATTGGTCCTTCGGCACATTCCTATATTGGCGGAGTGCGCAAAGCGTGTACTCCGTCTGTTGAAAGCTTCATCGCAAACGAACATCAGGAGGAAAGTATCACCGAAATAAACGGCGGCGAAATCGATGAAAGAATAATGCTTCGGCTTCGGCTCACGCAGGAGGGGATAACAATTTCGGAGCTTTCCCGAGATAAGCTTCCGACCGTAGAGCAGCTTAAAAAGCACGGCTTGTTAAAACAAGACGGGAGCCGAATAATGCTTACTCCGAACGGCTGTCTTGTTTCCAACGAAATAATATGCAAATTAATATAATATAACCGCCGAACGATACGGAAATGTGATGTATCGTTCGGCTTTTTTTATCTTCTGGAAAGAACCGCCTGTGCGTAGTTGATATTTTCAAAAGCTGTCATTTCGCTGCCTTCAAAGAATCTCTGCTGTATTTCCTCACGGTTCAAAAGCTCATACAGAAGGAAACCATGTTCTTCAAGCAGCTTTTCAAGCTCGCTGTAACCAAAACAAGACCGCATAGGTTCGCCGCTGAGTTCAGCCATTTTCAGCATTTCTTTCACTCTTGGGACATTTGACGAGAATAAATGACTGTCGGGAAAGTCGAAAACGACCGTGCTGCCGTTTGAAGCTATCCCGGCAATGCTTTCAAACAGCCTTGAAATATCATCTTCGGTGAGATAATACATCAGTCCAAGACAGGAAAAAAGTGTTTTCTTTTTTCTGTCGAAGCCGCTTTTTTCAAGTATCTCTCCAAGATCCGTTCTTGAAAGATCGGCAGAAATATAACGGACGTTTTCGGGTATTTCAAGTCCTGCTCGGTTTATTCGTCCAAGCTTGTCGGCAATGACTGTCTGCTTGTCTATCTCAAATATGCGGAGCTTTTTGTTTTTGTTCCTAAAGGCAAAAGTGTCATAGCCGCAGCCGAGGATAACATATTGACAAGTGCCCGTTAAGCAAGCCGTTTTAAGAGTTTCTTCGCAGAATTTGCTTCGTCCGAGCGGTGTAGGCGCAAGATAGGTGCTTATGTAGTCGGAGATGCTGCTGTGATCCTTTGAAACAAAGCCTTCGATCTGACGGAATTCTTCTTCGGAGAAAAGCTTTTCTGCATAGGCATCACGGAAAACAGCACAGCTGCCGTGCTTGTTCAGATAGGCTCTTGAAAATGCCGAAATAAGGGCGGTAAGGCTTGATTTATCGGTGTTTTCTTCCGATTTGGCGCGAGTATCATATTCAAAAAGCCCGTGTTCGGTGCAGTAAAAGTAAAACTCTCCGTTTTGCAGCTTTGGGAAGCTTGCCGAACTATCCTGTTCGGGTGAAAGCTTGACCGTCATTATTGTATCGTTAGAAACATACGAAATAAAAGCGATGTGATGCTCTCTGTTCATTTCGTGACTGATGCTGACAGTATATTCGTCCGGCGTTTCGTTTACAGTTATTCCATGCCTGTCGCTGAGCGGTGATGCTTTCGATGAGGAAAGCGTCTTTCCGCAGCAGGAAACCGAGGTTTCGCCCGTGCCGTGGAGAAAGCTGCCGCAATGAGGACATATATAGAACTTGACCCTTTTGTAGTTTTCAATATTCGCTTTGTTTGGTGAAATATTGCCCGAAAGAAGAGTTTCGGTATTCACTCCGAGAGCCTTGGCAAGGTCATTCAGAAGTGACGTATCGGGATAACCGTGCCCTGTTTCCCACTTGGAAACGGTTTTCGGCTGAACTCCAAGTATTTCTGCGACCTGCTTTTGCGTCAGTCCTTTTTCTTTTCGCAAGCTGCGTATCAGCTCACCATTTTTTGAAAGATCCATAGCTTCATACCTCTCTTTCATTTGATATTCTCATTATACCGTTCCGAACAGAAAAAGTAAATCCACTGACCGTTCATATAAGGCTTGACATCATAAGGGAACCTCTAAAAACCTCCTTCACGGCAAATCCTCTATGAGTTTTGTCATCTGTTGCGTTATCAAACCTTGAAATACATCAAGTATTCACTGCGGTTTGATGCCTTACAGCTGACAAAACTCATAACGAGGCTTTGCTCGTGTTCCGATTTTTAGAGAACCCCATAAAAAATACGGATGAACCAAAAAGCTCATCCGTATCTGGCGCGGAACAAGGGATTTGAACCCTCGCGCCGGTTTCCCGACCTACTCCCTTAGCAGGGGAGCCCCTTAACCACTTGGGTAATTCCGCAGGTTATGTAATGGCGGAGAGGGTGGGATTCGAACCCACGGTCCCTTGCGGGATCACTGGTTTTCAAGACCAGCTCCTTAAACCACTCGGACACCTCTCCATAATATTTATGCCGAGCGTAAAGCTCATACTAAGTTCATATCAACCTATAGGCAACTACTCGGATATAATAATCCAATTCTGCGTCAGACTCCCTTGACAGGCGGCAGCCTGCCTGCGGTCGTCTTCCTTGACTTGGATTATTCTATCTGTCGTCGTTGTCTATAGAACGATATGAACTTAGTATTACAGAACAAATCATTCCGCAATCGACTTGTTTATTATATCACAATAGGATATGTTTGTCAAGCCTTTTTTGAAACTTTTTTGAAAAAACGAAAAAAACGAAAAATATCCTCCTCCGATCATGGAGGAGGATATAATGTTAACAGTATTGGCGGAGAATATTTGCTGCTTCGTCAAGAACGGCAACAGCTTTTCCGAGGTGCTGCTTTACAGCCTCGTTGTTGCTGATCTCGGTCATTTCCTTTGCCTGTGCGAGTGCATCTCTGCTTGCCTCGACCTGCGTCTGATACAAGCTGTCAAACCGCTTTATAGCGTTTTCAGCCATTCTCTTGTATGCGTTTTTGAGATCCTTGACAGCATTTGTACGAACATCGTCGAAGTTTTCAAGTGCTGTATCAATGATGTTGGTCGTTCTTTTTCTGCCGAGAATTTTCTTGAAGGAGCTCATAGTTTCGGAAGGATAGCTGCCGTTTTCATCTGCGCCTGCAGCGTTGATGACCGACTGGCTGACAAGTACAAAGCTGTCGGATAAGTCATTCCCCGATGCAGCTTCTTCGGCAAGATTTGCAAGCCCGAGTTTGCGCGCAAGTTCACGTCCCATATCGCCAAGCACCTTGTTGAGAGCCTTTTCATGGATCTCTATACACTTCTTGTAAGCTTCGCCTACCTTATCGACAAGGAAGGAGTAGAAGTGCTTTTCAACATCTTCGGGATTTCCTTGATTTCTTGCTTCATAAATGTCTTCGCGAAGCTTGGAGAAGAAGCCGTACATCCACTGTTCTGCCTGCTGCTGCATTTCGGTAACGCTTAAAACGATCTTCGGACGGCGTTCCTCGATAGCCTGCGCAAGCGAACGGCATTCTTCGTCAATCTTTTCGGAAAGGTCAACAAGCTTCTGCTTGTCGAGTGCGATCATATCGTAAACCATGTGTATTCTTGACGCAGTATCGTTGAGCATAAGGTTGAGCATGGTTATAACTCTCTGTGTGCGGATAAAGTCCTTCTGGAGGATTATCTCACGCTTGAGCGACATTTCAAATTTGAGGAATTCATTCTCATAGAATTCCTGGAGTCCAGTTAAGTCGGGGCGGTTAAGACCGATCTTTCGGCGGTATTCATCGATTCCGCTTACACCGTAAACTATCGCATTCGGAACTATCTGTTCGCAGCGTTCGCTTACACGGTTGATGATCTTTTCGATATCGTTAAGGCTGCCCATTGCATCGATCATGTTGACGAGAACGAACAGCTTGCTGAAGCTCATCGGTCGGATATGCGTTGCAAGGAATTCCTGCTCCGATTCGGAGAACGGGGAGAGAGCAGACGCAACATATAAGATCGCATCGGCATTTACAAGATAGTCCTGTACCTGCTTGTCAAGACAGTCAAGGTCGGAAAGACCCGGTGTGTCGACAATGCGTATCTCTTTGAGAATCTCTGCATTGTCACGAATGTCGATGTATTCAAGGCTGTCGGGGAAAACTCTTGTAAGCTTTTCAAGACGTTCTCTCTGGAGATCGTCCGAGGTGAGCATTATGCGCTGACCGTTGGTGAGAACAGCCTCTGCAGTAGGAGTTTCGCCGTAGCTTATCGAGTTGATGGTAAAGGTTTCGGGCGCAACGTTCACGGGCGCTATCGACTTGCCAAGAATGGCATTTATGATCGTGCTTTTTCCACGCTTGAAATCGCCGAGAACAACGAGCGAGAACGGCTCGGTACGGCGTTTGGTGATAGCTTTGTCCCATTGCTTGAGATTGTCGGTGAATTCTTCTCCGAGGATGCGGCATACAGGCTTGTTGGCAAGTATCTCACGCATATAGTTCTGTATCTTTTCAATGTCAGGCTCAACGTCGGCATAAGTCAGAGTATTATTGATGTTTTCTTCGGACATATCAGACACCTGCCTTTCTCGGATCAGCACCGATGATTATTTCACATCTTACTTCAAGAGCCTGCTTGTTGACGGTATGAAGATCAGCAGCGCCGATATCATTTCTCCAGCTGTACAGAGTTTCGCAGTTGAGAAATTCCATTCCTGCGAAATAACGGCGCTCAAGGCTGTTAGTGCTGCTGTCGAGAGAAATGCTTCTTGCAGGGGTAACGTGAAGTGTTTCGTACATTTTTTCAGCCTTTTTGCTGTCAAATTCCTGACCAGTGCGGCTGTATATGTCATTGATACCCTTCTGTCTTAACGAAATGAACACAGACGAGAAGTCCTGCGGTCTGTCAAGGCAGATGATGCCTGCGCGGTCGGAGGTCACGTTGGAGAGCGTGAGCCAGTCCATCATTACCGATGCAAGCTGCTTGCCGTTGTCGGTAACGGGATTGACAACTTCGCTGTCCATAATGATACCAAAGCTCGGAGCTGCCTGATAGTAGATGCAGTGGTTGTTCTGAATGTGACCGCATTCGCAGCCGATGAGATAGGAGAGCTCATCCTTGGTGCATTTTTCGCACAGACCCGATGTAAGAACGATAACGGGCGATGTGTTTTCTGCGGAGATAGAGTATATCTCCATCTTGTTTGGTGCGTTTCTGACAAATACCTTCGGAATATCTATCATAAGCCTTTCCGCACAGGTCTTTGCTATTGCCCATATCTCGGGAAAGCTGCTCTGTGAAGCTTCGCTGGCGGTTTTGAAGATCTGCTTGAATTTGTTGGGTATTTCGATGGTTACAAGGTTTTTGTAAATTTTATTCCAGCCCGAATAGGTTATGAACTTCTGACGTACAGAGAAATCTGCATCGAATCCGTAGTCCATTCTTCCGCCGACAATGTGATCCTTCGATTTTCTTGTTCTTACGGCGAGATAGTTTGTAAAGCTGGTATCTATATCGAGCAGAGGGTTCTGCATTTCAAGTGAGTCGAGAACATCGTTCATCGCTTTGATCCTCCATTATCAAATTACTGTTGCAGCCGTTGTGCGGCTGAAAAAAGCTCTCAATTAATCGTCATTTGTAAGAGTATTATGAAGATTATATGTTTCTGCAAGCAGAGAACCGGTATATTCAGCGATGCTCTGGAGCTTGACTTTTTCATTTTCTGAAATGGTCTTGCGCTCGGCTTTGAGCTGATTGAGGTTATCGAGAGTCTTCTGTGTATCTTTAAGGATGATCTCTGTTTCTTCTTCGATCTTCTTTTTGAGTCCTTCAAACGATGCAAATACCTGCTGACGTACAGTTTCGGAGAAGTCGCTGGAAATGCGCATTTCGTGGAACTGCTTTGAAACGGCGTTCTTGAAGTTGTTCTTGTACTTATCTATTCTTTCCTGAACAAGAAGCTTGTCAACGGAAAGCTTTCCCGTGAATGTTCCTGCAAGACCTGCGATCGCCATGATGCAGAGGGTCACAGGGCCGGCTGTGGCAATGCCGAGGAAGCCTGCAAGGAATGCAGCTGCATAGTAAGTTGCGCAGAAGCCTACAAAGCCGGATGTACCGCCGAGAAGCGCACCCTTTACGCCTGCCTCGCGGAAGCCGACAAAAAGTCCGCCAGTTCCGACAGAACCGATAGCAACTCCGATAATGGAATCAACGATGCCGCCGTTGCGTGAATGACGCTGCGGAACAGCAAACATCTCCTGAATACGGGCAACCGATGCGAAGAACTCGTCTTCAAATGACTGCAGACGCTCTGCTTCATCGCTCAGGGCGATGTTGATCTCGTTCTGGATCTGTTCACAGATGATCTGTGCCTTGTTTTCGATGTTTTCCTTGATCTTTTCGGTAAGCTTTGCATAAACGACCTTGAGCTTGTCACGTTTGAGGTCTTCGGCAGACATAGGATAATCGTCGATAACCTGCATTGCAGTTTCTTCGATCTGGCTCCAGTAGCCGTCAAGGATCGGCTTGAGTCCGTCATAAACCTTGTTAGCAGCGTCGTTGATGCGGACGAATTCTGCACGCTTCTTGGTTCTGATAGCGTCGATCTCCTCGATAGCGGCATTGTATTTATCCATGAATTCATCGGTTTCCATCATAAGTGAGTTTTCACGGAGCACGATGGAATTGATGATCTCGGAACCGCTGCTGATTATCTTTGTTGCAAGGATCTGGAGAGTGATAGAACCTCTTTCCTGCGTGAGCATACGTTCAAGAGCTGCTTCAAAGGTCGGGAAGTTACTCTCATTGAGCATTTCTTCGTTGTGAGCCTGCTTTGCAAGAAGAGCCTTTTTTGCGTAAACGCCGATTACCTTCGGCTTGCCGATCTTGCGCTTGTAAACTGCGAATTCCTTTGAATCCTCGCCCATAACGGTCTTTGCTTTCTCCATAACGTAGGAGCCGATGCGCTTTTCAACAGTTTCAACGATCCTGTCCTCGTCTTCCTTTGAGAAGGTGCCGAAGCAGTTTACAGCGAAGATGATACGTCCGAGATCGCTCGTGAGCATCTTCTTTTCAAGAAATTCCTTTTCAAACTGGGAGAAGGGCGAGTTTGCACTGATAACGAAAACCGCAGCGTCTATCTCGGGGAGGATAGAGAGCGTAACGTTAGTCATCTGCTCGTCATCGTTAAGACCCGGTGTGTCGATGATATCAACATTGTTCTTGCAGAAATCGGTAGCGTAGTGAACGGTAGCCTGCTTTACACTTTCCGCACGTTTTTCCGATTCGTAGGAAAGCTTTGTAACGTAGTCGGCAAGCCTGTTGATGTCAACATTTTCCTTTTCGCCCGTTTTGTATTCAACCTCAACATAGGGTGTGTCGCTGTATGTAACACGGTTGAGCGTAGCCGTTGCGGGAAGAACGTCCGCAGGAAGTACCTCCTGACCGAGCAGCGCATTTATGAGCGTACTTTTTCCTCGCTTGAATTCGCCGACGATGGCAACTTCAAAATGCTCGTTTGCAGTTTTTTCGATGGTATCCGCAATAGATTTTGCGGTGTTTTTAAGATCGAGTTCCTCGCTGAATTCCTTCAGCTGGCAAAGGCAGTCTGTAAGCTCGCTGACGGTCTGCTTAAAAGCTGCGTAGCTGCCGTAATTAATAACATTTTCTCCCATAGCAACCTCCTTGAATATAAATTACTGGAATATTTGAAAGAATTATTAAGAAAATTATGACAGTATTTCATTGAAGATGCAATTTATCCAATAACTAACATTTATTATACCACGTTGCTATATAAAATGTCAACAATTATTATAAAATTTGCCAAAAAATATGGAAAATTAAAAGAAGGTATGCTATACTAATATAAACAATAAGATAATTTTATTATAAAATGAAAGGAAAAGCACAGAAAATGAATTTCAGACCTTGTATAGATATCCACAACGGAAAGGTAAAGCAGATAGTCGGGGGAAGCCTTGCGGACAAAGGAAATGCGGCTTCGGAGAATTTCGTTTCGTCCTACGGAGCGGATTTTTATGCCCGTTTATATAAGGAAAAAGGCTTGAAGGGCGGACATATTATCATTCTCAATGCCGCAGACAGCGAATACTACGAAGCAGACAGACAGCAGGCTTTTTCGGCGCTCCGCGAATATGAGGGAGGACTGCAGGTCGGCGGAGGAGTCAATGCCGATAATGCAGCCGAATATATTGAAAAAGGTGCTTCGCATATAATTGTTACATCGTATGTTTTCAAGGACGGTTTGATCAATTTTGATAACCTCGACAAGCTTTGCAGAGCTGTGGGAAAGGAGCATATCGTTCTCGACCTTTCCTGCAGAAAAAAAGACGGCGATTACTATGTTGTCACAGACAGGTGGCAGAAATTCACCGATATGAAGCTTTCACCCGAAGCTTTTGACAGACTTTCATCCTATTGCGACGAATTCCTTGTCCACGCTGTCGATGTTGAGGGAAAGGCAAGGGGAGTAGAGGAAAAGCTTGCGGAAATGCTCGGCGAATGGGGAAAGATAAACCTTACCTATGCAGGCGGCATAGGCTCGTTTGACGACCTTGATAAGCTTAAAACGCTCGGAAGGGGAAAACTCAACTTTACGGTCGGAAGTGCGCTTGACATCTTCGGCGGAAGTATGGATTTTGAAAAAGTTGTACAATATCATTGACAAATTCAACATATTTTTGTATAATAAGTTAGATAAGCTGTTTTAATTCAGCAGTATATTTTTTCCCCGAAAGGAGCATACCGCCGATGATGATACAGTCCCTCAACGGACCGTGGAGAGTGAACTCTGCCGATGAAACAATAAAGCTTTATGTAAATGTTCCCGGAACAGTTTACAGCGCAATGCTTGAAAATAAAATGATCGAAGACCCATTTTACCGTCTTAATCAGTACGATCTGATCAAGATATCGGAAAATGATTTCGTTTTTGCCTATGACTTCATTCCTGCCGAAGCATTAATGAAGAACGACCGTATATATCTCCGGTTTGACGGAATCGACACCGTTTCGGAGATATTTCTCAATGATAAAGCGATAGGCTCTACCGACAATATGCACCGAACCTATAAATTCGATGTTACCGACTGCGTAAGACAGGGCACGAATTCATTGCGTGTTTTCATTCATTCCCCGATAAAATACATCAAGGATAAAAACGACGAGCGTGACCTGTGGGGAGTTTCCTCCACAATGAAAGGCTATCCGCATATCCGTAAGGCACACTATATGTTCGGCTGGGACTGGGGTCCCGTTTTGCCCGATGTCGGTATATGGCGCGATGTCAGCCTTGTCGGAGTGAAATACGGCTTTATCAAGGATATCCGTATAAAGCAGGAGCATAAGCAAAGCTCGGTCAAGCTTTATGTTGATACCGAGATCGAAAACATTTCGGGCGCCGATCTTCGCATGGAGTGCGTTATAACCGACCCGAGCGGCATCAATACCATTGTAAATACAAATCAGCCGAAGCGGCATAATTCCGCTGTCTGCGTAATACTCAATCCGAAGCTCTGGAATGTCAGAGGCTTCGGCAAGCAGAATCTTTACGAGGTCAAGGTCAAGCTTCTTCACAAGGGTGAAGTTGTCGACATAAAAGAGCTTAAAATAGGTCTTCGCACGATAGAGGTTTCCCGTCAGAAGGACAGCGAAGGCGAAGAATTCTGTTTTAAGGTGAACGGAACAAAGATATTCGCAATGGGCGCTAACTATATCCCCGAGGATAATCTGCTCGGAAGAAGGAGCCGTGAGCGAACCGAAAAGCTTCTCAGGGACTGTGCCGCTGCAAATTATAATATGATAAGAGTATGGGGCGGCGGTTTTTATCCCGATGACTATTTCTACGATATCTGTGACGAACTTGGCTTGCTTGTATGGCAGGATATGATGTTCGCCTGCTCGGTATATGACGGGAACGATCCCGAATTCTGCTCGACCGTTAAACAGGAGCTTATCGACAATGTCCGCCGGATCGACCACCACGCCTGCCTTGCTATGTGGTGCGGAAACAACGAGATCGAATCCGCTTGGCAGTACTGGGGACTTCCGAACGATGCGGAGCTTAAACAAGGCTATCTCAATATGTTTGAGAACATCGCTCCCAAGGTCATTGCGCAGTACGATACGGGACATTTCTACTGGCCGTCTTCACCGTCATCGGGCGGCGGATTCAGGGACAGCGGCGCAAAGAACAAGGGCGATATCCATTACTGGGAAGTATGGCACAGCCTTAAACCGTTTACCGAATACAAAAAGTATCTTTTCCGCTTCTGTTCGGAATACGGCTTTGAGTCGATCCCCTGCATGAAAACAGTCCGCACATTTGCAGAGGATAAGGATCTTAACCTTATGTCGCCCGTTATGGAAGCGCATCAGAAATGCGAAGCAGGCAACGAAAAGCTTATGTATTACCTTGCGCAGATGGTGCATTATCCGTACAGCTTCGAGGATCTTGTCTATGCAACACAGCTCGTTCAGGCTGACGCTATCCGTCTTAACGTTGAGCAGATGCGCCGCCACAGAGGTATCTGCATGGGTTCTCTCTACTGGCAGGTAAACGACTGCAACCCTGTAATCTCGTGGTCGTCCATCGACTATTACGGCAGGTGGAAGGCTCTCCATTACTATGCAAGAAGATTCTATGCGCCGATAATATGTTCGGTCGATGACAGCAATAAGGAAGACTTTGTTATTAACGTTTCTAACGAAAAGATGACAGAATTCAGCGGACATATCAAGTGGAAGATAAGAAAGAACACTACCGAGGTGATCTCGGAGGGCGATTCGGGAGAATTCATTGTTCCGCCGCTTTACGCTTTGAACGTCTGCAATATCACAAAGGAAATGACAGGCCTTGACGAAAAAGACTATTCCAACTGTACGCTTGAGTATTCGCTCATGCACAAGGACGCAATAATAAGCAGCTCGACCTTCCTGTTCTGTCTGCCGAAGCAGTTTGAGTTCCTGCCGCCCGAGATCGAAGTCTTCTGTGACGCTCTCGGTGACAAATACTGCCTGACATTCAGCTCAAAGGCTTTTGCAAAGGGCGTTTATCTCGACTTTGATGAGTTTGATGTCGTTTTCGGGGATAACTGGTTTGACATAAACGGTCAGGATGTCAGCATACTTCTTAAAAAGGACGCTCTTCCGCCGTACTTTACACCGGAGCTTGTAAAAGAAAAGCTGCGCATAAGATCCTATGCGGATATACTATATTAAAGCAATGATCGGAGTATCACGAATGAATACAGAATTAAAGGACGAATTCCTTAAAATTTATAAAGAAAACATAACAAGGGACGGTGCGGATAATTTTCTCAATTATCTTGTCAAAACGGATTTCTTTACCGCTCCTGCAAGCACACGTTTTCACGGCTCACATGAAGGCGGTCTGCTTGAACACAGCCTTAACGTTTACCGCTGCCTTAAGGATTATCTTGAACGTGACAGGGCAAAGCAGCTTTACAGAATGAATTACAGCGAGGAAACTATCGCTCTGTGTGCGCTCCTTCACGATGTCTGCAAGGTGAATTTCTATAAAACGGACTACCGCAACGCCAAGAACGAACGGGGAGAATGGGAAAAGGTGCCGTATTATACCATTGACGATACGCTCCCTTACGGTCACGGCGAAAAATCCGTTTACATAATCTCGGGATTTATGCGGCTTACCCGTGAGGAAGCCTTTGCGATCAGATATCACATGGGTTTTTCCGGCGTTGAGGACAAAAACAGCATCGGAAAGGCATTTGAGATGTTTCCTCTTGCATTTGCGCTTTCGGTAGCGGATATGGAAGCCTCATACTATCTTGAAGCTTGATAAAAGTAAGAATTATTTTATATAAAAGGGGTCTTTAAAATGGCAGATATTGTTGCGGTCGGTGAGATCCTCGTTGATCTTACGCAGAAAATTTCCGAAAATGGTGAGATCACCTATTCCCAGAGCGCAGGCGGAGCGTCGGCAAATGTCGCAGTAATGGCGGCAAAGCTCGGAGTTCCCGCAGGCTTCATCGGCAAGGTCGGAAGGGATATGTTCGGCAGCTATCTTAAAAATGTACTCGAAGAAAACAATGTCAACACAAAGGGTCTTATTCTTGATGATAAGTATTCAACTCCGCTGGCATTTGTCAGAAAAAATGAGGACGGCGAAAGGGAATTCCATTTTGTGAGAAATGACAGCAAGGGTTCGGAGCTTACCTACGCCGAGATAAACAAAAGGGTCATAGATAACTGTAAGATATTCCATTTCGGTTCAAGGCTTCTCACCTCCGAGCCATCCCGTGCGGCTGTAATGCTCTGTGCCGAATATGCGAAAAATCAGGGCAAGATAATAAGCTTTGATCCGAATTTCCGCCGCAGCCAGTGGGAATCGCAGGAGGATGCGGTAAGGACTATCCAGAGCGCAATGAAGTATGTCGATATCCTAAAAGTATCCGAAGACGAGCTTCTTCTCGTTTCGGGATTTGGAAATATGGCGACTGCGATCGCAAAGCTTATCGGACTCGGCGTAAAAGTCATCTGCATTACACAGGGCGCAAAGGGTTGTATAGTCGCAACAAAATCGGGCATAAACAACGTACCTTCGTTCAAAGCGGAGATCGTCGATACAATGGGAGCAGGTGACAGCTTCTTCGGAGCGTTCCTTTCCCGTATTTCCAGGTCGCCGAAACCGCTTTCCGAAATTGAAACGGAAGAGCTTATCAATATCTCGATGTATTCAAATGCCTGCGGTGCGTTGAGTGCCGGAAAGCTCGGCGCTATCCCTGCAATGCCGACAGATGAGGAGATAAGAGCGCTTATAAAACAGCAAATCAAGGACTGATTTTCATATTTACAGAAATTACTATAGTATAAATTACCCGTTTTCGGTAAAATGCTATTGACAAATCGCAGACATAAGCCTATAATAAATAGGTTATGGGAACCTCTAAAAACCTCCTTCACGGCAAATCCTCTATGAGTTTTGTCATCTGCTGCGTTATCAAACCTTGAAATACATCAAGTATTTACTGCGGTTTGATGCCTTGCAGCTAACAAAACTCATTACGAGGCTTTGCTCGTGTCCCGGTTTTTAGAGAACCCCTTGAAACGAAAGGAAATCTGTTTTATGAAGCTTGAATCATTTAAAAGTATATTTTTTAAGGCAATAATGTCGGGATTTATGATCGGTATCGGCGGAACGGTCTACCTGATGTGCGATAACAAGTACATTGGCGGTTTTCTGTTCAGCTTCGGTCTTTTCACGATCATCCAGCTCGGATTTGCGCTCTATACGGGCAAGGTCGGATATATCCCCGAGCGTAAACCGATATATATACGTGAGGTGCTTATAACACTGCTCGGAAATATCGTCGGAACGGGCATAACGGCTCTGATGATATCCGCAACGAGAATCAGTGCAAAGGTACACGAAAATGCAGTCGCTGCAATGGATACAAAATTGAGCGACGGTATCGTGAGCAGACTTATTCTTGGCTTTTTCTGCGGAACTCTTATGTATCTTGCTGTTGAGAACGGAAGAAACTGCCGTGCAAAGGGTCACGATACTTCAATGGTCTTCGGAACAGCAGTGCCTGTAATGCTCTTTATCTTCTGCGGCTTTAACCACTCGATTGCAGACTGTTTCTACTATTTTTCAGCAGGCGCAACGGTAAGCGGAGCATTGTATATCCTTGAAGTCGCAATAGGAAACGCCCTCGGCGGAATGTTCATCCCGTTTATGAAAAAGCTGTTTGATAAGCCGGAAAGCTATCAAGCTCCTATGAAATAAAACATAAGCCAACTAATGTTCGTATCAATAAACATTAGTTGGCTTTTTTCTATATTCTCATTAATTCAGTCATTGGACTTATAATACAGCATACAATGACAGAAACCCTCAAAATTGGGGTCGGCGATCTGCTCGCGGAATTCTTTGCACATACAGCGGTTTTCTTCGGTGCGCTGTAATCTGCACGGACAGTACCCGCCCGTTCGTTTCAAACCTTCTTTTACACGGGTAACGACTTCTGTGTTATCATTCAGCTTAACTGCCATCAGCTTTCCTCCGTTTCACCCTTTTCAAGCGGAAGCTCGTCCTTTTCCTTCGGAGGAACATAGCCTTCGGGAAGAGGTTTCTTTACCGCAACGAGCAGCTTGATCTTTTTGCCCTCGGCGGAGAACATTTTCTCATGCTCGGTCTCAAAATTCGGAGCATAATCGGAATTGTGGAGATCTCTTGTGATGAATTTTACCGAGAATCCCGAATGCTCAAAATAGGGGAGCGATTCCTCAAAAAGCTCGTCATCGTCCGTCTTGAAGTGGATCTCTCCGCTGTCACGAAGGAACGTTCTGTACTGCATGAGCTGGCGAGTGTGTGTAAGACGGCGCTTCTTGTGACGCTTTCTCGGCCACGGATTGCAGAAATTGATATGTATGCGGTCGATCTTGTCATTTTCATCAAAGGCGGTCGTTATTTTCTCAATATTCTGCGAAACAAGCTTGATGTTGTTTATTTCAAGACCCTTTGCTTCATAATCGGCGGTTATGGTTCTTCTTGCAACGGCGAGCATTTCACTCTTGATGTCCATTGCGAGCCAGTTGATATCGGGATAATACTGCGCAGCCTGAACTACGAAGCCGCCCTTGCCGCATCCGAGTTCGGCATAGACAGGCTTGTCATTTCCGAAAACGGTGTTCCATTTCCCCTTGAATTCTTCTGCGTGCTCAATGTAAAAGGGGCAGACCGAAAGCTCGGGACGCGCCCATTTTTTTCTTCTCATTCTCATAATCAAGTTTTTCCTTTATTCTTTTCTGAACGAAAGCTCAAGGCTGTCGATGTTGGTTTCAAGACGGGTGTATTTTACTCCGGCAGCGTCAAGCATACGCTTTGAGGCTATCGTGGCTTCGCTGTCGGCATATTTGTCATAGAGATAAACGACTTCCTTTATGCCCGACTGGATTATCGCTTTTGCACATTCGTTGCAGGGGAAGAGGTCAACGTATATCTTTGCGCCTTTGAGTGATTTGCCGTTGGAATTGAGTATAGCGTTCAGCTCTGCGTGAACGACAAAACGGTACTTTGTGTCCGTGCCCTCTCTTGCCCACGGGAATTCATCGTCCGAGCAGCCTATCGGAAAGCCGTTGTAGCCCGTTGAAAGAATAATGTTGTCACTGCTCACGATGCAGGCGCCTACCTGTGTGTTGGGGTCTTTGCTGCGCTTGGCAGCAAGAAGAGATACTCCCATAAAGTATTCGTCCCACGAAATATAGCCGCTGCGTTTCATATTATCCGCCCTTTCTGTTTTCTTTTAAACATTATAGCATATTGCTAAAAAAAAATCAAATTTTTTTATGCATAAAATTTGTATTTACTGTTGATTTTAGATTAGAAATATGTTATAATTTAACTAATTTATAATTGCAAACTGCGGATTTTTGTGCCGTGTGACTATTTGCGGGATAGGGTGGAGTTGTATTCTATACCGGTCCCCAAATGTCGGCATCGCTTTTCGCAGATGGAGCGAATGCTCCGCAAAGGCTTTTTCTCGGAGGTTTTTATGGATTACAAACAGGAATTTATCAAGTTTATGGTTGACTGCGGAGTGCTGACATTCGGTGACTTCACGCTCAAGAGCGGCAGAAAGGCGCCCTATTTCATCAACACGGGAAACTATAAGACAGGTGCGCAGCTTGCAAAGCTCGGCGAATTCTATGCTGCCTGCATCGAGGATAATAAAATTGAAGCGGACACGCTTTTCGGACCTGCATATAAGGGTATTCCGCTCTGCGTTTCCGCCTGCGTTGCTCTTTTCAACAAGTATGGCAGAGATGTAAGCTACTGCTTCGACAGAAAGGAAGCCAAAGACCACGGCGAGGGCGGTATGTTTGTCGGCAAGCAGCTCACAGACGGCGAAAAGGTCGTTATCATTGAGGACGTTATGACCTCCGGCAAGGCTTTAAAGGAAGTTATGCCGAAGCTTACAGGTGCCGCAAAAGTTGATGTTACGGGAATGGTCATCACTGTTGACAGAATGGAAAAGGCTCTTAACTCCGAAAATTCCGCTGTTCAGGAAGCCTATAAGGAATTCGGCGTAAAGGTTTATTCCATCGTTACTATCAACGATATCATTGATGCAATAGAAAAGGGAGTTATCGGCGGCAAGGAGTACCTTGACAAGATGCTCGAATACAGAAAGACCTACGGCGTACAGTAATTAATTTCTGAAAGGAATGAACATAACATGAGCGTGAAGCTTAACATTACGGCTGCGGGCGCAGAGATACTCGATTCAATTGTTTATATGGAGAAATCTCCTGCCTTTGCCGCATTCAAAGAGGAGATCGAGAAGATACTTGCCGACTTCAACAAGAATAAAAAGTTCGGCGAGATCGATGTAAGAGCGCTTGTAGACGGCTCGGAGGATGCCCTCAAAAATATGCACAGAGCATATCTCATCTGGACATTTAACGAGGATTACGGCAAAAAGCCTGTCAGCGAGTCGGAATATACAAAGTTCCTCAAGCTCTTCGTAAAGTCACAGGAAAAGGCTATTGTTGACGCAAACGGCGGAAGCAAGTCCATTGCGACCGATGAGATCCCCGGCTTTATCAAGAAATTTGTAGAAGAGGTTTCGGCAAAGCCCGAGCTTTTCAACAGCCTTAAGGAATTCTTTGCAGGCTATGTTTACGGATATTTCTTCAACTACCTCAGCGAACAGAAGATAATGAAGGATTATGCCGAGTTCCTTATCTGCCTCGGTATCATGTCCAACAAGATCACTACTTCCGAGTCGCAGAAGCAGCAGATCCTTCCGAAAATGGCTAAACTCCTCAATAATGACCGCTTTAAGTATATCAGCGGAAATATCCCCGTTGATGTTATGTTCAATATAGTTTATGAGCGCTTCGAGTTCACAAACCTCACCGTTAAGGAGGAGGAGATCATCAAGTCTGCACTCAAAGACTATATGATCTCAAATTATGATTATGATGAGGATGACGGACTTATCTCCGATACGGTCGTTACCGGCATTATGTCACAGCTCAACTGCAAGTATGTCTGCTCCGAAGACTTTACTTCCGACCTTCACAAGAATTCCTTCGCAGGAGTCAGAACATTCCTCGACGGTGACAAGGAAGATCTCGGCGAATATACATACGACAAGCTTCTCTCCGTTATCGCAGGAAAGTGCGAGCTTAACTTTGACGGTTATTATTCTTCAGCGAATGAAGCTGCTGTTGATACTTCTTTGAGCAGCGACTGCAAGGGCTACCGTTATCCGCTCGTTGCAAAGCAGGATGGAAAATACTGGTTCTGCGATATCTACAAGGAGCTCGTATTCCCATATACGGATGAAAATGTATTCGTTCCCGTCAAGGCTGAAAATCTGCCGATCGATGAATTCCCGTTCACCGATTCCGCCCTCAGAACAAACATTATCTGTTTCCTCGGCGGCATCGGAAAGGATCATTATACAGTACGTTCGGATAAGCTCAAGCTTGTTGACGATATCACTGTTATCAAGCGTTCGGGCGGTACCGACGCAGAAAAGAAAATGCTTATTCTTGAAAAGCTCCTTTATATCATTTCGGGCAATATGGACAGCAAGTCCTACAAGAATCTTTTCGATGACTGCATCTTCGGTTCAAAGCTCTATGACGACTATATCCGTTACAGAATGGATTGCCTTTTCGCCGACGGTATAAAGAGCCACAGCGCAAAGAAGAACCTTCTCGACAATATCAACAGCATAAGCAAATAAGGAGTGCGTTATACTATACCTATGAGTGAGTCGAAATTAGGACGGATCATTGTTTTTGCAGCCGCAGTAGGTATGTCGGCAGTAATGCTGACCTCATGCGGCAGGTATTCAAAAGATGATAACATCGTTTACGATGCCATCGAGGAATACGACAGCGGAAACTATGAAGCCGCGCTTGAACAGCTTCAAAAAGCGGATGCGGAAAAGTTTAAGGCAATGAAGCCCGAGAATTATTATTTTTATCTCGGCGAAACTTACTTTAAGCTCGGAGATTACGAAAAATCTCTTGATTCTCATCTTTGCGCTCTGAAGATCAAGCCCACTTTGTTCAAAAGCAGAGTGACGGCAGGCGTATGCTACAGCAAGCTCGGCAGAATGGATGATGCACTCAAAGCCTATGAAAAAGCGCTTGAATATGATCCGCAGAATGCAGATTCCGTCGGATTGTATATAAGCCTGGGTTCGCTCTATATTTCAAAGAATAAACCCTATACTGCTATTGATTACCTTGAAAAAGCCTCGGAAATATATCCCGAACAGCCTGCGGCTCATGCGTATCTTGCGATCGCGTATGCAATGGCTTATGAATACGACAGAGCGGATGAGCAGATCATCCTTGCTTCGGGTTACGGATATGATCGTATTGACGAAATAAGGGAACGTATAAACGAGATCCGGGTATCACAGAAATAAAAGCAGAAACGGAGTACACAAATGCTTGAAAATGCGCTTGTTAATAAGAATAAATCCGTAAACTACAAGGATATGTCCAAACAGCTTGAAGATAATCTCTGCGCTCTTCAGCAGAAGATCAAGGAGAAAAAACTCCCTGTGATAATCCTGCTCGAAGGCTGGGGTGCATCGGGTAAGGGTCAGCTTATTTCCGATATAATCAAAATGCTCGACCCTCGGTTCTTCAAGGTGTATTCAACTATGCCTGCGAACGAGTATGAAAAGCGCTATCCGCTCATGAAGCGCTTCTGGGCGAATATTCCTTTGTACGGAACGATGTCCATAATGGACAGAAGCTGGTATCAGGAGCTTGCAATAGCAAAGCTTGAAGACGGCGTTTCGGATGACGAATACGAACGCAGGATCCGTGAGGTAAACACCTTTGAACGTCAGCTGACCGATGACGGATACCTTGTTATAAAGCTTTTCCTCCATATTTCACGTCAGGAGCAGAAAAAGCGTTTCCTAAAGCTGAAAGAGGACAGCGCTACAAAATGGCGTGTTACCGAGCTTGACAAGAAGCGCAACAAAAACTACGATACCTATTACAAGCAGTTTGACGATATGCTCACAAAGACAAATACGCCTTACTGCCAGTGGAAGATAATCGACACCACCGACCGCCAGTTCACCCGTTTTCAGGTATTCAATATCCTTGTAAGTCAGATAACGAACGCTGTCAATACGCAGAAAACATATAATATTGCTGATCTGCACGAAAATGTCAGCTATGCGCCTGTGCCAAAGCTTGCGGAGGTTCGTCTTGAAGGCAAGACGATCCAGCCGACAAAGTATTTTGAAGAGCTGAAAAAGGCGCAAAAGGAGCTTTCAAGAATACACGGAAAGCTTTATAAAAAGAAGATACCCGTTGTTATGGTATTTGAAGGCTGGGACGCAGCAGGCAAGGGCGGAGCTATAAAGCGTATCGGTACGGCTCTCGACCCGAGAGGCTATGAAGCTGTTCCTATCGCAGCACCCGATCAGAAGGAGCTTAACCATCATTATCTCTGGAGATTCTGGAACAATCTTCCAAAAACGGGACATATCACGATCTTTGACCGCTCGTGGTACGGTAGAGTAATGGTGGAGCGTATCGAGAAATTCACTCCCGAAGAGCGCTGCCGTATGGCTTACCGTGAGATCAATGAATTTGAACAGGAGCTTGCGGACAGCGGCGTAGTTGTGCTTAAATTCTGGCTCCAGATAGACAAGGACGAACAGCTCCGAAGATTCACCGAGCGTCAGAATACCCCTGCAAAGCAGTGGAAGATCACCGATGAGGACTGGCGCAACAGAGAAAAATGGGACGCATACGAGTCGGCTGTTGATGAGATGATACAGAAAACTTCTACCAAAACAGCTCCGTGGAATATTATTGAAGCAAATAATAAGATGTATGCAAGGCTTAAAATAATGAATATTGTTATTGATAAGCTGAATGATGTTATAAAAAACAGCTGATCTTAAATGCAGTCCGAAGATCTCGGACTGCATTTTCGTGTATATATAAGCTTTATATTCATTTTTTAGTCTATTAAATAAAGAAACAAGGTGTGAAAACGATATATTTGTATAAAAAAGGTATTGAATAAATGAATTAATAAATGTATAATAATCATATATGCTTATGGCATTTGATAGGTCAATAATAACAATTGTCAGATCGAAGAGGTGGACAGTATGAAAACATTTAGAATATCAAAAATTATATTAGCCGCTGCTATGAGCTTGGCAGTTATTGCTATGAGCGGCTGCACACAGGGCAAAAAAATTCTCCGAATGGCTACAAATGCTGAATTCCCACCGTATGAGTATTATGACGGAAATGAGCTTGTCGGCGTGGATGTGGAATTAGCCAAAGCAATTGCCGAAGACATGGGATATAAGCTTGAAATACTGGATATGGACTTCGGTTCGATTATTCCATCATTAGAGAGCGATAAGGCGGATATTGCCGTTGCTGCTTTGTCCGTTACAGAAGAAAAGCTTGAGCTTATCGACTTTAGCGTCCCGTATGAAACAGCTTCGCAGCTCATTATCGTTCCGAATGATTCGGATATCTCGTCCGTTGCCGATCTAAAGGGCAAGCGTATAGGCGTTGAAAGCTTTACAACGGGTGATATTTATGTCGGCGAGATCGAGGATGTTACTGCCGTTGATTTTACAAACGGTTCACAGGCTATTGACGCACTCAAGGAAGGCAAGATCGACGCAGTTGTTATTGACGGAGAACCTGCAAAGGTCTTTGTCGATAGGGAACCCGGTCTGAAGCTTATTGATGAGCCGCTTACCGAGGAAGAATATGCGATAGGCGTTGCAAAAGGCAATACCGCTCTCCTTAAAAAAATCAATAAATCCATAGAAAATCTCAAAGCTTCGGGAAAAATTGATGAAATAAGGTCAAAGTACATCACCGCTGAATGATTTTGTTTAAATAGTGACAAAATTACTACAATTTATATACAAATAGCATTATATCATTGACTTTTTACTAAAATGCTGTTATTATTGTAAAGGTAGAAATTTATGCTTGAAAGGAGGAAGTATCTGTGGGTGAATTCAATCTTTGTTATGGCTGCATGGAACCGAAGGACTGCGATGAAAACGGAGTCTGCAGGATATGTGGCTTTGATGAGAATGCCCCGAGTCTTCCGTCTTATCTTGCGCCGGGAATAACGCTTCGCGACCGTTATGTTGTCGGAAAGCTGCTTTCCTATAACGGTGAGAGTGCAAATTATATCGGTTTTGATACAATAACACAGAGCAAGGTAGTAATAAAGGAATATATGCCCGATACTCTCTGCGAAAGAGAAGCGGGAAAAAGTATTGTTGATGTTGCTCCCGAATATGTGGCACAATATAAAACGCTGATGTCCGAGTTCGTTGAGCTTAATAAAACACTTTCAAAAATGCGCAGCTTGAGCCATATAATCCCCGTTGCCGATATGTTCGGCGATAATAACACGGGTTATGTCGTTCTTGCATATTTTGAAGGGGAAACACTTGAAAAATATATCGAGCGCAATGGCGGAAGACTTACATGGGAAACGGTAAGAAGGGTTTTTCCGCCGATATTTACCACAGTTTCGCTTGTGCATAATGCAGGACTTGTTCACAGAGGAATATGCCCCGAAAATATCCTTATCGGAGAAAACGGGGAAATAAAGCTGACCGGCTTTGCAATTTCCGATGAAAGAACTGCTAATACGGAGATAGCTCCGGAGCTTTACAGCGGCTATGCTGCACCCGAACAGTATAATTCCGCTGCTCGGCAGGGAACATGGACCGATGTTTACGGCCTTTCCGCTATGCTTTACAGAGCACTCACAGGAGTGACCCCGACCGATGCAGCTTCAAGAGTTACCGATGATACGCTTGAAACTCCGGCTTCCCTTGTATCCGAGATACCCGAGAGCGTTTCAAACGTTATAATGAGCGGTATGGAGCTTGACGGAGAAAAAAGAATACAGACTGTCACCGAGTTCGTGACAAAGCTTTTTGAACAGCCTGAACTTGGCGGTTCGGCGGTAAGACTTTCATCATCAAGCACACAGACGATTATGATACCGAGAGAAGCCCTGCAGGAGCAGCGCCGCAGACCTTCGGGCAGCAGACCTGCAAAGAAGAAGCAGGTTAGCAGACGAGGTGTGTTCATTGCTGTTATGGCGGTAATGCTTGGAATAGGAATGTTCTTTCTGCTCATACTCATGTTTTCCTGGGGCACAGACAACGGCGGAGAGCTTCCCGAGATCAATCAGATATCTTCCGATACTTCATTCGGGGATGAAAGCGAGATCACCACTCTTCCGACGCTTACCGAAATGACCGAGAAAACGACCGTTTCATCGGACGAACAACCTTCGGGTAACCGTACTCTCTATGTAATGAACGATATCACGGGTAAAAACTTTGATATCATCCAGCGTTCGGAAAACTACAGCAGTCTTGTTTTTGATCCGATCTATGAATATAATGACGAGTATGCAAGGGGACTTATTTTTGAGCAGTCGTTAGAGAAGGGCGAAAAATACGAAGAGGGAACACAGATCACCGTAAAGGTAAGTATGGGTTCAAAAATTGTTACGATCCCGGATTTTATCTCACTTCCAAAAAAGGATTATTTCGCAATGCTCGGCGAGCTTGGAATAAAGTATGAGGAAAAGACTATCGAAACGAGTGACGTCAAGGAAGGATATGTTGTAAAGCTCAGTAAGGATGCAGGAGAAACAATAGACGTCGAAAAGGGCGAGGTGCTGACCGTATTTATTGCCAAGAAGCCTCCCGAAACAGAACCTGTCGAAACAACTAAATCGTCTAAGAAAGATAAGGATAATGATAAAAACCAGCTTTATGTATCCGAAACCGAAGATACGGAACTTGAACCGGATATCTTTATAACACTTTATGATTAAGCTTTAATTTTGCGCCGTCAAAGGGATTTTGGGTATTTTCCTTTGACGGCGCACCTTTTTAAATGTTAACGAAATGTAAAATGTGCAAAATGTGGTTGACAGAAACAATGTTATATGATAGAATATC
Organism: Oscillospiraceae bacterium; assembly: GCA_051881815.1. Lineage (GTDB taxonomy): Bacteria > Bacillota > Clostridia > Oscillospirales > Ruminococcaceae > UMGS363. The sequence continues at coordinate 1,407 of JBJEQP010000108.1, read as the reverse complement.
TAATGTAATAAATGCACTTTAGCGCTTAAAAGCTTAAAAGCTTAAAACTGCTAAAGTATCAAGGAAGGAATGTTTTACTATGTCAGAAAAAAAGGGAGATCTTATCTCATACAGACCCGATATCAAGCTCCTCGATGCAACTATCCGTGACGGCGGACTTGTAAACAATTTCAGATTCTCGGATGAGTTTGTAAAGGAGCTTTATAAGACCAACGTCAAGGCAGGCGTTGAATATATGGAATTCGGATATAAGGCTTCAAAGGATCTTTTTAAGGTTGAAGACTTCGGAAAGTGGAAGTTCTGCGACGAAGAAGATATCCGTGCTATCGTCGGCGAAAACAATACAAACCTCAAGCTCACAGTTATGGCGGACGTTGGACGCTGCGACTACAAGAAGGATATCCTTCCCAAGAGCGAAAGCGTTATTGATACGATCCGTATCGCTACATATACACATCAGATGCCGGGCGCTATCGAAATGATCAACTACTGCCACGACCTCGGCTATGAAACTACCGTAAACATCATGGCGATCTCCGCCGCAAAGGAAGAGGATGTCAAGAAGTCGCTCGAAATGGTATGCAATTCGCCTGTTGACGTTATCTACCTTGTTGACAGCTACGGTTCGCTCTACCCCGAACAGATCCGTGAAATGACAAAGATGTACTGTGAAGCAGCCGAAGCCTGCGGCAAGAAGGTCGGACTCCATATGCACAACAACCAGCAGCTTGCATTTGCAAACACGATCGAGGGCATTGCTTACGGCGCAAGCTACGCTGACGCAACAATGAGCGGTATGGGCAGAGGCGCAGGCAACTGCTTTATGGAGCAGATGCTCGCATTCCTCAAGAATCCTAACTACAACGTTTCTCCTGCACTCAAGTTCGTTGAAAAGTTTATCTCACAGGAAAAAGCAAATGGTTCAGTATGGGGTTACGATGTACCTTATATGCTCACAGGTGTTCTCAACCGTCACCCAAGAGCAGCGATCGCATTCATCAAGGATCAGAAGACCGATTACGATGATTTTTATCAGGATCTTCTTTACGAGCTCAGCTAAAAGTCTGATGTCATAAATAATGATGTTTTAAACAAACGCTTCCGGTCTTTAAGGTCGGAAGCGTTTTGTGTTTAGTATAAAAAAGAAAAATTTAATTTTTATATTGACAAATCAAGAAATGATTGATATAATCAAATTAATAAGAGGGAGTAGCATCGCTTGTTTTGAAAAGCGAGTGCGTTATCGTCAGTACGATCGTTTGGGCGTTATGCAAAAGCGATCCGTGACGCACATAAGTATCTTTTACTTACAGCAAGACTTTTATTGCATTATTTTTATGCAATAAAAGTCTTTTTTTATGTTTGCCCCGAATGGGCAGTAACTCGGTGGTGAAAGTCCACTACAGA
>JBJEQP010000107.1:0-1508 GCA_051881815.1 Oscillospiraceae bacterium | reverse complement strand
TACACAGCAATATACGTCCGCCGTTCCGTCAGCGATAAGGATAAGGGAAACAATTCTCTTTCCATAGCAGCGCAGAGGGAGGAATGTATCAGATTTGTGGGAGAGGGGGCAGACTTCAAGGTTTATTGCGATGACGGAAAGTCGGGTAAGGACGTTCGTCACCGTCCCGAATTTATGCAGATGATGGCTGATGCAAAGGACGGTCTTATTGACAGGATAATCGTGAAAAAATATGACCGTTTCAGCCGTAATATGAGGGAATATCTCAACATTACCGATGAGCTTGACAGGTACGGAGTAGGCGTTATATCGCTTTCCGAGCCGTTCAATACGGAAACCAAAGAGGGCAGAATGATGCGTAACAATCTGCTGAACTTTGCAGAATTTGAGAGAGAAACCATTGCGGCGAGAGTAAAGGACGCATACAGTACAAAGGCTGTCGAAACAGGCTTTTATCAGGGAGGTAAAATGTTCTTCGGCTTTCAGTCGAGCAGGCAGACTGTCAACGGCAAGACAGGATCGGTACTTGTTCCGTCCGAAGCGTCTCAGACGGTAATAGCCGCATATGAGGTGTATAAAGAGCCGGGGACGTCCCTTCTGGACGTGGTGAACTACATAAAGGAACACGATCTGCCTACATCAGCAATAACGGGAAATGGAACTATCAACAGAATTATTGATCGGAGTGAGATTTCGAGAATACTTGAAAATCCGCTTTATGTTCGTGCCGACAAGAATGTCTATGAGTTTTTCCTGTCGAGAGGTTTTACGATTATTGACGATATAGATGCTTTTGACGGTGTTCATGGTCTTATGTGGCACAAGCAGAAAAGCGAGGACAGATTTATCAAGGTCGGATATCACGAGGGACTTGTGGATTCGGAAACGTGGCTTGCGGTGCAGGATAAGAAGTCGCACAATCATCAGATACCGAGGTCGAGGGGAGAACTCAAATCGTGGCTTGTCGGACTTACAAAATGCGGACATTGTGGAAGAGCCTTGCTGATAAATTATGGGTACAGTGTAGATAAATCCAAGATATGGAGATATTACATTTGCACAGGACTTAAAACCATCAAAGGGTGCAGCCGTAAAACCGAACGTCTGAAAGTCCGTCCCGATGATGTGGAGAGAGCCGTATATAAGGCTATGAAGGAGCATATTTCCGAATTTGAGGTAGCAAAAAACAGCAGTGCAAACAAGTCCTCAGAAGCGGAGAAAATCAAGGCAGAGCTGCTTCGCATTGAAGCCGACACCAAAAAGCTCATTGACAGGCTGATAGATGCGGATGATGTTCTTTTCGGGTACATTCAGGAGAAGATAAGCGAGCTTCACGCCAAGAAGAACGAGTATGAAAAGCAGCTCCTTCTGATAGAACGAAAGGTAAAGAAGATCGACACCAAGCCTTTGCTTGAACCGCTTAACAGGTGGGACGAGCTTACTATGGAGGAAAAGAACGCCCTTGCCAAAGTGATGATAGACAGGATTGACGTTACCGATGAAGAGGG
>JBJEQP010000106.1:0-35289 GCA_051881815.1 Oscillospiraceae bacterium | reverse complement strand
TGTTTAAAGACCTTCATAAAATATTTTTCGTCCGAGAAGCCGCAGGAAAATGCGGTTTCTTTTATGGTAATGTCATAATTTGAAAGCAGCGTTTTTGCTGTTTTTATCCGCAGACGGTTTGTATATCGGACGATAGAAACTCCCGTGCTTTGCTTGAACAGCGAGGAAAGATAATCCGCACTATACCCAACGGATTTCGCAAGCTCAGTAACATCAAAGGGGAGATAATAGTGATTTTTTATCCACTCCCTTGCCGATACCACAGCCGAAGGAAGCTTATCAAAGTTATCCCGATAACGGAAATACTCCTGCGATATTTCCATGAGCAGCAGGCTCATTGCATAGTCGGACATATTTTGTGTGTACAGCTTTTCCTCAAGTGACATATCCATAAGCTGATGGAAAAGCTGCGCAGTTCGTCCCGAATCGGACAGAGCCAACGTTTCGGGAAGCAGATATGTATATTCACAGTTTTCATCATTCAACGTTTCAAATCCACAGTCCGAACGAAAATGCGCCCAAAGATAGGACAATCGCCCCTCCGAGGGTCGGTGTCCGAAATGCTCCTCGCCTGCTTTGAGGAAAATATATTGTCCCGGTACAAGAGCGTGCTCAACATTATTTGCGGTGATATATAGCGTTCCCTCGGTCATCATGATAAGCACGTTTTCATCAAAGCAGCGGCGATGATGTACAAATCCCGATGGGCTGATAAGCTGTCCGCAGACCGAGAATTTAAGCGGTTCATTTGTTTTGCAGCCGAATATCCTCGGCTTGTTTTGTAAACTATCTGACATTTTTATTCTCCAAATAAAGTAAGAGTATAAAATTATTGAAAAATTTCCGATCAATTATATTATATCACAAAAAAGTATAGATGTCTATTATTGCAGAATAAGAAATAATGAAGGAGGTTTATTATGGAATATACCGCTTTAGGAAATACCGATATTCAGATATCCAAGCTCTGCATAGGCTGTATGAGCTTCGGCAAGGCAGGAACAATGCACGACTGGACACTTGACGAAACCGAAACAGAAAATGTGGTGAAACACGCACTTTCTTTAGGCATAAATTTCTTTGACACAGCCAACGGCTATTCCGCAGGAACAAGCGAAGAATATCTGGGACGTGCGCTCAGAAAGAATATTGCCCGTGACAAGGTGATAATTGCCTCAAAGGTCTATTTCAATCCGGGCAGGCTGTCTGCCGAAGCTATCCATCGGGAGATTGACGGAACACTCAAGCGTTTGGGAACAGACTATCTCGACCTGTATATTATCCACCGCTTTGACTATAACACGCCCATTGAAGAAACGATGGAAGCTCTGAACGATCTGGTTAAGGCAGGCAAGGTTCGTGCGCTGGGTGCGTCTGCAATGTATGGCTATCAGTTTTACAATATGCAGCTTGCCGCCCGTGACAACGGCTGGGCGCAGTTTCAGTCAATGGAAAATCATTACAACCTGCTTTACCGTGAAGATGAGCGAGAGCTGATACCGATCTGTAAACAGATGAATGTTTCTCTTATGCCGTACAGTCCTTTGGCGGCAGGACACCTGACCCGACCTGAATGGAACTCCGACACTCTTCGCAGCAAAACCGACCGTGTTGCTATGGGAAAATACGACCGTACCGAGGAGCAGGATATGCAGATCGTACAGCGAGTGCATAAGCTGTCCAAGCGTTACGGTGTAAAGATGTCACAGATCGCACTTGCGTGGCATTGGGCAAAGGGTGTGGCATCTCCCATTATCGGAGCAACAAAACCGTCCTATTTAGATGATGCTGTCGGTGCGCTTTCCGTAAAGCTGAGCGACGAAGATATTTCTTTTCTTGAAGAGCCGTATCTTCCGCATCGCATTGTGGGTGCAATTGACAGCAATCCGCCTGAAGGCGTTATTCTGTTGGATGAAAAGAAATAATTGTTCAAAATATCAAAGAAACGATGCGGCTGAAAGAATTTGCTGCACTTACATTTTAAGTATATTTTTCTGCATAACAGTTTGTGACAAGCAAACAAAAATCACTGTTAAAAAATCGAAACGGAGGTATCATTATGATATACAAAGAACTTAATAATGGCATAAAAATGCCAATGCTCGGCTACGGAACGTATCAGGTGAACAATGCTGAGGAATGCAAAACCGGCATTGTTGAAGCGATCCGTGCCGGATATCGGTTAATCGACACAGCGCAGGCTTATGGAAACGAAGGTGCTGTCGGTATAGGAATCAAGGCGGCTATCGACGAGAAGCTTTGCACCCGTGAGGAGCTTTTTATCACAACTAAGGTATGGTTTCGCTCTTTTGAAACCGAAGATTGCCGTGAAAGTCTTGACGAGTCAATGAAAAAGCTCGGCGTAGACTATATAGACATGGTGCTTCTTCATTGGCCTTTTGGAAATGTCTATGCGGCTTGGCGTGTGCTTGAAGAATACTACAAGGAAGGCAGGATCAGGGCTATTGGTGTTTCCAATATGGAGGCTGACCGTTTCATTGACCTTATCACGTTTAATAAGGTCAAGCCGGCTGTCAATCAAATCGAAACGCATCTTTATTGCCAACACCTTAAAGAAAAGGAATGGCTTGAAAAGTATGGTATCGCGCATCAGGCTTATTCACCGCTCGGTCAGGGTATGGCAAATGAGATGTTCTCCGAGCCTGCGGTAAAAGATCTTGCCGACAAGTACGGCAAAACTCCTGCACAGGTGCTTCTGCGTTTCCGTATCCAAAGCAATGTTGCAGTCATTCCGAAGTCGGTCCATTCCGAACGTATTGTAGAAAATATAAATATTTTTGATTTTGCTCTGACCGAGGATGAGATGATGTCCTTACAGGCTTTAGACAAGGCTTCGCCGATGATAGGTGATCCTGAAAATCCCGAAAAGGTCAAGTTTGCAATGACTTGGTGAGGCGGTGTGCTGTGAATAGAAATGAAACTATGAACAGAAAAAAGGTATTGATACTTGGTGCAACCGGTTTGTTCGGATCTGCATTAACCCAAAAGCTGACCGAACTTGACAGATATGAGCTGACCTTATCTGCCCGACACGCAGCGGATAAGTATAACGATTCCAAACATATCAGAGTTGTAAACTGCAATGCTGAAAACGCTGATGAATTGCAAGCACTTGTCAAAAGACAGGATGTTGTTTATTGTGCTATCTCAGGCGAGGTACTGCCGGTCGTTGCTAAAAATCTTGTTTCTTCTGATGTGAACAGGCTTCTGTTTATGGGAGCTGTCGGCATTTATAATGAGATCCCCATTGATATGGACGGCGATGATAATCTTGATAATGAACCGGAACAGATACCTAACCGCAAAGCCGTTGATATAATCGAAACAAGTGACATGAACTATACAGTGCTTCGCCCGGGGTATCTCCATGATGGTGATATGAACGATTTCATTTTGACCTATAAAGGAGAGCTTGCCAAGGGCTATATTTCTACTATCCCGTCTGTGGTGGAGTTTGCCGTAAAACTGATTGACGATGACAGCTTATATACGAGAGAAAATGTCAGCATCACTAAGGATATGCGTGATGAGAGCAATGAAACCTTGTAAATTATGCAATATTTAAGGTGTAGGAGTTCGCTGTGGGCTATTTAAAACAGCCGGTCGGCGAAAAACATTAACACGCTTGAAATGCTTTGATTTTTAAATAAATCTTTCAGAAAGGAATATGCTTATTAATAAAGCATCGGAAAGTCATGAAATATACAAAAATTTTCCTTGAGGATATTTTTCCAAAGCTACCAAAGGCAAAAGAAAAAACTTCACTTACCCTTTATATCCCCGATGTATGGAAAGAGGTAGATAGAGAACAGGTCTTTCCTTGCACAGTAATTTGTCCGGGAGGAAGCTACTGGTGGTGTTCTGAGCGAGAGGCAGAGCCTGTGGCACTCAGAATGCTTGGAAACGGAATTGCTGCAGCAGTCGTAAACTATGCCTGTGAATATCAGCATTATCCTTTACAGATGCTTGAAATCCTTGCTGCTGTCACATATATTCGCCGCAACAGCAAAGAGCTTCACATTGACCCCACAAAGATAGCCGTTATGGGATTTTCTGCAGGAGGACACGCCGCTTGTACGGCAGGATTATTCTGGCAGGAAAAACTTGCGGAGGATGCCCTTGAAATCGAACATGGTGAGGACAAACCCAACGGAATGATCTTATGTTATCCTGTGATCACTTCCGGCAAATATACTCACGAAGGCAGTATGAAATGCCTGCTCGGAGATGATCCGTCTTCTGAACTGTTAAGCAAAATGTCCCTTGAAAACCAGGTCACCGAAAATGCGCCTCATGCGTTTATATGGCATACCAGCGAGGACGGGCTTGTCCCTCCGGAAAATTCCCTTTATATTGCTCAGGCATTGCACGAAAAAGGCATTGATGTTGAAATGCATATATATCCGAAAGGACATCACGGATTATCTCTTTGTGATGAAACGGTCAGCAAAACAACGGATATATCGGACGCTGTAAAATACTGCTCTGACTGGGTACCTCATTGCGTAAAATGGATAAAAGAAATATTATAAAAGGTGAAAATGCTTATGTATGATAAAATTTATAGTGCAATGCAAAAAGCTGTAGACAGCGAAGTTGCTTCCGGTGTGAATTTTCTTGCATTAAAGGATGGAAAGGAACTCATCTACTGTCAATACGGCTCAAGAGATATTGAAAACCAAAAACCAATGACAAGAAATACTATTTTAAGAATGTATTCCTCATCTAAGCCCGTTACAGCCGCAGCTGCCATGATTCTTGTTTCACGTGGCATTATTGATATTGCCGAAGATATTTCGTCATACCTTCCCGAGTTTAAGAATCAATATGTTAACAGAAATGGTGAAAGATTGCCTGCTGAAAGACCTATTACTGTAAAAGACCTTTTAAATATGACCGCTGGATTACCATATCCTTATGAAAATGCAGAAGGCGGCAGGCAATGCGGTACAGTTTTCCGGGAACTGGATAATCGTTTGTACAGTGACAGACCAATGACTACAGAGGAATTTTCAAAGTTAATTGCCCAAAACGATTTATGCTTTAATCCCGGAGAACATTTTATGTACGGAGTATCCGCCGATATTCTCGGAGCACTTATTGAAAGGGTTTCCAATATCAGATTAAGTGAATTTATGCGTAAAGAGATTTTTGACCCTCTGGAAATGAATGACACGGGATTTTACGTTCCGTCCGATAAATCGGATAGATTAGCAAAGGTATATGATCATGTTGATGGAAAATTATCTGAAGTAAAGACTAATTACCTTGGTATCAGGTACTCTGCCGATATTCCTCCTGCATTTGAATCAGGAGGTGCGGGATTATGCTCCACTCTTGATGATTACTCTAAATTTGCAAGAATGCTGCTTTGTTACGGTTCTTACAATGGAAAACAGCTTATTCCTGAAAAAGCTGTAAAATATATGATAAGCGGTGGTCTTACAAACAATCAAAAAGAAGATCTGCAAAAGGGCTGGGGTGATCTCTACGGTTATACCTACGGTAATCTTGTTCGTGTTTGTGAAGATGAGAGCAAAGCTATTGTTTTGACATCAAAGGGCGAATACGGTTGGAACGGCTGGCTCGGTACATATTTTTCAAACGAACCTGCACATGGAATTACCGTCTTGATGGGAGTTCAGCGTATTGGCGGAGATACAGGTGTTCTTGCACGCAAGCTCAAAAACATTGTAATGTGTGAAACTGTTTAATGTATGGGACGGCTTATCAGAATTGACCGATATTTCAATAGATTGCGATTTGATTATATCAATATATAATCGAAAGGAAAAGCGCTTATGAACCTATGCGATACTTATACCCACCGTACACTTTTTTGTGACGGCTGGGAATTTTACAAAGCAGCCTTTGGCTCGGATTACTCGGACAGCTTTGACTTCAAGGCTGTTGACCTTCCTCACGACTGGCTTATTTACAATACCAATGATCTTTACGAAACCTCCACAGGCTGGTACAGAAAAAGCTTTTGCTATTCCCAAAAAGAGGGTATCCGCACATATATACGCTTTGACGGCGTTTATATGGACAGCACCGTTTACGTCAACGGCGAAAAAGCAGGCGAATGGAAATACGGCTACTCTGCATTTATGTTTGACATTACCGATATGATAAAGGACGGCGAAAATATTATTACCGTCCGTGTCGATCATCATGCCCCGAATTCCAGATGGTATTCGGGCGCAGGCATTTACCGCAAGGTATGGCTCTGCGAAAGTCCCGAGATACGCTTCGGTAATGACGGTATTTACATTTCAACCGCACAGCACGGCAGCCTGTGGAAAGTATCCGTCACATCGGAAATACTTCGTCCCGAAAACACTCCCGTTGCAGGCATACGCTTGAAAAACACCATACTTGACATCAGCGGCTGCATTGTATTTTCCTGCGAATCGGATGCCTGCGCTGCGGATATTTCCTGCATACCTGGGGCAGTCAGAGTCGGCGGTGCGGCATATTCCCTTACAACGCAGATAATGAACGTTGACTCTCCTCAGCTTTGGGACATTGACAAGCCTTATCTTTATACTATGGTGTCAGAAATAATCGTAAATAATGACATCGTTCAGCGAATAAGTCAGAAGTTTGGCTTCCGCACCATTGGATTTACTGCCAACCACGGATTTTTCCTTAACGGACGGCATGTAAAGCTGCACGGCTCATGCGAGCATCATGATAACGGCTGTCTTGGCGCAGTATCAAATATTGCCGCACTTCGCCGCAGATTTAAAAAGCTGCGTGAAATGGGCGTGAACGCTATCAGAACATCACACAATATGCCCGCAGAGGAGCTTATGGAGCTTGCGGATGAAACGGGTATGCTTATCCTTTCCGAGGGCTTTGATATGTGGGAGCGTTCCAAGACCGATTATGACTATGCACGTTTCTTTGATGAATGGGCAGAAAAGGACGTTGCGTCCTGGATACGACGTGACAGAAATCACCCGTCCATTATCGGCTGGAGCATAGGCAACGAGATATTCGATACTCACGCCGATGAAAGAGGTCAAGAAGTCACCTCTATGCTCAAGCGCCTTGTAATGCTCCACGACCCGAACGGCAACGGCTATGTGACCTTCGGCTCAAACTATATGCAGTGGGAAAACGGACAAAAATGCGGTGATATTCTCAAATTGGTGGGATATAATTACGGCGAACGCCTTTACCATGAACACCACAAGGCTCACCCCGATTGGATGATATACGGCAGCGAAACCGCTTCGGTAGTACAGAGCCGAGGGATCTATCATTTTCCCCTTTCAAAGACCGTTCTTGCAGATGATGACGAGCAATGCTCATCTCTCGGAAACAGCTGCACGGGCTGGGGTGCCAAAAATACGGAGGAGTGTATCATCAAGGACAGGGACGCCCAATTCTGTGCGGGACAGTTCATTTGGACAGGCTTTGACTATATCGGCGAGCCTACTCCATACAGCACCAAAAACTCATATTTCGGTCAGTATGACACTGCGGGATTTCCGAAGGACAGTGCCTATGTATTCCGTGCGGAATGGACCGATTACAGAAAATCGCCATTTGTGCATATTTTCCCCTACTGGGACTTTAACGAGGGTATGCCCATAGATGTGAGAGTATGCTCCAATGCGCCGAGAGTGGAGCTTTTCTTCAACGGCATTTCTATGGGGGCGTTTGATATTGACCATCTTCACGGACAGCAGCTTACCGCCAACTACATCATACCATATCAAAAGGGCGAACTGAAAGCCGTTGCTTATGATGAAAACGGCAATATCATTGCCGAGGATATTCAGCGTTCCTTCGGAGATGCGGCAAGGCTTGAAATTTCCGCTGACAAGACCGAAATCAAAGCTGACGGAAGCGACCTTATCTATCTTGAAATAACCGCAGTTGATGAAAACGGTACATTCTGCGCAAATGCCAATAACCGTGTCAATGTACAGGTGGAAGGCGCCGGAAGGCTTATGGGTCTTGACAACGGCGACAGCACGGATTATGACCAATACAAGGGCACCTCACGCAGGCTGTTTTCGGGAAAAATGCTTGCTGTTATCGGTTCGTCCGATGTTACGGGTGACATAAAAGTTACTCTGACATCGCCCTGTCTGCCCGACAGCGTAATAACGCTGAAAGCGGTAAACGGAGAATATATCAGCGGTACTTCATCAAATGAAAATGTTATCTATACCGAAACGGAATGCGGCAAATCGGACGAGATACCCGTCAGGAAAATCGAGCTTTGTGCGGAGAACCTTGTTTTTTCGGAGAATATGCGTGAGATAAACGTTGCGGCTAAGGTATATCCCGCAGGCTCCGACTATGCCAATGAAATAGAATACAAGGTGACCAATGAAACGGGAATACCTACAAATTTAGCAGTCTGCACAGATAACGCCGATGGAACAGTTACATTAAAAGCACTTGGCAACGGCAGCTTTTATCTGCGTGCTTTGTGTAAAAACGGCACAGAGCGTTACCATATAATGTCCGTGCTGAAATTTACGGCAGAGGGACTGGGCAATGCGCTGACAGACCCATACAGCTTTGTAAACGGCGGACTGTACACAAGGGCAAGTGACAATATTTGCAGCGGTATCGGCAAGGGTGTCGGATTTGCTATGGGCAAAGTATCCTCATGGGCGGCATACGATAATGTGGATTTTGGAGCGGCGGGCTCGGACACAGTTACCGTATCAATATGGGCGAACACGCTTGACCCTGTGAATATACGCTTCTATGACGGTATTCCCAATGAGGGCGGAAAGCTGCTGGGCAGCTATGAATACCACAAACAGCCCGAATGGATGGTATTCAAGGAAGAAACCTATAAGCTGCCCGAACGCCTTAAAGGAATAAGGACATTCTGCATTGAAACCGACTGCGGATTCCAGCTCAGCGGATTTGAATTTACAAAGGCAAGCCGTGAATTTTCGGTAAATTATGCTGCGGAGGCGGAACATATCTACGGTGACAAATTTGCCGTCGAAGAAAAAGCTGTGACCGGTATCGGCAACAATGTAATGCTTGACTTCGGAGAGTTTGATTTCACCTCGGAACAGCCCCGACATATCATTATCAGCGGAAAATCACCGCTGCCGCTGAACAGCATACATCTTATCCTTAACGGCAATGACGGCGAAAAACGAATTTTGTGCGAGTTTAATACGGACACCGATACGGAATATTCGGGAAGAATATTTGATGTGACCGATATAAACGGAAAGCAGACCGTTTCATTCGCATTTCTTCCGGGCAGTAATTTTGACTTTGAATATTTCAGATTTGAAAAATAATTTTCATACAATAACAAACATCCGAAATGAAAGGTTTTGTAAAAGGAGAATATGCTATGAAACCTGTTATAGGAGTTATGCCATTATGGGACGATGAAAAAGAAAGCTTGTGGATGCTGCCCGGTTATCTGGAAGGAATACGCCGGGCAGGCGGGCTTCATGTGGTTCTTCCGTTTACCAACAATTCATGTGAAATCCGGCAATTATCGGATATGTGCAATGGTTTTCTTTTTACGGGAGGACATGATGTAGATCCTGAACTATATAATGAAACCGCCATTGGAGATAATGTTTTATGCTGCAAGGAACGGGACGAAATGGAGAAAAAATTTCTTGACATTGCTGTGGAAAACGATAAATCTGTTTTGGGTATATGTCGAGGCATCCAATTTATCAATGTGTTTTTTGGCGGCAGCCTGTATCAGGACATTCCGCTCCAGTATAAGTCATCAACAGAGCATCACCAGCATGCACCTTATGATATTCCGATCCACTCCGTAACTATTACAGAAAACACGCCTTTATATCAACTTCTGCAAATTACGGATATGAAAGTCAATAGCTATCATCATCAGGCAATCAAAAAATTAGCTCCCGGATTTATTCAAATGGCAGTATCTGAAAGATGGTCTTACAGAGGCAATTTGTAAACCTGATCTTCATTTTCTTTGGGCAGTACAGTGGCATCCGGAGTTTTCATATAAAACAGATTCTTACAGCAGAGCGATCTTTTCTGCATTTGTAGATTCTATGAAATGATTCCTGCTATAGCTTTTTTCACGCTGCCCGTACAATTTGCACGGGCAGCTCTTTCATTTTGGCTGTTTCTTATCGGTTTCATATCCTCCATATTTCTATCCCAGCCCTTATCTTTACCAACAGGCTAATGTCCCCTGCCGTCCATAAACTTACGCATTAACCTATTGCTCAGCATTCCTGAAGTTTGCTTTATTATAATATACCCGGGTTTCAAAATTTGCTGTCCCATCAATAATCAAAAAACGGACTAATGATTTCAAAATCACAAGTCCGTTTTTTGCAGTATGTTTTATTCGATTCTTATATTTCTGACAGTTTCTCGGATTTTAAGGACATATGCAGGAGAAACAGAAAGTTCATCTATGCCCATACGAAGGAATGTTTCGGTAAGCGTTGTATCAGCTGCAAGCTCTCCGCATATACCTATCCATGCTCCGTTTTTATGGGCATTTTCCGCACTCATTTCTATAAGGCGCAGAACTGCCTCGTGGTGTGTATCAACAAATTCTTCAATCGACGGGTTCTGCCTGTCACAGGCAAGAGTGTATTGTATAAGGTCGTTTGTGCCCACACTGAAAAAGTCTACCATGGGAGCAAGTCTGTCGCTGATTATTGCAGCAGCAGGTGTTTCTATCATAATACCAAGCTCCGTTTTATCCGAATATGCAATGCCCTGCTCATCAAGTTCATTCTTGACCTCATCACATATTGCAAGAATTCTTGTAAGTTCCGATACGCTTGTTATCATAGGGAACATAATACCAAGATTTCCGAAAGCCGATGCTCTGTATAAAGCTCTGAGCTGAGTCTTGAATATTTCGGGACGCTTCAAGCAGATCCTTATAGCACGACAGCCAAGCGCAGGATTATCCTCCTTTGGCATATGGAAATAATCCACCTGCTTATCAGCACCAATATCAAGTGTTCGTACTATCACTTTTTTGCCCGCCATACTTTCAAGTACCCGCTTATAAACCGAAAGCTGCTGTTCTTCGGTTGGATAATCGGAATTTTCAAGGTAAAGGAACTCGCTCCTGAAAAGTCCTATTCCGCCTGCATCATTGAGAAGCACTGCACCTATGTTGTCAACACCGCTGATATTTGCATAAACGTTTATTTTTTTACCGTCTATGGTTATATTATCTTTGCCTTTTAGCTTCTGCAAAAGCTGCTTTTTCTCCATTTCGGTTTTCTGCTTTGAATAGTAAAGTTCAAGTGTTTCTCTGTCGGGGTTTACAAATACTTCACCTGTGAAACCGTCTACAATTGCAGTATCTCCGTCATTTATTTCCGAAAGAAATTGATTTCCTATGCCGATAACAGCCGGAATATTCATATTTCTTGCCAGGATTGCGGTATGAGAATTTGATGAGCCATGTGCTGTCACAAACGCAAGCACCTTCTCCTTATCAAGTGAAACAGTTTCGCTTGGTGCAAGGTCATCTGCGCATATTATCATTTTATCATCGGCCTTAGATTTATCCTCAGACAAACCCATAAGATTATCAATGATCCTGTTTGAAATATCCTTAACATCTGCAGCTCTTGCCTGCATATAAGAATCATCCATCGCAGAAAACATCTTTGCAAAATTATCTGCAGTTACTGCAACGGCGTATTCAGCGTTAACATTCTGGGTTGCTATGATATTTTCAATAGATTCGTTATAATCCTCGTCCTCGAGCATCATCAGATGAATATCAAAGATCTGTGCATTGGTTTCGCCGACCTCTTTAACAGCCTTTTCATATATTTCCCTAAGCTGTTCGGCAGAAACAGCTTTTGCTGTTTCTACTCTTTTCATTTCAGCCTTTGTGTCGTCAATATGCACTCTGGTCACAGTGATTTCTTTCTTGTTGAAAACAGATATTTTTCCTATTGAAACAGCACCATAAACGCCTTTGCCAATATACTTCTTCATATAATCATCTCCTAAAGAATTGTCAGAGATTTTCCTCAAAGAACTTCTTTATCTCCTCACAGGCAATGTTTTCATCTTCACCGTTTACAGTAATTTCTACCGTATCGCCGCACTTGATCCCCATACCCATGACTGCCATAAGCTTCGTAAGATTTACGGCTTTTCCATTTTTATCAATAGTCATCTCGCTTTTGAACTCCTTAGCCTTTTTCGCAAGTAAGCCTGCGGGTCTTGCGTGGATACCTACCTCGTCCTTGATCGTATAAGTAAAAGTTTTCATAATAACGTTCTCCTTTTTTATAATATTTCGCCGTTGGACTCTATTACTTTTTTATACCATTCAAATGATTTTTTACGGTTTCTTTTCAGAGTTCCGCTGCCGTCGTTATCCTTATCCACATAGATGAAGCCATAGCGCTTTTTCATTTCTCCTGTGGTAAAGGATACGCAGTCGATGCAGCCCCAAGGGGTATATCCCATAAGGTCAACCCCATCGTCAATAACAGCTTTTTTCATTTGCTCAATATGTGCCCTCAGATACTCTATTCTGTAATCGTCAATGATCGTTCCGTCTTCTTCGACTTTGTCAATAGCGCCAAAACCATTTTCGACAATGAACAGCGGCTTTCCGTAACGCTCATACAGAATATTCAGCGCATACCGAAGTCCAACAGGGTCTATCTGCCAGCCCCAGTCGCTCTTTTTAACATATGGATTGGGAACACTTCCGGGAAAACCGTCAACACCGTTTCCGTCTGCCGACACTCCCGCCTTGACGGCATTGGTCATATAGTAGCTGAAACCGATAAAATCAACTGTGCCGTTTCTGAGAATTTCCTTATCCTCATCAGTTATTTCGATATTATAACCCTTCCGTTCCCATTCACGATAGATATAGGAGGGATATTCCCCTCTGACATGAACATCACCAAACAGAAAGCGGTCATGCATTGCCTCAACGGAATACATCATATCGTCGGGATCGCAGGAATAGGGATATATCGGTACACAGGCTATCATACAGCCGATCTTGAAATGCGGATTTATTTCATGACCTCTCTTTACCACTATCGCACTTGCCACAAGCTGATGATGAACTGTCTGATACATACACTCTTCGGGATTCTTCTCATTTCCGAAGATCACTCCTGAACAGGTATATCCGAACAGCGGATAGTTGTAGTTCTTCTGATTGTTGATCTCGTTGAAGGTCATCCAGTACCTGACTTTGTTCTTATAACGTTCCATAACTGTAATAGCAAACCTTACAAACAAGTCAATAAGCCTGCGATTTTTCCAGCCACCGTATTTTTTTACAAGATTATATGGCATTTCAAAGTGTGAAAGGGTGATAACAGGCTCAATACCGTATTTTAATAGTTCATCGAAAAGGCTGTCATAGAATTTCAGACCTGCTTCATTAGGCTTTTCGTCATCTCCGCTCGGAAATATTCTCGTCCAAGCAATAGATGTACGAAAGCACTTGAAGCCCATTTCGGCAAAGAGCTTTACATCTTCCTTGTAATGATGATAAAAGTCAATTGCCTCGTGATTGGGATAATATTCATCGGGAAGAACCGTGTCGGTAATACGCCTGTCAACGCCGTGAGCACCTGCGGTAAGAACATCAACCACGCTTACGCCCTTACCGTCCTCATTCCAGCCACCCTCCACCTGATGGGCGGCAACAGCACCGCCCCAAAGGAAGTTATCAGGGAGCTTACGCATCTGTCCTCACCTCCGTATAAACAGTCATTATAGGCTGTCCTGCATCAATGTGGTCGGTAATAACACATTCAAGCACCTGTTCATCCTCAAGCTCTGTTGCAATAAATATTACAACAGGGTCATATCCGGATTCCATAATAAATTTCTTGTCAAATTCAAGAAGAAGCTCTCCCTTTTTTACATGCTGACCTTCCTTGACAATCGGCTTAAAGCCGCTGCCGTTCAGCTTTACCGTATCAATACCCACATGGATAAGCATTGCTGTACCTTTATCATCTCTGAGTCCCAGAGCGTGTCCTGTGTCGGGCAGCATTTCAATTTCACAGTCAAATGGAGCATATACCCTTCCGGTATCAGAAATAATACCGACCCCTCTGCCGAGAGTTCCGCTTGAAAAGACCTCATCGTGAACATCTGAAACCGGAATAACATTTCCGCTTACAGGTGCAAATACTGTTGTTTTGCCGTTATCGACATCTGCAATGTTGTTATTGTTATCGACAGGCTTGTCATCGCTTTCATCGCTCTGTTCATCCTTAAAGCCGATAATATATGTGAGAATAGCTCCGAGAACAAACGAAACAAGAATTGAAATCAAAAACCCTATAAACTGTGTTGTATGACCTTCCTTAAAGTAAGCGGGAATCGTTGCAATACCCGGCATATTATATCCCCAGGAAACCGCATTGAATGCGCCGCCGATAGCACCGCCAACAGCACCGGCAATACAGCCGCATATCATAGGTTTTTTATAGCGGAGGTTTACACCATATATCGCCGGCTCGGTAATTCCGAAAAGTCCTGTTACCGCTGCGGAAGCTGATACTCGCTTCAGCTCTTTGTTTTTTGTTTTAAGAAGTACACCAAGAGTTGCGCCTGCCTGTGAAAATACAGCAGAAGCTTGAAGTCCGGTAAAAGTATCATAACCAAGAGCTGCATAGTTGCCGACAGTTACGGGAGTAATGCCCCAGTGTACGCCGAAGATGACCTGAACTTCCCAAAGACCGCCGACAATGATACCTGCAACGATCGGGCTTAAACCATAAAGGAAGTTATATGCGTCACCAATAGCACCGCCAACAGCATTTCCTACGGGTCCGATCACAAGAAGTGTAAGAGGTACTGTAATTGCAATAGTAAGCATTGCCGAGAAGAGATTTCGGATAACCAGCGGCAGCACTTTATCAAAGAACTTCTGAATGTATGAAGCAGCCCAGACTGCAAGGATTATCGGAATAACGGAGGATGTGTAGCTTAACAGCTGAACCGGTATCCCAAGGAAGGAAATGCTTGCTCCCGA
Organism: Oscillospiraceae bacterium; assembly: GCA_051881815.1. Classification (GTDB taxonomy): domain Bacteria; phylum Bacillota; class Clostridia; order Oscillospirales; family Ruminococcaceae; genus UMGS363. The sequence continues at coordinate 20,267 of JBJEQP010000106.1, read as the reverse complement.
ATTTACCATAGCAATATAATCGGGACTTACAAGAGCACAGGCAATCACAACTGCAATGTAAGTGTTCATTCCGAATTTCTTGGCAGCTGTTATTGAAATGAGAACAGGCAGGAATGTGAATGCTGTCCACGAAATAAAGTTAAGTATCTGATAAGTTCCGCCTTCTGTGTTAATTGCACCCAAAGCGACAAGAACGCCAAGGATACCCTGTAAAATACCGCAGGCAGCAAGGGTGTAAAGAAACGGAGCAAAGATACTTGAAATAACATCGATTATTCTGTTAAATACACCGACCTTTTGCTTCGGAGCATCTGCTGCATTTTCATCAACGTGAACAAGCTGTGTCACAAAGTCGTATGCGTCACGGACATGATTTCCGATAACTACCTGAAACTGTCCTCCTGCCTGAACTGCTGTAATAACTCCGGGGATCTTCATAACCTTTTCTTTATTGACAACGGATTCGTCTTTCAGTACAAAACGAAGACGTGTTGCACAATGGGATACATTCACAATGTTGTCATCGCCGCCAAGCTCATTGACGAGCGTTTCGGCTGTTTTTTTATAATCAATAGCCATAAAAAAGCCTCCCTCAAAAAATATCAGAGAACGAAATTGCCGGCATTATCGTTCTGTTTACTGTGGCAGTATCAGACCTTATCCGTGTCTGCCTTACAATGTCATTATACTTTATATTTTGAGGTGTGTCTATATATTCTGACCATTCAGGAACAATTGCAGCTGAAAGAAAAATGTTTCAGCTTTGAAACACCTTGTTTCAGGAAATCATCTTTCCGAGCGTTTCCAGAAGATAAATTACCGGCACCTGAGTAGTTATATTATACTCATTATGAGTCGAAGATTCCGTTACATAGTAGGAAATATTATAATCGGACATCTTTGCCAACAGACAATCACTTTTATTGGTTATGCTCACAAGTTTACAGCCGTGAAACTTAAGCTTTTCAGCAAGATTCACCGTTTCAGGCGTTTCTCCGGAAACAGAAAGAGCGATAACAACAGTGTTTTCCATTTCTTTACCCACGGGAAAATACGGATCTTCTATATGCATACTGAATTTATCCAAGTTTGAAAAATATCTTGCCCCGTATTTGGCAAGACAGCCTGACGTTCCTATCCCTATAAATATCAGCTGTTTTGAAAAGCTGATTGCATTTGCGGCAGCAGATAGCTTTTTTTCAAATTCAGGGTTTGATACATTCTGAAAAAAGTTTGTTATTTCATCAATGCCGTTTCTCGGTTGTTTTTTACGTTCCTCCGAGAGATATATTTTGAATTTTGTGCGAAATTCGGAATATCCGTCGCAGCCGTTTTTCTTGCAGAATCTTACGATTGCAGAAGTAGAAACGTGAGCAGCCTCCGCAAGTTCCCTGATCGTCATATATTTTACTTCCTGCTTATGCTCGTTTATATATTGATATATTACCATCTCAAGGTCATTGAAGTTCTGTATCACTTCGTAGCTGAACATAACCTTCACCTCCGAAAATTGTTCACAAGTATAGTATTTTAAGCGATAGCTTGCGCAAGTCTTTTGCAAAATACATATTTGACTTTTTAGTGATAAGTCTCAATAAGACTAAAGTATTATAACCGTTTTCAAATCAAAAGTTTGATTTTAATCGAGTAGGAGAGGGTGGCTAGCCCTCGTCCTCTCACACCACCGCTCATGCGGTCCCGCAAGCGGCGGTTCGGTTGTAAATCAGTATGATTATTCATATGCCGTCTAAAATGGTTTGCTAAGCACTCCCGACCTCTTGATTTGAGTTCCACTCTCTTCTCAATCAGGCAGTTTCCTTTCGGAATTGGCAGCTATCATTGCAAATCAAATCTTTCGCTGCTTTCTGATTCAACAACCGTCTGCCCCTTTCCTCCCCTATCTTTCGATAGTTTCTTCGGTACTATGGGCAGAACTGACTTCTGCGTGCTCAGCTATACCTTGCGATATAGGTTACTCCTGTGATACTTTTCTTGTACCTCTTGTTGGAGCTTACCACGCAGACCTCCCCGAATAAGGTGCAATAACCTTCATCCCATGTAACCGCCGCATTTACTGTCAGGGGTTCGGGCAGTATTGGACTTTGCCTTGTTTTGCAGGCTCGTCCGCCCCTTTTCAGCCTTTTATGCGATTTCTGTCCGTCGGTTCGGGACTTTGCCTTCAGCTTCCTTCAGATTCCACCTCACGATGGACACCCTTGCTGTTCGGCTAACACTTCCTACTGCCAAGCGTGTAGCGGACTTTCACCGCCAAGTTATTGCCCATGTCGGGCGTACAAAATATCGCCCACGACTATGGGTGTGGGCGATTATATACTAAATATAGTCAAAATCATTTATTTTAACTCTTCGATTTTCCTTCGGACAACCTCCGGAGCGGCAGCAGGCTCGGAAATGCTTTTTACCGCAGTTTCCATAGGACAAAAGCCCGTTCCTGCACGGTTGCGTATAGCATCGGTAAGGGTAACGTATTCAACGTCGATCCCGTTTTCGGTCATGACTTGTTTTGCAGGTTCGCTTATCACACCGGCATACACCGCTTTTACACCGAGGATAACATACAAAAACGCCGCCGCTTTTCCGACCACCTTATCCGCTGCGGAAAAGCCTTTCATATCCGTTCCGCCGTCTATCCACGCAAGCAGAGGCTTTACGCCCCGTTCCGTGCTTGTGTAAATTTTATCCTCATGGCAGATAACGCAGGTATAACCTTCGCTTTTAAGCAGCGACTTTGCTTTTTCAATATCACTTTTCATTTTTGCTCATATTCTCCACACGGTAAACGATAAGGGGAATAAGCACCAGCTGCAAAGCAATTCCAAAGATACCTGCGGCGATGCTTGTCCATATTATCGAAACGGGAACGGCTGTATTTCCGAAAGCGTAAACGGAAATAAGTATAGCTCCTGCACGAACTGCACGACCGCCTATCTGTACGGCGAGGACTTTTGCTGCAACGGGGATATTCACATTGCGGAGAAGTCCCGAAAAAAGTCCGTATGCGCATAATTCTATCATCATAAAGGGCAGCATTGCCGATGTGGGCATACCTGTCAGAGCAAAGCTAATGAGGGGAGCAAGAAGTCCTGCTGCTGCGCCTGCGTAATGTCCTGCCAGAAGACCTGCGAGGAATATGGTAAGGTGCATTGGCAGAAATGTTTCACCGAGCTTTGTACCAAGTCCGGAAACTGCGCCCATAACGTGGAATATCTGAGGAAGGGCAACTGCGCCTATTATTGCAACTACTGCCGCAAGAGTCTGAATCTTTACGGAAAGACGGGGCTTTTCAATTGTTTTTACTGCTGACATAATAATTCTCCTTTTTATCTGAGTTTGGAATTAAAATCCGCCATAGCTTCGGAAATTTTTATCTGCTGCGGACATACCGCTTCACAGCTTCGGCAGCCTATGCAGGCGCTCGGCTGTTTATCTTCTGATATGGACGAAAGCGCCATAGGTGCAATAAATCCGCCGCCTGTGAATCTGTGCTCGTTATATAACTCAAGCAGACGGGGAATATCAAGTCCCTGGGGACAATGGCTGACGCAGTAATGACAGGCTGTGCAGGGAACTGTATTTCCGTGGAGCATATCGTCTGCAACGGCAAGAATGGTGTCTGTTTCCTGCTTGTTAAGGGGTTTGGCTTCTTCATATGTAGCGATGTTTTCACGCAGCTGTTCAAAGTTTGACATTCCCGAAAGGGTGACCTTGACCTCGGGAACGGTCTGCAAAAATCTGAATGCCCAAGCCGCCGTTGTTTCGTCGGGACGAAGCGCCCTGAGCTGTTCGGTGTATTTTGAGGGCAGAGAAGCCAGCTTGCCGCCTCTGACAGGCTCCATTACCCATACGGGTATGCCGTACTGTGTAAGCAGCTCCACCTTTTCCTTGGCGTTCTGGAACGTCCAGTCCATCCAGTTCAGCTGCAGCTGTCCGAATTCCATATATTTTCCGTAAGCATCGAGAAAGCGCTTTATTGTATCCATATTGCCGTGAGCGGAAAAGCCTAAATGCTTGATACGTCCGTTTTTCTTCTGTTCAATGAGATAATCGAATATGCCGTATTTCGGGTCAAGATATTCGTTGATGTTCATTTCACAGACGTTGTGGAAAAGATAAAAATCAAAGTATTCCACACGGCATTTTTCAAGCTGACGCTCAAAAATCTCCTGAACTTTATCCATGTTGGAAAGGTCGTAGCCGGGGAATTTGCTTGCCAGCTTAAAGCTGTCACGGGGATAATTTTCAAGTATCTTGCCCATAACAAGCTCGGAGTTTCCCCCGTGATAACCCCATGCGGTGTCATAATAGTTGATACCGTGCTTCATGGCGTAGTCAACCATTTCTGCAGTTTTTTCCTCGTCAATGACAGAATCGTTGCCGTCTACTGTGGGCAGACGCATTGCACCCAGTGCAAGAGCGGAGAGCCTTTCACCCTGAAAATCGCTGTAAATCATTTTATCACGTTCCTTTATACCTTATTTATTTTATTATACCACAATTTCTCAAAATAGCAAATACTTATATTGTATAGGTAACTATGCCTAAAACGCATTGATCATTTTCTGCATTTTTGAAATAAATTTTTCTGCCGCTTTGGAAAACACCTGATATTTTTTCCAGACAAGACTCATGCCTATCTCCATTTTTGGTGCTAACGGACGAAAGCATAGGCTGCTGTCGCCGCCGACATTGATTATCTTATCAAGACACAAAGCAACACCAAGTCCCTCATCAACCATAAGAGAAGCATTGTAAACGAGGTTATAGATTGCGGTAATGTTAAGCTGCTCCTTATCTTTTTTCAGCCATATTGTCAGTTCGCTGCCGTCTAATGCCTGACGGGACACTATAAGGGGCATATCATGCAGATCGGCAGGGGTTATGCTGTCCTTTTCGGCAAGAGGGCAGTCACGGCGCATAAGCACGCCCCATACGTCTTTGACGGGAAATCGCAGATAGCTGTATTTTGCAATATCCACAGGATCAAGAAGAAGTGCAAAGTCGATAAGTCCCTTGTCCAGGCGTTCAAGAATATCTACAGCATCGCCGCTTGTAATGTGATAATTTATCTGAGGGTATTCCTCCTGCAATTCTTTTGCTGCCTTTGCAATAAGGCGTAAACCATCCGTTTCTCCCGCACCTATATAAATTTCACCCGACACATTATCATTGGAAAGGGTAATTTCCTTTTCGGTCTTGTCAATCAGTTCAATGATCTCTTCCGCCCTTTTTCTAAGAAAAATACCGTCCTCGGTGAGAGTTATTTTTCTGTTGCCCCTTATAAAAAGCTGTTTGCCAAGTTCGTCCTCAAGTTCTTTCAGCTGCCTTGAAAGTGTAGGCTGAGATAGAAACAACGATTCCGCAGCCGCAGAAATATTCTGTTCTCTTGCAACAGCCAGAAAATATTTTAAAACTCTGACTTCCATTGTATCGCCTCCGATTATATTTTACCGCCTCTTGGTATAGCTGTCAAGCATTGATTTGTATTCAATATAAGCATTTGCTATTTGTAACACTTGGTGATAAAATATAGATAAAGGCAAATACCAAGCAGAAGGAGGAAGGAAAATATGGGAGCTGCAATGAAGCTTATCTCACTTTTAGTTTCCACTGTATTGATAAGCGGCTGTGCAGATCAGACGGAAGATATTGTTTCGCCGCATATTACTGAACAGCCGTCCGAACAGACAGAGAATAAACAAAGCTTGAATGAACTTGAAATTCAGATTGGAGAGCAAACCTTTTATGCAGAGCTTTACAATACCGAAGCTGCGGAGGAAATAGCCGCACTTCTTCCAATAACCATTGACATGAGCGAGCTTAACGGAAACGAAAAGTATTACTACCTTAATGAGCCGCTGACCACCGACAGCTGCATTCCCGACAGGATACATACGGGAGATATAATGCTGTACGGTTCAAGCTGTTTAGTGCTTTTCTATGAGGATTTTTCCACATCATACAGTTATACTCCCATCGGGCATATTAAGGATACAAAAGGATTACGCTCCGCTCTCGGCAGCGGTGAAATAACAATTTCATTCAAATAAGGAAAGGTGATAGTTATGTTAGGAAATTTCATTTACTCAAACCCCACAAAGCTTTATTTCGGCAAGGATTCGCTTGATAATCTCTCCTCTGCTCTGAACGGTTACAACAAGATTCAGCTTGTTTACGGCGGCGGTTCAATCAAGAAAAACGGTCTTTACGATAAAATTGTAAAGATACTTCGTGACAGCGGCAAGGAGATAATCGAGGACGGCGGCGTTATGCCAAATCCTACGGTTGAAAAGCTGTATGAGGGCAGCAAAATCGCAAGAGATAATAAGGTTGATTTTATCCTTGCAGTTGGCGGCGGCTCGGTATGCGATTATTCAAAGGCAGTTTCAATTTCGGCATACTGCGAGGGCGACCCTTGGGATAAATATTTCATCAAATTTGAAGAACCCGACTGCAAAATAATTCCCGTAGGCTGCGTGCTGACAATGGTAGGCACAGGCTCGGAGATGAACGGCGGCTCGGTCATCACAAACCACGCTCAGAAGCTGAAAATAGGTCACGTTTTCGGAGAGAATGTGTTCCCGAAATTTGCGATATTAAATCCCGAGGTAACATTTACTCTCCCCGAATATCAGATGAAGGCAGGCTTTTTCGATATAATGTCACATATTCTTGAGCAGTATTTTTCGGGTAATGACGACAACACTTCCGATTATATTATGGAGGGTCTGCTTCGTTCACTTATCCACAGCACAAAAATTGCAGTTAAAAATCCCACCGATTACGAAGCGAGAAGCAATATAATGTGGACAGCTACATGGGCACTGAATACCCTTGTTGCAATGGGCAAATCCACCGATTGGGAGGTGCATATGCTTGGACAGGCGGTAGGCGCTCACACAGACGCAACTCACGGAATGACCCTCTCTGCGGTTTCTCTGCCCTATTATCGTTACATAATGCCCTACGGTCTTGACAGGTTTGTAAGGTATGCAGAAAACGTATGGGACGTTGACCCCACAGGCAAGACAAAGGAAGAAATTGCTTCCGAGGGACTTGCGGAAATGGAAAAATATATGCGTGAGATAGGTCTTGTGATGAACATATCCGACCTTGGCGTTACCGAGGATATGATAGAGGGCATTGCAGACAGCACACTCATTATGACAGGCGGCTACAAGGTGCTTGAACGTGACGAGGTCATCAAAATTCTCAGGGAGAGTATGTAAATGGAGCTTTCCGAATTTCTTCAAAGACTTAAAAATGGCGAATACGTTGCGGAAGGCTCGGAAATGCACCTGCTTATGCACAGTGTTAGCCAAAATGCAATAAAAATATGCTCCGAAATAAACAGCGGTTATCATACTACGGAAGAAATAAGGCAGCTGATGTCGGAGCTTACGGGACAAGAAATTGACGAGGGCTTCGGACTGTTCCCGCCGTTCTTTTCCGACTTCGGAAAGAATATCCATATCGGGAGAAAAGTATTTATAAATTCGGGCTGCAAGTTTCAGGACCGGGGCGGCATTTTCATAGGTGACGGCGTTCTTATCGGGCATAATGTTGTGCTGGCAACTATTGATCACGATCTGCGTCCGCAAAGCCGTCGGGGAATGTACCCGAAGTCCATAAAAATAGGCAGAAACGTATGGATAGGCTCAAACTCAACTATTCTGCCGGGAGTAACAGTAGGTGACAATGCCGTTATCGGCGCAGGCTCGGTAGTGACAAGGGACGTTCCCGAAAATATGGTTGTGGCAGGAGATCCTGCAAGGGTCATAAAAAGTATTTTTGAGGGAAATGAGTAAGAATCCCTTGAATAATGTGGGAGGACTATTATGGAATATACCGCTTTAGGAAATACCGATATTCAGATATCCAAGCTCTGCATAGGCTGTATGAGCTTCGGCAAGGCAGGAACAATGCACGACTGGACACTTGACGAAACCGAAACAGAAAATGTGGTGAAACACGCACTTTCTTTAGGCATAAATTTCTTTGACACAGCCAACGGCTATTCCGCAGGAACAAGCGAAGAATATCTGGGACGTGCGCTCAGAAAGAATATTGCCCGTGACAAGGTGATAATTGCCTCAAAGGTCTATTTCAATCCGGGCAGGCTGTCTGCCGAAGCTATCCATCGGGAGATTGACGGAACACTCAAGCGTTTGGGAACAGACTATCTCGACCTGTATATTATCCACCGCTTTGACTATAACACGCCCATTGAAGAAACGATGGAAGCTCTGAACGATCTGGTTAAGGCAGGCAAGGTTCGTGCGCTGGGTGCGTCTGCAATGTATGGCTATCAGTTTTACAATATGCAGCTTGCCGCCCGTGACAACGGCTGGGCGCAGTTTCAGTCAATGGAAAATCATTACAACCTGCTTTACCGTGAAGATGAGCGAGAGCTGATACCGATCTGTAAACAGATGAATGTTTCTCTTATGCCGTACAGTCCTTTGGCGGCAGGACACCTGACCCGACCTGAATGGAACTCCGACACTCTTCGCAGCAAAACCGACCGTGTTGCTATGGGAAAATACGACCGTACCGAGGAGCAGGATATGCAGATCGTACAGCGAGTGCATAAGCTGTCCGAACGTTACGGTGTAAAGATGTCACAGATCGCACTTGCATGGCATTGGGCAAAGGGCGTGGCAGCTCCCATTATCGGGGCAACAAAAGCGTCCTATTTAGATGATGCTGTCGGTGCGCTTTCCGTAAAGCTGAGCAATGAAGATATTTCTTTTCTTGAAGAGCCGTATCTTCCGCATCGCATTGTGGGTGCTATTGACAGCAATCCGCCTGATGGTGTTATTCTGTTGGATGAAAAGAAATAATTGTTCAAAATATCAAAGAGGTGATACGATTGAAAAAATTTGCTGCTCTTATCCTTTCGGTTTGTTTTTTATCCTGCCTGACAGCCTGTGACAAACAGGCAGAAAGTCCTGTTACCGAAACAGAATTACGTCAGCCAAATATAGAAGAAATATCTCAACCGGTAATAACAAGCAAGGATGAAACTCGGGTAATCACGGAAGAAAATAGTGAACATATATTGATCGCATATTTTACTTGGGCAGATAATACGGTGGTAGATGATGAGGAAGCTGCCATTCAATCTGCGCTCTCTCATTATGTGTCTGTCGGTGATACGGCAGATTACAGCGGAACCGATGCAGTTACTTCCGCCAGTATAGTAGTACCGGGGAATACTGCTAAAATGGCAGAGTGGATACAACAGTATGTCGGAGGGAATCTGTTCTCGATCGTTGTTACAGATCCGTATTCAAGCAACTATGATGAATGTCTTGATAGGGCAGCTGATGAAAAGGCTGACAATACCCGTCCCGAACTAGCAGATCATATAGATAACATGGAAGACTATGACATAGTTTTTCTTGGATTTCCGAATTGGTGGTACACAGCACCAATGGCAGTATTCTCTTTTATTGAAGAATATGACTTTTCGGGAAAAACGATAATTCCATTCTGTTCACATGGAACAGGAGGTATCGCAGCAAGCGTAAGGGACATTACAGCAGCATTACCCGATTCGACAGAAATATTGGAACCGATTGGAGTTTATAGAGCAGACATAAATGAATCGCAGCCCGTTATCAACGAATGGCTGGACAATCTCGGTTTTACGAAGAACGAGGAGGAAGCTGATATGGAAAACAGCGAAAGAAAACTGAAAATGATAATTGACGGGCAGGAGCTTGCTGTTACGCTTTATGATACACCTGCCGCAAACGCATTATATGAAATGCTTCCCCTTGAACTCAACTTTGAAGATTTCAATGGGATAGAAAAGATCAGCTATCTTTCAGAAAAACTGTCAACAGAGGGTGAACCTGACGGCTGCGATCCCGATGTAGGTGATTTATGCCTTTATGCCCCATGGGGAAATCTCTCAGTATTTTACAATGATTTTCGGTATTCCGACAGTCTGATACTGCTTGGACATATTGATTCGGGAATGGATATTATCTCCGGAATGAGCGAAGACTTTGCAGTAACACTTGAAGCTGCTGATTGAGCCTTTGTTATGAAAAATTCATTCAGCAGAAAGAAGATAATTAAATGAAATCTGCTTTTGAATTGCTGAGGATAAAACAAAACGGATAATAATTAAAAATATATTATAAAATTTCTCGGGAGATAGGAAAATGAAAAAAACAGCAGTTATATTGATTGCAATATTATTGGTATGTTCATTTATAGCTTGCGGAAATCAAGAACAGAATACAGAAATCGGTGAAACTGTTTCCCTATCAGATTCGATCATACAAACAGAAGGCAAATCGACTTCCGAAACAGAAACATTCCGTGAAACTTCAGAGGTTTCGGAAAGCAGCAATATTCTGATCGTATATTTCTCACGCTATGGAAATACTGAATATCCCGATGATATTGATGCTACTACGTCTGCCAGCATTGTGGCAGACGTAACCGGGCGGTATGGAACAACAGAGTATGTGGCGAATATGATTCAACAGACGGTGGGCGGAGATATTCATCGTATCGAAACTGTCACTCCCTATACGGCAGATTTTGATGAGCTGAGGGATTTGAATCACAAGGAAATGCAGCAGGGCTTTCTGCCGGAATTAAAAGAAAGTGATTTGAATATTTCGTCATATGATACAGTGTTTATCGGCTACCCGGTATGGGCAACCGGCGTGCCGCAGGCAGTATTGTCATTTCTGGAGGAATATGACTTGTCAGGGAAAACGGTCGTTCCTTTCTGTACTCATGACGGTTATGGTGCAGGTCAAAGCTATCAGGTGATTGCTGAAGCAAGCCATGCCGCAGTATCACCGGAGGGAATTGCAATAGAAGCAGCGAATGTACCGGCGGCACAAAATACCATAGCCGATTGGCTCAAAAACATTGGCATTTCGGACTCTCAGGAATGAAAATATTCAGTAAGTCCAATCAAAGTTGACGTAATTTTCATTTGAAAAGTATTCCGCCCTGCCGTGTTTGACAGCCTTGGCAGCAGGAAAATATTTTATTCTTATTGATACAATAACTTGGAGGTATATCTGATGAAAAGGACAGTATCTATCTTACTATCGTTGCTAACAATTTTAAGCCTTTCCGGCTGCGGAAATTCTGCAAGTCCAGCCGATCAGGACGATAATTCCGCTAATGTATCGGCAGAAAGCATTTCACAGACAGAAGAAACTACACTTGAAGAAATCATAGAAACGGAAGCTTCTCAGTTATCTGAAAGTGCAAATTCTTCGGATATGGAAGTGTCTTCATCGGAATCGGCAGAAGATGAAGGCAGCAATATTCTTATAGCATATTTTACTTACGGTGAAAATGCAGAGCTTCCCGCCGATGTGGATGCTTCCGCAACAGCCAGTATCAGAATTTTTAATGGCGAGGTCACAGGAAATACCGGTGTAATGGCTCATATGATCGCTGAAGCGTCCGGCGGAGAATTATTCTCAATTCGAACAGCAGAGCCTTATTCCGATAATTACAATGATACCATTGACGTTGGAGAGGATGAAAAAAATAATAATATTCGTCCCGAATTATCCTCACATATTGAGGATTTAGAACAGTACGATACAATTTTTGTCGGATTTCCAAATTGGTGGTATGGTATGCCTATGGTAATGTACAGTTTTTTTGACGAATACGATTTTAGTGGAAAAACCATTATTCCTTTCTGTACATCCGGCGGAAGTGCATTCTCGGACGCTATTGATGAAATTCGGAATATGGAGCCTGATGCAACGGTTCTTGACGGGCTTCATATCAGCGGTTCGGGCGTATCCGATGCGGAAAATGAAGTGAATGATTGGGTGAATGAACTCGGTCTATAGGTACAATGATAAATACGTTGTTATCAAAATAAGGATTAAAATATATGAATGTATCGGCAAAAAGAAAGGTATTTCACATTGTTATAGTTTTATCAGCAATACTGTTTATGGCAGTTATTTGCATGTATAGCCACTCTTTATCACGTTCAAACGATACAGAAATTGGTGAAACGACCACCGAGATGTTTGCCATGGATACTTATATCACTATGACCGCTTACGGTCAAAATGCAGAAACGGCTCTGAGCCAGGCGGCGGAAAAATTGACAGAGCTGGAGCGCCTATGGTCTGTGACAGGCCCTGACAGTGATATACATGCCGTCAACCACAGCGCCGGACAGGCTGTCGAGGTAAGTACAGAAACATTGGAACTGGTTTTCTTTGCTCTGCAAATGGCAAAGGAAACCGACGGAGCTTTGGAGCCGACAATTTATCCTATTTTGACCGCTTGGGGTTTTACCACAGAAGAAAATCGCATTCCGTCCGACACCGAAATTGCCGAACTATTGAAAAATGTAGGTTATGAAATGGTCAGAACAGATGGCAGCAGCGTTGGATTAGAGAATGGTATGATGCTGGATTTGGGTGCAGTCGGAAAGGGATATGCAGGCGACCTTGCCGCTCGTGTACTGCTTGATAACGGCATAACATCAGCATTGCTTGATATTGGCGGCAACATTCAGACTATTGGTACTAAGCCTGACGGGAGTCCGTGGCGGCTTGGCTTGCGGGATCCTTTTTCCGGCGGTACGCTGGGTATACTGGAAATCAGCAACATGGCTGTTGTAACCTCCGGTAATTATGAGCGTTACTTTATAGGTGAGGACGGTAAGAAATACGGACACATTATAGATCCTTCTGACGGTTATCCTGCAGAAAGCGGTTTGGCATCTGTAACCATCATTGCCAAGGAAGGTCGGTTATGTGATGCTCTGTCCACTTCACTTTTTGTTCTTGGATATGATCGGGCTGTTCAGTATTGGCAGCAGCACCGAAATTTTGAAATGATCCTGATTACAGAGGACAGGGAAATCTATCTGACAGACGGAATAGCAGATACATTTTCAACTACCGGCAATATGAAAGTTAATGTGATTGAATATGAGTAAGCAAACTTTCTGTATTTATATCTGTGTTGCTGTTTTCCTGTTGGGGATAGTATGGAGCGTATATCTGCTTATAACGCCCCATGGAACACAAGTTAACATTGTGCAGGACGGAACAATTCTGTACACCTTTGATTTGAACACAGCGAAAGATCAGACTCTGGAAATTGAATATGAAGGACGAAAAAACATCGTACAGCTTGAGAACGGACAAATCCGCATGCTGGAGGCAGAATGTCCGGATAAAACCTGTGTCCATATGGGGTGGTTAAGCTCCGGAGCAATGCCTATTGTCTGTCTGCCCAATCACCTGTCTATACAATATGCGGAATCTGAAAATGGTATTGATGCAGTTAGCCGATAAAGGAGTGTACTATGAATGCAAAAAAACTTACACAGCTTGCAATGCTGACGGGTATTGCGCTGATAATCTTTGTAATAGAACTCCAAATACCTAATCCTTTTCCCATACCTGGGATAAAGTTGGGACTGGCAAATATCATCACGGTATATGCCGTTTACCATTTCAGAGCCGGCGAGGTCATAATGATAGTTTTTTGTCGGATATTTCTTGCTTCCATATTCAGCGGAAATATAACGGCATTGGCATATAGCTTTGCCGGCAGTGTGATGTGCCTTGCGGGGATGCTTCTGCTGCGTAAGGTCATTGATAGAAATCACATTTGGCTTGCCAGTATTTTCGGAGCTGTTTTGCACAATATCGGGCAAATTATGATAGCTGTTCTGATAATAGGAAAAAGCGTGCTGGTCTATCTGCCTTTTCTTTTGGTGTCAGGCTGCCTTGCAGGTTCATTTACCGGAGTATGTACGCAGTTAATTTCTCAAAGAATAGCAAAACCCCATAAAAAATATATAGAATGATATATATGCTCTTTTTTGTCATTATTAATCTGATCATAAACTAATTTGTGTACAATAATATAAATTTATCGGTAATCCAATTCCCGAACTATTTACAAATACCGATTGTTATAATATAATAAAACAAAAGAGCACCACAGATCTTGGTACTCTTTTGAATATACAACGTAAAATCGGCGTTTTTGACCGTTGATACCCTGTGATTATGGGCGTGCCCGAAGCATAAGTCTGTCCCTTGCCGCCTGTAATCTCATCCATATACTTGGACTTCATAAGCAGATTGAAGGAACGTGCTGCGCCGCCGCTGCCAAGCCCCGAAACATTGTGCATTTTCGTTGCTGTGGCGAGATTTTTGTACAGATGGCACTCGTCGATGAACAGCTTGTCAAAGCCCAGCTTTTCAAAATCTATGAAATCGTCCTTTACCTGAGCATCATTGAGCTTATTGAGCCTGTCCTGATAGCTTGCAATAGCTTTTTCTATCTTCTTGACGGAAAAGCTCTTTTCACCATATTCGGCAGCATACTCCAGCTCCTCACGAAGCTTTTCAAGCTCTGCTGTTATGTACTGCTGCTCACGATCGGGAGAAAGTCCCATGCGGTCAAACTGTGTGTGACCGACGATAACTGCATCCCAGTCATTAGCTGCGATCTTTGCAAACAGTTTCAGACGATTTTCCTTTTCAAAATCCTTCTTTGTAGCCACAAGAATATTGGCATTGGGGTACAGCCTTCTGAAATCATTTCCCATCTGCTCCGTAAGGCTGTTGGGTACGGCAAACAGCGATTTTGTGTGCAGTCCCAGGCGTTTTCCTTCCATAGCTATGGCTATCATTTCAAAGGTCTTGCCCGCTCCAACTGCGTGTGCAAGCAGCGTATTACCGCCGTATAAAGCTCGGGCAATCGCATTTTTCTGGTGTTCCTTGAGAGTAATATCGGTGTTCATACCCACAAAGTTGAGATGAGAACCGTCATACTCTCTCGGACGGATAGAGTTATACATTTCATTGTAGGTCTGAACCAGCGTTTCTCGTCTTTCGGGATCCTTGAATATCCAGTCCTGAAATTCGGACTTTATGAGATTTGCGACCTGTCTGACTGCCTTGGTTTCTTCCTGATTTACCACAAGAATATAGTTGCCCTTTTCATCACGCAAATCATAACCGTTCTCGTCCTTCTTGTGGTCCTTTACCTGAAGGTCACTGTTGTTAAGGATTCCCTCAATTATCTTGTATGCATTCATTCGGTGTGTTCCGAATACATTTGTAGCGGTATAGTTTTTCTTCGATGCTGCATTGACATCTTCTATCTTCCACTCGCCCGCTGCCTTGCTGTACTGAACTGTCATATCCCGCTTTGCATTCCAGTCGGGATTGAATTTTTCGCAAATAAACTGCCGTATATATTCGGGAGCTATCCAGTGGGAACCCAGCTTTACGGAAATGTCCTTTGCTTCAACTCTTGGAGGAATTGCATTTTCAAGTGCTGCCCTGTTTTCGGAAACGTCCATACCCTCGGGAGCATTATTAAGCTCTGAAATTTTCTTGCGGATATTGCCCGTCAGATATTCGTCAGATGTAACATACTTTTCCTCCGCCTGGGGAAGTCGGAAAATCTGTCCCTTGAGGTCTGCTATCATGCTGTCCTTATCCATACCGCAAAGCTCGGACATAAAATCGAAATCCACCTTTGCTTTTTCCGATACGGAAATTATAAGTGCCTCCTGTGCAGTTTCGACGTGTTCGGCAATGGTTTTAGGCTTTACTGTGTTATGCTCAAAGATGTCAGCCTTGGTGTATGTGCTGTGCTCCTTGTCCTCATTTTCCAGTGCGGAAAGGAGCTGGTAATCATCGTCACCCTTGAAAGCATCCTTGTTCTTCTTATCGGAAACATAGCCGTACTTTGCAACAAAGGCATCATATACCTTGTTGAGCTTGGCTCTGCTTTCGGAAATGCTTTCATCAAGGGAGCTGTCGGAATTGTTCATCTGCAAGTCAAGCAGTTCTCTGACCGTATCACGAAGCTCAACCATTGCCACTGCTCGGGCGATCTTGTCCTTGCCCTTACCCTTGACAGGAACCTTTTCCATAGTGTCCCCCGCTTCTCTGTAATAAAGTTCACCGTTTACCGCCTGATAGCTGAACTTTCGGGATTCGGCAGGAGCGGGGATAACATCGGCACTTATCTCCTCAACAGTTTTCATAACAGACGCCGCCTTGTATTCTCCACGAATATTCTGTACTGCTTCGGAGAGAAGGCTTTTCAGCATACTCGGATCATCAAGCTTTACAGTCACCTCATTACCGAATCTGCCGCTTACCTCCTTGAAATCACCGATCACCATTTCGGGGTGTTCCGCAAAATAGTTGTTCACATCAAATCCGTCGGCGGATACACCCAGCTTAACCCAGCCTTCCTTGTCAGGGTCAATTTCGATAGGTCTTTCACGCTTCTGTAAAAACAGGATATCCGAAACGACCTCTGTACCTGCGTTTGCCTTGAAAGCTGTGTCTGGCAGTCTGATTGCACCTAAAAGCTCAGCTCTCTGAGCTATATACTTGCGGATATCGTCATTTTCCTTGTCCATTGTTCCCTTTGAGGTTACAACCGCAACCACTCCGCCGGGGTGTACCTTGTCGAGAGATTTTGCTATGAAATAATCGTGGATAAGGAAATTATTCTTATTATAGTCCTTGTCGTTCACCTTGTAATTTCCGAAGGGAACGTTGCCGACAACCACATCAAAACTGTTATTCTCAAATGTAGTCTTTTCAAAGCCCTTAATCTGAATATCCGCAGAAGGGTACAGCTGCTTTGCGATCCTGCCTGTCAGGTCATCAAGCTCAACACCATGAAGCTCACTGCCACGCATATTCTCGGGCATAACTCCAAAGAAATTGCCGATACCCATTGCTGGCTCAAGTATCTTGCCCTTTTCAAAGCCTATGTTTGCAAGTCCTTCATATATGGCATTGATTACAACGGGAGAAGTGTAATGAGCATTAAGGGTAGAACGCCTTGCTTCGGAATACTCCGCATCATCAAGAACGGTTTTCAGCTTTTCATACTCATTCTTCCAGTCATCATTTCTGGGGTCGAATGCCTGCGGGATAGCTCCCCAGCCAGTATATCCCGAAAGTATCTTCTGCTCCTCGGGAGTTGCGGTTCTGCCTTCTGCTTCAATGGCTTTCAAAGTTTCCACCGCTGCTATATTTGCATTAAACCTTGCCTTCGGTCCGTTTACACCCAGATTTTCATCGGTAATAACGTAATTATTTTTGTAAGTATCCGGTGGAGACTTGACCTCATCAGTCTGAACACTCTCCCGAGTATCCACCGGAGACTTTTTCTCAGTCCCTACCGGGGACTGAACTTTTTCGGCAGGCTCTGCTTTTTCCACAAGTGCATATCCACGATTTATAAAGTCGGCAAGTGTCATTTTTTCCGAATCGTGGAACAGGCTCGATGTTTCTTCAAGGGTAATTATGTTATCGGAAATATCCGAAATACGGAAAAGCTCGTCGTCCTTTTCCAGCAAGTCACCGATAGTAGGCTCATAGCCATAGTCGGTCCTGCTGTTTTCGGCATCAATAGCTGCGCCAATTTCATCAATAGGAATCTCAGGGAAATCCATTGTTTCCGCAATGACCTTGCTTTCCTCAATTACAAAATCACAGAAGTTATTGTCAAGAGTACGCACATTGCCGTCACGATCGGTAAGCTCGATGTGATAATCTCTGCTCGATACCCCTTTACGCATATTTTCAAGATGCTTTGCTATGTCAGCCAGCATATCTTCGGAAGAAACGCTGTTTTCCTCGTCCCACACATCAACGTGAATGCTGTTGGTTTTGTTGTAAGCATACTTTGTGAAGGAGCCGTCCTCATCGGGAGTGTAGCTTTCGGTTATTTCCTCAAAAGCAGGGTTTTCGTCGTCGCTGAGGTCTTTATCGTTCCATTCTGTTCTACGGACAAGGCGGATATTTTCATAATCATTTACATTGATTTTTTCCTTTTCCTTGCCGAGAAATCTGTCGGACACATCAACAAATCCATACGAATCAACATAATGTGCTTCGTTGTTCATAACAATAATGTCGCTGACAGAGAGGGAATGTCCCTTGAAGTCCTCGGGACGGTCAAGGTTGAATTTTGTGTATATAGCTTCCAGCTTGTTGGTGTCCTCAAAATCATCAAGGCTGCCCGTATATATAAGGTCATAATTTTCGGGCTTAGCAGCTTCACCGTATCGCTCGGCATTGTTAAAACCTTCAAAGCGTATAGCGTGATTTTCGGGACCTTTTTTCAGCTGATAAATCTTGTATTCATTATCGGGTTCAGGCTTTTCAATGCCGTATTTCTGCAGCACTTCATGAGCATGGATAAGTCTTGTGAAATCTGTATTTTCATTTGCATTATCTATTACAACCTTTGCATAGTATATGCGCCTGTCAATATCATTCTGAGTAATGTATTCGCCCTTATCAATAAGGTCGGATATCACCTTTGCGACCTCTGCCCAGGTATATGTTTCCTTTCCCGATGTTGTTGTGATCTCAATTCCCTTGGAATCATGGTCTGCAAACCTGACGGGACCTTCTCCGCTGTGACCGCCTATGCCGTATTCATTTTTAAGGAATTTAACAAAATCGTTCTTTGTGGGATTATTCTTATAGAACTCCTCTACTCTGAACTTTCCATCTTCAAATCCTGTGCCACGCATGACCTCATTATGTATGAGATTTTCACGGGAAATATTATTCTCGTTTGCAATGAGATACATAAGCTCTCTTGCATGACCCCAAACAAAATCGGCTTCACGATGGGACGCTGTGTCCTTGACAGTAAGGCTGTCATCGTGCGGTTCAAATTCAAGGGTGTAGGTATATCCCATAAGTGAAATATCCACACTGTTCAGAGCATTAAAGATCTCCTTTGTATCTCCGACAGTAATATCCTCAGTGGGAGTAAGTCCCGCCGATTCAACAATTTCACGAAAAACTGCCTTCGGATTGTTATTGAAAAATCTGTTCAGGGTATTGCTTTTCTTTGCAAATTCTTCTCTGTCCTCGGGAGTAGGCTCGGTGGTATTGGCAACAATGGAATCAAGTATCTTTTCATCACGAACAGCGATGTATTCATCTATATTATCCGCAAAATATTCTTCCACATCTGCTCTGCTCAAAAAGCCTGAAAAATCCTCGTTGATAGGTGCATAATATGTCTGACCATGATGCCTCATATTTTCAAATTCGACATCATATTTTCCGTCCCCATTTTCGGAAATGAAGAAAGTTTCACCTCTGTATTTGGTTGAAAAACTTGTGGGGTTTCCGTTATCGTCAGCAGATTCGGGAATGGGAGTCCACTTTATTTCGCTTTCCTCTACGGGAGCATCTTTAAAAGCAATGCTTATATCCACATCATCGATCCTATTAACAATAAGGTCGATGATCTCCATAGTTGAACGGTACTCGTTGAAAAACTTCTGCACCCTCTTATCGCCCGATGCAGCATTTATATCCTCGCATATCTGCGACAGGCTTGGAGAATCGTCTGTGAGAATATCTTCAAGACCGTTGGATTTGATAAGAGAAAGCGTGTCGTAAATATAATAATCCTCAATGTAAACATCAAGCCTGTCAGTCATTGCCATTGCTGAATCATATCTGTCAGAATGGATATTACCCAGATTTGCATCATCTCTCAGGGAATACTCATCGCCTACCTTGACAACAGTAAAATCCATTGATGTAATGAAGTCGGCAAAAACCTTGTTTACGTCATATTCAAGATTGTCAAAAAGATTGAGCGTTTTATTATTCGCTCTTTTTTCAACCATATCGGTAAGAGCAGCAAAATCAATTTCCTCAAGCTCGTTATATACACGTTCATCATCAAGGATATTTGCCAGAGCATTACGGATAGTTATGCTGTCATCATCATATACGCCGCTGTCGATCTCATCATAGCTTTCGTTATAGATAGAATAATCGTATCCCTCATCAGAACGTTCAAAAATGCTGATATATCCGCCATTGGGCATTTTGAAGGCAAGCTCGGTTTCAGCTTCTTCATTCATCTCCTCATAATCATCAATAAGGAACTGGGGAGAACGAACCGAATATGTTTCCGATTCAAGGCAGAGTGCGTCATTGTGGGACATCACTTCCTGCAGATGCTCGGAAATGTATGCACACTCCCTATCATCAGCACTTACAGATTCATTGTCCCCGCCGATCTGATAGAATTCGACAGTAACATCAGCATACTGCTTGCCTGTTGCTGCTATGTATTCCTGATATTCTTCAAGTGCTGTAATATCGTCTTTTCCCACATACGAACCTGTTACAAAGGACTTTTCCCCTTCTATCGTAATTACGGAAAAGTTTATCGTGTTATTTGCAAGGTCA
>JBJEQP010000105.1:0-1524 GCA_051881815.1 Oscillospiraceae bacterium | reverse complement strand
TTTTCGCAACAGAAACAAACCGTCTGATATTATCCTGCTCGGTCTTATCATTATTCAAGCTTTCGGAAATGTTCTTAATAGTATCTGCAAGTTCTGCTTGTTCACTTTCGTATGAAGCAGACATTTTCGCAAAACGCTCATCGGATATTTTTCCGTTAACGTTATCCTCATACAAACGATTGAACATTCGGTCAAGCTCATCATACCTTTTCTGTGCAGCTGCAAGCTCCTTTTTCTGTTTTGCAGCCTGCTTGCGTGATGCTGTTTCATTATTCTTAGACAACAATTCCGCAAGTGATTTTTCATCACAATTAGCAGTGCGGATAATCTGATTCAGCTCAGAAAGCACCAGTTCATTAACAACACTTTCTCGGATAAAATGCGATGAACATTCATCTTTAGTAACGTGATACGAATATGTAGCACATTGAAAGTGACTTTGTGGCGGATTATCCTTTTTGTAATGATAGAACAGCCTTGCACCGCAATCCGCACAATAAATCATACCTGAAAAGATATTTGTTTCTCCCGACTTGTTACTTCTTCGCTTTGAAGACCGAATTGTCTGAACAGCATCCCACACATCCTGAGATATGATCGGTTCGTGTGTATTATAGAAAACCCGATGCTCCTCAACAGGATTGTTGATAATCTTATGCGATTTGTACGATTTCCTGCGATACTTGAAATTCGTGGTATGACCGAGATAATCAACACGTTCAAGAATATCGGCAACACAGGGAGTATTCCAACCATACGGATTTTTACCGAGGTCTGTCCTATGACTCATACCGATGTTGTTAATATGATATGATGGGCAAAGCACTTTTTCTGTCGTTAATGTCTTTGCAATCTGATACGGTCCCATTCCCGACAAGCACATCTGATAAATCCGCTGAACTATTTGAGCTGCTTCTTCATCAATAATAAGGTGCTTAGGGTCAAGCGGATCCTTCTTGTATCCATAAACGGGAACGGAAGCTATTCTTTCGCCTGCATTGCCCTTTGCTTTCCAGACTGCACGGATTTTCCTTGATGTGTCCTTTGCGTAAAACTCGTTGAACAGGTTGCGTATCGGAGTAAAATCATTGTCCTCACGCTCGCTGTCCACACCATCGTTTATCGCTATGAAATGCACATCATATTCGGCAAACATTATCTCTGTATAGTAGCCGACCTTGAGATAATCTCTGCCGAAGCGGGACATATCCTTGACAATTACTGTTCCGACTTCACCGCTTTCCACATCGGCGATCATATTCTTGAAGCCTTCTCTGTCAAAGGTTGTTCCGCTGATACCATCATCAACATAAAAGCGATAATTTGAAAGTCCGTGCTTTACCGCATAATCGGAAAGTATCTGCTTCTGGTTTATGATGCTGTTTGAGTCACCTTGCAGTTCGTCATCGTGGCTGAGCCTGCAATAAAGAGCTGTAATTTTTTCTGAATTTGACTGTCTAATCATTTTTACCTTACCTTTCCGACAGTCAGAACGTTATACTTATTATATCATAATCATTCTGA
>JBJEQP010000104.1:0-36194 GCA_051881815.1 Oscillospiraceae bacterium | reverse complement strand
TCTTTCTTGATTTTTTTCATTTGGGGTATTGACTTTTTATAGCTGGTCTTTCATGCAGAATGTTTTTCACATTTCTGCGGTCAAAAAATATACGGTATGTTTTCTCTTACTCTCCTGCTGCTTCGCAGACAGCTTCTCTGATAATTTCATAAGCCTTATCACAGTCGCTTTCCGTGATGATGAGCGGAGGAACCATTCTGATGACTCTTGAACCGATAGCCGTTACAAGCAGCTTTCTGTCAAAGCAGGCGTGCTTAACCGCTACACTGTCTATATCCTCAAATTCAACGCCTACAAGGAGTCCCTGTCCTCTTACTTCCTTTACATGAGGAAGAGCGGAAAGCTTCTTCATAAAGTATTCGCCCATTTTCTTTGCATTTCCGGCAAGATCTTTGTCAAGCATTTCGCTGATAGCCGCATAAGAAGCTGCACAGCATACCGGATGTCCGCCGAATGTCGTTCCGTGCGAACCGACCGTAAATGCCTTTGCGACCTCTTCCGTAGCGCAGATAGCGCCTATCGGCATTCCACCGCCCATTGCCTTCGCCATTGAAACAATGTCAGGCTTGATCCCGTAGTTCATAAAGGACATTACCGCACCTGTTCTGCACCAACCTGTCTGCACCTCGTCAAGAAGAAGAAGCATATTGTTTTCATCGCAGAACTTTCTGAGTCCTGTCATAAATTCCTGAGTTGCCGGATTAACTCCGCCCTCGCCCTGAACAGGCTCTATCATTATAGCAATGGTATTTTCCGTGCAGGCGTCCTTGAATGCCTGCAGGTCGTTGTACGGAGCGTATGTAAAACCGGGAACCATATCACCGAAACCTATCTGACAAGCGTTGTCCGGCTGACCGGTCGCACTCATTGCACCGAATGTACGTCCATGAAATGACTTTTCGGCAGTCACGATGTTGTAACGCTTCGGACCGTATTTTTCAACACCGTATTTACGAGCCATTTTGATCATAGCCTCGTTTGCTTCTGTACCGGTGTTCTGATAAAAGATCTTGTCCATACCGATTGCGGTGCAGATCTTTTCTGCAAGAAGTGCCTGCGGAACGGTATAAGGATAGTTAAACGCCTGCATGATCGTTCCTGCCTGCTCACAAACTGCATTCACAACACGCTCATTACAATTTCCGACCGAGTTAACTGCGATTCCTGCATAGAAATCAAGATATGGCGTTCCGTTTTCATCGTACATATAAACGCCCTTTGCACTGTCTGCCACAAAATCGAAACGTTCATAGGTCTCGATCATGTACTTTTTTGCCTTTTCCTTAATTTCATCGGCAGTAAAACCTGTTTCTGCAAGTTTCATTACAACCATCTCCTTAAAAAAATAAAAAGACAGCGAATGTTTTTATGACACCGTTGTCTTTTTGATTTATTATTTTGAACAACTATAGTATACCCTATTGCAAGTATAATGTCAAGATATTTCTTTTAAATTTGGTGAATTAAACTAAAACATCACAAAATCGGCATTATCTATGAGTATATTTTATAAATTATGAATTTTACTGTAATAATACTTGCAAAGTACTGTAACATTTGTTCATTATATTAAACAGATTGTCCAAAAAAACACGGCATTCTTCATACCGTAAAAAAGCAAATAAAGCACGTTTCGGACGCACCATTGTTTATATATTTATGTTCCTCTTCGCAGTTAAAACGGAATATCTCATCGGGATGGACCTCCTGAACCTCACGCCCCGTATCAACTGTAAGCACTCCCTCCAACACTGTGATATATTCCCTTGTTCCCGAGCCATGACCTCCGCTGACATAAACTCCCCCGGGGAGAATGTCAATGCGGTATATCTCGACTTTTTTGTTGTCCTCATAAGGGAAACAAGTCTTTACCGTGTATTTTTCCGATTCCTTTATCGGGAAAACATCGGAAATCTTTACAAGATACGAATCCTCCGGCGGAGAAGTGATAAGCTCGGTAAATTCTATCCTCAGCCCGCTTGCGATCTTACCGAGAACATTTATGGAAGGATTAGCATCCCCCTGTTCGATCTGATACAGCATACTTTTGCTTACCCCCGTCTGCTCAGCGGCAGCATCAAGACTCATACCGTGTGAAGTCCGGATACGTTTAAGATTTTTTGAAATATTATTGCTCAGATAATCCATATTATATTCATTTCTTTTATTAAAGAAATATTCTCCTCCCCAAAATACAATTTAATCCCACAATTACATATTGCAATAAATATAAGCTTTTCTTACCAATAAATATTATACCAGATTCAAAAAATAAGTCAAGAACAATAAGCATACATTTATTGCACATTATAAAAATCAAATCATTTATACTAAGGAAACGCTGATTAATACGTTTCTGCCGTTTTTCAAAATGTCTATGTCAGAATGACATTAAAGACAGGAAACTCGTACATTTTTCAAAACGGCGAAACGAACGCTTCGCTTTAATCAGCGTTTTCCTAATATCAAATCGTTCTATAGACAAAGCCGACAGATAGAATGATCCAAGTCAAGTAAGACTACCGCAGGCTGTCTGCCGTCATTGCAATAACATTGCAAGGGAGTCTGACGCAGAATTGGATTATTATATCCGAGTATTTAGTCTTACGGTTGGTTTGGAATTTGTATTAATATTCTCCTTCTTTTCAACCGAACATATAGAACCCTTCATACTCCGGCTCTTCTCTCTCGGACAATAATCTATAAGCCTCGGAAAGATACTTCACCGCCGTTTTCTTTTCCTCCATGCGGTAATAAACACGCCCCATTTCGCAAACAGCCCTGATCTTTTTATTCGGAGTTTCCGCATTGTCAATTATCGCCTGCAATTCGCATAACGCACGCGGATAATCATTGATATAGCAGTAAATATATGCAAGCAAATACCCCGAATTCACTTTATTATGCTCTGCAATTTCTTTTGCAAGCTTCAAAGCTGCGTCCGTTTCCCCGCTTCTTACAAGCGCCTTTGCAAGCTGTTCCTTTGCATAGTATATGTCAATTGTCTTGCCATGCTTTGCGTACATTTCGGCTGCAGTTTCATATTGATGAGCCGCTTGTGCATACTGTCCTCTTTTGCATAGTACAAGCCCCCTGTCGGCAATAATATCCGCAATAAAAACGCTGTCCTTTCCGTATCTGTCAGCAATGATCTCCTCCGCATCGGAAAGAAAGTCAAGAATAATATCATAGTTTTCATCATCAGAATGGAACTTTTCCATAAAAACATTCACATATTTCCTGCTGAAAAAATATGCTTTCCTCTCATCATTCTCTCTCCTGCCGCCATATCTGTCCAAAGCATTGTATATCTTACTGTAAACAAGCTGATTCGGACAGAAACGATAGTCCGAAAAAAATTCAATGCCATTCCCGTCAAAGTATTCCGCTATCGCCGCCGCACAGCCTGCACTTATACTCTCACCGTACCTGCATTGACATATTATCTGATAATTTCCCCTGTATGCACCAAAAATAAACTCCGCAAGCCTGTCTGCCTCGGGAAGATACTGTCCATAGCCGGTATTCTCCTCTTTCAGAGCTTCAAGATCAAGATCATCCGCCTTGACAATAAAGCCTTTCACATCATCGGGCAGCGTGATCGGATAATCATTTTCCCCATAAAAGCTTATCACCGCAAGCTTGTCATAAAAGCCTTCCTCAACAAACTCCTTTAAATCTCTCTTTGACATTACTCGGATATCCATTCAGACTTCCCCCATTTCTGCTTTGATACTTTCAATCTCCTGCTTCAACTTTCCGAGCCGTTCAGAATGCCGTTGATGCGCCTTGTCAGCCATTCTGCTCTTGTCCATGTATTCTGCCGCTTTTTCCGTATCCCCAAGCGCATTGTATGCGTGCGATAACTTCCACAAAACCTGACGTGACAGAACACCGTCAATACCAAGCCACTGATCTGCCGCCTCTTTATATCTCTTCGCATAGAACAAGGCATCTCCGTACATTTCCTTGGCTCTCCCGATATAAACCTTGTCACCATATCCAAGCTGCATTTCAAGCGCCAAGCGGCATATCTTCACAACCTCCTCCGCATCATTTTGAGCATTGTGCAGCCTCGCAATATTTCGGTAAACGCGAAAGAGCACACGGTTCTGTCCGTGAGAATCGTATATCTCAAGCATCTTTTCATACATTTTTTCCGCCTCATCATACCTTTTCGCATAACGGTAAACAAACGCAAAAAATTCATAGACATAAGCAGAATACATACTGTCCTCTCCCATATCGGAAGTAACGATCTGCATCAGTATATCAAGCAGATCTAACGCATTTTCAAACTCCCCACACCTGCAGAATTTACACGCACGTTCAATGTAATTGTAATATTTGTCTTTCCTCATCGTGCAAAAAACTTCGTGAACCGTCGGCTTTCTATGTACCCTTTTAAGAGCAGCCGAGAGCTTGTTGTATATCATCTGATTCGGAAGATACTTTATGTCGGCAAAAACATTAACGCCCTTTTTCTCAAAGTGTTCAAGTATAGCCGCTGCGCAGGCAGCACTTCTGCTCTGCCCGTAATCACATTGACACATTATCATACAATCGTCATTCACCGCCTTCAAAATAAACTCCGCCAGTCTGTCCGCTTCGGGGAAATAATCATTGTAACTCATACCGTATCTTTTCAGCGAGGACATATCAATATCCCTCACGCCGACTTGAAAAAGCCGAATATCCTGCCCCGAATAATCAACGGGAGCATAGTTTTCTTCACTGCTTTCGGGATCGTAAAAACTGATAACAGCCGTTTCCTCATCAAACTCTTTTTCAAGCTGCTTTTCCATTTCTGCTCGTGACATTATTCTTAATTTCATACCCGAAACTCCTTTCGTTTCATTCTAATACTAAAACCATTTAAACTGTAGACAAAAAATCTTCGCATAATCCATATACGCAAGATTATGCTCGATTTTTTGTACAGTTTTAAAATGTTTTTAAGTATAAAAAAATAATAGCAGGAAAGATGTCCCTTTTTAGTCGCATCTTTTCTGCTATAGTTTATTCTTTATTGTAATTATCAAGCGCACCCGAAATAGTTGACTTTATATCATCAACAAGACCTTTCGGAGATAGAACCGTGACATACTTTAAGTATTGTATCGCCCAGTATTTCATCGCCTTGCAGTTAACTTTGACGCTTGCGGTGAAACTATCACCGTCAGATTTCATCACCGTCAAATTATCACCAAACCAGTCGACAACATCGCCGAGAATGATCTTATTTGCCCTAAAAACAACACGGTCAACACTGCCCGAAAACATATAAATATGCTGCGAAACATACTCGGAAAGATCAAAGCTTTTTTCAATATCTTCAACCCTTTCAAATCCCGTATCAAGCAGCTTTATGTCCGTTATTCTGTCTATCTGAAAGTTGTCGATAATCTTTGATTCCTTCTCCCTTCCGATAAGAAAATACCGCCCGTTCGTCATTGCCATTCTGTACGGATCAACAATAAACCGTTTCGGTTCTCCCGATTCATCGGTTATCGGCTTGCGTTGTATTTTATTCTTTTTATCTACATAATAAGTGTTGTATAGAAACGAAATCTGCTGTCCCTTTTCAATGCCTTCGTAAATGATGTCAACATTCCAGAAATAATCCCCGTTCTGATACTTGCTTTTGACCGCAGAACTGTTCGGGACGTTATGTCTGAAATACTTGCTTGAAAGACCGCTGACTTTATCGGTAATACCCTTCAGAAATTTTGCGGGAATATTTTTCCCGAAAACAAGACTGTCAATAATGAAATGCAGCTCCGCATTGCAAAAAGGCTGATGATAATGCCAGCCCGTGCACAGCTCTTCCTCTTCGCCGTTTCGTCCTATCCTCTTGAATTTTCCGCGATCGGGCAGAACATTCACATCCTTTTCTGCAAGCATTTCAAGATTTCGCTTTACCGCTTTTCTCTCAACTTCCATATCATATTCTCTGTGCAGAATATCAATAATTTGTTTCTGCGTAAGCGTATGAGCGTCGTCCGTGTATCTTTTAAGTATTTCGTAAATATTCAGAATAAGCAGCTTTTTCGGTGTAATATCAGCCATACTATCCCCTCCGAACATATTATACCATATATCTTTTTTGGGGTCAACAAAGATGCGACTTTTTCGGTACATCTGTTATGCTATTATATAAACAGAATCAAATCGGAAAACACGAAAGGACGGCGGAAATTATGGCAGAATTCATTATTCACAGAGGTTCGCATCAGATCGGCGGAATGTGTGCGGAAATAAGAACTAAAACAAGCAGAGTTATCATTGATATGGGAACAAATCTCCCCGGCAATGAAAACAACGGCGTTATCAGCGATAATGAACTTGCAGAAAGTCTTTTTTCTCAAAATCGACAAAAAAAGCATAACGCAATAATACTCACCCATTATCACGGCGACCATATCGGTTTATTCGATGACATTATTTCAAAAACAGAAAACGCAGATTATGCCAAATTCAAAAGCACTATCCTTAATAAAGACAATGATTATGATATCTATACCGGTTCAACTGCAAAAGCTGTAAAAAAGAACATATGTGATTTTACCAAGAACGATATCCTGAAAGAAGTATATGGAAACAGCATCAAGACTTTTACCGATGAACCTATATATGTCGGTGAAAAAGATCGGAACGGCACGATCAAGATATCGCCTATCCTCATAAACCACTCCGCACTTGATTCATATATGTTTTATATAGAAGCCGACGGAAAAACAATGCTTTACACAGGCGATTACAGAAATCACGGATGCTTTCTGTCGGGAAATGAACTGTTCCAAAAATTAGCGGCATACAGCAATCCCGATTATCTTGTGACCGAAGGAACAATGATCTCAAGATCGGATGCTCAAAAAGCTGACGGTAAAATCTTTTCCGAAGATGATCTTTATATAGCTGCAAAAGATCATTTCATTCAATCGGACAATAACTTTATTCTTGTTTCATCAACAAACTTCGACAGCATATTGTCGTTTTACAAAGCAGCCGTCGATACCCAAAAAGCATTTCTCTGTGATGAATACCAAAAAACACAGCTTTATACAGCTGCAGATTTTTATAAAAAACTTAATGCAGATACATTTGATAAGAAAAAAATCATAACAATTGATCCGAAGAGTATTGACTATAATGACAACCGTTTGAAAAATGGATTTGTTATGCTTGTCAGAGCAAACAACAATTTCAAAACCGCAATACATAAATTTGAAAAGGAATTCAGCCTGATCTACTCAATGTGGAGCGGTTACATAGCAAAAGATCCTTCCGATGAAGAACTATATAAACGCACCGATGAATACAGCCTGTCAATATCATCTTTTCTTGACGAGTTCGATGCCGAAATTATCAAACGCGACGGCTTTCACACAAGCGGTCACGCAAGCATTGAATGTATAAAAAAGCTGATAAAAGAACTTACCCCCAAAAATGTCATTATGCTGCATTCCGAACATCCCGAACGAACAAAAGAAATCCTCAATGATATTACAGACATCGAACAACCAAACTTTATTGAGCTTTTTGACGGCAGCGTTCTGACACTCGGTTCAAACCGCCGCAGCAGCAATCTGTATTCCCATATCTGCAGGTTTAGCGGCAATGACTATAACGCACTTGCAAAGATGGCCTTAGAGCAGCTTGATAAAAACAAGGAATCCTGGACAAGCCGATTTAACCGGTATTATGACGAAGGAAAATTCCTTGACAAACAGGATTTTCTTAAAGAACACGAGAGCAGCTTGTCTGTTCCCGATACGATAAACAAGTATTCCCCGATCAGCACAGGAAAATATACCGTTCAGCTCAGATGTATTGGAGCATTGATCGCTCATCTTGTTTTTAAATCAGACCGCTGGGAAATAAGACCTGATGCCGCTGCACGTTTTTTCAATGTCCCCGACGGAGAAAACAGAACCAACCTTGATAGCTATCTTTTATGTCATACCGAATGGTCAGATGAAATAAAAACAGCTCTCCAAGAAATCAAACTTACGGATAAATATGAGAATAATATCAGCCAAGAACACAAGCTCGAAAGCCTGATTCATTCCGAGATCGAAAGCGGAAAATTGTCAGACCTTGAACCGATACAGCTTCTCAAAGGCTGCCGTTTCCAAATGCCCGTACCTTTTTCCGCAAATAAGATCGCAAAAGCAAATTATTTCAAATATCTGAAAAAGGGCAAGGGCAACATTGATATACTTGCAAGAAACAAAAATGGCGGTACACTTACCGTAATCGAGCTGAAAGACAGCTTTGAAAGCTCCGAACGCCCATCGGAAGCAATAAAGCAGGCATTGATATACGCTGTTTTCATGGCAAAGCTGATCCAAACGGAAAACGCAGGCATCTGGTTCAAAACCGATGAAAAAGATAAGAACGATCCTCTGTACATAAACAAGGAAAGAATCAACGCCGTTATATGTATGCCGATAAAAGAGGGCGAGATTGACCGAAAGGATATTTCCTTCAGCTCGAATGGAAATGATATCAAAATTGATTCTGTCACTATCCACCTTGACTACATCTACCTTGACGCCGACAGCCGGAAGAATGACAAAATCGAAATTATAAAAAAGAATGAAATTGATCGTTTCCTGAAAAAAGAATAATCATTTTCACCCTGCAAATGGCTCGTACAACTCTTGGAGAACGTGTTTACGCGCTTTCAAAAGAATATATATATACCAAAAATCGGAATCACCCTTAACGGCGATTCCGATTTGTGTTGTTTATTTATTGTAATCTAAGGAAACGCTGATTAATACGTTTCAGCCGTTTTTCAAAATGTACTCAAAGGCGCAAACTCGTACATTTTTCAAAACGGCGAAACGAACGCTTCGCTTTAATCAGCGTTTTCCTAATGAAGATAATCCCGTTCATTCTTTTTTTTCATAGTCCTTGCTAAGGATAGTTTCGATCATTTCAAGTTCCTCGTCAGTCAGTTCAAAGAAATTAGAATCTTTGTATTTTCCCGACAAAAGATCATTTATATAGTCGATACACTCCTGAAGCGAACGCTTTGATGGGAACACTACCTTGTCAATGAACCGGCTCAAGTCATACTTATCGGAAGGAACAACAATAAAGCCATATTTATCTATGTTCTCAACATCTGTTACAGTATATGTGAGCTTATAGGTAGAACCGCACAATGTAAATTCACCGTCAAGGAAGCGATAGATATAATATGTATCTGCGCCGTCGATCGCATCCCATGTGAGTCTTGCCGAATTATCGGATAATGTTACCTTGATATTTTCCGCAACATCGGATGCAAGCTCTGATGAACCGTTGTCAAATGTATAAACAAGTGTAGTTGAACCTGCGTAATTGCTCTGCTTTGTTCCCTCAAGGACAAACTGAACCTCGCTGAAGTTATTACCGTCCATAAGTTCGGAAAGATTAAATTCATTCAGCGAATTTGCTGTGCAGTCAAAAGAGCTGAGCTGTGACCTTGCGACTTCTACTCCGTCAATGATAACTGCAAGAGAACCCGATGTCGCAACCGTACTGTCATTATGTACAGTGATATCGGCAAATCTCATACCGCCTGCTTCGTAAACATCACCTGTGAGGTACATTTCGGTATAGCCGACTGCAAAGGTTGCAGGTTCGCATTCGATGTCTGCAACTGAAACTGTAAATGTTGTGTAGTCGGTGATCTTCGGAAGCGTAATATCAATATCATACTCCTTGCTCATTCCGATATCAAGGTCAAAATCGCTTATCGGATATGTACCGATGACATTTCCTGCACCGTCGGCAATATTTATTGATGCGTTTTCAATATCTCTGTTGCCGGAGTTATGCACACTGACGCTGAGCGTTGTGTTCGTATCGCCTGCTTTATATGATGAGTCGAGCATAGCGCCCGAAACGGTAACCTTTTCGTCCTCAACTTCACTTGTGAGCGCAAGATTACAGCTGCCGCCGTCAAAATAGGTGTATGCGATCCGGAGCATATTATTGCTGTCGATCGTTGCGGTGAACTGCGAAGGATCAACACCGAGCTCATTTCCGATATAGTTGTTTGTGAATGAACCATTTTCGTAGGAAACCATTTTAAGGACATTTCCATCCTCTGTTTCATCACGCCAAGCGATCTTTGTAACATCGCCCGAGGATGCGATCGCATACTTATCACCAATGATACCGCTAAGTGCTATCGCAGCTTCTCCGCCAAGAGTATCGGAATAAACTATGCTGCCGTTCTTATACCAGAAAAGCTTGTCCTGTCCGCCGATCTTTTCAAACTGCGGATTTGTATCGGGAACGCTGTCGGAAGTGAGCTGTACGGGAGCTGACGTATAAACAGAACCGTAAAGCTCGGATGTTTCCGTCTCGCCGCCCGATTCCATACATCCATAAACGATACAAAGCTCGGAGCCCATATATCCCGTTCTGACAACTCCTGCTGTTTTCCCTGCTCCTGTTGAAGCATAGAGAGTTGGTGAAGAAAGCTTGCCGCCCGAGATCGTGGAATAATATATCTCATCATTTCCCGAATTGAGCAGAGGATCAAAGCTTGTGTTTGATGTCCATGCAACGATGCCTGTACCGTTCTTAACGGTAATAGATGGAGAAAGTGCAGATTTTCCTGTTACATTTGCCGTTCCGATAATTGAAACCGTATCGGTTTTTGTATCGAGCTTTGCAACGGAGATCGTTGTTTTTTCGATAGCGTCGGTATAGAGAGCAGTGTCGGACAATTCTTCGCTGATGTTGCTCCAGCTGACATAGATATCCGTTCCGTCGGTGCAGACCGATGCGTCAAAATCGGCTGTTCCGTCATCGGAGATCATCACCGGTTCGCTCCATACACCGTTGACCTTCTTTGAATATACAAGAGTTGAACCGTTTACTGCGGAACGCTCCTTGTTATCCACAAATCTGAACAGATAATCTGTACCGCCTGCATTTACGATAACAGGGTCGGACACTTCGTAAACATTCGTTGCTATTATCTGTTTGGAGGAAAGGGATGAATCGTCTGTTTCATAATTCAGTTCGGGGTCAACATACTGTTCTTCTCCGCTGCGCCTTGGGATAAGAGTGAAATCTGCGGCGGAGATAGTATCAGATCCGGCAAGATCCCTGCTGAAATTGAGCCCATTAGCATCCGAATCAACAAATGTTCCTTCTTCACGATTGTTATGCTTTACTCCTAAAAACTCATATTCAATATAGTCATCCGGATTGCCTTTATCGTCAATAAGCGTTGCCGAAACCCCTGCCAATTTATATGAATTCTTCCAAGCAAGGATCTTTGCAGAAAGAGTAATGTCACCTCCGACATTGACATTTCTGAACTGCTCGGATAAAAACTCATAGGATGCTTTTCCCTCAAGATTTGCTGCAAGATTTGCATCAACTATATTGCCAACACCAACTCCTGCAGCAACCTGAGCATCGACACCAAAATCCAACAAAACGTTCGGGTCGAATTCAATTCTGTCATACTTAAAAAATTTGTTGTACAAAGTCTTTCTGAAAACAAGATTTCCAACTTCTACTGAGCCGTTTATTTCTCCTCCCAAAGTACCCGAAATATATGCAAGATTAGCAAACTGAGGTATATTGTATCTTCCTTTTAGGCCAAAAGTTGCTCCAACGCCGAGATTACCGCCCACTGTTATCAGAAGATCATTTGGGTTATCTGAATCACAAGAAATTTTTCCCTCTCCATGATATGCCGCCGAAACATCAAAATACGGCTTCATGGATGACTTCAATCCGGAAGCAAGATCTTTTGCTCCGACTTTACCATAATTGAGCTTTCGTTTTAACAACTCAAAAGCATCCGGACTTGAAGCCAATTGCTCCAAAGATCTGACAGGGTTGCCGTCTTTATCCAGAAGATTTTTTGCATCAGGATAATCTTTGAGAAACTTTTCTTCTTCACGTTGTTTTTTTTCGGCTTCGCTTTCTTTTTTATACAATTCACGTTCTTTTTCTGCTTTATTAACTTTAGTTCCTGCTATTCCAAATTCAGCATCAATAGATGCTTTGTTATTTGAAAGATCAAGAGAAGCCGATACATTAAGGCCGGGTATTTTATCAAAAGAAAGTCCGCCCGAGAATTTTCCAAAACCGGCTGTGATCTTGCTTGCATCAAATACTCCGAAATCAGATTCTCCTGTGCCTACTAACTTGGGCGCATAGGAAAGATAAACACAATAGTTCGATTCGTCGTTCTCTTCCGCTCCCTTTGGAGCAACAGTAATTTTTATTCTACTGTTGGGTCTGATAGAAACTCGAGATGGCTGACTATATGTAGTCAGCTTTTGATAAATTAAATTACTGAATTTTTCTACTGATAGCTTTGTTTCTGTAATATTCTTTTCGTAGATTTCAAAATCAATATACTCTTGCTGACCGTTGTTATTCCTGCTTTCCAGAGAGTTAGTTAATTCTATTTTGAGAACCATATCATTCTTCGGAACTTCATCCAAAAACGTCAGATTAAGACTATATCCGTCAGAACCGTTCTCATTAATATGTATCTCACCTAACAGATCCTTATCTGTCGGCACAACATCACGCCGGTTCATTTTCACATTCTCACCGGCAAAGGTTATGCTTTGAATAACTTGATTATTTACCAGTATTGTCTGTGCGCTGTTGCGCTTTGCATTAAGAGAAGCAGAACTTTTTACGGTTCCTCCCGATGTACCGTTTGAATCATCGGTTATCGCTGACGGGGAAGCATAATCCGCACCGAGCTTCGTTTTTTCGTCAAAATATACTTCAAATGTTATATCTTTATCCCAGAAATTATCATCATCGTCCGCAATATCAAAGTGAGCTTTTCCGTTTTCGTCCGTTACTGCGGAATAATTTTCGTCCTCACTCTGTACGATCGCATTGACATATACATCACCGGTTTCCTGATCAATTACCTTAATGATATACTGATTAAGAAGTTCATCATAAACAAATGGACATCTCTTCCCGAGTGAACAGGTACTTTCACCATATGCAGTATAATAGCAGGACGGATCTGATGGAAGACGGTTGTCCGAAGAATAAAAATCGGTATAAACAGAGCCTTCCGGTATATGTACATGCTTCAGTTTTTGACATCCGATAAATGCGTCATCACCTATTGTTATATCTTTTGATGAAAAAGCAACCGCTCTGAGAGAATTGCAATAACTAAATGCATCACCTCCAATACTTGTTACCGATGATGGGATATTTACCGATGCCAGCGAGCTGCAGTTATAAAAGGTGCGAAAACCTATACTTGTGACCGATGACGGGATATTTACCGAGGTTAATGAAGTACAGTACTGAAAAGCGTAATTGCCAATAGTTTTTACAGATGACGGAATAGTTACCGAGGTTAGCGAGCTGCAGCTGTTAAATGCATAGCTGCCAATTTTCGTAGCCAACGGTGAGATTTCCAATGTTGTCAAAGATTTACAGCCGCTAAATGCACTACTGCCAATTGTTACACTTTGTGTGCTTGCACTCGACGAAGTTGTTCTTACTGTTGTAAGTTCGATACAGTTATAAAATGCTTCATTTCCGATATTTGCAGATGCAGGAATAGATACAGATTTCAAAGAAGTACAGCTATTGAACGCATCACCTCCAATACTTGTTACCGATGACGGGAT
This sequence comes from Oscillospiraceae bacterium, assembly GCA_051881815.1. GTDB lineage: Bacteria > Bacillota > Clostridia > Oscillospirales > Ruminococcaceae > UMGS363. The sequence goes on along the minus strand of JBJEQP010000104.1, from coordinate 22,548 downwards.
ATTTACCGAGGTCAGCGAGCTGCATTTATAAAAAGCCCGATAATCTATACTTGTGACCGATGACGGGATATTTACCGAGGTTAATGAAGTACAGTACTGAAAAGCGTAATTGCCAATAGTTTTTACAGATGACGGAATAGTTACCGAGGTTAGCGAGCTGCAGCTGTTAAATGCATAGCTGCCAATTTTCGTAGCCAACGGTGAGATTTCCAATGTTGTCAAAGATTTACAGCCGCTAAATGCACTACTGCCAATTGTTACACTTTGTGTGCTTGCACTCGACGAAGTTGTTCTTACTGTTGTAAGTTCGATACAGTTATAAAATGCTTCATTTCCGACATTTGCAGATGAGGGGATATTTACCGATGCCAGCGAGCTGCAATTATAAAAGGCTCGAAAACCTATACTTGTGACCGATGATGGGATATTGACCGAGGTTAATAAAGTACAATACTGAAAAGCGTAATCGCCAACAGTTTTTACCGATGACGGAATATTTACCGAGGTTAGCGAGCTGCAGCTGTTAAATGTATAGCTGCCAATAACTGTTACCGGATATCCCTCAATGGAAGCCGGAATATCCACGGAAACAGCTGTTGAAGAACAGCCGGTGATTTTTATATAGTAGCTTTTGTCAGATGATTGATACACTTTAGTATATGTCAGATCACCGTATGTCGAATCCGCTGCATCTGTAACAACATTAGTTCCGCCGGTTTCCGGCAGAACATCTTCGGCAAAAACAGAGATACCCGATACGGAAGCTGTCAATGCAAGCGCTGTAATTCCTGCAATTATTCTTTTCACATTCATTGCTTTTCCCCCATAATTTTTCATTTTATTATATAACCGATCAGCATTATTTCTTGTTAATTTACTAAAATGTCGCAAAACCTATCAAAAATGGTATACATTGAATATTATATCATTATATAAATGCTTTGTCAAACACAATTTTCGTTCTTTTAAAGCTGCAGTAAAACCGAATAATTCGATTTTACCTGATTTATATACATTAATTACAATTATGCAACCAGCTGACTATTCTCGTCATCAAAAATTACCGCATAATTACCGAAAATTACGAAGAAAATGATACTTATAAATCAAAAAAATCAAGCGTGACTGCCATAATCCCAGTCACGCTTTGATTTTGCTCTGTTGTATGCCTTCGGGTTGTCGGAACAGCGTGTGATCGGAGAAATTTCTCCCCAACCCTTGCGCTGCTTTTTGTGGTATTCCCTCTGCATTTTCTTGCTCATTTTTTCAATCGGTATATACTTTTTCATCTGCTTTCCTCCTTTATTCCTCACAAGCTCCTGCCTTAAAGTTGTAGATAGGCTTGATAATATCAATAATCTCTGCCGTATCTCCGATATTTCCTGCAATGTCGTCAATACCCTTGTACGCCATAGGACATTCGTCAAGCGTACCCGAACCGATAGAAGTGCTGTAAATGCCCTTCATCTGCTTCTTGAATTCGCTTACGGTAAAGCTCGACTTGGCTTCACTTCTGCTCATAAGCCGCCCTGCACCGTGTGGAGCGGAGCAGTTCCAGTCGGGATTGCCTTTGCCTATGCAGATAAGGCTTCCGTCACGCATATTGATTGGGATAATAAGCTTTTCGCCCGACTGAGCCGAAACAGCACCCTTTCTCAATATCATATTCTCGGTGTCAATGTAGTTGTGAATAGTCGTAAACTGCTCGACAACGGTAAGCTTCATTCCCTTTACGATCTCATCAGCCATAGCCTTGCGGTTAAGCGCCGCATACCTCTGAACGAGCCTTATATCGTGAATATAATCGTCAAAAAGCTGACCGCTTACATAAGCAAGATGCTTCGGAACATCGGTGCGCTTGGTGTTTTCCAGCTTTTTAAGCTCACGGCGTATCTCGGTATCACGCCCCTGCGCTTTAAGGTCGGCAATAAGCTTTTTGGCTTCTTCCCTGTCAACTTCGTTAAGCTGTTTAAAGCCTTGCTCCTGATAGTATTTTGCAACCTCCAAGCCGAGGTGGCGTGAGCCGGAATGGATAACAATGTAAATGCTTCCGTCGCTGCCCTTGTCCGCTTCAATAAAATGATTTCCACCGCCAAGCGTCCCAAGCGACCTTTCAGCACGGCGAAGATCTATCTTTCCTGCGCACCGCAGAGCTGACAAATCAATTTCAGCAGCGTATTTGTGCGGCTCACTTCTTATATCAAACCCCGACGGAATCTTCTTGTAAATAAGCTTGTCAAGCTGCATAAGCTCAATGTGCTTCTCCTTTATCCTTATGGTTTCCATGCCGCAGCCGATGTCAACTCCCACAAGATTAGGCACTATCTTATCCGAGATCGTCATTGTAGTACCGATAACACAGCCTGCCCCAGCGTGAACATCGGGCATCATTCTTATCCTCTGCCCCGAGGTAAATTCCTGATTGCAAAGCTCAATTATCTGCGAAATTGAAGCTTCGTCAATTACATCGGTAAAAACCTTTGCAGAATTATATTTTCCTTTTAATTCAATCATATTTTGTCCTTTCATTGTATGCAAATATGCACTTCCACTATAACAAGGCACAAAAAAAGCACCCGTACAGACGGATGCGCATATATGCAGAGATAAACTCTTATGACAAAAGTCCGGGCGGACAAGTCATAAGCAGCCGTCCAAAATTATTATGTTCAGATTTGTTAAGATAATATATTTTAAGTATTGTCATAGCTTCCACCCTCCTTTCATAAATTTTTTCGTTGAATATTCAAGTTTGATGATAAGATTATCACTGTTTTTGTCGTTTGTCAAGTGGTTTTCCAAAAAAACACGGAAATCAATTTCTGTCAACGATTTGTAATAAAGTCTGAAAATCTAGCAGGCAGTCAAACATAATATTAGACATAGGTTTTTTAGATTGAGTTTCGGATTTAAACAGTTTTATCAGATTAATGGCGCACTTTCTGAAAATATTTAAATTCTGTTGAATATTTTTATCTTCGACACGACACCAATCTTCTTCAAAATGAACGTCAAGCAGCCAGTGCATAGCTTCAACAGACCATTCCATTCTTGCGTGATGAAGCAGGTCTTCTGCTGTCATTTTCTTGCTTGAAATATAATAATGCCACTCATTTGTCACGCCTTTGTCAGTTTCAAATTTTGTATTTATCGCTCCGATACAGCATAGCTTTTTCCATTCGCTTTTTTGAGTAAGCCAGTCGACATCGTGCGTCACATATGCTGTCCTTGTTTCAATCCTGCCATGTCCTTTTTCCGTTTTCGAAGAGCATTGCATAGTTTTTCTGATTGCTTCGTCCTGCACAAAATCTTCAATATCTTTTTTCAGCTTCTGATGATTATCCTTGACCGAAAGAAGATAATCTGCCTTTTGATCAACAATGATCTCAGCGGTTTCTTTCTGACAATTCAATGCGTCTGCAGTGACCACTGTACCTTTAATATTCAGTTCTTTCAGTAATTCCTGAACAGCCGGAATTTCATTGCTTTTGCCGTCAACCGTGCGCTGTGCAAGTGTTAATCCACACTCGGATAGTTGTGCGCTGATAATATGCAGCGGCGTATCGTACTTTTTCATTCCGGTTGTGGAGCATACTGTTTTTCCGTCAAGCGAAATTGTCAGTTTTTCCGCTTTTTGGGGCATAACAGAATGCACCCAATTTGCAAAGCATTTATTGAGCGATTCCGGTTTTATCATCTTTAAAATGCAAGTTAACCAATAGTAGCATGGTATACGATAGATTCCGAATTCCTCCCTTAAAAACTCGCTTGTTCTATCTTTTACTGCCCATTGGTGTATTTGCTGAACATTTTTTAATCCACAGATACTGCCTAATATGACTATAGTTACTGCATCGGATATTTTGTAATAATACCCGTCATATTCCTTTTCTGTTTCTAATTCTTCAAAATATTCTGTGATTTTTATATTGTTTTCCATATTTCTATTATATAACTATATTTGCCTTTTGTAAAGATTTTGTAATTATTGATTTCCGTGCCAAAAAAACTTATTCTGATAGATAACTGTAAATCATTCACAACACTTTTTATTCGTCAACACTTCTTGAAATCATCGAATAATTGTGATATAATACATATAACAGCATAAAACCTTCGGGAGGTGTGAAAATGGGAATATATCTTAACCCCGGTAATGATCTTTTCAAACAAGCAGTAAATTCAAAAATATATGTGGATAAATCAATGCTTATTGACGTTACAAACGGCTTGTTGAATTCGTCCGATAATCATATCTGCATAAGCCGTCCGCGCCGCTTCGGCAAATCAATGGCGGCAAATATGCTCTCCGCATATTACAGCCGAGAATGTGACTCACGGGAGCTTTTCAGCAAGCTTAATATTGCAAAAACCGACAGCTTTGAAAAGCACCTTAACAAATATAATGTTATCCGCTTTGATATAAGGAGTTTTGCTTCAAAATCCGACAATATCAAAATGATGATAGACAGACTTGAAAAATCTATCAAACGTGACTTGAAAACCGATTATTCTGAAATAATTTTACCCGATGATTACAGCGCAGATGAAATGCTGCTTGCAGTATTCCGCAAATTCGGCGTTCCATTTGTTTTTATAATCGACGAATGGGACTGCATATTCAGAATATATAAGGACGATACAAAAGGACAGCAGCTTTATCTTAATTATCTCCGCACCTTGCTCAAGGATCAGCCCTATGTTGCCCTTGATTACGCCACGGGAATACTTCCCGTAAAGAAATACGGCGAGCATTCTGCTCTGAATATGTATTCGGAATACTCTATGGCTAACCAAGCTATGTTTGCGGAATACACAGGCTTTACCGCCGATGATGTTGCCGATCTCTGTAAAAAATATTATATGCCTCTTGAAAAAATGGCACAATGGTATGACGGATATAAAGTAGGCAGCTATGATATTTATAATCCTCAGTCTGTAGTAAGAGCCATTACCGACCGTATGTTTGACAGCTACTGGACAAAAACCGAAACCTTTGAAGCCTTGCAGATGTATATCAAAATAGATATGGACGGTCTGCGTCAGTCGGTCATCAGAATGATCGCAGGAGAGCATATTCCTGTAAATACAGGCAAATTCCAAAATGATATGGTAACGCTCAATTCCGCCGATGATGTGCTGACGCTTCTTATCCACCTTGGCTATCTAACATACGATTTTGATACCAAAACCGCATGGATACCGAATAAAGAGGTTCGGCAGGAATTTATCAACTGCATAGAGGACGGTGGCTGGGAAGAGGTCATGAACTCCCTGCGCCAGTCGGACGAACTTCTTTCCGCTACACTCGCCTGCGACAGCGAAAAAGTTGCGGAAATACTTGAAGAGATCCATCAAAAAAATACTTCTGTAATTGCATATAACAATGAAATGTCGCTGTCGGTAACGCTTGCGCTTGCCTACTATTCGGCAAGAAACAACTATGAGATATTCCGAGAACTGCCAAGCGGAAAAGGCTTTGCCGACCTGACATTCATTCCACGCAAGGGCGTTGACGCTCCTGCAATGGTCATTGAGCTGAAATACAACAAGACCGCTTCAAATGCCCTTGAACAGATAAAAGAAAAACACTACACCGAAAAGCTGAATGCTTTCAGCGGAGAGATACTTCTTGTGGGTATCAGCTATGACGAGAGCAAAGGACATTCCTGCTTGATTGAAAAAATTGTAAAATAATAATACTAAATTCAAATCAACCTATAGACAGATACGACAGCTATAATTACGTCACTCGGCGTCAAGCTTCCTTGACAGGCAGCAAGCCTGCCTGCGGTCGCTTTCCTTGATTGACGTAATTCTATCTGCCGTCCTTGTCTATAGAACGATTTGAATTTAGTATAACAGCCGAGGACAAACCATATCCTCGGCTGCTTCATTATGTATCACTTCACCCCAAACGCCTTCTGAATCTCATACCCGATCATCCCCATTGCAACAATAGCCTTCTTGTAATCGCTGTAACTCACAGACGGAGCCATCGCCCTTCCAAGGGATTTTCCCCAGCGGATCCTGAATGTCGAGTCGTTGTTGATGTAGATCTCGTAAATAATGTTGTCATAAGTAACCCCGACAACGCCTTCCGAGCCTACACCGTACTTTTCTATCCGCATACTTGCACCGTATCTCGAAATAAGCGCCGACTGTAATTTCTCAAACAGTTCTTCGCTGCTGACTCCCGATACAAAACGAAACCGCTCATTTCGAAGTTCAAGCAGCTTCGTCTTTGACCACATACAGTCAAACATAAACCACACGCCAAGTCCCATTGCGCCTATTGTAATTAAAAACTGTATGCCGAAAATAAACCCAACAACCAAGCACACCGCAAAAATTATGTACACCCTCTTGAGCTTTTCAAGCTCGTTCGGCAGCGGCTCGGAAGAACGAAGTAACCATTCACCATTTATCTTTTCATGCATAGCTTTACCCTCTTTTCTTAAATTTTGTACGCCTTTTTTCAGGCAAATGCTCAATGATCATATCAATCAAACCGGTTATGTTGTACCCATACTCCGCAGAATAACAAACGGGCAAATTGATTTTAACACCCACGCTCTCGGAAAGCCTGCGCTGTACCGACCGAACCTTGATGTTCAGAAACTCCGCAAGCGTACCGTCAGGCTGATTTTTTGCATAATCCCAATGCAAGCCCTTCATCGCAAAATCAGCCTGATTTACCGCAATAATTATCCTGTCATCGTCAAGATACTTATGTAAAAGCTCAATAACTTCGACCGCCGTGTTCATATCCCTTACAGAGCCGTCAATTATCACAACAGCCATATCAATAAAGCCGAATTTATTGGATTGACCGTATTGCTCCGATAGTATTGCATCAAGCTTTTCAATATGCCGCTTGTCCTTTTCGGGACTGTCGCCTAAACCCGGCGTGTCCCAAATACGAACATTTTCACCGAATTGATAGTGAGAAACTTCAACCGTTTCGGGGTCTGTGCCTTTGCCGACAACAGCTTTCCCACCGCCAAGCAAAGCATTGAGCGTGGTGGATTTTCCTGCACCCGTAGCACCTGCGAAAAGTATGTCCAACGGAGTTACACCCAAACGGTCGGTGCATCGGTCAAACTCCTCTGCACGATAGCAAGAATAGTCCATTTCCATATCAAAGTCCGAGCAAAGAGCCTATTCCGCTGAAAATACCGCCGATAAAACCGATAACTCCGCCGACTGCGCCGCCGACAATTTTTCCGACTACCTCGCCGCCGTGTCCGAATAGCGAGCCTATCTCGCCGCCGATCTCAACTCCGCTTGTAACGCAGCTCATAAAGCTTTCCTTAAAGGACGAGCGCACCTCTTCCTTGTAATCCTCCAACCCGTCGTCGCTCTCCCACATAGAATTGTCCTTGTTGATGTTGTCAAAATACGCAAGACGCTTTTCCGCAGGAGTGTATTTTACGATAAACATAAGCAGCTTCGTGAGATTGTACGGCTTTCCCTGCGGCATACCCTCTTCCTTGTAGCCTGCGCTGTAACAAATAGGCATTATGTTTACTCCCGTTGCCTCAAAAATACGATTCTTTACCGACTGCGCCTTTTCCGCAAGGAACGCTTCAAGCTGCGGCTCGGGACAGTTCTTTTCATAATTCCAGTAACGTCCCTTCATCGCAACGTCCGCCTGATTTATCGCAATAAGTATGCGCTTCTCCTTGTCCTTGCCCATGTTCGGTATGATCACCTTGTTGATAAGCTCGTAGGACGTTCCGTAATCCCTTGTGCTGCCGTCAAGGATAACAAGCACAAGGTCAATAACGGGCGCACCGTCGCTGTCAAGCTCGTTCAGCTTGCGGATAATGTTCTTGGAGTGGCGAATGTCAGCCTCTTTTCCGTCACCAAGTCCCGGACTGTCCCAAAGGATAAGATTGTCAAGCTCATACTTGGTTATGTCCTGCGTTTCGGGGTCTGCGCCCGAGCCTACCTTTGCGACTTCCGCATTAAAAAGTGCGTTGATAGTGGAGCTTTTGCCCGAACCCGTTGCGCCCGTGATAAGAATGTTTATCTTCTTATCCTTTATCATAAGCAGATTTTTGATAAGCTGCTTTCTTATGCCCTCATCCTCGATTTTTGAGATGTCGCTCTCCATTTTTTCAAAGAACGATGTGTTTGAATTGTAGTTTTCCATAGCTTTTAACCTCCGTTTTATGCTGTAATATACCATTTCGGTATAATTTCAAAGTATGCCTATGCCGAAACATATTCCCATACCTATGATATGTGATTTTTAACAGCCTGCCCTGCACCACCGCACAAAATTTTCGCAGTTGTTATATACAAGATTGTAATTCCTCTCCCCAAGTCGGGAGTATGCCCTTTTTACAGCTTCATCGGCTGAAAACCGCAGCGGACTGTCCTTCTCGGGAACGATATCGACCTTGCTTATGCCTGCAAACTCCTTGAAGCTGACCTCCCGAATTTCGGGAACGCTGTCATAGCCCTGCGAATAGTGTATGACCTTTCCTCCGCCCACATAAATGCCGTGATGAGTGTAAACGCCTCGTTCAATTCGGAGATGCTCGCCTGCCTTGTAGGTGTCCTCCACCTGATTTTCGCTCTCGTTGTGCAGATGAACGGCAGGAAGCTCTCCGCTTGAAAATTTTGCCGACGCACTCAAAAAGTTTCCTATCGAAGTTCCTGCATTGATAAGCATTCCTGCAAACAGCCTTACGTTCTGCATTGCTATCTCTTCCTGCATAAGCTCGGGGTCATTCTCGGCAAGGTCGCCGTATTCCTCGGTCATTTCGTCATACTCTTCAAAAAGCTCCGCAAACTCGTTCCGAAACTCGGCGAACATCTCGTTCCAGCTTCGGCTCGACTCTTCAAGAATGTCGCTTAAGCTTTCCTCGTCATCATAATCGTCGTCACAATTTTCGTCATATTCATCGTATTCGTCATAATCGTCATAATCGTCATAATCACTCATATTGTGCATCTCCTTTCATAAAATCACCGAGCATTTCAAGCAGTTCGGACTGAATTCCAATGCTGATATGTTTCTGCAATTCGTCAATTATCACCGCATAAACTATGTCCATAAGATCGGGCTTGATAAAGCGGCTCTCAACACCTGCTCCGTTGAAAATGCTCAAAACCACGGGCATACATTTGTCCGTTTCATTTTTCACAACAAGGTCAAGATACTCCTCCGAAAAGCGTTCATTTTCGGCAATATACGGACGGATCTTTACAAGCAGCCTGAATTTCGGCGGAAGCCTTTCGTCATAGTATTCGTAGTTCGGAATATCCTCGCTATGAACGTCCGCACCGACAGCAACAGGATTATCATAATATCCATTCGGGAACGCCGTGAAGCTTTCATCACGAAGCTGACAGAACAGCGGACGAATTATGCCGTCGATTGGAAAAAGACTGCATTGAGAAATGTTGCTCATAACCGAGAATCCCATGTCGCAGAAATACTCGTCAAACTGCCCCTCAAAAAACTGCTTGAAGAAGACGTACATTTCAATATGCGACTTCATAACGGAAATGTTTTTGCCGTTGTCCTTGTCAATGCTGCGCACCTTGGTTTCAAACACAGCCCGATAATTCGGCTCGTAACCTTCAGTATCGGTCATTTTCCGTGTCTGCCGCATGATAACGCCGTAGTAAACAAGCGGAGCTATTCTGAACAGCTGCGGCGAGCGGCATATATCCGAAGTCACCGTTTCAAGATTTGCTTCAAGCTCGGGACCGTTGATGTTAAATCGAAACGAAAACTCGTGATAAAGCTTCCGAAAATCAATTTCCGCCAAAGGCTTGTCACCGAAGCTGATATTATCCCGTAAGCTGCGGAATTCCTTTTTGACCGCTTCCTCGTTTTTTATGCGGTACATGAAATCCTCAATGTCGCTTTCAAGAGCAATAAAGTTGAAAAGAATGCTCTGCTCGTCCTTGTCATAACCGTCGGGGAAAATGTTGTCATAGTATTCGCTTACGCAGACGCACCAGAATCTTATAATATCATCATCGAAGCCGTTTTTGCGGATATATCCGCAAAGCGCTCTGCACACGATAGCCTTCTGACCGCATTCTGCACCGATGCGCTCGGTCATTTTCCCGTACCATTCGGAGAACTCCGCATACTTCCGCCGAAGCTCGTCCAAGGTGATATCATACCGTTTCAGACGCTCTTCAAAGGTTTCATATTCATCTTCAAGTTTTTCCAAAAACTCGTCAAGACCGCAGTCGTCATCATCTTCATCATAGCCGGCATACAACTGCATGATCTCATCGTTCGTCATTTTGATTACCCTCCTTTTTGCTTTATTGCTCTGAGCTTGTTTTTATTATACTGCTGCTTTTGATTACAGTCAATAAAACCGTTTCCGAAAGTTTTTGTTTTTTCGGAAACGGTTTTATTGATTTTGGGTTTATTTATAAGACACAACAAACGCAAACGGCTCTCTCGATATCTTTGCACACTCATCATCAGGAGAGTGTTATCTCTTCACACAGAAGTATTATCCCTCAGTCTATAATATGTACCGCAATCAGTACAGAAAAGCACCTGAATTCCCATAAGATCAGCGTCATATTTTTTCCAAAAACAAAAGCTCTGCTGCACAGCGGATCATCAATGATCTCTGAACAGCAGAGCTTTTTCAATCACCTAACGGTGTTGGGGTGGTTTGTACAAGGATGCTTTATGTCAGCATTTGTTTGGGCACACGTTTCAATCACCTAACGGTGTTGGGGTGGTTTGTACTGCGGAGCCGCAATCCACGCAGGGATGAGGAAAACTCGGATTTTATGGTCTCAAAAACAGCTTTTTTTACACCTCAAAAAGCATCAAAAATCGTGTTTTAACAAAATCGTTTTAATTTGTTAACAATCACTTTTCGCAGTTAAAACTGCGTTTTTGATCAATGCTCTGAAAATATAATAGCATAAATTTTCTTTTTTGTCAAGAAATCTGAACAAAAAAATCGGCAAATTCAACTTTAGTTTGACATATTATTTCCAAATTCGATATTTAAGAAACTGCTGATAAAAAACGTTCTATGAGCTTAAATCAGCGGTTTCTTAAATACAATTATGCAACCGGCTGACTATTTTCGTAATCAAATAATTATCAGAAATTACGAAATGTTTGATGCTGATAATTCTTACAAAAGGCTCTTTTGATTACAGTCAATAAAACCGTTCCAAAAAATTTTTTCGGAAACGGTTTAATGATCAGCAGCAAAAATGCCCTATACTGCCAAGATGCTCACCTCCATTTTTGACAGTATAGGACGCTCTGCCGAAGCTTTGATGCGGGGATCATTTTTACGGTACAATAGCAATGAAATCACCATCCCAATCCATGGCTAACACCTCCTTTATAATTTTGAAATTTGAAACAGCTCCCGTTTTCGCCTGATATGAATAGGATCTGTTTCTCATCTCTTACACTATATATACATTACTTTATCCCCTTGATTAAGTTTTTCGTTCAGATTTCTTGACAAAAAAGAAAATTTATGCTATTATATTTTCAGAGCAATGATCAAAAAACGCAGTTTTAACTGCGAAAAGTAATTGTTAACAAATTAAAACAATTCTGTTAAAACACGATTTTTGATGCTTTTTGAGGTGTAAAAATAGCTGTTTTTGGGACCATAAAATCCGAGTTTTCCTCATCCCTGCGTGGATCACGGCTCCGCAGTACAAACCACCCCAACACCGTTAGGTGATTGAAACTAAAAAGCCCTAAAGTGGTTATTTAATACGGCATAAACGTACAAACCACCCCAACACCGTTAGGTGATTGAAACTTCAAAGAAATCATCTTTCGTAATAGCTACAATGTACAAACCACCCCAACACCGTTAGGTGATTGAAACTATGAGTACAAATGCCTTTTTGTCTTTAAGCCATTCTTGTACAAACCACCCCAACACCGTTAGGTGATTGAAAAAATATCCCGTTCTCATTCCAAGAACGGGATATTTTTTATCAAAAAAACTTAATCCTTGAAAATTCGGTATGTATTTATATTGTAGGAATACACCGATATTTGAAAGGATGGTTTATTATGGCTTTGTTTAAAATTCTTTTTCTCCTCATTTTTGCAATAGTTGATTCGATCGTATGGCTTAATCCGAGATTATTTCTTATCATCTTTATTGTTGCGGCTGTTTGCCTGCTTATCGGTCTTATCAAGGTCTATACGATATGCCGGGCAATACTTATCATCGCTCTCGGAGTAAGAGGTATCCTGGCTTTGTTCTGCAAATAATTATCCCCCGATACGGTGTGCAAACTGTATCGGGGGATATTTCATTCATTATTCAAGCTGTTTTTCATTTCAAGCTGAATAAGCTGCGTGAATTTTGTTCTCTGCTGGCTTATGCTTGAATCACTCTGAACCTTATCACGTTTTTTCAACGCAGAGATATATTTTGCATATACGATATTCTCAATATCATATCCGCAGGGTCTGTCATCGCTCGGATCTTTCGTAAATGCGCTGACTTTTTTCAATTTTCCTTGCGATATTCCTGCTACGCTGCTGTTGTCACCGATCATATAGTAGGAAACAAAGTCATGGTCAATGACCTTCATAAGTCCGCTTTCTGCTTTGTTAAAAACGGACTTGTTGTTTTCTTCCTCTATCCTTCGGGTAACGAATTCTGTATAGAAATACGCTGCATAGCACGGCTTTGTGCTGTTTTCATATTTCTTTTTCTGCATCATAATAGCTTTGTTCAAAACATCAAAATGCTTTTTAATAATATCAGCTTGGAGAGCTTCATTCTCGGTATTGTGATTTCCGCTTAACTCTTTTACATTGTCGTCCTCATCGGGAGCGTTGTAAGAATCATCTTTGACAAACTCAGGTTTCAAATTGGCTTTTTCTTCTTCGGTAAGATCGTTTTTTCTCAATTCTCTTTTCATTTTCTTTTTTGCACTTAGTTCAAGAGGATCAAGCTTGCTGCTAAATAAATCGTTGCGTCTGAGTTTTAATATATGGGTAAAGTATTCATAGAAGCCGTGATTTACCGGTTCCCATTTATTCCAACATTCAACAACCAACTCTCCTACAAAGGCAGCATATTCTTTTTTATCTATACCTGAAGGCGTATTTTGGGGGGCATTCTTTAAAAATAGATCTACAAGTTTATAGTACAGTTTGCTATATTCGTCTTTTTTATCTGACGTTTTAAGTTCAAAAGCTTTTTCGGCAATTGTATTTACCTTGTTTTTAAATTCATCGGCCATATTGTCCTCCTATCAAAGCTCAAGCATAGCTTTAATGAATTTTTCAGGGTCGGATGTTTCATCCATTGTATTGATAGTCGAATTCATGTAGAAAAGTGCTGAAACATCATAAAGGCTCGATACATCTGTATCATGGTTATACTGACCGTAAACAATGTTTTCGACCGAAGCATTTTTCTTAAACTTGTATGCATAGGTCAAAGTCATAAGAATAAGCATAGGTATAGGCTTTGTACCGAAGGTGATATCCGCATAAATCATATCATCATCGTGTACATAGTCTATCAGCTTTCCGAAAAGATCAAGGTGCGTGTCTATAGTTTCGGAAAAAGGTGTTGAAACCATATCAAGAGTGTATTCAATGCCTATTTCATTTTTCAACGCTTCAAGCTCGTTTACAAAAGTTTCGGCATTTGAATCGCAATTTTTGTGTTCCGGTTTTACTGCGGTTATCCTTATCTTTTCGCCCTGCTTGACAGTATTCCTTATAAGAACAAGGATAGGAAAACTTACTGCTTCGGGACATTCAAGAGCCGGGTTCTCACATGGGTTGGCATACTTGGTCTTTTTCAGACTTTGGGATGGCTGCTGCGGTATCGTGCAAATAAAGTTCTTCATGAAAAAATCATCCTTTCTTAACTGCTGCCGCTGTTTTTTCAATGCGGTCAACAGACGTTTTTATAATGCTGCTTATTGCCTTGGTCGTGAATTCTCTGACGTTGTATCCCCTTTCTTCAAGCAAACGCTTTTGTGTATCGTTAAGGTTATCCTCATCGCTGGCGTGGTTGATATGATTCCTTACGGATTTGACATAGATATAATCGAAAAGTATGCTGCGCAAAGTGTTGATATCAGCCTTGGCATTGATCTTAACGCCTTCGTGAACATAATTCTTGGGCGTGATATTTGCCGCAGTATAAAGCTTTTTGTCAAGCGTAGGCAGCTTTTCGTTCTTTTTGCCCATTATTTCGAAAAGCACCGGAACATTCTGACTGCATAAAGTATTTATCATCGAGTAAAAGTTATTGAAGTTTTGCTTAACGCAGTAATCGGCAAGCAGCTTTTCGGTCTTTTTTTCCTCACTGTAATCAGAGCCGCTCAACTCCTCCATATATCCCTTGAAATCATCCTTTGAGTTTTTCATTATATCGAATAAAACGGAAATATACTTATGCAGATCACTGTCATATTTGTAATCTCTGTTTCTGTTAATGAACTTTTCCTTTATAGCAGTCTGCAAGCGGACAATATCCGATCTGTCTGTACAAGGAACGCTGTCCATAAATTCATCATAGAAAATTACTGCGTCGGTATTCTGCTTGTTGGGACAGCTTTGGTTGTTCTCTTTGGTTTTTTCATAGTATTTCTTATCGCATATCAGTATTTCGCTGTCGAAGATAAACTTGGGTATTTTCTCGATGTATATGGTGACAGCCTGCTGTATAAGTCCGTTTTCAAGGCACCATTTTATCATTCTGCAATAGTCGATCCCGTCAGAGCCTTCCTCAAAAAACTTATTCTCGATAACGGGGAGCAGGTTGTTGAGTATAACGATCCTGGTGTCGTCCGATCTTATCATTCGCACCTTTTCGATACATCTGCGCATTTCCATAAGCGTTTCATCAAGTTCGGAAATATTGCAAAGCTGCATTCTGTCGGTGAATTCGTCCATGCATTTTATCAGACCGGCAATGTCTTCGTGTTCTGTGCCTTTGAAGCATTCCGAAAGCTGATAGGATCTTCCCGTGTGAACGAATTCGTTGACCGCATCGGCAAGCATTGTAAGCTCGGTGAAATCCTTCGTTGTCTGAATGACCGCTTCTGTGCCGTTAATATTTGAATAGAACGAAGCGGCGATCCTGTACCCCTTGTATTCAAGTATCTTTGTCAGAAGCTGGAGCATATTTGCGGCTGTCCTCGCCCCGCCCGATGTGTCGATATAGATCTCATCGTCAGCCGTTATAAGGCCGCATATCTCCCTTATCACAGCACCCGTTTCTTTGACTGTGTTTTCATCGGAGTATTCTCTCACGGGGCATAAAACATCAGCCGTTCCGACAACCTCCTCGGTAAGCCCTTGAAAGAATTCGTATGTAGTCTTGTCGGGAACAGCTTCGCTTTTCTCATTTTCAGCCTTGAAAGAAAGTATGGGAATAATTCTGTCGATTTTCTCGCCCATTTCCTCCAAGCGTTTTCCAAGCATACGAAGAACAGGTTCATTCGTCTGCGAAGCGATAACGCTCTCCTCGGCGCAAAGTCCGTTTGTGTGATATGAACGTTCTGCCTTTTTACCGTAAAAGCTCAAATAAGTGATAAGAATATTCATTTGCTATCATCCTTTCCGATGTAATTAAATTATAACACCTATGTAATATAATGTCAATTTGAAACGAAAAATTTGTAATATTTTTTTCGGTTCTGTATAATAAACAGCATAAACTCCTGCCGATTAAGTTTTCCTGCAAAATTTCTTGACAAATAAGTAAAACTATGCTATTATGTGTTCAGAGCATTTATCAAAAGCATTGTTTTAGCTGTAGCAAGACAATTGTTAACAAATTATAACAATTCTGTTAAAACATGATTTTTGATGCTTTTTGAGGTGTAAAAAAAGCTGTTTTTGGAACCATAAAATCCGAGTTTTCCCCATCCCTGCGTGGATCACGGCTCCGCAGTACAAACCACCCCAACACCGTTAGGTGATTGAAACGCAAGACATTGCGGTCCAAAATTCTTCGGATTCGAGTACAAACCACCCCAACACCGTTAGGTGATTGAAACATCTTACCAATCTTCTTAAGTGTCTTTTTTGTTGTTGGTACAAACCACCCCAACACCGTTAGGTGATTGAAACAACCATGTTAAGTGAAAACGCGTTTGCTAAATATCTCGTACAAACCACCCCAACACCGTTAGGTGATTGAAACACTTTCTTATAAATGTTCATGAAATCATATTTGATTATGTACAAACCACCCCAACACCGTTAGGTGATTGAAACGGATAGAATCCGGTCTCGAGCAGGGTGTGCTCGTACAAACCACCCCAACACCGTTAGGTGATTGACAAAAAAACAACCCGATAGGATCAATGCAGACTGCATTTCCTATCGGGTCGTTTTTATGTAGTTTTTTCAGAACATAAACAGATCGATCCTCCCTTCGTGTGCTTTACGGTGACAGCGGTGGCAGAGGGTTATAATGTTCTCGGAGGATGAAGCGCCGCCGTCCGACGCATATTCAAAGATGTGATGCCCCTCCGGTTTCTCCCTGCTGCCGCATATCTGACATTCGTAGTTATCCCTTGCTTTGGCTTTCTTTCTTGCTTCAATGTCGGCGTAAGGTCTTTTTCTGCTCATTTTCTTCCCCTCCTTTTATCGCAGAGCATTCCCGAGCTTGAAGTCCGCAGAAGATCGCCTTTCTTGTCCGTGTCGCATACCGCTCCTCTGCCCCTTCCGTTTGGTGCTATAACCGCCTTTTTCATCTGTATCGCTCCCGAGAGCTTTGCGGCTTCCTTTTCCGTGAGATTGTCAATTACTGCGACTACGCTTTTGTTTCTTTCTGCTCTCATACGTCATCGCCCCCTTTCAGAATGTAAAAAGCGTAACATCATCACCACAGCTGTTTTGTACCTTGCCTTCGATTGAGCCGCTGCCGTATGCTATGGTGACGATATGCTCCGTGTCGATCATCGGAAAGCTGTTTTCATCGGGGATAATGGGGATAATGTCAACCTCTCCGTTTTTGCGCTGAACAGCTATGAGATTTCCGCTGACCGAGATAACGCTGTCGCCCTTTTTGAGAATTTTCACTTTCATTTTGCATCGCTCCTTTCCTTGTTTATATGTCGGTTATCCTGCTGAAAATGCTTTCCATTGCGTCAAGTCCGCCCCATGCTCTTCTTACGTTGTTCGGGTCAAGTATCCGTATATGCTGGGTAAGGGTGTTCTGCTGCATTCTCCAGCCGTTGCATCTTGCGATGTCGTTCCAGAAGAGAATTCCGCCCATGGTCGGGAAGTTGATGTTCGGCAGGCTTAATTTGCGGATAAGCGAGGGGTCTGTTGCGATAAGAGTGAGTGCCTTTGCGAGTAATCTTTTATTCATGGTGATCTTCCTTTCTAAATTTACAAATGTGGTTATTGTTTTTGAAGTGCGTCAGTCGTCGTTCCCAAGTATCTCGTCAAGCACTTCTTCTGCAAGCTCTTCAAGCCAGTCGATCGCGTCTGTGAAAAGTCCCATTGTCTTCACCCCCTTCACGGTGTTTTATAAGGATCACTTTTTGAACATTGCGCCGAGGAGAAGTAAAAGTATCATTGAAATCACCGCCTTTATGTATGGTTTATGTTCAGTCTATTTCGCGGAAAAGCTCTTCGATGATAAAGCTGATGGTTTCTGTCGCTGCAATGGTGATAATAGTCTTTAAAAGTGCTTTCATGGTTCTCACATCCTTTCAAGATAATCATCGCTGAGGTAACCGTCCGATGCGTCTGCCAAACGCTGTAACATTTCCTCCATTGCGTCAATGCCGCCCCACGCCCTGCGGAAATTATCGGGGTCAATTATCCTTGCGTGTCGGGTAAGCTTGTTGCGCTGGAGCCGCCAGCCTTTCACATTTGCGACATCGTCCCAGAAAACCTCACCGCCCATAGTCGGGAAATTTACATTCGGCAGGCTGAGGTTTCTGATAAGCGAGGGGCTTACTGCAGCTGCTGTGAGTGCTTTTACAATGATGATCATGTTCATAGTACATCTTCCTTTCGGGTCTTGGGTTTTTGTTTTCTGATATATAAACGTTCCGAGATCTTTTCGATTAAGTTTTTTGCGGAAATTTTTTTGAAAAGATTTTCGGCTCGTTTTTTCCTTTCACTTAATAAACATTCAAAGTCTTGTTCGATTAAGTTTTTTCGGAAAATTTTTCTGAAAAGTTTTCGGTTTGTTTTTTCTGTCACTTAATAAACATTCCGAACCTTGTCCGGTTAAGTTTTTTCGGAAAAATTCTGAAAAGTTTTTCGGCTTGTTTCTGCCTTTCACTTAAAAAACATTCCGAATCTTGTCCGATTAAGTTTTTTCGGAAAATCTTTTTGAAAAGTTTTTTGCTCATTTTCTTCTGTCACTTAATAAACATTCCGAATCTTGTCCGATTAAGTTTTTCTTTCAGATTTCTTGACAAAAAAGAAAAACTATGCTATTATATGTGTAGAGCATTGATCAAAAAGCTGTTTTAATAGTAGACGAACAATTATTAATAAATTAAAACAATTCTGTTAAAACATGATTTTTGGCGCTTTTTGAGGTGTAAAAAATGCTGATTTCGGAACCATAAAATCCGAGTTTTTCCCATCCCTGCGTGGATCACGGCTCCGCAGTACAAACCACCCCAACACCGTTAGGTGATTGAAACACGGTCATCATAGACCCTATCGATCCGGTAGAACGTACAAACCACCCCAACACCGTTAGGTGATTGAAACATTATTAAGATGATTGATTGTGAGTGTGTCGATTGTTGAGTACAAACCACCCCAACACCGTTAGGTGATTGAAACTCGATGCTCCCTGAGGGAGCTCGGTCGCGCCCTCGTGTACAAACCACCCCAACACCGTTAGGTGATTGAAACGGTACACAATATGCCGCCTCGGCATTTGAAGAGGTACAAACCACCCCAACACCATTAGGTGATTGAAACTATAGGAAAATCCTCCGTATCAGACGTGAGCACGATTGTACAAACCACCCCAACACCGTTAGGTGATTGAAACTCGATAAGAATATCGTTCTCCAAACAATAATCTTTAAGAGTACAAACCACGCCAACACCGTAAGGTGATTGAAACTATATAACAATTCACACATTTCCATATCCACAGTGTACAATTCCCCCCCCAACACCGTTAGATGATTGAAAACTCTCAAAACAAAGCTCTGTCATATATCAAAAAAGGATATATGACAGAGCTTTTGTATTTATATAGGTATATAGGGAAAAATTATTTAAAAAAAACTTAATCCGACCGAGAAATGAACGTTTATATGCTGTAAGACAAAACGTTCAAAAAGGAGTGGTCGCAATGTTTATCAATTTTACCAATCACAGGTCGGAGCTGTGGAGCAATGAGCAGCGTGAAGCGGCGGAGAAATACGGAGAGATCGCAGACATAGCCTTTCCTACCGTTGATCCCTCTTTCGGCAGCGAAATGATCTATGCTCTTGCGGAGAAATATGCGGCGATGATATGCTGTTATAACCCCGATGCTGTTCTCGTTCAGGGCGAAATGACTTTATGCTACGCCGTTGTATCTATCCTCATTTCAAAGGGCATAAACGCTGTCTGCGCAACAACGGAACGGGTAACTTCCACGCATTTAGGTCATAACGGCGAAACTGTCAAGGTATCGGAGTTCAGGTTTGTTCGGTTCAGGAGCTATGGATAGAAATCTCATTTTTCGTGTTGACGTTTGTATAGTTTTGTGCTAAAATGTAATAAAATGGTTTGTTGTTTTAGGAATATTTGTGAATAATGCCCACATCAAACGAAACCGTTACATCAAAAGCATAATTCTTTGTATATTATTACGATACGGAGGTTGAAACATGGCTGAAACCAAAAACATACTCGCTCTGTATGACTGCCGCAGCAAGCAGGAATACATCTACCGCACCAACCGTGTGCAGGAGATAACGGGTGCATCCGAGCTTTTGTCCTCGTTGTTCAAGGATTTCTTCAACGAGGAAAATAAGCAGTTCCGCATCAAAGGAAACTGGCATGAAAAAGCAGAGGGCGACTTTATCGGAAATTTCAACAGCAGCGGACTTGACGCCGAAGTTATCTATGAAGGCGGCGGAAATCTCTGTGTTATTTTCAAGGATAAAGCGACCTATATCAACGTGAATAAGGCATTGTCAAGACAGGTGCTTGAAAAAACCTACGCTGTCAGCATCATCGCTTCGGCGGTTGAAGTCAGCGGAGATTTCGTAGACGACCGAGCAAGACTTTATGCCGAAAATGCTATGCAGAAAAACCTCGGCTCCTATCATATCCCGTGCAATGTTCTGCCGTTCACCCAGGTCGACAGACTTACCTATCAGCCCATTGTCGAAAAGTCATCGGGCAAGGAATACACTTCCGAAAGCATACGAAAAAAGCGCAAATATGAAGAAGTATCTAAGAAAAGCAAGACCGACAGCAAACAGATACATGAAAACGACCTGGACAATATGACCGAAAAGGGTACGGAAAGTCTGCTTGCGATAATCTACATAGATGGCAACAATATGGGACAGCGCATCAAGGAGAGAACCGAGAATGTTACAGACTATACCTCTGGTGTAAACGCTTTAAGAGATTTCTCCGAAGAAACGAACCGTGATTTCGTCGAGAAGCCTATAAAAGCTATCGAAGAAAAGCTAACAGAGCTTTACAATTCTGAGGATACGCATAAAAACCGTTATTTCTACCGAAAAGTCATAAGCGGCGGCGATGAAATTACGATCATCTGCAATGCTCACGCTGTTCCCGATATCCTTGATACATATTTTGAAACGCTGACATCCGAAAGCAGCAATTCAGCCTGTGCAGGCGTTGCGATATTCCACAGCCACGCTCCTTTCGCCGATGTATATGAAATTGCCGAGCAAAGCTGCGAAATGGGCAAAAAGCTTTCCCACAAGTCGGGCAGCGAGGGCAAAAACTACATTGATTTCCACTACTGCCACGCAGGTATAACGAATTCGCTTGACGAGATCCGTGAACATCAGGAAGCGAAGTTTTCCGCCCGTCCATACGAATACAGCACCGACTGGCAAGAGTTCAAAAGGATCGGCAATATGCTCAAAGGCATAAACCGCTCAGACGTAAAGGCTCTCGGCGAAGCTATGATCAAGGGCGATTCTTACTACAAAACAGAATTGAGAAGGATCAGCTCACGCAAAAATACTATCTCTTCAATTGACGAAAATGATCCGAAAATAAAGAGCATTATCTTTGATATTGCAATAGTTTACGATCTATGGTTTAACGATACGGAGGTGAAAAACGATGAGCAGGATTAACATAACACTCAGATCCGACCTTTGCGCAGCAAGCGGCGACGGATTTTCCTCCGTCATTGATACCGATGTCAGCTACGACAAGTACGGTTTCCCCGTTATCGGCGCAAGAAGACTCAAAGGCTGTCTGCGTGACGCCGCAAAGATTATCGGTACTTCGGATGATATCATAAAAGAGATTTTCGGTACTTCGGGAAATGATAAGTCGGGCAGCCTCAAGATATCCGATGCGCATATAAAAGGCTATGAGGAATTGAAGCAGGAAGCCGTTTCATCGGGACTTAATGCAGAAGAAGTCATTTCACTTTTTACATACACAAGGGCTGCGACCGCTATCGAAAACGACACCGCAAAGGACAACAGCCTTCGTTTCACAAGAGTTGTCAAGCATTATTCTCCGTTAACGAAAGCCGAAACCGAGTTTGAAGCGGAAGTCGATATCGACGAACGTTTCGCCGCAGAGTTTTCCGATATATGCAAAGCTCTCCGTAACATCGGCTATAAGCGAAACAGAGGTTACGGCGCTGTAAAATGCAGCTTTGAATTCTCCAAAACAAAAGCGCTTTCGTCCGATATAAACGACCTCACGGGCGAAACAGTCAGCTTAACCTATCTCATAAAGCTCAGGGACAATGTTATGCTCCCGTCAAGCGCATCGGATGAAACGGCTGATTTCATATCGGGAACATCCGTAATGGGCTTCTTTGCGAATGAATATCTAAAATCCAATCCTGCAGATGAAGCCTTTGAAAATATCTTTCTCAAAAACAATGTTGCTTTTTCAAACCTCTATATCTCCGATGAAAATATGAAGGAATACTTCCCTGCTCCCGTTATCCTCGGCAAGATCAAGGGCGAGGACGGCGTGTTCAATATCGTTACATATAAAAACGATGACGGCAAGATCATTAAGCCCGTAAAAAACGGATATTCCTGCTTTGATTCGGTGATAAAAAAACCGCTTATGAACACATATCATTGTGCTCCAAAATGATATGTGTTCATTTTTTTAAGAGCGGCGTCTGCTTATCTCGGTCGGATTGTCCGAATCGGCATTGCTGCCGATAAATCTGTAATAAATATCCACCCTAACAATAGCCTTGCCGTCGATGTTCTCCCTCTCGTGAATGTAGATTTTTTCAATAAGAGTGTGAACAAGTTCGTAGTTAAGTTCGGTAATGCCAATGTAGTTTTCAATCAGCTCGGCGAATTTCTCGGCATTTGTCCTGTTGTTATCATTTTCCTGCAAAGCCGTCGAAATCT
>JBJEQP010000103.1:0-36248 GCA_051881815.1 Oscillospiraceae bacterium | reverse complement strand
TGTAGTGGACTTTCACCACCGAGTTACTGCCCATTCGGGGCAAACATAAAAAATCCCGAGCAGGTTGTCCGAATACTTCACCTGCCCGGGCGTTTTTATTCTCCCATCATATCAAAATGCCGTCTGTAACGCTTGGGGATCTCCACGGGGACATCATAGCCAAGCTGTTTTAATGCATTAGGTATAATTCGCATACCGTCTTTGAAAAAGTCCTCTATCTGCTTTTCCTTGCGTGTTACGCTGTTATACGTTGACGGACAAACGAAAGTCCAGTCTGCGCCCTCACGGTTTACCACCAAGCGGAAATACTTGTCAATGTCCGTATCGGGGAAACCTGCCAAGCGCAAGAGTATATGATGCTCAACGGCTTCATCAATCTGACTGACAATGACCTGCTCACCGTCAAAGGATATGAGGACGAGCAGCGGTTCATCACGCTTCATCGCATCGGTCACGCTGCTTTCATCGGGATAATATATTATATTCATTCGCTGCTTTCCTCCTGCTCCGCTTTCATCCGCCGCTCAACCGCTCCGATAACATAAGCATTAAGGCTTTCCCCCTGCTTTTCCGCAGCGGTTTGTATTTCGGCTTTTTTGCCTTTCGGTAAACGAATAAGAGCTTTATCATAGTTTTTATCTTCAAAACGTTTAGTTGCTGCCATTTGTGCTTTAGATACTGTCATATTATCACCATCCTTAATACAATTATATCATATCTCTATAACGTTATCTATATACAAAATATATAATGATATCGTTATAAATTTAGTTATTCTGTGTATTGATATAACGATATCGTTATGCTATAATAATATCAAGGTCAGAGGAACAAACCCAATAACCCGAAAGGAGCAGGTCAGATGAATAAAACAAGAAGCAAAGTAATGATAATGGCAAACAGCCTTGTAAAGCACGGCATGAGCCGCAGAACTCAAAATATTTACAGCCATATCCTGCAGGAAGCACAGAACCGCAACGCAGAGATCATCGGTTCGGCTATGTTTCAAAAGAAAAAGCCGCTTTCCGATGACGAAAACGGAAGCGGCAAAAAGACAATTTAAAACGAAATGTTGTCAATGCGTTGTCAATTTCATATTTTCATAAAAACAAAAACGCCGTTCGAGAACCCCCCAAACGGCGTAAATGCGTGGAGCTGGAAACGTGACTTGAACACGCGACCTGCGCATTACGAATGCGCTGCTCTACCGACTGAGCTATTCCAGCATTGCTATAATATTATACTATAAATCTCCGGCTCTGTCAAGACTTTTAGATCAAATTAATCGAATTTTTCTAAAAATGTAAACATTAATCAAACTTTCTTTATGTATGCGCAGCCGCTATTTACACAAGGAGAAATTTACGGTATAATAAAAACCGGTTTTTAAGTTTAAAATTGAAAGGGATTTGTTTATGAAAATTTATGCGGCAAGACACGGTCAGACGGAATGGAATTTAAATGACAGAATATGCGGCAGGACTGATATCGAGCTTACCGAAACAGGCAGACAGCAGGCTCTCCTGCTTGCGGAAAAAGCATACGAAAAGGGCGACATAGATCTTATTGTTTGTTCGCCGATGAAGCGTGCACGGGATACCGCCAAGGCTGTTGCCGGCAAGATCGGATGCGAAGTCACTATTGACGAGCGTCTTATTGAATGGGATTACGGAGATTATGAGGGAAAAGACCGCACGACCGAAGGCTTTGCACAGAACAAGATCGAATTCGGCGTGAAGATGCACGGCGGCGGCGAATCCGTTCTGCAGCTTGCTCACAGAGTTTACAGCGTTATTGATGATGTTATTGCTAAATATCCCGACAAAAACGTGCTTCTTGTATGTCACGGCGGAGTTTGCAGGATCATCGAAACATATTTCAACGATCTTTCTACCCATGATTACTCCAATTTCTTTATGGGAAACTGTGAATTGAGAGAATATTTTGTCAAAAAATGAGAAAAAAACACGATTTTTCTTATTTTCCCCCTTGAAAAGAACGTTTTTTTATGTTAGAATTAAATATGATCATTTTTAGTGAAAAGAGGTACAAAAATGCAGTCTTTTATCGATACTGTTGCAAAAATCAACGGTGCAATCAATGGAGTTGTATGGGGAATACCAATGCTTATTCTTATTATAGGAACAGGCATTTATATGTCCGTAAGGACAGGATTCTTCCAGATCTCAAAATTCAAAACATGGGCGGATAACACTTTTCTTGCAATTTTTAAAAAGAAATCCGTCACAAAAACTTCCGAAAAAAAAGCTATCACACAGTTCCAGGCACTTTCGACCGCTCTTGCGGCAACTATCGGCACAGGTAACATCGCAGGTGTTGCAACGGCTGTCTGCATAGGCGGTCCGGGCGCTGTATTCTGGATGTGGCTTTCCGCATTCTTCGGAATGATGACCAACTTCTCCGAAAATGTGCTTGGTATCTACTTCCGCAAGAAAAACGATCACGGCGAATGGTCGGGCGGCGCAATGTATTACATTGAAGAGGGTCTTAAAGAGAAAAAAGGACTTCGTCATATCGCAAAGCCGCTTTCAATACTTTTTGCGATTTTCTGTGTTCTCGCTTCGTTCGGCATCGGAAACATGGCACAGGTAAACTCAATCTCCAGCGCTATGAAGTCAAACTTTAACATTCCTGCCGTTGTTACGGGCATATTCCTTGCAGTTATCGCCGCACTCGTTGTTCTCGGCGGCATCAAGAGAATTGCAAGCGTTACCGAGAAGCTCGTTCCGTTCATGGCTGTATTCTACATACTCGGCTGCCTTATCATATTCATTATGAATTTCCGCCATATCCCTTACGTTTTCTCTTCGATCTTCAAGAGCGCATTCAGCTTTTCCGCTGTTGCAGGCGGTATCGGCGGCGTGATCATCAAGCGTGCGGTCACAATGGGCTTCAAGAGAGGCGTTTTCTCCAACGAAGCAGGACTCGGTTCTTCCGTTATGGTTCACTCCGCATCGGACGTTAAGGAGCCTGTTGTTCAGGGTATGTGGGGCATCTTTGAAGTATTTTTCGATACTATCGTTGTGTGCACACTTACCGCTTTCGTTATCCTTTCCAGCCCTGCAAACGCTGTTTCCTTCAATGACGCTCTCAACAATATCTCAACACAGGGACAGTATTTCACTATCCACAGCTCCGAAAACGGAGAGATCAATCTCATCGACTCAAACATCAATCCTAAATTCATCGTTGCATCCGACGACGCTGCAGAGGGCACATATACGGAATATCCTGCAAAGACCGCTTACGGTCAGGAGCTTTCCGTTAAGATCATGAACAACGATAACGCAAGCAGCGAGGACGATTTCACCTTTGCAAACGTTATGGAGATCAAGGGCGTCCAGGCAAAGGACGAGAACGGAAATCTCCTTACAGATGAAAGCGGCAACCCTGTCATTGCATCAGTGGAGATCAGCGAAGTCAACGGCGTTCCGCTCGTTACCTACGCATTCAGCCAGCGACTCGGTTCGCTCTCCGGTAAGATACTTGCTATCGCAATACTTCTTTTCGCATTCTCGACAACGCTCGGCTGGTCGTTCTACGGTACAAAAGCGCTCGAATATCTGCTCGGAACAAAGGCTACATACGTCTATAAGGTCATCTTCGTGCTGTTCATTATTGTAGGCTGCACAATGAAGCTCGGACTTGCATGGGATATCTCCGATACGCTCAACGGACTTATGGCAATACCGAACCTTATCGGTGTGCTTTCACTTTCGGGAATAGTTTTTGCGATCACAAAGAACTATGTACACCGCCGTGTAAAGAAGGACGATGTCAACGCAGTTCCTATGATCTCCGCTTATTCCGATATACAGGCGGAGCAGCAGGAAAAGCTTATGGCTGAATACGCTGCAGAAAACAGCAACAGCTAAATATATATATAAACATAAAACGGTCAGCAGAAAAAATCCGCTGACCGTTTTTAATTAATTATTCGTCATTATGCTCACATACACTTCGTTATCCGAAACATAGCTCGAATTGATATCGACAGTGTATTTTAAATATAGATTGCCGCCGTCTTCGGTAAGATTATTGACAATGGATTGTGTGTAAATACCGATCGTCATATCCCCGTATGGGGTACCGTAGTGACAGTGATGCTTTTTATCCTTTTCGATGATAAGGTTCGTGCCCGATTCGCCGCTGCGAACGATCGAGGCGGTTTCGTTTCCGAATGCCGTGATCTCCGTCCTTGCGCCCTCAAAGCCCGTAGCTTCGGTTTCGTCATAAGCTATCCTGAAGCCGCCGCCTTTTACGGTCGAGAATACTGCGCCTGTGATAAGCTCGGTTTCGTTCCGTTCCTTATCGACCTGCTGTACGCCTTTAAGCGTGATTGTAACGTCCTTTTTCATATTTGACCTCTATTTTGGAAACCGCTGTTTATTGCTGAAACAAACAGCGGTTCTTATATTTAAGCAAGTGAATTTAGTTCGTCTGTATCGACCTTTTCAACGCTTCCCTTTATCATTCCACCGAGGAAGCTTTCGGCATTTTCCCTGAACATTTCGGTGCTGTCCGAGGAATAAAAAATCACTTCGCCGTTCGTTTCACGCTCCGCAAGCATATCATGACGGGTAAGGTATGCACAGGCGAACTTTGCCGCCTCGCTGCCCGATGAGATAAGCTCAACGTTTTCGCCCATTTGATCCTTGATCACATCGTATAAGATAGGATAATGCGTGCAGCCGAGGATAAGCGTATCAACGCCCTCTTTTTTCAGCGGTTCAAGATACTGTTCTGCTACAAGCTGTGCGACCTTGTTATCTCTTTCAAAAAAGCCGTTCTCAACCAGCGGAACAAACAACGGACACGCTGCGCCCACAACGGTGAGCGAAGGCTTTATCGTGCGGATAGCTTTTGCGTAAGAACCCGATTTTATTGTTGCGGAAGTACCGATAACGCCAATTTTTCCGTTCCTCGTTTTTGCGCAGGCAGCCTGGACCGTCGGCAGAAGAACGCCCGTGAACGGGATACCGTCAGCGTCCTTTTTGTCAATGCCGACAACGGATGATACGGTACCGCAGGCGGCAATAATCATTTTGACATCGTGCTTTTTCATAAAGGCGATATCCTGCGCCGCATATTTCAATATTGTTTCACGGCTTCGTGTTCCGTACGGAAGGCGAGCCGTATCGCCGAAATAGATTATATTTTCATTCGGCATAAGGCTGTGCAGCTCCTTAAAGCAGGTCAGACCGCCCATTCCCGAATCGAAAACTCCGATAGCTGAATTATTCATTAAAAGCAACTCTCTTTACAGATCAATTTATACTAATTCCAAATCGTTCTATAGACAAAGCCGACAGATAGAATAATCCAAGTCAAGAAAGGTGACCGCAGGAAGGCTTGCCGCCCTTCAATGCAATTACATTGCATAGGAACCTGACGCAGAATTGGATTATTATATCCGAGGATTTAGTCTTACGGCTGATTTGGAATTAGTATTATGTGCGGTTCAGCTATCCAAAGCCGATTCGATAAGTCTGTCAAGAAGCTCGGACTGGGAGATACCCATATTCTCCATAAGCTTCGGATACATACTGATAGGTGTGAAACCCGGAAGGGTATTTATCTCGTTGAGGATGACGGTTCCGTCCTTTTTGAGGAAGAAGTCAACACGTGAAAGTCCCGAACATCCGATAGCCTTAAATGCTTTGAGTGCTGTTTCGCGGATCTCGCTTTCATATTCGCTGCTTATATCCGCAGGGACATTTATTCCCGATGTGCCTAAAATGTATTTTGCGTCATAGTCGTAAAAATCATTGCAGGAAATAATTTCGCCGACTCTTGAAGCAAAAGGCTTATCCGTGCCAAAAACTGCACATTCAAGCTCTCTGCCCTCGATGAATTCTTCAACAATGACCTTTTTATCGTGGGAGAATGCAAGCTTGACAGCTTCTTTGAGCTGCTCGAATGAGCTTGCCTTGTTTACGCCGACCGATGAACCGCTGTTGCAGGGCTTGACAAAGAGCGGAAAATCAAATTCGTTGATGATATCCTCGCATATCTCATCAAGTCTGCCGAGATCGGACTGACGGACAACAGCGTGTCTTGCCATATTGATTCCTGCAGCTTCAAGGATGGTATGTGTGACCGCCTTATCCATGCAATCAGCAGAAGCGCATACCTTACAGCCGACATAAGGGATGCCCGAAAGCTCAAGAAGTCCCTGTATGCAGCCGTCCTCGCCGTGCTGACCGTGAAGTGCGGGAAAAACAACATCAATTTTTGTTATTGAATATGTACCGTCCGTGATCTTGACAATGCCCTTATACATTGGGTCGGGAAGAATGACCGCAGGAACACAGTCAGGGTTGGACTCCCAGTTTCCCGAGGTAATCATATTCACATCGCCGGGATAGAAAAGCCAGCGGCCTTTTTTGGTAATGCCGATAGGGATGACCTCATACTTATCGGCAGGAATTGCATTTATAATGTTAGTCGCAGAGATCAGCGAAATATCGTGTTCGTTTGAAACTCCGCCGAAAAGTACGGCAACTTTGATTCTGGACATTTTTATCACTCCTACGGTTAAAATAAATTACGTCATTACGTCAAAGCTCGGCAAAAGCCGCTTTTTGCACAAATATTATATCACATTTTTGACATAAAAGTCAAGCATTTTTAAGTATCATGCTACGGTATTTCAATGAGTTAATAAATAATGAAATTTCTATGAAAATGCGGTCGTAATCACCGTGTTTTACTGTAAGGGACGGGTCGCCCGTCTCGTTTTTTTATGGTATCGATAATATCGGGACGGGAAACCCACCCCCTACAATAGTTTGTTGACAATTTTGTAAGAAATAATTCACTCATTAAAACACCGTAAGCATCATACCGAAATATAATCCGCTGCGGAATATCCGGTAACTCCGTTATAGCTGACAACATACCAGTTTCCCGTCTGTCCGAGCACAGCCACCTCCGCACGGTTCGGAATAACGCCGATGACCCTTGCATTCGTGTTCGGCAGGCTTCGGATATTGAGGTTTGAACCGTCCGTTGTCACCGTCCCCGTCCGTGAAGGCGTCGCTTCGACAAACGGGATACCGAAGTAGTCGCAGAGCGCCTGAACAAGAGTCCTTGCGATAGGCTCCGTGTTGGATTTTATCCACTCCGCATCCTCGGGATTGTCGTGATAGCCAAGCTCGCAAAGTACTGCAACCGCCCGGGTCTGCGTGACTTCTCCGAGAGAGGTCGTCGGGAGCGTGTTTACCTTTGAAGGGTTCGGATAGATATTTTTAAGGTTGTTGACGATGATGTCCGCAAGCTTTTCGCTCTGCACGGAGTAGGGCGAATAGTAGATGTCGATGCCCGTAAGGATACCGGCAAACTGCCCTCCGCCTGCGTTTGAATGGAGTGCAAGATGAACATCGTAATATCGTGAATTTGAATCTGCGATAGCGCCCCTGACATCACGGTTCGGATCGTTCCGTCCGTAGGTTATCCCCGAAGATCGCAGATACGGCTCCATTGCGTCGGCGATGAGGTTCATCTGCTGTTCCTCGTTTCCGCCGTTCACATATTGGTTCCACTGCTGCGTTGACGGGCTTAAAAATACACTTGGCATAAAAATATCTCCTTACATAGCTTTTGTTCAAGTCTATGCAAGGCGATCGGCAATTATGAATAGACAGAAAAACCGCACCCTATATCCGGATGCGGTCATTATTACTTGATTACTTGAGAAGTTCAGCTGTAATGGTTTTCATTGACTCGTCAAATTCTTCCTTGGAGGAATTCTTGAAGATGAGAAGTGTTCCGTCATTAGCTGCACCGATAGTTTCGGGGATCTCAAAGTTCACGCCTGCGATATACTCGTCCCAATGTTCAAGCTTCCAAGTATCACGGTCGCTTCCTCTGTCGATCATACGCTGGTGACATACCTCGGGGTCTGTTTCAACCCAGATAACCTTCAGAACTGCGCCCTTTTCGGCAAGGCGAGCCTTGAGGTCGTCGATATATTTTTGGTCGCGTATCTCTCTTGTAAACGGAGCATTGATAAGGACGATGTTTGCATAGTCGAGCGCTTCAAATGCAAGGTCGAGAACTGCATAATATTCATAGTCACGGATATACTTTTCAAAGAAATCGGAGCTTCTGTTGTATTCCTCGTTCGCAACAACGAAGATCTGCTTTGAAAGCACGATGAGTGTATCCTTATCAAGGTAAACCACGTTTTTGAGATTCTTTGCAAGTTCTTTGGAGATAAAGGTTTTTCCGCAAGCCGGAGGTGATGTTACAAGAATAAGTTCTTTCAAACTTTTTCATCCTTTCATTATCCGATATAGACCGTCATTTCCCGGTCGCATTATTAATTATTATAGCACAGCTGTGTGTTTTTTTCAACAGTTAACTCAAATATTTTACGGCAAATTCACAAATATGTGATGTTTCAACAAATTTAACGGTCATATCGCCGCAAAACAGTTTATTTTGTAATATGGTATAAAAAACCTGTTTTGTCTTTGCATAAATATATAAAAAATTTATAAAAGAATCTTGACTTTACTTTTCAAAATCACCTTTCCCCAAAATATGGATTAAAATTAATAATTTATTCTTGACAAATAAATAAAGTGGGTTTATAATGAAATTATAAATAGTTTAAAATGCGTTGACGAGGACGGGAACGGTCAGATTTTACGCAGAGAGGCGGCATTAGGGCAGTATCGGTGGATGTATTTATCGGTACCGTGCAGTATGCTTTGTTATTTTCGCATACAAACCTGCAAAATGACAAAGAGGCATCCCTTTCGGTGAAAGCCGCTTGAAATTTCCGTATCCATATCACCTCCGAGCGGCAGGACTGAAGCTTTTTTGTTCAGGTTCTGACGGATTCTCCCGTTACAGAGATTTGAGTGGCTGCGTTTTTTCGCGGCAACAAGAGTGGTACCGTGTCAGCTTATGCTTTCACCTCTTGACGAGGTGGGAGCTTTTATTTTTTTACATTATTAAGGAGAGATTTGCTATGCTTACGCTTGACAATGTTTACAAGGCTTCACACAAGCTTAAAGAGGTAGTCCGCAGAACCGACCTTATCTATGCTCCAAAGATCAAACCGGGCTGCAACGTTTATCTAAAGACCGAAAACCTTCAGGTAACAGGCTCATTCAAGGTAAGAGGCGCTTACTACAAGATATCGCAGCTTTCCGACGAGGAAAAAGCAAAGGGTGTTATCGCCTGCAGCGCAGGAAACCACGCACAGGGCGTTGCTCTCGCAGCTGCAAAGAACGGCATCAAGTCGATAATCTGTCTGCCCGACTCCGCTCCCATCTCAAAGATCGAAGCTACACGCTCCTACGGTGCAGAGGTCTGCCTTGTTGAAGGAGTTTACGATGACGCTTATGCAAAGGCTATCAGCCTGCGTGACGAAATGGGTTATACCTTTATCCACCCGTTCGATGACGATTATGTTATCGCAGGTCAGGGAACGATCGCACTTGAGCTGCTTGAACAGCTCAACGATATTGACGCAGTCGTTGTTCCTATCGGTGGCGGCGGACTTATCTCCGGCGTTGCTTTCACATTGAAGAGCCTTCGCCCCGAGATCAAGGTCTACGGCGTTCAGGCAACAGGCGCACCAAGTATGTTCCAGTCGCTCGAACACGGCAAGATCGAATGCCTTGACAACGTTGCAACGATCGCAGACGGCATCAAGGTAAAGGAGCCGGGCGAAAATACATTCAGCTATGTAAGCAAGTATGTTGACAAGGTCGTTACCGTTACCGATGACGAGATCGCAGCAGCTATCCTTGCACTCATCGAGCAGCAGAAGCTCATCGCCGAAGGTGCAGGCGCTGTTCCCGTTGCCGCAGTAATGTTCGACAAGATCCCCGATATCGCAGGCAAGAACGTTGTATGCCTTGTTTCGGGCGGCAACATCGACGTAACTATTCTTTCAAAGGTCATCAAGAGAGGTCTTCTCACATCGGGCAGAACAGCACAGTTCTGCATCGAGCTTATCGACAAGCCGGGTCAGCTCAAGGGCGTTTCCGACATCATCGCAGAAAAGGGCGGCAACGTTATCTCAATTCACCACGAACGTGCAAGCGAAGGTTCGGACATCAACGGCTGCTATTTGAGAATACTTCTTGAAACGAGAAATTTCGACCACATAAACGAGATCAAGACTGCGCTCGTTGACGCAGGCTTCAAGCTTACAAATAATTAATCTAATATTTTTGATTGGAGGAAAACAACAATGGAAAAAGTTTACACAAAAAACGCTCCCGACGCTATCGGTCCTTACTCACAGGCAGTAAAGGTCGGAAACCTTGTTTTCACATCGGGTCAGATCGCGATCAACCCTGCAACGGGAAACGTTGAAGCAGAGGGGATCGAAGCGCAGACCAAGCAGGTTTGCGAGAACCTCAAGGCTGTACTTGCAGAAGCAGGCACAACGCTTGAAAAGGCAGTAAAGACAGTATGCTTCCTTGACGATATCAACGATTTTGCAGCATTCAATGCAGTTTACGGCGAATACTTCACCAACAAGCCTGCACGTTCCTGCGTAGAAGTTGCAAAGCTTCCGAAGGGCGTTAAGGTTGAGGTTGAGGTCATTGCGGAGCTTTAAAAAAAGCGGAAAGAGATTACATTTGTTAGATGTTGCGAAGCCAAGCAGCTGGTCGAGCTGAGCACAGCTCGTCAGGTGTCCAGAGGGCGGAAGCCCTTTGGTCGCTTCCGCAGAAGCGAAACTCCCTAAACTTTAGCGAAACATTTCCAACAATAGCGAAATCACTAACAAATCAAAAAGCGCAATTCACAATAAAATGGTAAATCGAATATGAGAAATCAAGTCGTTAAAACCATAAATGTGAATTGCGCTTATTCTATTTTCCAAAAGTAAACTATCCTTGAAGCGAAAAATTACGAACGAAGTGAGTAATTTTTCACTTCAACACAATATGAGCAGCTATAGGAAATGAACGTGAAAACAATGAGCGAAGCGAATGTGTTTTCACACCAACGGAACAACTGCCTTTATTATACGGTGACGAAAAAACTTTAGAAAATCATCCAATTCTTTAGTCTGAAAATGATTGGATAATTACGGGTCAAGCCTCCCGTATTGTTTCAAAAATATAGTTGTTTCGGTTATCTTTTGTAACCTGTGTGTTGTTCCGTTGTGTGGAAATGTGCTCGCTTTGCTCGCTGTTTCCACTTTCATATCCCATAGCTGTTCATACGAAGTCGTAGAGCAAACAAACGCACTTCGTTTGTGTGTTTGCTCTACGAGGATAGTTATCTTGAAGAAAACAGAATAAGCGCAATTCACAATTTGAAGTTTTCAGAGTGATTTCTCACGTTCTGTTTTAACTTTCTTTTCGTGAATTGCGCCTTTTGATTTGTTAGTGATTTCGCTATTGCTGAAAGCTTTTCGCTAAAATTTAGGGTATTTCGCTCTCTGCGGAGAGCGACGAGGACTCTGCCCCTCGACCCCGCGAGCTGTGCTCAGCTCGACCAGCTGCTTGGCTTCGCAACATCTAACATGCTGTTGTGCTGTATTATTTCTGCATTAAACCGTAAGCTCTGCCTTTTCGCCCATAATGTCCTTGTTTGCTTCAAGGATAGGCTTGATAAGTCCGTTTACAAACTCCTCGGTCTGCTGTGCGCTTCTGCCTGTGAAGTTCTCCGGCTGAAGGATAGCTTCGATCTCCTCTCTCGATGTATTGAATTCGGAATCGGCAAGGATCCTTTCGATAAGATCGTTCTCCAGACCGAATTCCTTTACCTGCTTGCCTGCTTCCATTGCGTAGGTACGGATCTTTTCGTGGAGAGCCTGTCTGTCGCCGCCCTTCTTTACAGCGTCCATCATAATATTTTCGGATGCCATAAACGGAAGCTCCTTCATAATTCTTGCACGGATGACCTTCGGATATACTACGATGCCCGATGTAACGTTGATAAGGATATTGAGGATAGCGTCTATCGCAAGGAAGCCTTCCGCAACGGAAATTCTCTTGTTTGCGGAGTCATCGAGCGTTCTCTCAAACCACTGTGTACCTGCGGTGAAGGCAGGGTTGAGCGAGTCGATCATAACGTAACGTGCGAGAGCGGTGATCCTTTCGCAGCGCATAGGATTTCTCTTATAAGGCATTGCGGATGAGCCGATCTGGTTCTTCTCAAACGGTTCTTCCATTTCCTTGAAATTCTGGAGGATACGCATATCGTTTGCAAACTTCATTGCTGACTGTGCGATTCCGCTGAGGGTCGCAACGATCTGTGAATCTATCTTTCTTGAATAGGTCTGACCCGAAACGGGAACAACCTTGTCAAAGCCCATTTCCTCGGCAATAAGTTCTTCAAGCTTCTTTACCTTATCTGTATCGCCCTCAAAAAGCTCCATAAACGAAGCCTGTGTGCCTGTTGTGCCCTTTGAGCCGAGAAGTGCAAGGTTCTCAATTCTGTAATCAATTTCGTTCAGATCCATAAGCAGCTCATTCATCCAGAGAGTTGCACGCTTGCCGACAGTTGTAAGCTGTGCAGGCTGGAGGTGAGTATAAGCGAGGGCAGGCATATCCTTATACTCCATTGCAAATTCGGAAAGCTGACCGAGAACGTTGATGAGCTTTCTCTTTACGACCTTGAGCGCGTCACGCATAATAATGATATCGGTATTGTCGCCGACATAGCAGGAAGTAGCGCCGAGGTGGATGATACCCTTTGCCTTCGGGCAGGCAAGTCCGTAGGTATAAACGTGAGCCATAACATCGTGACGGACGAGCTTTTCTCTTTCGGCTGCTGTTGCGTAGTCGATATTGTCAACGTTTGCTTCAAGCTCGTCTACCTGCTCCTGTGTAACGGGAAGACCGAGCTTCATTTCAGCTCTTGCAAGAGCGACCCAGAGCTTTCTCCAGGTTGTGAATTTCTTGTCTGCGGAGAAGATATACTGCATTTCCTTGCTTGCATATCGGGTGCAGAACGGTGATTCATAGCTATCAAAAGACATTAAAAACAACTCCTAATTCTTTATTTTTCATAAAAATACTTTTATAATTATACCACAGCAAAGCGCATTTTGCAATAGATTTGCGGAATTCGGGGGCAAAAAAGCTTGAATTTTCCGTGAACTTGTGATAAAATAACAGAAACCGACAGCCGAAAGGAGACTATTTTATGTCAACAAGCAAGGAATACCTCAGCTTTATCCTTGAACAGCTTTCCGACCTTGAAAACATCACCTTCAAGCAGATGATGGGCGAATATATCATCTATTACAACGGCAGGATCGCAGCTTATGTCTGCGACGACCGAATGCTGATAAAACCTGTGCCGAGCGCAGTCAGACTTATGCCCGAAGCACCTCTTGAACCGCCTTATGAGGGCGCAAAGGATATGCTTTTATGTGAAAATATCGACAACAAAGAATTCCTGCAGACGCTTTTTGAAGCAATATATCCCGAGCTTCCCGAGCCGAAGCAAAAGGATCCGCTTAAAATTAAAAAGCTTGCGAAAAAGGATATCCCGTCAGCCTTGAAGCTTGTTTTTGATG
This sequence comes from Oscillospiraceae bacterium, assembly GCA_051881815.1. Lineage (GTDB taxonomy): Bacteria > Bacillota > Clostridia > Oscillospirales > Ruminococcaceae > UMGS363. The sequence goes on along the minus strand of JBJEQP010000103.1, from coordinate 22,723 downwards.
TTTTTATGGAATTTGAAGCTCCCGAATACTCGGAGGAAGGCGTTGAAGAGTTCCGAAACACGCTTGATGATGAAAGCTTTATCGGGAAGCTTAAATTTTACGGTGCGTTTATGAATGACGAGCTTTCGGGAGTGCTTGCAATGCGTGAGCCGCAGCATATCAGCCTTTTCTTCGTAAAAGCCGAGCATCAGCAGAAAGGCATCGGCAGAAAGCTTTTTGAGCGGATGAAAAAGGACTATGTTTTGAAGAGCTTCACCGTTAATTCTTCGCCCTTTGCTGTAAAAATATATGAGCAGCTTGGCTTTTCCGCCGTCTCTTCGGAGCAGGTCATCAAAGGGATACGCTTTACACCAATGATTTATACTAATCCCCGATTATAAAGTGTACAAAAAATCAAGCAAAATCTCGTAGCTGTTGAAAACAGCTTTATATGGATTTTGCGCAGATTTTTTGTCTACACTTTAATGAGGGATTAGTATTATAATGAGAATAAGGAGCAGAAATGAGCGCAATTGAAATAATAAACAAAAGACGAAGTTACCGAGGAAAATTCCTCCCCGATCCCGTTCCGAGAGAGGATCTTGTCACGATCATGGAAGCAGGGCTTGCCGCACCGTCGGGCTGCAACAAGCAGACGACAAGCCTTATCGCCGTGGACGATCCCGAGGTGCTGAAAAAGCTGCACGAGGTCATTGACCCTCCTGTCGGCGAGAGCGCACCTGCGATGATATGCGTCCTCACAAGGCGTATCTTCGCATACAGGGACAAGTGCTACGCTGTGCAGGACTACTCTGCGGCGATCGAGAATATGCTGCTTGCAGCTGTTGAGCTCGGCTATCAGAGCTGCTGGATAGAGGGGCATATCACGGACACGGACAATATCGGCGGCAAAATGGCGGCGATACTCGGCGTTCCCGATGAATACGAGCTTATCTGCTTTCTGCCGATAGGAAAAGCCGAATCGGAGCCGACCGCTCCCCAAAAGATACCATACGGAAAAAGAATGTCGTTCAACGGATTCAAAATGTAAAATACCGCCTGCACTCCGATCAATGAGTACAGGCGGTAAAATTATTTGTTCATATCATATTCAAGCACGATATCGATCGCTTTGAGCTGTGCGTCTGTAAGTATGCCGTCATTATCGGCTGCTGTGAAGCTGTTCACGAAGCTGATAACAAGCTGAATGTCCGCTGACTTCATATAGTCAACGATCGATTCTGTTACATCATCAAAAGCATATTCGGCGATCAGAATTTCATCGCTTAACGAGGTCTTATATTTTACAATGACCTTATCGACAGTCACTTCCGCACCGACTTTTGTTGTCGTTACAATTTCATCAGCCATATTTGCGCCGCAGACCGTACATTTATAGCTGATCGTTCCGTTTTCGGTAAGTGTAGCCTGTTTTGTAACGGTTCCGCTGTCCTTTGTATGCGCTGCGATATCGGACTTTTCTCCGCAGGTACATTCGTGCCAATGGTTTGTTTCATCGCTCTTCCATTCGTTGCCGTACTGATGCTCATGTGCGCCGAGTATCATGATGCCGATGGGGTCAAAGGATGAGTAATTTACCAGATTTGTAAGCTTTAAAACATAGATATCGCCGTTTGCACTGCTGTTCCATGCGTTTATAAGATCATCATATCTGAAATAAGCGATCGTATAAGAATCGGAATAGGAGTAATCATACGGGGAAATCGTTGTCCAGCCGCCCCAGCTGCTGTTCATAAGAGCGATCGCAGGGGGAATTTCCGACTGATATTTTATTGCAAGCTCTTTTCCGCTTGTGAAGCCGCCGAGATCGGACATATAGATATTTCCATCACCGCCGACAGTAACAGCCGTTCCCGTGGAATAAGCGGCGTGGGAATAAAGAGGATAGGAGCGCTTGCTTCCCCAGACAATGCTGCTGTCATTTCTGACGGAAATGAGCTTATCGACAACGCTTTCGCTTGCGCTGTACCAGGTATTGTTGCTTCTGTTCACATAGCCGTGAGCTTCACCGCCGCCGTTGCTTTCAACATTGTTATCCCAGAGAACGCAGGGAATGCCCATTTCCTTTGCAAGCGTCATATAGTATTCAGCCCACTCAACTCTTGCGGAGAGATTTCCGTAGTTTGAAGCACTGAATTCGCCTATTACAACGGGGATATCATCCTGCGTGAAAAAGGAGCGGATGTCTGCAAAAATTCCGTCAAGAGAAGCCTTGTATGCCGAAGAAAACGTCGAATGATCTCCGTCACCCATTGTAAAATCATAGGGAGAATATGCGTGAACGGACGCAGCAACGTAAGGATCGTCAAAAAAGCTCTTGTCAAGGCTCGAATATATAGACGAATACGCGCTTGCGGCATATCCCGGAACCATAAGCAGTCTTGTTGTTCTGTATTCGGACTCAACAGAACGGACAGTGTTAATAAAATCTGCATTGAGCTTGTTTACTACGTTATAACAATCGGCGCAGCCGTTCCATTCCTCGGCTGTTCCTTCCGCACGGGGTTCGTTCATGCCCTCGAAAATAAGACGCTGACCGTAGTCTGCGAAGTATTCGGCGATCTGCTTCCAGACCTGCTTGAGCTCTGCGGACATTGCATCGTAGCTGCTCGCAAAATCGGAACGGTTTACCCATTTTTCGTGGTGGATATTGAGGATAACATACATTCCGTTGTTATAAGCATAATCAACGACCTCTTTTACTCTTGCGAACCATGCAGGGTCGATGGTATATGCACCGTTATCGTATGTGATATGCTCATACCAGGTCACAGGTACTCTGATCGTATTGAAGCCCTTGTTTTTTACCGTTTTTATGAGGTCTTCGGTTACTCTGGGATTGCCCCAGCAGGTTTCGTGATTCCATACATCGTTTCCCGCTCCGTTTGCGTCAAGAGAATTTCCGAGATTCCAGCCGATGCCCATTTCTTCGACGATCTCATCCGCCGAAAGCAAGGTCTGTGCGTTCGCTCCGATCGCAAATGATGCGTCAAGACAGACAAACACTGTCATTACCAGTGCGGTAAAAAGTGCAAGCAGCTTTGAATTTCTCTGCATTGTTCTGCGCATATTTTTCCCTCCAAATTTCTAAATATAGGATTTTGTTAATTATATCACAGATTTCGTGCAATTTCAATATTAAATTTAAAAAACACGAAAAATTATTATAATGTTTCAATAAATTCTTTAATAGCCTTTTCCGTCCGCTTTATCTCGTCATAGAATTCCGCAGCCGAGATTCTGTACGCTCCGTTTCCGAGGATTATCGTCTGTTCAAGGTTATCCGATGTGGCGACCCTTACACGATTCTCCTTGCTCAAGTCGTGCGTTGCTTTTTCAATATAGGTATCTGCGGTTTCGGCTTCCTTCGTGTAAACGACCGTTATGTTGTTCACCTTTTCGACCTCACCGACCGAGCCTTTTACCTTGTACGCATCAAAAACAAGTATAACATTACACTGACGGAAGCCCTGATAGTTGCAGAGCATATTTATCAGCAGGCTTCTTGCAAGGTCAAGGCTTTCCTCTGCGGCTTTGTTCAGCTCGTCCCAAGCAAAAATAATGTTGTATCCGTCAACGAGAAGATATTCGGGACCTTTTGGCAGCGGAGAAGCTTTGAACTTCTTCGATGAAGGCGGCTCCTTTTCGGTGTGCATAGCCGTGCGCTTGTCACGCTTTATCGGGCCGTAGGTACGCTCGAAGATCTCCATAAGCTCCTTGTCTTCGATAAGGCGGTCACGGTAGGAGCTTACCTGCTGTCTTGTTATCGGTTCAAAAAAATCATCATTTTGCTCTTTCAGCGCACTTTCAAGGTGCATATAGCTGCAGACCTCGTCCCACTTGACGTTAAAGCCTGCACCGTGAGCGCAGAACACCGAATCTGCAGAGTTGTCAAGGTCGCTCTCGGGGTCGTAGCCTGCGGCGGCGATGACTCTTTCCTGATCGTGGCAGGGAAAATAGCCTTTTACCGAGCAGATCAATCTACCCTTTCCGTGGGTATAGCTGATAACGCTCGAATGATAGTCCTGCATTTCCGAAACGGGAGCATTTCCGATTATGACTGAGGTTTCACCGTCCGAAACGGGCGGTTCAAACTCTCCGCACATCTGCTGCAGATCGGTCAGCGCTCTGCCGACATTCTCGTTCGGAACTTCAAGGTGAAAATCATATCTCGGTTCAAGAACAACGCTTTTCGCTTTCATAAGGCCATTGCGGACAGCTCTCCAACACGCCTGTCGGAAATCACCGCCCTCTGTATGCTTTAAATGAGCTCGTCCCGAAGCAAGAGTTATCTTTATATCCGTTATCGGCGAACCCGTGAGAACGCCAATATGTGTTTTCTCCTGCAGGTTTGAAAGAATAAGCCTTTGCCAGTTTTTATCAAGATCATCCTCACGGCAGCTTGAACGAAGCTGTACTCCGCTGCCCCTTTCCCCCGGTTCAAGGATAAGATGCACCTCCGCATAATGTCGTAGAGGTTCATAATGCCCAACACCCTCGACCTTGTTTTCGATAGTTTCCTTATAGGTTATGCCGCCGCTGCTGAAATCAACATTCATCCCGAAGCGTTCGGCTATGATGCTTTTGAGAATTTCAAGCTGTATCTTGCCCATAAGAGCAATGTGTATCTCCTGCAGCTGTTCATTCCAGACAATGTGAAGCTGGGGATCCTCTTCTTCAAGTATTTTTAGCCTGCTTAAAGCCGTGTGCGCATCAACATCGGACGGCAGGTCAATTCTGTACGAAAGCACGGGCTCTATAACGGGAGAGAACGAATCGTGTTCCGCACCAAGTCCCTGACCGATTACAGCCTTGCTCAATCCCGTAACAGCGCAGACTGTTCCCGACTCAGCTTCGTCAACGGTATGATACTTTACGCCCGAATAAATGCGTATCTGGTTGACCTTCTCCGACCATTTCTTGTTATTGTCGCTGACAACGTCCTTGACTTTAAGGCTTCCGCCGGTTATTTTCATATAGGAAAGTCTGTTTCCCTGACCGTCGTCGGCAATTTTGAATACCTTTGCTCCGAATTCGCTTCCGAAGACGGGCTGCGAGGTATATCCGCACAAGACTCCAATAAAATCATCGATCCCGATATCCTTTAACGCCGAGCCGAAGCAGCACGGGAATATCCTTCTTCCTGCGACAGCGGCAGTTATGTCCTCGTCCTTAATGCTGCCGTTTTCAAGAAACTGCTCCATAAGCATATTGTCGCACATTGAAACGGCTTCGTAAAACACCTCGGAGGTTCTGTCCATAGAGAAATCCGCAAAGCCCGAACCGAAGCTTCTTGAAAGCTCTCCGATAAGTTCGGCATTCCCCTTTGCGGCGATATCCATTTTATTTATAAAAAGAAAAGTCGGGATGTTGTACCTGCTCAAAAGCCGCCACAGCGTTTCGGTATGGCTTTGCACACCGTCCGAACCGCTTATTACAAGTACGGCATAATCAAGCACCTGCAGGACACGCTCCGCTTCGACCGAAAAGTCGATATGTCCCGGAGTATCGAGCAGCGATATAATGCAGTCGTTGTGTTTGAGCACGGCTTGCTTTGAAAATATGGTTATTCCCCTGCTTCGTTCAAGGGAGTTATTGTCGAGAAAGGTATCTCCGCGGTCAACTCTGCCGAGCCTGCGTATTTCGCCAGTTTTGTAGAGAAGCATTTCGGAAAGCGTTGTTTTTCCTGCGTCGACGTGCGCAAGTATCCCTATTGTAAGACGTTTCATCAAATCATCCAATCAGTATTATTAGGCAGAACCGTGAACGATGCTGCATTTATATTCTATCATATTATTTGGCGATTTTCAACCGCTGCAGCAAAAGTGATCGCCAAAAATAAGTTATTCTGACCAAAACTCTTCTGAATCCCACTGACCAAATGCAGATTCACGCTGAAAATGCCAAATTTATCTTCAAGCCGTTGACATTTGTAATACCGAATGATAAAATAATTATATAATCATTCTCTGAAAAGGAGAGATCTAATTGAAAAGAAACAGATTAATTTCCGTTATCGTTGCATTTTCGATGTGCTTGAGCAGCACAATAATAACTGCATCAGCAGACGATCGTACAGATGTTGAGATCCCGAAGATCACTTCCGTTAAGGACATACCCATCACCGTTACCAAAAGCGATGATTTCTCAGATGACCTTTACAGCTCCATCACGAACAATATTGAGGAGAATAATACGGACTATCCCGATGTGATAAACCAAATCAGCTACGTTTCCGATGATTATGTCAAAGCTATGAAGCAGACCCTTAAACAGGAAACAGGCAGTGAATTTGGATTTGCCGGTACCGAACTGAACCTATCCTCCGATGATACAAATGCCCCCTCTATCGGTAACGACAGAGTTTACAGCACAAATTATTATTACGATAGACTCAATCAGAAACAGAAAGAACTCTGGGACGAAATAGATGCCGCGTGCTACAGCTTCTATTATGATACAAGCTCCTTGGATCCGACAGATCCATGCTTCGCCATCGTGAATTTCAGCAAAAAAAATCTGACCATGGCCGAAGTATCACAGACCTATTGGTGCTACTACTATTCCCATCCGGAGTATTTCTTCCTCTGGAACGGCATTGCTGCTTCAGATACAGACATTATTTTAAGAACTCATTATGTATTCAGTGCAGGCGATGTGCGTAAAGAAGCCCGGGAGCATATTGCACAGCTTACAGAAAAATGGATGAGCGAAATTGAGGATATGTCCACACAGGCTGAAAAGGAGATCCACATTGCAAAGCTTATTGCCGATAACGTAGTTTATCACAAAAAGAACGGAGAGCCTGTATCTAATGATGAAAACCAATCTTTGGCCGGTGCTCTTTACTATGGAACCTGTGTCTGCACAGGATATGCCATGGCTATGACATATATGTGCAACGCAGCAGGCATTGAGTGTATCACACTCGTTTCGGACACGCATGCATGGAACAGAGTTAAGCTTGACGGTGTCTGGTACGAAGCCGATCCACAGGGATTCGACGGAATGGATCGCTATTTTTATTACTGCCTTAACACCAGCACCGCCGATATTCTCAGCAGTGCACACACCGTCAATAATACGCTTACTTCTCCGACGAGTATCGCACTTCCGCAATGCACTGCCAAATATGACTATACAGAAAACGCCTATTATGCCGCAGCAGGCGATCAATGTGTAAAAATAGTGTGGCCGTTAGCTGAAGGGACCACACTCTATAAGGTTATTATACAAGAAAATGCATTCAGCCAAGTTACCTGGGGACCAACGACAGAGAATCAAATGGTATTTACCCATTTTTTCGGATCGGAAACTTTAAAGAATGGCACTCCATATACATTTATAGTTTGTCTATGTGACGATTCCGGAACGATCGTCAGCTATTATACCCCTACTCTGACAATTGCACCAATAGCAGTGCCGGCTGTAAGCGGATTAACTGCTGAACCGGGACCATGCAGCGTCACACTTTCCTGGGATGCCGTCCCCGACACTGACAAATATTTTATTTACAGATATGATGAAGAATCAGCACAATATACCCATATTACAGACGGAATAATCCGAACAAATTCCACCAAAGATACAAGCATAACGATCTACGGACTTGACCCCGACAAAGAATACAAATATGCTGTCAGATCCTGCGATGAATACGAGCTGGAGGCTTCGTCATATTCGGAATTCATAACGGTAAGTCCTCTTGACAAAGGATACATCCGCATTGATACATCTGTTTCTCCTTCTTCTGCAGGTACTGTTACTTTAAGCAAAACATCGGCAAAACCCGGTGAGAAAATCAATATAACCGCTTCCCCTGCGGACGGTTATGTGTTCAAAGAATGGCAGTGCAGCGATCCAAGTGTTGTTATCTCCAACAAAACAAGCGCTTCTGCCGAACTTACGGCAGACTCAAGCAATATTCAACTAAATGCGGTCTTCGCTCCTGTCTGCTATGCTCCCGAAAATAAGCTTGCAGAGGGTGTTTCCTTTGACGTATATGTTTCGGCAAAAGGAACTTACACCTGGCAGAAGCTTTCGAACGGAAAATGGGTGAACACGGGGTGCACGGACTCACGCTTCACCGTTTCGGAGATTTCCGACAGCGGTCAATACAGATGCCTTGTCAAGGATGATGAAAACTACACCGCAGAAAGCACAACTGTCGATATATGCGTTGTTCCTGCCGCAGAGGTCACTATTGATATGATAAGCGACTATACTATTGAGCAATATACAGAGTTTGTCAACTTTGTGGTTGAACAGTCTGCCGATTTGAATGTATTTATCCTTACTGATGCACAGCTGTATGCTATTGAAAAGGTACTTGAAAAAGATCGGTATTGATTCTCGGCACAAACATACTATAAAAAAAGACTTACACCTTTTTGATAAGATGTAAGTCTTTTTCATTTAAATTTTTCACTTGCTGTAATCGTACTCCAGAACCTTTTCTACCGCTTCCAGCTGTTCGTCGGTGAGTATAACACCGCTGCCTGTGATGCCGTTAACGGTTTTGATGTAATCGTCTATCGTTTTTGAACCTACCGTAAGCTTGTAGGAATAAACCGACGAGCCGCTTGTGCTGTTTCCTGCCCAATAGATGCTTCCGTCGGAATATACAGGCATTACGCACGGATTTAGTCTTGCAGTTTCCGAGAAGCACGCTGCGTCCTGAACGACCTCTCCCTTTGAATTGATGACAATATAATATACGCCGTCATATCCGCTTGAATCCAGACCGTAGCACTCAAAAAGAACTGCCGCAGTATCGCCGCCTGCATACACTATCTGCGGATTCTTTACGCTGACAGACGAGCTTGAGGGGATAAGCCATTTAACGCCATAGTCGGTGACGCTCTCATCGCCGTTCGGTCCTCCAAGACCCGAACGTGTTCCCTCTGTAACGTATGAAGAAGCGGAAGTCAGATCCTTGGTCGGATCGAATATCTGAACAAAAAGTCCCTCGTTCTCTGTATTTGCATTTGAGCTTAACGATTCTGCCGATGTTCCCGCAAACGCAACAAGGCTGTCACTTATCTGCGCCAATCCGCCCATGTGTGCGAAGTTGTTGTTAAGCACATACATATTACCGCTGTCTTTCGCACCATCTTGTACCCAGAAATGGAAAATATCCTGCTCGCTGCTGCTTCCGCTGCCCTTAAAGGTGTTTATGGTGAATGCACGGCTGTAACAATCTCCCTCGCTTGCGTACACGAAGCCGCTGCCGAATGGGATAACACGCTGTGCAAAGGAGTGTGAGCTGTATATAGAACCAACGCTGACCTTGCTCATTGTGTTGATATTAATTGTAAAAACGGAGTCGCTCTGATGTCCCGAATACATTTCACGGGCATAATGGACGGAAAGAAGCTCGCCGTTGACCGCAGCGGAGCAGTTGCCCCCGTCAAATGGTATCTTTGTATAGAATCTCTCGGGATAATAATATGCAAGACTTGATGCACCATTATCTCCGACCGTTCCGATAAGGTTTCCGTTTTTATCATATTTTGAAATGAAGATAGTTTCGGTGGAAGTATCATCGCCGGAATTTTCTTCTCCCGTAACAAGATAAAAATTCCCGTTTCCGTCGCAGGTAACTGTTCCGAAAAGAGGATGAAGCTTCTGAAGCAATACTGTTTCCTGCCGCTGCTCGTTGTTTTTGTCCATTTTCACGACCGTAACATTTGCTGTGCCGTCATAAGCGAAGCAGAAGCAGCCTTCATCGTCGATGAACTGGGCAACATTTGAAGTTCCGTCCCAGTTTTTGTATACTCCCGACGCTTTTATGCTTAAAGTTACATCCGTTTTATTGGAGCTTCGGGAATCTGCGCTTGCAAGCACGGAGCAGGACATTGCCATACAAAATGCAAGTCCGAGCGAGATCAGCTTCTTTTTTATTGACATATCAAATTCCCCCGTAATGAGTTTTCCGGCGAACTAAACCTAAACTATTATATCATATCGGTTCATGGATTTCAACATAAATTATCCTTTTTTGTAAAAACCACATAAAATGGATATATTTTTAGAGTGACTTATTTTATATCATCGCTGTCGAGAACAATTGTGAACGGTCCGTCGTTGAGAAGCTCAACCTTCATATCCGCTCCGAATTCTCCCTGCTCAACAACGCTTATCTCCTCTTTGCACTTTGCGATTATATATTCATACAAAGCTTTCGCCATTTCGGGCGCTCCAGCGTTAATAAATGACGGTCTGTTCCCTTTTCTGCAGTCCGCATACAATGTAAACTGCGAGATAAGCAGAAGAGCTCCTCCGACATCCTTTAAGCCGAGATTCGTCTTGCCGTTCTCATCCTCAAATATACGCAGGTTTATCATCTTTTTTATCATTTTATCCGCAATTTGGACGGTATCCCCTTCACCTACTCCTATGAGAACCATAAATCCCTTTCCTATCTGACCTCTTATCTCATTATTTATCGTTACCTTTGAATTTGTTACCCTTTGAATTACAAAACGCATTTCTCTTTCTCCTTTTCTGCCAAACTATTTTTCCATTATACCATATTTAATAAATATTATCAACTGTTCTTTGCTTTCTCGGGCGGATAACACCATTCTCGGATATCCTTTGCGATAACAACCGTCTTTTCACTGTATTTTTGTGAACCTTGCACAACAAGGAATTAAGTATTGTATATATTTATAACAAATATATACAATACTTATTGAAAAAAATATAGCAATATGGTATAATTAAAAAAATAAAATAAACACCAAGATATGGAAAGAATCCAAAATGATGTTTATAATATCATAAAAAAGGAGACTTTTATTATGAAGATAAAAACAATAAAAAAGCATATAATTTTCGTAACTTTGATGATCGTACTGATACCTATTTGTATACTCGCCACTTTTACTTGTACCTCAAACAATTATGCAGCTCAGGACAAGGGTCAAACAAGTGTTGAGCTCGCTTCAAGAATTGCCGCACAGAGAGTAAAATGGGAACTCCAGAGCTACCTTCTTCTCGCCGAAGATACCGGCTGTAACCGTGAGCTTTCCGACACTAACATCCCAAGCACAAGGAAACAGCAGATCCTTGATTCTGCCGCTGCAAGACTTAATATGACACACAGCAACATTATCGGCGCAGACGGAAAAAGCATTTTTGACAATACTGATTTTTCCGACAACGCCTGCTTCATCGAAGCAATGAAGGGAAATGCTTCCATCTCCGAACCAACTGTTTCCCCGGTAAACGGTGAGAGCACCATCGTTGTTGCCGCACCTCTGCGCAAAGACGGAAAGGGTGACGGCGATCCTGTAGGATGTGTTTATTTTGTCCCTGATGAACAGTTCCTTAACGATATTGTAAGAGATCTCAATGTAAGCACAAACAGCGTTGCATATATGCTCAATAAGGAAGGCACCGTTATCGCCCACTGTGACGATGAGCTCGTTGCAAACCCAACAAATTACATAAACCTTGCGCAGGAAGACAGCAGATACTCTTCAATTGCCGATGTTCACAAGAAGATGACCGCAGGCGAACAGGGCGTTGCAACAGTTGAGGTCAACGGAGAGTCATCGTTTGTCGGATACGCTCCTATTGAAGGAACAGACGGCTGGTCGATCGCCGTATCCGCACCCGATAAGGATTTTATGCGCATTGCAAAAATATGTATCGTTATAGCAATTTCATTATTTATAGTCGCAGCCGTTATTTCCCTCATCAATTCGGGTAGAATGGGCAAGAATATCGGCGACCCCGTTGCTGAATGCACAAAACGTCTTAAGCTTCTCTCGGAAGGCGACCTTACAAGTCCCGTTCCGCAGGTAAATACTGTTGATGAAACGCGCACCCTCGCAGATGCCACGGAGCAGCTCGTGGGCGATATGAACAGCATTATTAGCGATATCGGAAGAATGCTCGATTCAATGGCAAACGGCAATTTCGATGTAAGCTCATCCTGCGGCGAAGGCGTTTACCGCGGCGACTTCCACGTTCTTATTGAATCAGTTAATGAGATAAACGGCAAGCTCAGCAATACGATCTCACAGATAAATGAATCCGCAGATATGGTATCGAGCGGTTCGGAACAGGTTTCCGGCGGCGCACAGGGTCTTGCACAGGGCGCAACGGAACAGGCTTCCTCGATCGAACAGCTTACCTCAACCGTTGAAAACATTGCGGAAAAGGTCAGCGATACAACAGAGCACTGCATAAACGGAAGACGTCTTGCCGATGAATCCGCAGAATACATTGCCGAAGCTACTTCCTGCATGAACAATCTTACCGATGCTATGCAGGATATCAACGAAGCATCCAACGAAATAAGCAGGATCATCAAAGCGATCGAAGATATTGCATTCCAGACAAATATCCTTGCACTCAATGCCGCTGTTGAGGCTGCAAGAGCAGGCGAAGCCGGAAAGGGCTTTGCCGTTGTTGCAGACGAGGTAAGAAACCTTGCTTCAAAGGCGTCCGAGGCTGCACAGGAAACGACCGCTCTCATCGAAAAAGCTGTAAATGCCATTGAAAACGGAAAGGGCATCACCGAGCAGACCGCTTCGGCAGTCGCAGACGTTGCCCAGCGCTCCGAGGAGGTTCGCAGCATAGTTACAAAGATCGCCGAAGCAAGCGCAGTCCAGGCGGAAATGATCTCGCAGGTAACGCAGGGCATGGAACAGATCTCGGGCGTTGTACAGAACAACTCCGCAACAGCCGAGGAAAGTGCAGCAGCATCGGAAGAGCTTTCCGGTCAGGCTGTCACACTCAAAAAGCTTGTCGGCGGCTTCACACTCAAAAATTCTTGATACATTTGATAACACTTTTGAATATATTTTTTTGCACACCTTGTTTGTTTCGGACAAGGTGTGCATTTATAAGTATAAATAATTACAAGGAGGGCAAAATGAGCAGAAAAAATGAACTGATATGGGGTATTTGCCTTATCGTGATATCCGTTGTAACATTGATAATTTCGATCTCAAACATAATCGGAGCAGTGCTTCCCGATATGCTCATCAGGATACTCGGAATAACCGACCTTTGCATACTCCCCGTTTTTATTTATACTTCGGTAAAAAAATTTGATCGTAAAAACAATGATTGACCGGATTTTTAAGTATAAAGAAACGCTGTCACTGTAAAATGACGAGGTGCCGATCATGAAAAAAACACTTTCTTCGGAACTGTATATTAAATCACGGGAAGACAAAAACGCTGCTGCCAAAGCGCTTGCGCACTATATGTTCAGCGGTGTCATAGAGGAAGCTCAAAAGAAATACGGAATTTCACAGGAAGATATGAATATCATGTACGAGGACGCCTTAAACCGTGCCGCTGCGCTTATAAGATCAATGGGTTGTACCGACCCGATCGAACCGCTGACTGCTTATTTCTATGACGGAGAGGATAGTACTTTCCCGAATGAAGAACAGGTGAACCGCTTTATGAACACCATCTCCGAAGCAGAAGAACATATCCACAATATCTGTCAGGAGATAATCCGCTCAAAGCTTGACCATTGACGAGAATTTCAAATAATAAAATATCCCCGTTCGGTGAATTATATCGAACAGGGATTTTTTATTCGGTGATGCAAACAGGTCAGCTGTCCTTTTTCGGTTCAATGCAGACCGAATCATACAGCGCTTCCAGTTCGGGACGGCATTTCAGGAATATTTTTCCGAGATCGGGATCAAAATGCTTATTTATGGATTCCTCAATTATTGAAAAAGCCTTATCGTATGAGTAAGCTTCTTTATAGCATCGCTTGCTGACAAGTGCGTCGAAAACATCCGCAAGCGCCATTATCCTTGCTTCGATCGGTATTTCTTCGCCCGAAAGTCCGTCGGGATAACCCGAACCGTCCCACTTCTCGTGGTGATAGTGAGCAATATTCTCGGCTATTTTTACAAATTCGGGTTCTTCAACACCTTCGAGGATCTGCTTTACCATCCTTGTACCCTCGGCAGAGTGCTTTTTCATCTCTTCATATTCTTCGGGAGTAAATCTTCCCTGCTTGCGCAGAATTCTGTCATCGACTGCGATCTTGCCGAGATCGTGCATAGGCGCGGCTCTTATGACCTTATCAAGAAAGCTTTTCGATAATCCTACCTGCTCCCTTGAAAGTCTTTCCGCAAATATTCTTACGACCATGCTTGTACGGTTGATATGTCCGCCCGTGGAAAGGTCACGGCTTTCAACCATAGTTGCCATACCTATGACCATCATATCCTGAATATACTTTATATGAATGGTACGAGCTTCAAGCTCACCTTCAAGATCGCGCCGCAAGGCTTCCAGTTCGAGGGCATGGCCTATTCTTGAAAGCATGACATTCTGTACAAACGGCTTTGTGATAAAGTCCATTGCACCCTCTTTAAGACAGCGGCTTTCGACCTGCGGATCGTTGTCGGCGGTGAGGAAGATTATAGGGATATTTGCACGTTCAGGATCTTCCCTTATCTTCGCCATGACCTCGAAGCCGTCCATACCGGGCATATTTATGTCAAGCAGTATGAGGTCGCAGGAGTTATTCTGAAGGAACTTCAGCGCTTGCTCTCCCGAAATAACGGCAGTTACTTTATAAGAACCGGCCAGAGCACTTTTGGCAACGGTAAGATTAACTTTATCGTCGTCAACGATTAATAAATGATACATATTGAACCTCTTGAAGCTGTCAAGATGCAACAGCTCCGTCTGATTTTACTTTATCCGAATGATTTCCAATGATATCCTGCCCCATATTGAAAGACGTCAGTCTTATGCAAAATTTCCTGTCTTTTCTGTTAGTTTACAGCTTTTCGGCAAATTTTTCCGCCTTTTCGGCAGCAGCTTCGTATTCAAAATCATTGGCAGCAGCCATAATTTCATCTACATCAGACTTGAGAGGCTGACCGTTTACCGCCCATCCTGTCATCTCTCCGCAGAGCCTTTCTGCTTCGTCCGAATCATATGCAAGACAGGCTTCCTTAACGGCAAGCAGCTGTTCCTTTGCCTTTTCTGCCGTGATCTCTTCAAGCTGTACGTCCTCGGAAGGCGTTTCCTCGGAATTATCGGTTTCGCCAAGATATTCCTGTCCAAGTCCTGCGACCTTTCTGTACAGGTCAAGCAGCTCGCCGTTCTTTTCTTCGATAACAGCGTAATTCCCTGCCTTGCCCGAAAGCTCCAGCTCCTTTGCAAGCTCGGAAAGCGGCTTTGACCCGATCGTGAGCGATGAGCTTTTCAGCGCATGGACTTCGATAACATAATTCTTCCAGTCCTTTTCATTGAACAGCCTTTCAATACGTTCCGAGAGCTCGGGAGCCTTGCGGACATAGATCGAAAGTATCTCGTTGTAGGCTTCAACATCTCCACCCGTGTATTTTGCACCAAGCTCGGGACTGAAAAGTACGTCTGTTTCCGTTTCATCGTTCTTTGGTGCAGACTCTTCGGCTTTATTCTCTGCGAGCTGTATCTCTTCTTCGCAAAGCTCGGGCGGAATATGTCCGAAAAGACATTTTTCAATATCCATTCCCGTAAACGGCTTTGAAAGGTAATCGTCAAAGCCTGCGTCAAGGTAGGCTTGTCTTGCTCCGTGGATAGCATTTGCCGTAAGTGCGATAAAGCAGGTATCGGGGGCAAGTTCTTCCTCCTTGACCTTTTTCAAAGTTTCTATGCCGTCCATTTCGGGCATCATGTGGTCAAGGAAAACTATATGATAGCTTTTTTTCTTTAGCAGCTCAATGCACTTTGCACCGCTCGGAGCCATATCAAGCTGTACCTTTGTACGCTTTAAAAGGCTCTTTGCAACGAGCAGATTGGTTTCATTATCGTCAACAACAAGCACTCTTGCATTCGGCGCAATACGGACAGCACCATCGGAGGTATGCTCTGCCGCTGCTGCTTTGAAACGCTGCTCAAAATCTCCGATAGGCTCGTCCTTCACTATCTTCTGCTCAAGTTCAAATGAGAAGGTGGAGCCCGAACCGTAAACGCTTGATACCTTTAGCTCGCTGTCCATCATTGCAAGCAAACGCTGTACAATGGACATTCCAAGTCCCGTACCCTCGATACTGCGGTTCTTTTGCTGGTCAAGGCGCTGGAAGGAAGTAAAAAGCTTATCCATATCCTCTTCCTTGATGCCTATTCCCGTATCGGTCACGCTGACTTCCATACGAAGAACGCCGTTATCAATATTCAGCACCTTCATTTTCAGCCTTACATAGCCTTCGGGAGTATATTTTACCGCATTGGTAAGAATGTTGGTGATGATCTGCCTTATTCTTACATCGTCGCCGTAAAGCATTGAAGGGATATTCTCGTCGATCTCATAGATAAACCGAAGCTTTTTCTTTTCCGCTCTTATCCTTACCATATTTACAATATCATTGACAAGTGAGCTGACATCGTAAGAAACGGGAACGATCTCCATTTTGCCCGATTCGATCTTTGAAAAGTCCAGAATGTCGTTGATGATCGAAAGAAGCGTTCTGCCCGAGCTCTGGATATTTGCAGCATATTCCACAATATTCTTTTCGTTTGATTCTCGCATTATCATTTCGTTCATACCAAGAACGGCATTGATAGGAGTTCTTATCTCGTGGCTCATATTTGCAAGGAAGTCGTTCTTTGCCTTACCTGCGCTTATTGCCTTGTCGGCTGCTTCTTTGAGCTCTCTGTTGACCCTTGTCTGCCATAATGTAAGGCTGTACATAATGACATTTACAATGATTATACATATTGCAAAAACAGCTACATATATGAAATCGGAGTAGATCATGCTGCCGACAACGTCAAACATACCTCTCACAACAAATACGTTAAAGCCGGAGATCTCCTCCTTCATTGCCAAGCAAGCCTTTTGCACACCGTCATAATCCTCGATCAGAACATATCTGCTGCCTATCTCGGAAAGAGCCGTTCTGTAGCAGATATCTGCGGCATTTACCGAATACCCCGGTTTCATCTGATAATCCGAATTGGGGTGATTGAGGATGTTTCCATCAACATCGCTCAAAAAAGCATAGCCGGTATCGGTATAGCTCTCTCCGAGAATGCCGATAAGCTTGTCAAGATAGAAGTCTATTCCCAGAACGCCAATGAAATTACCCTTTTCATCATAAACTATCTTGCTGAGCGTTGTACAGTAAAGCCCCGTCTGCTCATCAAGATACGGTGCGGAAACGTTGAAATTCTCATTTGAAGCCATTGTATCAATGTACCACTGGCGTTCTTCGACCTGCCAGTTTTCATCCGGCTCCCAGCCGTTGTTCATAATCACAGTATGCTCCCATTCGGGGTTGCAGATATACGCAACGGAGATATCGTCATACTGCGATATGATCCTGTCAAGATATACAACAGCCGAATCGTAATCGTCCTCAAAGCCCGGCTGCGCTGAAATGCTCTCCGAGATAACATTGAGAACGGTTTTGTTTTTAAGCGCCCATTCCTTGACCTGATTGAGATAGACCTCAGTCGCCTGTTCCATTCTTATCATGCCGAGTTCGGCCTGCGTTTTTGTGTTGGAGATCAACGCAAATACACCCGTTGCGAGAAGTACGACCGTAACAAGAGCGATCCTTATAACATGATTGACAGAACGTTTTTCTTTTTCCGTGCTATTTTTTTCCTCCTGCTCAGGCTCATAGCGTTCCTGATCCGCCGAAAGGTCGTCAAGCATACGGTCAAGCTCTTTGACATGATCGCTTATATCATCCTCCGCATCGCCGTTCATCCCTGAGCTGCCGAGAATATCCGCACGATTTTTTATCCTTGAAAGCGAATGCTTCATCTCAAGGCTCATATTCTTCAGATGCTCGTTCTTTGCAGCCAATGCCCTTTCCGCCTTCAGCTTTTCACGGCTGTTCTGAATGAACAGCAGCACAACAGCCGCCGCAATGACGAGCATTACAACAGAGATCTGCAGCGTATTTCCGCTGAAAACAGCATTTGCCGCTCCCTTTTTCACGCATACAACAAGATACCAGTCATAATTGGTCTTGCAGGAGAAAACATTGTATTTTTCTCCGTCTGACTTGAAATCAAAGGAATTGCCGTTAAGCATATATACCTTGTTAACAAGCTCATCATAGAAATCAAGCTCTCTGTAGTCCCTGCCGATATATTCGGGCTGCGAGTGTCCGACGATCATGCCGCCTGCGTCAACGATAAAGCTTGTTCCCGAACCGTTCTGATTCATTTCCTCAATATACTTCTGAATGCCGCTCAGATTGAAATCCAGTCCGACAATTGTCGAGCCGTCCGAAAGCAGCTTTGAGATACTGTAGCACATCTCACCCGTGCTGGCGTCGATATACGGCTCGGTGATATTGACAGCGCCCATTCGTTTTTTTGCGCCGATAAACCACGAACGCTCATCGAGCACGAAATTCTCATCGGGGACAAAATCATTTATGTAAAGCTTGTCTTTATATGCGGCATAAGCGCTGAAACAGGTCCCGTCCGATCTCTGCTTTATATCCTCGATCGTTTCGGGGGAGAAATATCTGTCCAACCGTTCCGGCACATCCCCGCCCATTGAGATGAGCTGCTCTATCTGCATTGCAACGCTGTCAAGCAGACATTCGGAGCGGTAAAGACTGCTGTCTGCACTGGAAGCAATACTGCTCAGGCGCATCTGTCCCTTTGATTCGACCTGCTCTGTTTCGGCACGGCTTATGATCACGATATTCATAACTATGACCGTTATGAATGCACATAATATCGCTATCAGAGCCGCAAGGTAACCGCCGCTCAATTTCATTCTGCTTTTTTTCAATATCATCAGATCCTTATTTCTGTTTTTCAGATTACTGTTTATAAAAAACCAATTTTAGTGGGTATTATTGCATATATATACTTATTTTAACAAATTATCGGGTATTTGTCAACAATTTTTGCAGGCATAAACACGGTATTTCAACAAGTAAACAAGCAAAAAATTTTTATGAAAATATGGTCGCAACCGGCGTGTTTTAGGTCGCCGTCCCATTTTTTAAAAGTATTGGTGACAACGGGGCGGGGAACCCGTCCCCTACAACAGTTTGTTAATATTTTGGAGAAAAATAATTCACTCGTTAAAACACCGTGCAGGCATAAAGGTTTTTTATAAAATAATTCTAAAAAACCCTTGACAAATATTTTTTCTCATGCTATAATATCCAAAATCATAAAACTCTTTGCACTGCATACAAATCTACAGTACAAACTGAACAGACAGGAGTGAACACTCCGAGTCGGGTCGCAATGCGACAGTGGAGTATTAATACGCCCACGGGACAGTAGTTACAGAATTACTGGTTTCGTGGGCGTTTTTGTATTCTCATGAAACCCGAACAACAAACGGAGGTATCACTATGAGCAAAAAAGAAAACATCGGAACAGAGATCAACTTCGAAAAAACCGCCGTAAAGGTTTCAATGGTAAGCATCGTCGGCAATATCGTATTGTCGGTCTTTAAGCTTATCGCAGGGATCATCGCAAATTCGGGAGCTATGGTAAGCGACGCCGTTCATTCCGCTTCGGACGTTTTCAGCAGCATTGTTGTTATAATCGGCGTAAAGCTCTCTGCCCGTGCCTCGGATGACGACCACCCCTACGGACATGAACGGCTTGAATGTGTTGCGGCGATAGTTCTTTCGGTCGTTCTGCTTATTACGGGGCTTTTTATCGGCGCAGCTGCGGTCGAAAATATCACCTCGGGCAATTACAGCGAGCTTGCCGTGCCGGGCGTTCTGGCTCTTGCTGCGGCTATCGTATCCATTGTAAGCAAGGAAGCGATGTTCCAATACACAAGGTACTATGCAAAAAAGCTTGATTCGGGTGCGGTCATGGCTGACGCATGGCATCACCGCAGCGACGCTTTGTCCTCGGTCGGTGCGCTTATCGGCATCGCAGGCGCAAGAATGGGTCTGCCGATACTTGACTCCGTTGCAAGCCTTGTTATCTGCGTCTTTATCGCAAAGGCTGCATTTGATATCTTTAAGGACGCTGTTGCGAAGATGGTAGACCGTTCCTGCGACAAGGAAACGGAGCAGGAATTAAGGGAATGTGTTCTCAAACAGGAGGGCGTATTGGGGATAGATATGCTTTCCACACGAGTTTTCGCAAACAAGATCTATGCCGACATCGAAATAAGAGCAGACGGTGACCTTACTCTCCGTGAGGGTCACGAAATTGCGGAAAGGGTACATAGCTCGATAGAACAGGCTTTCCCGAAAGTAAAGCATATTATGGTTCATGTTAATCCTGCCGAAAAGGAACCCGTCACAGAAGGATCAACCGTTCAATAATATCAAACCCTCCATTATACCACCGGACTTTTGTTTGGTGGTATAATTCATTTATCACGGTCAAAGAGAGGTCAATACATAAAAGATAAGCCGCTCTCTTGACTTATTTTAAAAAAAGTGATACAGTAGATTCAACACAAAACCAAGGAGGAAATGACATGACAGAACCAATAATTATCCGGGGACTTAAACAGAACAATCTTAAAAACATTTCTCTTGATATCCCAAAGAACAAGATCGTTGTTTTTACGGGCGTTTCAGGCTCGGGAAAATCGAGCATCGTGTTCGATACCGTTGCTGCGGAAAGCCAGCGCCAGATGAACGAAACATACAGCGCATGGGTAAGAGGACGCCTGCCGAAATATGAAAAGCCTGCCGTTGAGTGGATAGATAATCTAAATCCGTCGGTCATCATCGACCAGTCACGCCTCGGCGGAAATGCACGTTCAACGGTCGGAACGATAAGCGATATGTACTCCCTTTTGCGCCTGCTTTTTTCAAGGATAGGAACTCCGTCGGTCGGTCCCGCATCATATTTTTCTTTCAACAACCCGAACGGTATGTGTCCGACCTGCGCAGGGATCGGGAAGATCATGGATTTTGATATTAACAATATGATAGATGCAGATAAAACCTACGATGAAGGCTGTTTCAACCTTCCTGCATTCGGCTGCGGCAATTACTACTGGAAGGTTTACAGACGTCCCGAATATTTCAGGACTGATGTCCCGTGGAAGGAGCTTTCGGAGGAAGAACAGAATATTCTTCTATACGGAAGCAGAACTAAAGGCGGCGAAAGGCTTGATAAGAAGCTCGAAGGCGTTTACAACCAGTTCAGACGTCTTGTGCTTATGAAAGGCGTTGAGGAGCAGACGGACAATACGCTTAAAAGAATAACAAGATTTCTTTATGAATGCGAATGTCCCGACTGCAAGGGCAAGCGCTTGAATCAGACCACTCTTTCCTGTAAGATCAACGGTTACAATATCAATGATATGTGCGAAATGGAGTTTTCACAGCTCCGTGAGGAACTGGACAAGATAAATGACGAACGTGCCATGACGATAATTGAACAGTTAAAAGCGTCGCTTGACCGAATGATAGACATCGGTCTGCCGTATCTTTCCATGAACAGAGAAAGCTCCACTCTTTCGGGCGGAGAAGCGCAGCGATTGAAGCTTGTGCGTTATATGGGAAGCTCGCTTTGCGGAATGATATACATTTTTGACGAGCCGAGCACAGGAATGCACCCGAGGGATGTTCACAGAATGTCACGGCTGCTCAAAAATCTCCGTGACAAGGGAAACACCGTGCTTGTTGTTGAGCATGACAAGGACATAATCAGCATTGCGGATGAGGTCATCGACATAGGTCCGCTTGCAGGAAAGAACGGCGGTCAGGTTTTGTTTCAGGGAAGCTATGAAGCTCTGCTCGTGAGCGGAACCAAGACGGGAAATGCTTTGTCCTCGGAGATAAAGCTAAAGGAAAAAGTGCGCAAGCCGAAAGGATCCCTGCCGATAAGAGGAGCAAGCCTTCATAACCTCAAAAATGTAGATGTTGACATTCCTCTCGGGATAATGACCGTAGTTACAGGCGTTGCGGGAAGCGGTAAATCATCGCTTATCAGGGACGTTTTCGCAAAGCAGTATGCGGAACAGGTCGTTCTTATCGACCAGAGTGCAGTCACCGCAACCGGACGTTCAACAGTATGCACTTTTTTAGGTTTCTTCGATGAGATAAGAAAGGTTTTTGCTGCCAAAAACAATGCGGACAGCGGTCTTTTCACCTTTAACGGAAAGGGTGCTTGTCCATACTGCAAGGGACGAGGCGCAATAACGACCGAGCTTGTATTTATGGAGCCTGTTACGACCGTCTGCGAGCATTGCGGCGGAACGAGATACAGCGATGAAGCTTTGAAATACTCGATAAAAGGTAAAACGATAGTGGACGTTCTGAATATGAGCGTTGAGGACGCTGTACCCTTCTTTGCGGATAACAAGAAGATCTCGTCGATGCTGAATGCTCTTATGGAAGTCGGACTTTCCTATATCTCATTGGGACAGCCATTATCGACCTTCTCGGGCGGAGAACGCCAAAGAGTAAAGCTTGCGCAGAACATCAAGAAAAAAGGAAATATCTATATACTCGACGAGCCGACAACGGGACTTCACGCTGCGGACATTGAAAAGGTCGTGGATATTCTGGAAAACTTCGTTGACCGAGGAAATACAGTCATCGTCATCGAACACAACACCGATGTTATGAAGCTTGCCGACTACATCATTGATGTCGGACCCGACGGAGGTACAAAGGGCGGAGAGATCGTATTTACGGGCACTCCGAAAGAAATGTATGAGAATGGTACGACGATCACAGCGAAATATTTGAGGAAGTAATAATAATCTCCAATTAATACTAATCTTTAATCAACCTATAGACAAATCCTCGGCTATAATAATTCCACT
>JBJEQP010000102.1:0-36543 GCA_051881815.1 Oscillospiraceae bacterium | reverse complement strand
AGTTTTTATAGGGGTTCTCTTTAAATTACCCTTAAATTTATTATACGAAGGAGAATGTAATTATGGGATTTTGGGATGTTCTTGCAACAGTAGGTTCAGCAATTGTATCGGGTATAAGCACAATATGTTCAACGATCGGCGGTGCGTTAAAGACAGCTGCAGTAAACATCTGTAATTTTGCTCAAACAGCAATTGAAAAGGGAAAGGAGTTGTTCCCACAGTTGAGTCCGTTCCAAGTAATATTGGATGTTGTTGGCGGTATTGTGTCAAAAATAGCCGAGTTACTTGGTATCAAAAAGGAGAATGAAGATGAACCTGAAGTTCTTGGTATGAAGGCGGAAGAATCTGATATGAAACCGGAGGATTTCGAATCCACACAGGATTATATAAACTATCTTCATGAAAAAGTCGAAGTAGACGAGGTTAAGAGAAAAGAACTTACTCCTGAACAAAGAGCAGCATACAGTTCAATTGGTTCTTCATTATATCTTGATGCTTCAGCAGAAAAACTTGGTTTGGAAAAGGGCGATCTAACCGCCGGATTTATTCTTGACTGTGCAAAGGTAAAAATGGAGGCTGATGAGATCGTTGCAATAATAAACAAACTAAAGGAAATAGGTCTGAAACCCCAGAATGTAAGCGAATATCTGCATAATTCCAAAGAAGCGGAATTTGAAGACAAGATAAAGACTCAGTCTGCTATGATGGAAGCTTTTAAAGAAATTGAACCGCAGATGAAGGACGATCAAATTGCTGAAAAGATCAGTGAAATGCGTGATGAATTAAGTCAGATATAAAAAGGAGTGTAAAGATTGTGGTCGATATTTCAATAATTGGTACAGCTGTTTCGAAAATTGTTGAGGTGTGTGAACAAATAGGTCCGTTTATTGCACAGAATAAGCCGCTGATCAATAACGCATTAAGAGTTATCGATCAGAATGGTTCGTCGATTGTAAAGGAATCTGAAATTGATCCATTGAAAGTGATAGTTAAGGCAATAGATATAGTAACAACACTTATTGATGCTACATCAAAGACTCTTGGTATCGAAAATGATGACAATATTTGTATTCTGGGATTAAAGTCACAATATGCCGAAAAGAATCCGGGCGATTTTCCAACATGGCAGGATTACATAAGTTATCTGAATAATGATGCTGTTCTTCCGGATGTAGTTGTTGATAATCTTTCAGAAACACAGAGGGCAGGATATCAAATTGCCGGTGGCGTATTTATGATTGGTGCACTTAATGAAAAGTATGGATTTGTAAATGAATTCACATTTGATATGTTTGTGATTGCAGCAAAAATTACCGTTACTGTTTCGGAGTTTACCGGAATAATTAATGGTATTGTTAAAGAGAAACTTGAACCTTCGGCATTTGTTAGATATTTTTCCAATGATCCAAGTGCAGATTTTAAGGAAACCGAGCAGGTACAAAATATCGTTGTTGATGCTTTAAAAGGGGCAGATCATTCAATGAGTGAAGAAGCTATCTTTGAAAAGCTTAGCAATATGAGAAATTTATAATAAAAGGGAACTTGATTTTATGAGTGTTTACATAGAGGAAATCTGTCGTTGTATGTTTATCAAATGGCAGAACAGTATTATATCAGTATCGTATGAAAATGACAGCTTTTCTGTTTTATCATATCTTGGTGAAACAACATGGGGTTATTCAAAAGACTTTTGGGAAACATGGAAAAAGGTTGTTTCCTATGCCAAAGGACAGGCAGTTGACTTTTGCGTCATAGGTGATTCGCCTATGGGTATCTCTGATGATCTTATTTCTATGTGCTGCGATGCAGAGCATACCAGATGGAATAAAAGAACTATTCAGAGAGCTCTTGACTCAATTTCAAATATGCACTTGTTTAACGTGTTTGATTTAGATGGTAATCATATTGCAGGAAGTATGGCAATGTTTCCTGATGAACCCGCTGTTGACCTTTATGTTTACACACATATTCAGGATACTCCGGAAGAAATAGCTTCGGAAAATAAAAAAAATAGTTCCGTATCGGATGATTCAGAGCCAACAGAGTTCGCTGAGTATTTTATCCGTAAGCTCGAAGATGATGAGAGGAGGCGCAGCATTAAATGGTAACATCAGCGATAAATAGTTTGGTCAATAAGCATTATATTGATGTATATAGGTATAAAATATGTAAAAGCGCTGTTTTGGGCTGTATCTTTTCAAAAATGGAAAAAACTAAATGGATAAAGCTAAAAAATGCTATGTATTATAATACTGAATATCAGTTGATAGTCGGAGATCCTTCAAGAGAAAATTTTTATGGTACAACAATGCCATCGGTTTATAATGGATTTACAACGAAATTAATTTCTCAAGAAGTTGCAAGAGATTTATTTTATTTTAAAAAGGATGATTGTCCATTTATTATTAATAATTCAGTGGATTCAGCACAAGGGAAAAAACGTTATATCACCTGTGATGGTGGATGTATAGATATTTCGTATGGAGATTTTAAATCTTGGAGTATGAATGCTACAGATCATTTAAAGATCCCATGCTGTCCTTTATCATCGGATGACTTTATTGAAGACCTTCTGATCGGAGTTTTAGAAATTGATGAATCAATTGACATTAAAAAGACTTATCCACTATTATCGTTGGCTTTTGAAGCTGATTTTGATTATATTGACCTGGCTTCCAAATTAAAGATCCCCCAAGATTTAATTGATAAAAAATTGAAGGAAATATCACTATCAGTCGATTTGGTCGACGAACTTGTAGAAGATGTTGTTTCAGCTGATTATAAAAGATGCGAACTTGAACCTGAGGATAAAAAATGTGTTGAGGATGTCAACTATGGACATTGGGAGCTTTGGGGCGAGGAAGAAATAGGTCCCGCACTTTCCAAAACATTAATTGCAAGAAATCCTGCAGAAGATGTCCATTCGGACGGTGTTGTAGGCATTGATTTTGGAACCAAGAGCACAATCGTATCCTTTATGGACGGGAATGATTTAAAAAGACTTCATAGAATAGGTATAGGACAGCTTAGCAAGGAACCTGAACCATTCCACTATGAAAACCCGACTGTTATGGAGTTTATTGATATTGACAGTTTTCTTGAAGATTATAAAAGCGAAAATGGACGGCCTCATACGAGTATTGAAGATTTGACGGTTTCACATAAGGCAAATAACAGTTTGAAAAACAGTGAAAGCAGTGATATGTTTTATTCGTTTTTCTATGATATAAAACAATGGTGTGGTGACAGTAAAAGAAATAATGGTGTGAAGATCATAGATCAGAATCACAACGAATTCCTTCTTCCTCCTTATCTGGAGATAAAGGAAGGCGAGTTTGATCCGGTCGAGATATATGCGTATTATTTGGGATTATTCATTAATAACATGAGAAATGGTGTGTTTTTGAATTATATTCTTTCTTTCCCTGTTGCATATGAGAAGGCAGTTAAGGAAAAGCTGTTGAAAAGCTTTACAAGGGGAATAAAGAAATCGCTTCCCGATGCTATTCTTGAAAATGAAGAATTAATGCAGGATTTCAGGGTCGTTCAGGGTGTAAGCGAACCTGCGGCTTATGCCATTACAGCACTTCAGACATACGGATTTGATCCTGCGGATGAAAATGAAAAGATTTTTTACGGGATCTTTGATTTTGGCGGAGGAACAACGGACTTCGATTTTGGAATATGGCGCGGTGCAGCAACATCAAGGGAAGAAAGAAAGTACAATTACGTCATTGAGCATTTTGGATCCGAAGGTGATAAGTTTCTCGGAGGAGAAAACCTTCTTGAACTGGCCGCATTTGAGATTTTTAAATCAAACCGTAAGAAACTTTTAAAAAGTGATAATTCAAATGGTTTTTCTTTTGTTATGCCGTCTGAATGCAGTCCATTTGCCGGAAGTGAGGTGTTGATATCTAATTCTCAGGAAGCAAAAAGGAATATGAAACAATTGGTTGAGAAGATCAGACCTCTTTGGGAAGGGCTTACAGAGATCGCGGATACTGAAAAAGGTAATGAGAATGTAATAAATGAAAAGTATCTATATGTTGGTGAGAGTGATTATTCCGATGGAATGATCAAACTTGATCTTTTTGATAAAGAAGGTATGCGTGTTTCGGGAATTGAACTGGATATAGCTGCTTGTGATATCGTAAAGATTTTTGAGGAAAGAATAGAAAAAGGAGTATGCAACTTTTTTGAAGCACTAAAGCTGACGTTTAAAACGCATTCATTAAATGATTCCGAGAAAATACATATCTTTCTTGCAGGTAATTCCTGTAAATCTCCGATAGTAAAGCATTGTTTTAACAAGTATATTGAAAAGTATTCAAATGAAATAGTTAAGAGAAAAGGAAATTCCAAACAGTATTTTCTGTTGTATCCTCCACTTGGAACAAATGAAGCAAAAGATCTGTTGATTGAAAAACATATCTGGAATGATGAGCTTGAAGGCTTGTATGCACCTACCGGAAAAACAGGAGTTGCTTTGGGACTTCTTGAAGGAAGAAAAGGCGGAACAATAAAAGTAATATCCGAGGTAAAAGCAACAGACGAAGCAAAGTTCAGGTTCTATATCGGTACAAACAGTAAGAAGAAGTTTATGGTTGTATTGAGTCGTGATGATGAATACAACAAGTGGGTAGATATTGATATACCGGCAGATGATGAGTTTGAATTATACTATACAACACTTCCTGAAGCAACAACAAATAATATGAGTATAGTTTCTGCATCAAAAAAGCGTTGTAAGCTTACAAATACGAATGAAGAAGCTGATATATTCATAAGAGCTATCGCACCAACTCAAATTGAGTTTTGCTCTGCTGTTCCTAAAGAGATTGAAAGCGGAAAGTATGTATCAGAACCCAAAGTAGTTGATCTTTCACAATAATTCTTTGAACTGAAATCCTCATAATCTGAAAGGAACATCAAAGTGCTGAAAACAACCAAAATAAGATCAATAAAGAGTTATCCTACATATCAGCTCCACGCAGAGAGTGTTAATGAAAATGTGCAGACCGCGTTTAAGGTCTGCATATTGGAAACCTTTGCCTGGATCAGATCAAGACTTGAAGGTTTTGATTCTATACCTCACCAGCTTGATATGCCGTCTGCGGAGAATTATGACAGGCTTGACCTTGACAGCTTGTATTCATTCAGTATTGATGCCGGTTACACGGTAGATGTTGTCTATGTTCGCAGCAAAAAAATATGGGCGTTCAACATGACCAAGCCTGATATGGGTGCAAATATCGGCTTGCCTAACGAACGTCACCCCGTCAGCGGAAGAACTTTCAGCACCGATATCACGTTTCGAATGAAGGAAAAGAGTGTTGAAATAGCAATCAGAACTATTTGCTCCGAGCCGTCTGAATCTACTGCCGAGTGTGAGGTATTCCGCCCTGCACTCGTCAAGAGCCTTGCCAACAACAAGCTTGTCGGATTGAAAGAGCATTTTCCTATAAACGGACAACCTATTGAAATATCAACAAAATCTGCTGCCGAAAAAGTGTTTTCATATATTGACGATTACAGAAAGTCTTTGCCGGTTGTGTTCATCTGTTCAGCAGGTTCAAAAATTGTCGAAAAATCGGAGAAAAAGACTTTTCCGTTCTTATATTCTCCGTTTGCACTTGATGATTTTCCGGCATCTGATCTTGTAAAAATAATTCCGCAAAGCAGGCAGAATGGTATTTCCTTTAAGGATATCAAAGCTGATATGTCAGCAATTGATCTTGAACTGAAAATGCCCTTAAATGATAAAAAAGAGAATGAAGCAGTTCGAAAAGCAGAAGTTCTTACTGAAAAAGAAAATATCACCGAAGTGATCGAGCTTGAAAATATTAACTATAATAAGATCGCCGCAAGTGCGCTCGGATATGCTTATGTATGCTTTGTTACCGAACAATGCGTTGAATTGATCGGCAAGAAATACGACCGTGACCTTAAAAATGGTGATATTATCATTGTGACAGGTGGTGAAGTAAGTCACAAGTACGAGTACGATCAGTATTGTGACGACCTTGACGGGTTTAGGAAAAAGCTTCGTGAAATAATCTATTCTTTGCCGAGAAGAAGAACGTTTCAATACGGGACTTCAGTTTTCCATACCGATGCACGACTTATTGAAATAGAGGAAAAACGGGCGGAAACCTCATCGCTTGAAGGTAAATCAGCTTTGCTGACCGAAGAAAATGAACGCCTGAAACAGAAGATAAAGGAGCTTGAACAGCTCAATGCCGATCGTTCGTATAACTCGGGCGAGTACCGTAAAGCTTTAAAACATTCGTCATTGCTCGAAGCTGAGAACGAGAAACTGAGACTTACGGCTGCCGAGATTACGGAAAAGCTTAATTCGGTCACAAATGCATACAAAGCATCTGCAGAAGTAATAAACTTCTATAAACAGAAGGCTGAAACCGCAGCGTATTTCCCCGATAGTAACGCAGATGTCTGCGAATGGATTGATAATACACTGTCCGACTTGATAATTGTTGCGCCGTCTGCAAGGTCAGAAATGAAAAAGTATTCTGGCGAAATGGATACGGCGATGCTTTGCGACGGCTTACTGTTCCTTTACGGTTATGCCTTGTACCGAAGGTGGAGCATCGACGGTAAAATATTACAGCTTTATGGTGAATACGGAAACTGGACTGTGGAAAAATGCGGTGCGGAAGCACTGAAAGTTTATCGTGATGATTATACCGTAACTGTCGGTGGAGAAAAATATCTGCTTGATCTTCACATCAAGTATGGTGTTATCCCAACAAAACTTATCCGTGTGTATTTCTGCTGGGACGATAAGAAGAAAAAGATCATCATTGGTCACATGCCGGGGCATCTGGCTACTTTGAAGCAGGGGACATAATGCATTAATGTGATTATCGGTTTTATTTCTCAAATAAGCATATGTCTAGTCAAATATGATTTGCATAATCGTACTTGACTAATACTAATATTAAGGAACCGCTGATTAATACGTTTCAGCCGTTTTTCAAAATGTACTCAAAGGCGCAAACTCGTACATTTTTCAAAACGGCGAAACGAACGCTGCGCTTTAATCAGCGGTTCCTTAAATCAACCTATAGTCAAATCCTCTGATATAGTAATACAATTCTGCGTCAGGCTCCCTTGAAAGGCGGCATGCCTTCCTGCGGTCGCCTTCTGTAAAAAGTCAAGAAAATCATACAACAATTTGCCAGAAAGTGTACAAAATATCTTCGTCACAAAATGTTCAAATCAACGAGTGATAGATTTTCTGTGAGAGAGGCGGTAAGAATCGCCTGACATGAAAATAATTTCGCAGTGATGAATGAGTCTGTCAAGAATAGCAGCTTCTTCGTTGCTCATCCCCGTTGATGCAACCATATCATCAGCATTTGTGTAAGTTCCGACAGTATCAAGGAATTGTGCGATCGTGCTTTTACACGAGCCGTTTGGACCGGCAAGCACAAGGACCATCGGTTTACGTTCAGACATACTTTCTCTCTCCATCAGCGGTTTCTATATATGCTCTTTTATTAACTTTGTTATACTTTGCGATCGACTTTTGCAGATAACAGCCTTGTTTATTGCCGATCTGACAGCTTCTCTTGCCCTTATATCCATTTCCGCATCGCTTTCGGAGATACCGTCGTTTGGTTTGTTTGAAAAAATGACAGTAACAGAACGGTTATTGCGCAATGTAACTGTTTTATTCATGTATATACCTCCTTCAAAAGAGAACCATGCTTTATCATATTCGTTTATAATATTATATCATATTCCCAAAGCATATTCGTATGTGTTCGTAAAATCTCTCTATATTTATAGTCAATGTATAATAATACCAAGGAAACGCTGATTAATACGTTTCCTTATAGCGATCCACAAAAATATTCTGACAAGTTTGTCGATTCAAAGCTTGAATAGTGTCGTCACTCACCCTTGACAGGCGGCAAGCCTGCCTGCGGATTCGTTCCTAACTCTTCAAGCTTTGACCTCGCCTCCTTTTGTCAGTCTTTTTTATGTCTTGCTATAGTATAAAACTTGAATCCCGAATAAACTCTTTTCAAGGGTTTGTCGGGATTTGTATACTATTTTACAAGTGTCTATTGACAAATTCATTATACAGGTGTATAATGATAAACAAGATAACATTCTACATCTGTATAATGGAGGGCGAAAGCTATGAAATTAAGCGACAATGATTATGAGATAATGAACATAGTATGGGACGAGGGGGAAGTGACTGCGCTTGAGATCGCAAGCCGCCTTGCCGAGAAAAAGGGTTGGAAAAAGCCGACGGTCTATACTCTTATCGACCGACTTATCAAAAAAGGTGCAATTGAGCGCAGCGAACCCGATTATGTATGCAAGGCTCTTATCAATAAGGATGAAGTGAGAACGAGCGAAACGGCAGGACTGCTTGAAAAGCTCTACAACGGTTCGGCAAAGCTGCTCGTTTCGGGATTTATCAAGGAAAAACAGCTTTCTGCAAAAGAGCTTGAAGAACTGCGAAAGCTGATAGATGAAAGCATTGACAAAAACGATCGGGGTGAATGAAAATGATTTCCGTAATAATTACCTCCACGCTTCTTGGTATCGCTGCTATCGTGATAAGGAAGCTTTTCGGGAGCAGAACGGGCATAAAGCCGTTCATAATTATGTGGGCGGTCGTGTTTCTGAAATTTGCCGTTCCCGTTGAACTGCCGTCATATTTTTCCGTTATGAATTTGTTTGCAAAGCCGTCATTGTCTGCAGAAAGTACAGTTGAAACGCCGTCCGAAAATGATGTTTATGTTGATAAATCTCCTACGGTGACGGACATTGCTCCGAATTCGGAGATCAACAATAAATTCGCAGAGCAAACAGTTCCGCTTCCGATACAAGATAATACAGAGTATCACATGGATATAAAAAGCGTCGCCAACACGGTGTATTTTTCCGTAACAGCGCTGCTCATTTTCTGTATATTGTTTGCAATTATTGTTTGTACGGTCAGATTTCACCGCCTGCCGCTCTTGGAAAATGAGGTTTGCCAAAGCGTTATAAAAGAAAGCGGAATAAAGCGCAGGATCAGCGTTCGCAGCGGAGAAATTGACACTCCTGCTGTATTCGGCGTTCTTTTTCCCGTAATAATTCTTCCCGAAACGATTGACGAAAACGACCAAAAGCTGCTGCGGCATATCATGCTCCACGAAAGCTGCCACATTAAGCATTTTGACCCATTATGGAACGTCCTCACGCTTGTTATCTGTGCCGTGAACTGGTATAATCCGATCGTGTGGATATGCAGATATATGTACCTTGCCGATGCGGAAAAACTCTGCGATATGAGCGTTCTGAACATTATCGGAAACGAGAACCGCAGGGAATATGCAAACAGCCTTCTTGACTGCGCGGCTTCAAAAAAGCACCCCGTTATGCTTGTTTCGGGCTTCGGTGAAAGCGGCATAAAGTCCCGTATCAAAAACATTATGAGCATCAAGAAAGTTCACATTATTGCGGTTGCTGCCGTGCTTGCCGTTATTCTTATTACCGCAGTTATATTCGGTACAAGCAAGAATATTTCCGTAAGTACAAGGGACGGCGACAGCAAAACATCGGACGGGAACGATCTATACTATTTCTCACAGATGATCGAAGATGATGACGGCGAAGCAGGAAAGCTTATCGTCAGAGTTTACAAGAGAAGTGTTTATTATGTGGATATTTCCTTTGAAAGCGAGAAATACACTCTCGGCAGTTTAAACAGCGTTACAGTATTGTCCAATGTTTCCGGCTACAGAATTTATTCCAATGGTGAAAAGGCCGATTATATAAGTGCACCAGAGGGATATTTTGATGATGCAACCTATGAAAAGGAGCTTGATATAAACGACCCCGATTACAATATTGACGCTGCCTTTAGTCGCTTTAACGGCAATGCAAATATCAAGATAACGCTTGAATACAAGCTGAAAAAGGGCATTTTTAATGCAGGAAGTCACAGCTTCACCTGCGAATTCGACCCGTTTGACCCGAGCCAATATGTTTCCGAATCTGAACGTGCTGTACCGACTGAATTTGCACTTATGGATAACTCTGCAGGCTTCACCTCCGAATACAATGACGAAACGCACGAATTCGAGCTTCGCTCCGATAAAACGGACATAATGCTGACGATATCGGACAACTACAACGGCTTTTATGCGGTAAAAAATGTAAACGGCAAGGAGCTTAAACAGCATTTTGGAAAGAACATCTCTCCCGAAGACGGTACACCCGATGTTTCGGAGATAGTTCTCTGCGACATTAATTCGGACGGAACGGACGATGTTGCGGTCATAACCCACTATCGGGGAAACGTTATGACTTTGATAAACGGCACCGATCTTTCGGAGATAAGTGTTGACGAGGACGCTGTTGAAAAGCTGCTTGACATAAGGATAGATCAGCTTTCGGACGTTGAATTCAATGTTTCCTGCGCAGGCAAGGAACACGTTTTCACC
The DNA here is from genome assembly GCA_051881815.1 of Oscillospiraceae bacterium. GTDB lineage: Bacteria > Bacillota > Clostridia > Oscillospirales > Ruminococcaceae > UMGS363. The sequence goes on along the minus strand of JBJEQP010000102.1, from coordinate 26,071 downwards.
CTTGATTCTGCTCCGCAAGAGGCGCTATCGTTTGACGAAAACGGTAATATACAATTCTATCTGAACAGCAGATCTTACATTGAGGATAACAAAGCTTTTGCAGGATATGATCTGTATCTGAACAACGATAAGATACCGTTATATTATTATCTGACAAACGTCAGGGTAGAATTTGAGTATTCCGACGGAAGGCTTGTTCCGATAAGCGCAGAAATGGACACAACCAACGATGTTTATTACATCAAGGACGAGCCTGCTGCAAAGGCAAAAGAGGTTTTCTGGGAATATGAAATAGAAGGCTATAGCCTGCCGTTTAAGGTTGAGCTTGTAAGTGCAGAGGGCAAATACTTCATTCGCTCGGTTAATTCGCTGACGGGAACATACTACGGTGCGAGTGTTCTGCCGATCGATAGTCTGCCCGATAACATTGACGAGAGCTTCAAATTCACGGGACTTGAAAAAAACGATCCCGGACTTATCATATTTACAGAACCCGATAACGGCTCGGTTTTTGCGGATAATTTGTATCGTGCGACTTTTTACAGTATAAGTGTAAACGGAAAGCCTCGCAGAGTTGACATAATTGACGAAAGCGGCAGGAAGTCAAGAAACATACGCATAAGCGACAATTTCACTGCCGAATGGGGTTATATGACCGACAGCTACAACGGCGATGAGGGCAAGGTAAATATGCGGCTTGAACAGAACGGCGATGAGCTTCACGTTATTGATATGGCTTACGACAGCGAGGATTACAGAGCCATTAACAGCATTGAGCTGAAAATGGCAATGAAGGAAACCGATACAGCGCAAACCGTTTATTACAACGCAGACGGCGAAGTATCGAAAAAGCTTTCCGTTGTGAACGGTCGGTTATATGATGTCAGCGTAATTTTTAACGACATCTGCCGTGACCTAAACCATTACAGCTATCTCGGAACTGACTATGATGTAAGCGGTGCGGCATATTCTGTTACCGAAATAAACGCAGGCGGAGAAAAGTATGTCTTCACGATATACGATTCGGATATTCTGAAATTTTCCCACAAGGACATAACCGAATTCTACAAGCTTGATGATGCGGAGTTATTCAGAACCAACCATCTGTCGGTAACGCTGGATTACATGGGCTATGTCATGCAAAGCTTTGTAAATATGCTTGACGGTATGGAACACAGCACGGCGGCATTGTCTGCGTTTGTCGATGAAAACATTGAGCTTGGTTCGCCGTCCGACTGGAAGATATTTAAAACCTTGAGCGTCATATCCGATGTTAATTATGTCAAGATCGGTGAGGACGAAACAAGCAGGACATACAAGCTTTCATTTTCTGTGAACAGCCTTGACCCTTCGCCTTTCAAAAACGGAGATAATATTTATCAGATGGTTATCTCCGAAAATGAGGACGGAGAGGTCAGGATAACTTCTATTGTTGAGGGTTGAACTAAGGAAGTGTTAATATGTTATAGTCATTGCAGACTTGGACGAGAATATAACGCTGACGAGCGTTTTGGTGAAGCATCGACAAGCATGGAGAAGGTACTGCCGAGTTTTTCCAAAGCAATCAAAGCATACCGCAATTAAAAGCACAAAATGTCGGGAAGTACTTCGGTTAAGCTGATATAATGAATACAGCAGAGGGAAAGGATGTGATGGAATGAACGGTTGGGCAGAGGGGATTCAAAGCGCAGTGCAGTACATTGAGGATAATCTTACGGAAGATCTGCAGGTAGAGGATATTGCCGCAAAGGCGTATGTTTCTTCCTTCCACTTTCAGAGGATATTCAGTGCGCTGTGCGGTTTTACCGTGGGCGAATATATCCGCAACCGCAGGCTTACTCTTGCCGCACAGGAGCTTTCAACGTACGATATAAAGGTAATCGACGCTGCGGTGAAATACGGCTACGATTCACCCGACAGCTTTGCACGGGCGTTCACAAGGTTTCACGGGATCTCTCCCTCGGCTGCAAAAGAAAAGGGCGCAAATCTGAGATCCTTTGCGCCTTTGAGAATAAAGCTTACATTGGAGGGCGGTACTATGATGGAGTACAAAATTGTTGAAAAAGCGGCATTTACGGTAATGGGCAAGTCGAGAATGTTCAATGCGGATACGTCCAATACAGAGATACCCGAGTTCTGGCAGGAGCATTTCCGGGAGGGCGAAAACAGGGAAGTATGTGGTCTGTACGGCGTTTGTATTGACGGCGAAGGCAAGGATTTCGAGTATCTGATTGCGGATAACTATATCCCATGCAATGAAGTGCCTGAGGGTTATGTTACAAAGTTTATCCCTGCAGGAACATGGGCAGTTTTTCCGTGCAAACTCAAGACTTTGCAGGACGTGAACACAAGGATCTGGAGTGAGTGGCTCCCGAATTGCAAGGAATACAAGCTTTCCGGCAATTACAATATTGAAATGTACACTCCGCCTTGCGACCCCCCCGAGGATAGTTACTGTGAGATATGGGTGCCCGTTGAAAGGATCTGATACAACATAATTACTTTTTACCGAAAAAGAACACGCAAGCCTTGATAATACCATGGTTTGCGTGTTTTTATACTATTTCAAAATCAACCTATAGACAAAAAATCGGGGATTAGTATGATATAAAAATTAGGACTTCCTGCCAGGAAATCCTACAAAATTACTTATCAAATTTTTCTATTGCTTCTTTTGGAGTAAGCAAGGTAACGCCAAAGTCGGAAAAATCATTTGTATTTCGGGTGATTATGTAGGCACAGCTGTTAGCAATTGCACATTCGGCTAATAATCTGTCCTCAAAATCTTTCGCTTTTGCAATGAACGCAGCAACAACATTGGCGTTTGTTACGGGAAGAACTTTTACAATATCCAGCAAGTGACCAAGACATTGATATGCAAGCTCGGTATTGTGAGTGTATTTGCGGACAACATAAAAAATGTCTGTTATTGTGGAAGCGGTAACATATCCGATAATTTTTTTGCTTTCACATATGGACAAAACCTTATGTGATTCTTGAAAATACGGCTCACGTTCGGTCAGAACATCAATAATGATATTGGTATCAATCATTACTTTCATATTTCAGAAAACGCTCCTCTCTCAGAGAAGTTTTATCAATATCATATCCCGATAAAATGCCGCTTATGGAGTCAACGGCGCTGACCTGCGGATTGCTCAATTTCGCTATAGTTTTTCCGTTTTTGGTGATAAAAATATCTTCCTGCAGCCGGGGGATAAGTTCAAGATATTTTCCAAAATTAGTTTTAAATTCAGTAGCTGTAACGATCATAGGTATTCCTCCTTTGCGGATTCTTTATATCTATATTATATGCGAAAGTCGGAAAATAGTCAATACATTTCGTGCGAAATCATAAGAATATTTTAAAAAATCGCACGAATTGTATTGAATACACATTTAGGACGAGATCGTGGATATCACTATCACATACAGCAAAAGAGTTGCCGCTATTGCAGGTGATATTACAAGAGTTATATAAATTCAAGACTTCAGCAAAGCTCGTCAGCAAGTGCAGAGATCTGTTTCATACAGTTCTCATCAACAGAAGAATGGATCTGAACAACGTTCTCGCAGAATGTTATATCCTTGCATTTTTCAAGAATAGCTTTCATTGATTTTGCCGCCATTGGCGCCCAAGTTCCGTTTTCAATTAAGCCGACCTTTCTGTTCTGGAAGCTGTGTTCCGAAAGTCTGTTGATAAAGTCCTTCATAAACGGGAACATATCACCGTTGTATGTTGTGGTTGCAAGCACGACCCTGTCATATCTGAAAGCATCTTCCACACATTCAGCCATATCGCTCCTTGCAAGATCGCTGACAACTACGTTTTCGCAGCCCTTTTCCTTGAGAATTTCGGCAAGCTTCATAACAGCGTTTTTAGTATTTCCGTAAACGGAGGTATATGCGATCAAAACGCCGCTGCTTTCCGCCTCATATTTTGACCATACGTTGTAAAGTGAAAGGTACTGATCAAGATCATCGGTAAGGACGGGACCGTGCAAAGGACAGATAGTTTTTATATCAAATTTTGAAACCTTTTTCAAGAGATTTTGTACCTGAACACCGTATTTTCCGACAATTCCAAAATAATAGCGCCTTGCTTCACAAGCCCATTCCTCTTCAATGTCAAGTGCACCGAATTTACCAAAAGCGTCTGCCGAGAACAGCACCTTATCCCTGCTGTCATAGGTCATTATGACTTCGGGCCAATGCACCATTGGAGCGGTCACAAAAGTAAGCGTGGTGCCGCCCAAAGAGAGCGTGTCATTTTCTCCGACAACAATACCGTTAGCCGACAGATCTTCTCCGAAGAATGCTTTTATCATTGCGAATGACTTTGCCGATGCAACCACCTGTGTTTTGGGATATTTTTTCATGAAATTCATGATATTGGCGGAATGATCCGGCTCCATGTGCTGGATCACGAGATAATCCGGTTCTCTTCCGTTCAAAGCATTATGAAGATTCTCAAGCCATTCATCGGTGAAGTTTGCGTCAACCGTATCCATTACGGCAGTTTTTTCATCAAGTATTAAATATGAATTATATGCCATACCGTTTGGAACTGCATACTGTCCCTCAAAAAGATCAATCTTATGATCGTTAACGCCTATGTAGATAATATTTTCAGAAATTTTCATGATTTTCCCTCCAAAATATTTTTTTAATAATAATTTTATTTTTTCTTTCGGAAACGCTCTTTTTCTTTTTCGAAAAAAGCTTTAGGTCGCAGAGAATGAGGAGAAAAAATGTATCCTCCGGTTGCTGCGCTTGTTTACTATATATTATACTTCTTTTGTATTAAATTGTCAATCTTTAGGGAAAAACAAAAAAGAATATTCATATTTTTAATATTTACATAGCTTTTTCTGAACTTCTTGCAGCGGCAGAAATGGTGTGTCTGTTTCAAGAAACGCTGATATTACTGCGGCATGGAGTTTTGCCGATTATTTGTACATTTTTTTGAAAAAACATATTTCCCCCTTGACAAACAAGGTCTATTGTGATAGACTAATCTTAACAGAGAGGTCTACAACTATCGACCAAATTTGCAAAGGGGACTTTTTTATGAAAATATCGGACGGAGAACTTAAATTAATGGAGCTTATCTGGGACAACGCTCCCATACGGTCGGGGGAGCTTGTGACGATGGCTTTCGACAGCCTCGGTTGGAAGAAATCCACCGTCTATACCGTGGTGAAAAAGCTTTCGGGGAGAGGTATCATTAAAAGCGAGAATGCAGTCATAACGCCGCTTTGTACTCGTGACGAGGTGATGAGCGAGAAGTCGGAAACCCTTATCACAAAAGGCTACGGCGGTTCCCTGCCGATGTTTCTTACGGCGTTTCTGCAAAAGGAAAAGCTCACAAAAGCCGAAGCGGAGGAGCTGAAAAAGCTTATCGACGACTATACAGAGGGTGATTGATATGACGGATATTTTCAGAACTGTGCTTAATATGAGCATAACGGGCGCATATATTTCCGCGGCAATAATCATACTGCGAATTGCAATGAAAAAGCTGCCGAAAAAGTATTCCTATCTGCTCTGGGCGATACTTGGGATACGTCTGCTGTGTCCGTTCTCGTTTTCGTCGGCGGTGAGCGTTTTCAATGTGCTTGTTCCCGAAAAGCCCGAGGTTTCCTACGGTCAAATGGAGTTTATCCCGAATGATATTGAGTATTCCGAAGAACCGCAGATAATCGTTTCCGTTCCGCCCGTGAATGAAAAGATAAACGAACAGCTTCCGCCTGCACAGCCGAATAACAGTGCAAATCCAATGCAGATATCAATGGCTGTCGGTGCGTATATATGGGCAGCAGGAACGCTTGCAATGCTCGTTTATACGGCTGTTTCGTATATCTCGGTCAAGAAAAAAGTGAAGTCTGCAAAGCTTTCGGACGGCAATGTTTACACTTGCGCAAGCATTGAAACGCCGTTTGTTTTCGGTATCATAAAGCCGAGGATTTTTCTTCCCGAAAACATCTCCGATGAAGATATGCGGTACATAATCGCACACGAGCAAGCGCATATCAGCCGAAAAGACCATATTGTAAAGCTTGTCGCAATGGCTGCGCTCTGCGTTCACTGGTTCAATCCAATGGTGTGGATATCTTACCGTCTTATGACAAAGGATATGGAGCTTTCCTGCGATGAAAAGGCTCTCGGCGGATTTGATACGGACGTAAAAAAGGCGTATGCAAACGCACTTCTGAATATTTCCTTGAAGCAGAACAAGCTTGCTCTCGGCGGTGTTCTCAACTTCGGCGAAAGCGACATAAAGAGCCGAATAAAAGGCGTTCTCGGTGCGAAAAAGCCGAAGGTCATTGTTACCGTTGTTGCAGTTATTGCTGTAATAATTGCAGCTGTTTGTCTGCTTACAAATGCGGTGAAGAAAACAACAGAATTTGCCCCCATTCCCGATGGAGTGTATGTAACGGACAAGCTTTTGTACACCGCTCCCCAAAAGGATTCCTACTTGGGAGATGATAACGGTCTGACTTATGAGATCAAGGGCGATACGATCACAATATCGGGTAAAACCTACAAGCTTTCCGAGCCTATGGAGATACCTTTTACCGAGGAAGAATGGAGCGATTCTTTCGATAATTTTGAAAAAATAGGCTGGCAGGACGGAGAAAAAAATCTCGGCGATTATGATAATAAATACTGCTTTGCTTTGCAGAGTGATGAAGACGGCGGTTTTGAGCTTTATTTATTTATAATGGATGACGAGCTGTGGTATGTGACTTACGGTTTGGAGATATACCGCTTAAAACAGATAGATACTTCCCCTATGGATGCGGCAAGAAAATATCTTAACGGGAAGAACATCACAGATGAAAATATTTCTGAACTTACAGTTGCGCAAAACAGTTTTTATAATGAAGCGTGGAAGTACACTTTGCTACCGCTTTCATTGAAATACGACGTTAATGACGGTGATAATGTTATTGAGGTAACGGCAGTTTACTCTATAGACGGCAAGGACGTGCGTACATTAATAATTACCTGCGCAAATGAAGAAGGCTTTCGTGTGCTGGACGAGGTAAATTATCTGCCTCGGGAATTTACGGCGGCTATCTCGGAGGTGTACGGAAATGAGCAGCTAACAGGCTATGAGTGGCAGAAGTATGTTATCATTCCCGATGAAGATTCTTACGGATTTACAAAGGGAGAAAAGGCGCTCGTTTTCAGCAGACCTTATTACGGAAATGATTTCTTTAATGTGGGTGATAAGGTAAAAGTGCAGTACAGCGGCGAGCCTGTGACAAGTTTTACATTTGTTGGATTTGAGCAGCCCGCATATTATTTCCTGCGCCTTACATCTTTGCAGGATGGTCAGCCGACAGAAGATATACCCGAAGATGTTTCCGATGATGATGTGACAGACGAGCCTGCTTATTCATTGCCTGCAAATGAAGCTCCTACCTTGCAGACTTCCGATGAATTTGACAGCGAGGTTTTTGGAGAATTCAAAAAAATATCTCATAAACGTCAGGTAATGTACCCCGATGAATACGGCGGTTACAACATCATTGCAGATGCCGAGTTGGTCGATGTTCAGTTCGTTATTCCAAAGGATTGGGCAGCTGACGGTCAAGGTTTATTTATGCTCGGCGAAGAAAAGGTGCTTGAACAGAATGTCGTTTATCCCGACAGCTATGGACTTATGACCGAAGGCTTTTTAGTTGATATGGTTTCGGGACGTGAGATAAAAAAGCTTGACGAGAAATACGGCGGAGAAAACGACCCATACAGCTATTATATCCACACTTCAATGCAAAGCTATGACGGTGTGTATGATACTCATTATTTTGTCATTCAGCAGAACGGATATTATGTTACATTCTGCTTTAATGACAGCGAAGATTTCAGCATGGCGGCTGCGGAGGCGATACTCAGCACCGTGACAGTTTCACCTGTTTCTTCCAATCGGGAAGAAAAAACTTGGACAAAACAAGATATCACCGATATGTTTTACCGTATGGAGAACTCGGATAAGTTGAAATTAATCGACTGTGTTTTGATCTCCGATCGTGCCTTTGACCGCATCGGAGCTGTTCTTTTTGAAGACATCGTTAAAGGAGCGGTGGAGGTTGCATTTTTGGATGAAGATGGTTTTGCGCAGCCATGTTCTTGGTATTTCCACACAAAAGCGGCTGATCCTCCCGATTTAACATATCTTGGCAACGGAACGATATCATTTAAGCTGGAAACGGAAGAACATACGATAAGTACCTATACTTTCACTTTTAATGCTGACTGGAGTGATGTGGGATTTGTTTCGGTGAATGATTCGAAAGAAAGAGGATTTACTCCAATTATTTATGAAGATATAACAAACAGTAAGTGGTTCAATAAATGTACGGAGTTCATCGGGATATATAACGAAACTGTTTATGGATTGCAAGACTCGTCAACAGCCCTTGATATGATAAGTGATGATGAAATGAGAGTTTTTACAATGCTGGAGATCATGAACAGCAATGCAAAGGAAAATCCGAATTCTATCAGTTTTCGTATTACTTATACGGATTTTCAGCTCAATGATACTACAAATAATATTGAAGGCACCTTATTATACAATTTGGTATTATCGTATAATGACGATACAAGCACTACCGAAAACAAATCTATGTATTTCGTCATTTCAAATGACGGGAATGATTATTCTATTGAGCGTGTATATGACACGACAGAAAAATCCGCAGAGGAGAAAGAATCGGAATTTGAGGATTTTGTCAGGAATAGGGGAGTGTTGATCCATTCCTGATAATAGGGAGATTATTGATATAAATCAAGCCGACAGCATATCGTTGTCGGCTTGATTCTTTCCGGATTTTAAATAGTTTTTAGGAAAAAGCTGAATAAATCGAAGCGTTCGTTTCGCCGTTTTAAAAAATGTACGAGTTTCCTGTCTTTAATGTCATTCTGACATAGACATTTTGAAAAATGGCAGAAACGTATTAATCAGCGTTTCCTTAGTATTACTTCTCGATAAACATAACCCCAAAGGAATTCGGTCCGCAGTTACTCGAAACGGTCGCCGAAGCCTTGGTCACGATCAGATCCTCAAAATCGCATTCCCTTGAAACCTCGGATTTTATCCACTCGATCATCTTTGAGTTACAGCCTGCCTGCACAATGAAAGCCATGTTCTTATCGATCGATTTTGTGTTTGACAGCGTCTTTCTGATGTAGCGTTTGCACGCTTTTCGGTAGTCGCCGCGCGCCACCGATTTCAGCGTAAGCTCGCCGTTTTTCATCACCAGAATCGGGTGAATGTTGAACGCCGAGCATATTTTTTTTACCTTATCGGAAACCTTGCCGTTCCTATACAAATAATCCACGCTTTCGGCAATAAAGCTTGTCGAAACCTTATTTTTTAGTGCCTCGAGAGTTGCGAGGATCTCGCTTGCCGAGTGACCGCTTTCAGCCATTTTCGCTGCCTTTATCACGAGATGTCCAAGTCCCGACGACAGATGCCCCGAATCGAAAACGTGTATGCGTTTTCCGTTTTCGCCAAGCTGTTCGATTGCTTTAGCCGCATTTTCACAGGAAAGACTAATTCCGCTGCTGATCGCAACTAAGATCACCTCGTCATATTCTGCGAGATTTTTCTCGAAAACTTCTTTGTAAATGTCAGGCTCGGGTGCGGAGGAATGAGCTTTTTTGCCGCCCGTCATCATATATGAAATGACGTTGTCGGAGGTAATTTCGTGTGTGTCGAAAAACACGCCGCGGTCTGTTTCGATCGTAAAATACACGATATCCACATTTTGCGATTTTAGCCAATTCGTCGGCAGATCGCACACACACTCCGCAACGATCTTCACCTTTTGTTCAGCCATTTACCGCACCGCCTTTCAAGTTCTCAAGAATTTTTTCGATCTGATGTTCCGCTTCTTCGTATTCAAAGTCCTCCACGGATTCCTCAACAGCGTTAATCAGGGGTTTAAGGTCAATTCCACCGCAGCTTTTTCCATAGGTTTTTTTGCATACTTCGATCGCTGCGTCAACATCAAAATTATCGCAAGCCGTTCTGATCTCACGAATAAAGCTTTCGACCTCATCGATCGGTATTTCCGTCAGATCTTCCTGCGGAGCCTCCTCATTTGTGGACGTCGGCTTTTTCTGAGCGATGTACTCGCTTCCGATTTTTGCCACCTTTTCGTAAAGCTCGATCATCGCTGCGTGCTTTTCCTCAATCAGCTTGAAGTTGTTGTTTTTTCCTGCGAGCTCAAGCTCTTTCGCAAGCTCGGAGAGCGGTTTTGAGCCGATCATAAGAGATGTGCTTTTCAGTGCGTGTACCTCGATAACATAGTTTTTCCAGGATTTTTCCTCGAACAATTTTTGTATGTAATTCTGTTTTTCTTTGGCTTTATCAACGTATATTTCAAGGATCTCCAGGTATGCTTCCTCGTCGCCGCCCGTGTAGAAAATTCCTGTTTCCGCATCAAAAAGCGCAGTTGCTTTATCGGGCTTCGGAGCAGTTTTGCGCTTGTCCTCGACGTTGAACTTGTCCTCGGTCGGCGCTTTTATCAGTTCCTTTGGCAGCCATGTTCTCAGCACTCTGTCAAGTGCCGACAGCTCGATCGGCTTTGCGATAAAGTCGTTCATTCCTGCTTCAAGAAATGTTTCACGAGCACCGCTCACCGCATTTGCCGTGAGTGCGATTATCGGCAGATTCTTGTAATAGTCGTCTTCTTTCGCACGTATGATCTGAGTTGCCTCAACACCGTCGATCTCAGGCATCATATGATCCATAAAGACAAGGTGATAATCCTTTGAGCGCAGCAGTGAAAAAGCCGCTTTTGCGCTGTCGGCGGTTATTACCTGCATATGATAAGGCCGCATAAGTCCCACGGCAACTTTAAGGTTTATGGGGTTGTCATCGACTATGAGTATGCGTGCTTTCGATGCGGAGAAATGCGTTGTCAGGGTTCTACGCTCAAGATTTGTAACGACGTTTTCATGGTTGAAGATCGCACCGACCGACAATATGTAAAACGGCTTGTACATACATTTCACGCCATCGGGCATCTCGATCGCATTTAATCTATCCTGCACGACAACTATCTCGGCCTTTTTTACTTGGCACAAAAAGAAATCCGAATGTTCGATGTAGTGCTCGCGCGGCGTAAAAAAGTGTGTGAACTTGTTTTGTTTTGCCGCTTCCTTCAGCTCGTCCATCGTTTCGTATACCTTGATGTCTGTGTGCAGCGTCTGCGCCAGCTCACGTATGAGCAAACGGTACTCTTCGGCGATTTTCGGGTGCGAGTATTTTTTGAAATCAATATAGCCTGCTGCGTGGATCTTGTCGGCGCCGGTGATGGTCACAAACGGCTTTTTGTCGCTCACTTTAAGAGGTATCACAAACCGAAATTCCGATCCCTTTCCGTACTTGCTCGTCACGTTTATGAAACCGCCCATCTGCGTTATAAGCCTCTTTGATATCGCAAGACCCAAGCCTGTTCCCTCAACAGCACGGTTTTTCTTCGTGTCAACCTGCTGGAAGCTCGAAAACAGCTTCTCGAGATTTTGTTCTGTGATGCCGATTCCCGTATCCGAAACCGAAACAGAGAGATTTATCCCATATTTTTGCTTCGTTTGCGAAACTCTTATTGAAACGCATCCCTCGTTCGTGTATTTGATCGCATTTGTGACAAGGTTAATGATAACTTGGCGTATGCGGATCTCGTCACCGATCAGTCCGCACGGAATATCGGGATCGGCGTGAACGATGATCTCCAGCTTTTTGTCGCCTTTTCGTGTTATTGCCATATTTATCACATCGTTGAGCGTTGATGCAATGTTGAAGCTCTCCTCGATAAGCTCCATTTTTCCCGATTCGATTTTAGAGAAATCCAAAATGTCGTTGATTATCGACAGCAGGCTCCGACCTGAATTTTGTATGTTGAAGCAGTTTTCCTGTACGGTTTCGCTGATGTCATGCTCGCGCAGAATAAGCTCGGTCATTCCCACGATCGCATTCATCGGCGTGCGGATCTCGTGACTCATATTCGCCAGGAAGTTACTCTTTGAGCTGTTCGCAGCCTCCACTTGATCAATAGCATCGGCAAGCGCTGCACTGCGATTTGAAAGGTATTTTGTGGTAAACCAGCCGAGTATGCAAAAGGAGGCGATTATCAGCACTGTAAGCACTGTTTCAGGTATTGCCGAAACTCCGAAATTCGGGTCAAGCAGCTTCCCGACCAGTCCGGGCGCCATTCCTACATAGCTGAATATGCACACACCGATAAAGAAACGGCGGTTTTCGTAAAGTGCGGCAATTATTATCGGCGCAATGAACGAGCAGAACACAATGAAAAAGTCGTAATGCGAAAAGCACACATCTGCCATTATTGTCATAAGTCCCGCCATAAGCGCGTACCTTTCGGTGTAAATGTTCAGCTTGAACAGCTTTATCGCAATTCTGCTCAAAAAAAGCGCACTGAAATTGATTATCGTTGTTACGACAAGATAACGGAAAAACATATACCCCACATTGTCATCGGTATATTTGGGGTCACCGGTTTTATAGAGTACAGTATTCGTTACGATCTCGATGAAAAGAATGCTGAATCCCATAAACCACTGCGTATTTCTCAACAGCTTGTTGCAGCGGCGAAGGTTTTCCTCAGGCAGATTATTCGTTTTCATAAATAGCCCCTTTCTTTATCGTCATATTTTGATTATACTATAATATTGCTTTTTTGTAAAGGGGTTCTCTAAAAAACGAGACAAAGCATGCTCGCAAAACTCATAGAGAATTTGCCGTGAAGGAGGTTTTTAGAGGTTCCCTAAAGATACTTTATACTAATTCCAAACCAACCGTAAGACTAAATACTCGGAAATAATAATCCAATTCTGCGTCAGACTCCCTTGACAGGCGACAGCCTGCCTGCGGGTTCGTTCCTAACTCTTCAAGCTTTGACCTCGCCTCCTTTTGTAAGTCTATTTTTATGTCTTGTTTTATGTCTTGCTATAGTATTTGAGAAATATAAAAGGATATTGACAAAATCAATTGAAGTATGATATTATTGGATTACAGTAAACTGAAAGGACAAGAAAATGAAAATAAGGTTATTAATAAAAAAAGTTACAGCTGTAGTTATGTGCGCAGTTACTATGGCAACATCAATATCGCTGACCGTTTCAGCCGAAACAAAGTTTGAAACAGCAAAAACGGCAGTCGAAAATATTAGTGTAGGTTGGAATTTAGGAAACGCTCTGGATAGCTGCGGTGAGTGGATAGGCTTGTACACAGCAGGCAAGCCCGAGAATTACGAAACAGCTTGGGGAAATCCCGTTACTTCAAAGGAGCTGATAACTGCTGTTAAAAATGCCGGCTTTAATGCGATCCGTGTTCCTGTGACCTGGGCTGAGCATATTGATGGGAAAGGTAATATTGATAAGGAATGGTTAAGTCGTGTCCGTGAGGTCGTGAACTACGTTATTTCTCAGGATATGTACTGTATTATCAATGTTCACCACGATGCAGGAGCTGACGGCTGGCTTGAGGCCTCTGCGGATTGTTTCAAGAAAAATTCAAATAAGTTTGCCGGACTGTGGAAGAGTATTGCTTTATGCTTCAAGGATTATGACGAGAAGCTGATATTTGAAGGCTTCAATGAAATTCTCGATAGCCAAAACAGCTGGACTGATGCCCAAAAAAGTGACGCTTATAAAGCAGTAAATGATTTTAATCAGCTTTTTGTGGATACAGTAAGAGCCACAGGCGGAAATAACTCCAACCGTAATCTTATGGTTCAGGTTTATTCGGGAAGCTGTTCGGTCAAAGCTTTGGCAGGCTTTGAACTTCCCAATGATACTGTGAAGGATCATCTTATTATCCATGCCCATAATTATGATCCGCAGGGATTTACGGCAAACGATGCCACATGGACAACAATGACCGATACATGGGGCAGTGATTCGGAAAAAAAGTATTTCGATGATATGTTTGAAAGATTGGAGAAGTTCGCAAAAAAACAAGGCGCTCCTATGGTTATAGGCGAATTCGGAGCAAATTATAAAGGTAATGAGGCTTCTCGTCAGCTTTATGCGGAATATTTTGTGTCAGCGGCCGCAAAGCATGGTATTAAATGCTTTTGGTGGGATACCGGAGATATGGCATTGTTTGACCGTGAGAAGGCGAAGGTCAAATATCCCGATATAGTAAAAGCGCTGACAGCTTCCGTTAAAACCGTAAACACTAAAGCTGACAAGGAAGTAACAACCGATAATAAACGCCTTGAAGCGCCTGTCCTTAAAGCAAAGGTAAGCGGCGGAAAAACAAAGCTGACATGGACAAAGATAGAGAATGCATATTGTTACCGTGTTTATCGCTTCAACACCAAAACAGGAAAATACACCAAAATTGCTACTGTGAAGAAAAACTCATGTACAATAAATAATTCCGGGAAAGGTACCTATACATATAAGGTGTGCGCTGTTAAAAAGACTGATAAAGGGTATGAAAACGGTTATTCTTCAAGGTCGCTCAAGGTTAAAATTTCATAAGGGTATGAAAAATAAACTGTGTAATACTAATCTCAAATCAACCCATAGCCAAGGGTTCGTTCCTAACTCTTCAAGCTTTGACCTCGCCTCCTTTTGTCGGTCTATTTTTATGTCTTGCTATAATCTTTAAACTCAAAGTGTACAAAAAATCAAACAAAAGCTCGCAGCTGCTGAAAACTGCTTTGTCTTGTTACAATTCGTTTGCAAATATTTTCTCGTTGAAAAACCGTGATTATATTGCTTACAGCTGTTGACAATTTAGACAAAATGTGATAAAATATTTGTATTAATTAATGAAATACATACCTTTGATGTAATAAAACAGAAGTTTAAATGTTCAGAGTCATAAGGTGTGGATCTTTTTTGTAATATTGATATTTTTTTAGGAAGTGATCAAATGAATTCAGGAAAGTTTTCTGCTATTTCTATTTGTCTTGCAATGTCCGTTTTAATTTTAGGCGGCTGTGCGGCAGACACTGAATCTGAAAGCTACGATGATTATGTGGTAAATACTGTCGCTGCATCAGATGAACAACAGGTTCAGACCGATACGGAAACGGTCATAGGTATTCCAAAAGAAGATATAAATGTAGGAGTTTTGTACATATCCGACCCTGCTGAGGGCAGCGGATATTCCTACACTCACGATCTGGGTATTCAGGGAATGCAGAAAAATATCGGTCTTGCTGACAGTCAAATACATCGCGTCATTGTTGATGATTTGGATACTGCGGCTACCGAACAAGCGATAGATTCCCTTGTCGGGGACGGCTGCAATGTTATCTTTACCACGAGCTGGGGTTATATGGAAACGACCGCTGCCTGTGCAGAAAAATATCCCGATGTATATTTCTCCCACGGAACAGGCTACCTTTCCAATGGAAAAAACTTCACCAACTACTTCGGAAGAATATATCAGGCAAGATATTTGAGCGGTATCGTTGCAGGACTTAACACGGAGTCGGACAAGATCGGCTATGTTGCGGCAATGGGTACCGAAAGCTCCGAAGTCACCGGAGGTATTGACGCATTTGCTTTGGGAGTTTATTCGGTAAATCCCGACGCAGAGGTTTTTGTAAAGGTAACAAACAGCTGGTATGACCCCGAGCTTGAATCACAGTATGCGTTCGATCTGCTTGACGAGGGCTGCGACGTTATCACACAGCACGCCGACACCGCTTATCCGGCGATAAATGCGGAAAGCAGGGGAGCATACTCTATCGGATACAATTCCGATATGAGCAAGGAAGCTCCCGATTCGGTGCTGTGCAGCGTAATTTGGACATGGAGCGCCTATTATACCGAAGCTGTTCAGAGCATTATCAACGGCACATGGAACGGTGAAAATTACTACGGCGGACTTGCCGAAGGACTTGTGGGCATAACAAATACGTCTGATTTCTGCAACCCCGAATGTGATGAAAAGGTTGCCGAGGCAACACAGAAGATGCTGAACGGAAGCTTTAACGTTTTTGACGGAGTGATCGAAACAAATACCGGCGAAACGGTGGGCGAGGACGGCTCAACTCTCAGCGATGCGGAGATAACAGGCGGGATCGACTGGTATTTCAAGACCGTGACCGTGCTTGAATAAAGGGGGAATATGAAATGAAAGTAAGCATACTTGTAAAATTCCTCTGCGGAGCGGTCCTTCCTATTCTTGTTCTGGGCGGAGTGATATACTACCTTGCCGAAACGACCTTCCGAAGCTCTGTTCTGGAACAGGCTGAAAATGCGATGAGAAATACGGCTACCTGTACTCTTGCCGCTTATGAAACCAATTCGGGAGAATACTATATATCCAAAAATGGTGACGTTTGGAAGGGCGGATACAATATTTCCCTCTCCGACAATCTTATTGACGGTATCGCAGGGGATGACGGAACGGTTGTAACATTCTTCTACGGTGCGGACAGAATAATGACCTCCGCAAAGGACAGCGAAGGCAGAAGACTTCTTGACACTCCTGCAGGCGACAAGATCGTTGCCGAGGTGCTGGAAGGCGGAAACGAATATTTCAGCAGCTCCGTTTATATTGACGGAACGGTTTATTACGGATATTACATACCTGTATATCAGGACAGCGGCAGTTCGCCCGTCGGAATGGTTTTTGCAGGACAGATAAAGGAAAAGGTTGACAGCAGCATAAACAGCCTTATCAGCAAGATACTTGTTGTTGTGTCTGTTATCGCAGCTGCAGGACTGATCCTGGCAGTTTTTGTTGCTATGTCGGTAACAGGCGCTATAAACAAGGGCGTTAATGTTTTGAAAGAGCTTGCTTCCGGCAATCTTTCGGCGGATATACCGAGGCGCATCACACGCCGCAGAGATGAAGCAGGCGAGCTTGCAAAAGCGGTCGTTGATCTGAAAAATTCTCTGACGGACATCATCTCCCGTCTTAAAGCAAACTCGGATTCGCTGTTAAATGCATCGGAAATACTCAACAATATGGCGGCAAGGACTATGGATACTCTCGGCGGCTTTGAGTCTGCCATATCGGATATGACCTTGGGCGCAAACAGACAGGCGGAAGAAATGAACAGCGCAGGAAATAGTGTTTCCGTAATGAGCAGCGTTATCGGCACTACTACCGATGAAATTGCCGCACTTAATGAAAACTCGGAAAGTATGCTTAAAAACAGCGATACTGCGGCGGTAAATCTTAAAAATCTGCTTGACGTAAACAGCAGGGTAACAGATGCTATTGATATAATAGGCGAAAGCACGGCACAGACAGACAGCTCGATAAATGAAATAAGCGCAGCTGCAAAAATGGTGTCGGAAATAGCCGAGGAAACCTCTATTCTCAGCATCAACGCCAATATCGAGGCTGCAAGAGCAGGGGAATACGGACGTGGATTTGCAGTAGTCGCTTCTCAGGTAAGGACCCTTGCTGTGGAATCTACAAAGTGCGGAAAACAGATACAGGAGCTTGTTGAGCGCCTTACTTCGGATTCTGCGCTTACCATGAAAACAATGAAGGAAGCAAAGCAGATAATCACCGACCAGAGCGTAAGTATGGAACAAACTGCTGCTGCGGTCAGCGAGGTCATCGGAGGAATACACTCTTCCGCCGACAGTATCCGCATAATCGAAAAGCATACGGCACAGCTTGAAAATGTCCGTGCGGATATTGTAAAAATTGTCGATGATCTGACTGCTATTGCAGGAACTACCGCCGAGCTTTCCAACAGGACAAGCGGAGAAACTGCGGAGATGTCCTCGGGCTTCTCGCAGATCGGTCATTCCGCAGCAGATCTAAAGCGCATTGCCGATGAGCTTTCACAGTGCGTGAATGAATTTAAGATATAATAATTCCTGAAAAATAGAATACACAGAGTTTTTTCTGCTTCATTCTATCATAAAAAAGCATAAACGTCTTTAAGGTATGTTTGTTGTGCCTTAAAGACGTTTTGTATGTAAAATAATTATTTATATTATACTAAGGAAACGTATTAATCAGCGTTTCCTTATAGCAATCCACAAAAATATCCTGACAAGTTTGGCGGTCTATTTTTATGTCTTGCTATAGTATAAACGGGTGTTTATGATTCATTGACAAAAACCTCCGCACTTGCTATAATTATGTACAGAACGAATGGAGGAATGTGCATGAATATAAAAAATTTCCGAGGACAGTTTATACAAAAGATCCTCCAGCGAGGACAGATGTATCTAAAAGAGAAACGAGTAAGCAAGCCGGAATGTGACGATAACGGAAACTACACGTTCTATGTTGAAGGCTCTTCCGATTATACCGTAAATGTGCATATTTCACCCGAGGGAGAGCTGTCGGGGATCTCCTGCGACTGTCCCTATGATTATGCAGGCCATTGCAAGCACGTTGCCGCAGCGCTTTTGTATCTTGAAAAAATATACGATAAGTCCATTTCAAATCAAAGCTCAAGATCAGCCGGTCAGCTCATATCCTCATACTGCCGCAATGCTGATATTGCCGCCGATGCGGACAACCGTTTTGACAAAAAAATACGCATCGTTCCCGAGCTTATCGATCATTACGGCAAGCTTGCTTATACGCTGAAGATCGGATATGATAAAATGTATGTCGTTAAAGACATTAGGGAGCTTTATATGGCGTTTCGGAACGGACAAAATATAAAGTACGGTAAAAATCTCGAATTCAGGCACACTTACGATATTATAGATGAGCAAAGCGCCGCTCTTCTTGAATTATCTTTTAATATCTACTCCACCTCCGGTTATGGCTATGACTGCCGCCGTGTTTTTGCTCCTGACGGTATGAACCTTGTGCGCTTTTTTGAGATAAACAGGGACAGCGGCGTTCTCTTTGACGATACGCTTTGCCAAATCGTTTTTGATGACCCAAGCATTGAGTTTGAGCTGCAGGAAATAAAAACAGGACGCTATTCCCTAAAGCAAAGCGGCGTATATCACATCTGCTATGCCCTCGGACAGAGAGCCTGCCTCTTTAACTGCAAGGACAATATTTTCTATATTTGCAGCCGCAGCTATTCAAAGGCTGTCCCCGAGCTTCTGGCGGCTGTCGGAGATCAAGAAATGTATATCTCCAAAAAGGATATGTCCGCCTTCTATACTGCGGTTCTTCGCCCCGTAAGTAAGTATGCAAGCATAAAGGGTCTGGAGCTGCTTGACGAGTATAAGCCGCCCGAGTTAAGCGCAAAGCTGTACTTGGACTGCGACAACAACGGCGATGTTGTAGGCAGACTTGATTATGTTTACGATGAAACGGTCTATAATATGCTGTATAATAAATCGCGCAATCCGTTCTGCGATTATTATGCGGAGGCAGCCTGCGAAAATCTTATAAAAAGATATTTTTCTATAAATCTGAACGATACCGAGGAGCCGCTTTACATTATCGATGATGACAGACTTTATACCTTGATGACGGAGGGGATTCCGCTGCTTTCCGAGCAAATGGAAATATTCACGACCGACCGTTTCAATAAAAAATCTGTGATACGTCCGATAGTGCACCCTGCTGTCGGAGTGCGCCCCTCGGGCAGTATGCTTGAGCTTGAAATAACCGCCGATGGTTACAGCATAGGGGAATTGCTTGAGCTTTTAAAAGCATACCGACAGGGTAAAAAGTATCACAAGCTCAAGGACGGTTCTTTTGCCGCCGTGACGGACAGTATTTCCGAACTGGACGAGCTTGCCGAAAGCCTTAATGTATCCGATAAAAAGCTGCTGAAAGAGCATTTCAAGGTTCCTGCATTCAGAATGCTTTATCTTGACAATCTGCGCAGCACCGCCGAAAATATCCGTATCGACCGCAGCGCAGAATTCAAAAAGCAGGTCAAAAAGTACCGTGATACACTCGCATATTCCGAAAGTATAAGCGTTCCCGAAAGGCTGGACGGTATTATGCGCGAATATCAGAGCTACGGCTACAAATGGATGAAAACAATATCCTCCTACGGCTTCGGCGGCATACTTGCGGACGATATGGGTCTTGGAAAGACATTGCAGGCTATTGCACTTATGCTTGATGCAAAGCAGCACAGCAAAAAGCATATTGTTGATCTTGTAGTGTGTCCCTCTTCACTTTCGCTTAACTGGGAAAGCGAAATATCAAAATTTGCTCCCGAATTAAAGACGCTTACGATAATCGGCACAGCAGCGGAGAGGTCAAAAAAGATAGAGCAGATTGCGGAATATGACGTTGTTATAACATCATACTCTCTTATCTCCAGAGATTTTGCCGATTATGAACAATATGAGTTTTACTATCATTTTATCGACGAAGCGCAGTACATCAAAAACAACGCCACGCAAATGGCAAAGGCGGTAAAAGCCGTAAACAGTCTGCACCGCTTTGCGCTTACGGGAACGCCCGTGGAAAACAGCCTTGCGGAGCTTTGGAGCATTTTTGATTTTATCATGCCCGACTATCTTTACGGCTATCAATACTTTAAAAAGACCTTTGAAACGCCTATAGTAAAAGAAAAAAGTGCAAAGGCGACCGAGTCACTTCAAAGAATAGTTTCGCCGTTCATACTCCGCAGACTTAAATCGGACGTCCTCACCGAGCTGCCCGAAAAAACCGAAACTGTACTTCTTACGGATATGGAGGACGAGCAAAGCAAGGTTTATTCTGCCAATGTGGCGTCCGTCCGTACGGCAGTGTCACAGACGGGTGACGACAGCAGCGAGCGCATAAAGATACTCGCTATGCTCACGAGGTTAAGACAGCTTTGCTGCGACCCGTCCTTGGTATATGATAATTACAATGGCAAGTCCGCCAAGCTCGAGCAATGTATGGAGCTTATCGGCAGCTGTATTGATTCGGGACACAAAATACTGCTGTTTTCGCAGTTTACATCCATGCTTGAAATAATCCAAAGCCGCCTTGACGAAGAGGGCATCAGCTTTTATACTTTGACAGGAGCAACCAAGCCTGCGCAGCGTATAAAAATGGTGAACAGCTTCAACTCCGATGATACAAAGGTGTTTCTTATCTCGCTGAAAGCAGGCGGAACGGGACTTAATCTGACGGGAGCGGATATTGTTATACATTACGACCCGTGGTGGAACATTTCTGCGGAAAATCAGGCGTCCGACCGTGCGTACCGTATCGGTCAGAAGAAAAATGTGCAGATATACAAGATGATAACAAGGCATACGATAGAGGAGAAGATAAGGGAGCTCCAGCTTAGCAAATCCGAGCTTGCGGATATTGCCCTCGGCGGCGGAACATCGGAAAACAGCATCATGCGTATGTCCTCGGAGGATATTTTAAAGCTTTTGGAATAAAAAATAATTCCGCTCAATAAATACTGCGGTTTTGTCTATAGAACGATTTGGAATTATATCAATCTACAAAAATATCCTGACAAGTTCGGCGAGCTTGAATAGCGTCGTCACTCACCCTTTACAGGCGGCAAGCCTGCCTGCGGGTTCGTTCCTAAGGAAACGCTGATATTGCTGCAGCAAATACGTTTCATCCGTTTTTCAAAATGTCTATGTCAGAATGACATTAAAGACAGGAAACTCGTACATTTTTCAAAACGGCGAAACGAACGCTGCGCTTTAATCAGCTTTTTCCTAACTCTTCAAGCTTTGCCCTCGTCTCCTTTTGTCATTCTATTTTTATGTCTTGCTATAGTACTGTTTGCGATACTATGGTTCATATTGGAGCCGAGTCCGATAAAGAAAAAATCCCCCACAAAAGGAGGAAATAAATATGGTCGAGCCTGAACTGACTATACTCATGCCCTGCCTTAACGAGCAGCAGACCGTTGCGCAATGTGTGCGGCAGGCACAGCAGTTTCTTATGGAAAGCGGCATCTGCGGAGAGGTGCTGGTCTCCGACAACGGAAGCACGGATAATTCGGCAGCACTCGCACAGGAGGCAGGTGCGCGTGTTGTAAACGTGACCGAACGAGGCTACGGAAATGCCCTTATCGGCGGAATTAAAGCTGCTCACGGAAAATACATCATCATGGGCGACTGCGATATGAGCTACGATTTCCTGCATCTGGACGGATTTATCGAGAAGCTGCGTGAGGGATACCCTTTGGTAATGGGCTGCCGCATGGACAATATTGCTCCGGGTGCCATGCCGTTTTCACACCGATATATTGGCGTGCCTGTGCTTTCTTTTCTTGGCAGACTGCGGTTTCACACCTCGGTGAGGGATTTCCACTGCGGACTGCGCGGCTTTGATCGGCAAAAAGCACTTGCCTTGGGACTTTCCTGCAGCGGAATGGAGTTCGCCACCGAAATTATCGGAAAGTTTGCTCTCTCCGGTGCGGCTATCGCAGAGATCCCGGTTACGCTGACCCCTGACGGACGCAGCGGCAGGTCACATCTGCGGGCGATACGGGACGGTCTGCGGCATATTCGATACATATTCTTCGGCTGACGTAAATAGTTCGGTAGTTTCGCTTATCCATTATCAACCTATTATTTATGGGAACCTCTAAAAACCTCCTTCACGGCATATTTTCTATGACTTACATCATCTGCTGCGTTAACAAACCTTGTAATACATCAAGTATTGCTGCGGCTTGTTGCCTTGCAGCTGATGCAAGTCATGTACGAAAATATGCTCCTGTCCCGGTTTTTAGAGAACCCCTTATATGAATAACTGCTTGAAAATACGATATGATCCAATTGCAGTGAGAATGATAAAAACCTCCTATGATACTATTACAATGGTGTCGCAAGCCAAAGTAAAAATCATAGGAGGCTGTCCAATTGGACAATAATAGTTTATCACATACAAGATGGGTTGTCAAGATCAAAGCTTTTTCAGCTCGTTCAGGCGTTTTTCAAAGTCCTCCACAGGCATAGGCTTGTCAAAGTAGAAGCCTTGAGCAAAGAAGCAGTTGTTTTCCTTCAGCAGCCGTACCTGTTCAGCGGATTCAACGCCCTCTGAAATACATTCGAGTCCGATGTCCTGGGCAAGTGCTATAATATGCTTTAGCATAACGTACTTCTGGGAATCCGAGTCGTTTTCATCCGGCAGAAAGCTTTTGTCTATCTTGAGTACGTTCCAGGGAAGCTCTTTTATAAGATTCAGCGAAGAATAACCCATGCCGAAATCGTCGATAGAGGTGCTGATGCCGGCTTCGTGCAGACCGACTACGATTGTTTTCAGATCGGAAAAATTAACGTCGGTGGTGGTTTCGGTAAGCTCGATCTCTATGTATTTATGCGGTACGTTGTATTTATCTATGCAGGAAATAATGTGATCCAGCAGATCCATATCGCCCAGATGGCGGCGAGAAAGATTTACGGAGATCTTTACAACAGGTCTGCCCTCGTCAAGCCAGCGGCGGATATCACGGCAGGTGTGTTCAAGCATATAAAAATCAAGAACGCATATAGATTTGCTCTGCTCCAATGCAGGAATGAACTTGTATGGCGGTATCATTTCGCCGTTCCTGAACCAGCGGCAGAGCGCCTCGGCACCGTGAAGGGTGTAGTTTTTAAGGTTTACCTTCGGCTGATAATAAACACGGAATTCTTCTTTGTCGATGGCGTCGTTGAATGCACTTTCGACCATTTTGACTTCATTGCGGTTGAACTTGAGCTTTTCATCGTAGAAAACGAAATTGGCTTTAAGTATATTTTTGGCTGTGCTGACCGCAATGCTCAGGCTGTCCATTATATCGGAGGGCTTATGGCAGTCGGAGGGTATCATATAATACCCTGCATAAGCGGAAACAAACACCCTTTCATTATCTTCCTCGTCGTAAACTATACCCACGCCGCCAAGGTGCATACTGACTGTTTCAAGGTTCTCTTTTTTAAAGAGCACGACAAAGTTATCACCGCCGATACGGCAGACATACTCGCTGTCCGAGAGCTTATTCTGAAGCTGTGAGATATACTTCTTCATTACAATAGTTCCGCGTTCACGTCCGATATTCTGGTTGATCACGGAGAAGCGCTTCAGATTGAAATAGCACGCACCGTACCTGTCTATCTGTCCCGATTCGATAAGCATACTGATTTTTTTCATAAAGAATTTGAGATTTGGGATATTCATGTCCTCATCGAAAAAAACAAGACGGTCTATAATGTGCATAACTCTTGAACGTCCGTTAAATGCAAACAGCGCCTTTTCCAGTATGGAGAGCTTTGAACGCTCCTCATCGCTCCAGTCGGAGTCGCCTGACCGCTGCATCATCGTATATACTGCAATACTTCCTCCGTTTGTGAGTTCACGCACCGTAAAAATACGTTCGTCATCCGCTTCGCCTTCGGAAAAGAATATCATTGATCTTCCCTCGTCAAGCTCTTCGTGACGGGAAGTTTCATAAAATACTACCGATACCCTTGCTATCCTCAGAACATGGCATATATCGGAAAGTGCGTCAGATATGTTCGGGTCGAAAAAATCCGTGATCTTCTCGGCTTTAATTATAAAATTATCAAATGCCTTAGAATATTCAGCTGCATTAAAACTCATTTTATGTCCCTCTTTAACCCTTTACCTCAAGCTGAGGAATACTCAATCTGAAAGCAGGTTCGCCGGTGTTTCCGTTTCCTACTTTTATTTTGCCTGACATCTGCTTGGTAAGTGCCGCTATTAAAGATAGTGCAAAACTTGATTCGTCGTTTCCTCCAATAACATCTCCTGCGGATGTATTAAGGAAATAAGCCTTTATACTGTCCATGATATTGGATGGAATATTCAGTGCGGCGGAGAATATATCAATATCGAGTATTGAAGCGTAGGATCTTTTTCTGCATGATGCGTTTATGGTAATTTCCGATCTTTCGGAATATGCGATGCAGCCTGTAAGAAGTTTGTTCAGTATCTGACCGATCTTTCCCGAATCTCCCAGCAGGTATTCCGGAACGCTTCCGTCGATTTTTATAATAAGCGAAATGTTTTTTTCCAAGAGATTGTCCCTTATGCTGTCGGCAACCTGACTGAGAAGCACATTCGGATCGTATGTTGTTTCATTAAGCTCTACCTCGCCGCCTGCCATGCGTATATAGTCAACGGTATCGCTTACCATTGAATAAACGTCGGAGCTTTTGTTTATCAGCTCCTTGATAGAGCTTTCCATAACGTTCCTGTCGCCGTTGCTGACAGCTTCCTTTGCGATGGACATCCAGTCATTGACGTTTTTCTCCATGTTAAGGCTCATATTCATTATATAAGCGGACTGCGAGCGTGCTGCCCGTTCAAGCTTGCGGCTCTGCTTGAGCGCAAGGTAGTTGTTATATGCCATCTCGGAGAGAAGCTGCGCTATTTCATAAAGGAACTCTGCAGCTTTTTCTACGGTTTCTATGGCAAGTATGGAAGTCTTTTCGGCAGAAGCTATGTAAATATCGGGGTCTATATCCAGATCCTTGGCAATAGCCGTCATCTGCTCCTTGTCAATGGGGGAGGTACGGATCTGTCCACCGATAACACTTCCGAGGAATTTGTCATCCACAATAATAGGGGAAGCAAAATCCACCAGACCTGCATGGCAGCGGTAAACGGCAGGCTTTCCGTTGCGCAGCGTCATCAAAGCACCGTTTTTGTCACATTCCTCGCAATGCCTGCAGCCTTTTTCGGATTTTCTTATAAGGTTGGTGCAAAAATACGTAAATCCGCTTCCAACGGTAACGGGAATACCGTTTTCATCCGTGATAAGAGCAGCCATTCCGGTAAATTTGGAGAATCCGTCCTGAAATTGCTGTAAAATATTAGGCGGTATCAAATCGGTCAATTTTATGTCTTTCATAGCACACCTTCTTTTAAGTCATAAAGCTAAGACGGTACCGTATAAAGCTTTGCGCTGCGTTACAAAGCCGTCAGAAAATTTTTTCGCCGCCTGCGCTTTAATAATTTTAAGAGAATCTCTAAAAAACTATCATAATCTAATGGATACTGTACTATTTGAATTTTTTATTACATTATACCATGTATTTGTAAAGAATGCAAGACTTTTTTGTGATTTTAGCCAATTTTTATTTTTAAAAGTGCGAAATTATATTTATGACGGCAAAAAATAGGCTGTTTGGAAAAGATAATTTATACTAATAACCATTTGTTCTATGGATAAAGACGGTGGATAGAATACGACCA
>JBJEQP010000101.1:2540-7995 GCA_051881815.1 Oscillospiraceae bacterium | reverse complement strand
TAGCCAGAATACCGAGATAGGGATAGCCGTCATATTCCGTGCCGAAGTTATGTCCGACAACCGTCAGCTCTGCGTGCCAGAGCCCCCAGAGAATACCTCCGACTACAATGGTTCCTGTTGTGCCCAGCAGCGGCTCCATTTTTTGATTCATATATCCTCGCCAGCCGAATTCCTCACCAAAGGTGTTGAAAGCCATAAGCGGAACAACAGAAACAGTCAGCAGCACATTTCCGATAAGCTGCATACCTTTCATACCTCCGCCTATTTCGGAAAAATCGCAATTGCCGTATAAAATTGTTACGAGAACACCCTCGGCAATGCCCATAGCAACTACTGCGAATACTGCGATCAGGTAGTATTTTATGTTACCCTTTAATTTCAGGTGCAGCATACTGTCATGCCAGCCCTCATGTGTGAGTTTACGGGTTATGACGTTGGCAAGAGCAGGTCCGTAGCTTACCAAAAGAGTCAAAAAAGGCATTTTGTAGGTTTCAAACCATTCGTGATAACCAAAAGCGCAGTTCAGTATGATTGCAGGGACCCACGAAATGCCGAATGCCAGCAGAAGAAAGATGATGAGTCTTTTTGCTTCAAGCTTTTTATTTGTCATACTCGTTCACTCCCTTCATGAATATCTTGCAGGATACCTTGTAGGACAGAATATATGCTCCAACAGAGAAACCGGGGAATAGTCCGAGCAGCAGCATTGTAAGGCCGCCATGTTCGCCTGTTATGAAGCTTGCCAGCCATGCGAATACCTTATCCTGAATTTCCCTTGGAATAAAAGACAGTACCAATATTGCCATTATGGCAAGACAAAGTATTATGATAAGATTTATGATACTGCCCTTTTTTTCGCCGAAACGTAGCATCATCGGAATTGAAAACGAATTCTGTAAAATGAGCGCAAAGAAAATTATGATAAAAATACTTGCAAAGCCGGTAAGTTCTTTTCCAAGTGCAAACCAGCTGATCGTTGCAAGAAGAGTTTCGGCAAAATAGCTTGAAACGAAATAAAGTCCGCACATAGCAAAGGACAGTACATACTTTGTGTACAGGAATTTTTCCACACCCATTGGAGAAGATGCTATAAAATATGCCCAGAGCTTTTTGTCATCGCCGTGGAAAACGCTGAGCAGCAAACCGCTTACACTGAAAAAGCCAAGAGCTATGGACATAATACGAAATACATCGGAGGTCAGGGTTCTGACTATCCAGCCATCGCCGCCGTACTCCTCGCTCAGCGAAACAATAGCAAGACAGCAGGTCAGAAAGACAAGTATCAGAAAGGGAAGAAGTATTACGGTAATAATGCTTTTCGAATTCTGTCTTATCTCCTTGTAAAGAAAGCCCACAGGCTCACAGTGGGGGGCGGAAATATCTGCCGCTGTTTCTGCCTTAACATTTGACTTTTTTATCTTTACGCCGTCGGGATATGCATACTCCAAGTGATGACGGATAACAGCAAATTGACCGGCACAAAGAACAACAGTAAGTGGTATGAGCCACAGCAGCATTTTGCCCGTAAGCGTTGAAATATCAAAAAATAACGGCTCGGTGCTGTCGGAAGTAAATAATGCCCCAAAATCAAAGCCTATGCATTTGAGTATCACAAAGGCAATGCATACTCCGCAGACTAAGAATGCTAAGCCGCCCGTTTCATACATTTTCTTATATTCATCGGTATTTCTTGCCCGAAGCACAAAAAAGTCCATGATGATCCTGAAAAGCAGTATAATGTCCAGAACAATGAACAGCAGAACAACATATCCTATCCGAAACTGCGTGCCTGCGATAAGGCAGTTTATGAAAACACAGCCTAAACCGAAAAGGGATGATATGCTCACCGTACCCAGAAAGCAGATAAGCTTTGCTGCCCCACGGTCAGCTGCCGTTATGGGCAGGGCATAGGAATAATTGTGCCAGCCGCTTTTAAGGTCGCTTACGAAAACACTGTCCCCCGAAAAAACCGCCGCCGAATAGATCACTACAAACATGGAAAACATCTGTGTAAATGATCTGAGCGTATCTTCGGGCATCTGCTCTAAAATATGTGTAAGCAAAAATATTGCTCCCATGATAAAAAAGCAAAATGCAAGCAGGACCGCAAATCTCAGTATGTACATCTTTTTGCTTGCTTTAAGTTCACGGAAAATCAGCGAACAGAGCTTTGTCATGAGTTCCACTCCCTTTCGTCCTTGTGAACATAGTAAAGCATAATGTCGTCAAGGCTTGCCGGGTCGATTATTGCGCCGCTGTATTTGTAGGAAGCGGACTGACGGTCACAGAGCATTACTTCAGCGCCGAAGGAATTTATGCGAACGCTTACAATATCTTTCGGGTCGATATTTCCAAGCTCCGATCTATCGCATTTGAGAATACCGTGAGATTCGATAATATCATCCTTATATCCCGAAATAAGCAGCCTGCCTTTGTCAATGAAGGTTACGCTGTCTGCGATCTTTTCAAGGTCGGAGGTAATGTGTGAGGACATAAGAATAGAACGTTCGCCGTCCCGGAGATACTCCATAAAAATGTGCAGGATCTCATCGCGCACAACAGGGTCAAGTCCCGTGGTAGCCTCGTCCATTACAAGCAGCTCTGCATTGTGAGAAAGGGCACAGGCAATTTGCAGCTTCATTTTCATGCCCTTTGAAAACTCGCCGATCTTCTTTTTCATCGGAAGTCCGAAACGCTCTAAATACTGCGTATAAACAACGTTATCCCACTGCGGATAGATCCCCTCAAATATGCGCGCCATATCCTTTGCATTAAAAACATCGTGGAACGGCAGCTCATCGAAAACAACGGAAATACGTTCCTTGATCTCCTGCTCATGCTGAAGATGATCCAGACCGAGCAGCTTTATTTCTCCCTCGTCAATGCTTATTATGTTAATCAGACTGCGGATAGTTGTGGTTTTTCCTGCGCCGTTCTGACCGATAAATCCCATAATCGAGCCTTTCGGCACATTGAAGCTGATGTTATCCAGCGTAAAGCCGCTGTATTTTTTAGTGACGCCCGATATTTCAATTGCGTTTTCGTATGCAGACATGGTTATTCTCCTCCATTTACAAGATCGAGCAATTCGTGAAGCTCCTGTATAGTGAGTCCTGCCTTTCGTGCTTTATCGCCTGCCTCCATAAGCAGGGATTCGATCTGCTTGATCTGCTCTTCACGGAAAAGCTCTAAATTCTGTGCCTTTACGAACGAACCCTTGCCCGTGAAGGATTCAATAAATCCGTCACGCTCAAGCTCCTCGTAAGCACGCTTGGTAGTCATAAAGCTGATATGGAGTTCAACAGCAAGATTTCGCATAGATGGGAGCATTTCGCCCTCTTTCAGCTTGCCCTCGAGTATCAGCGCCTTGATCTGGTTCACGATCTGCAGATAGATCGCCTCACCGTTTGCATTACTGATGTTGATATTCATTTTAGTGTACACTCCTTGGGGTAAAGAAAATGCCGATACGTATTTGCCGCAGCAATATCAGCGCTTCCTTAAATACCTGCAAGCCTTCCGGACAGCTTCGCAAGTATAAATTGTATAATCTCTATGTATACAATTATATCATTCGAATTACAGTTTGTCAATAGGGTTTCGGAATCTTTTTTTTAGCTAATGAAACTTATTGATCAGCGTTTATACTAAACACCATTTAAAATTTGGAAAAAATCAAGCCGACAATCTCGAATATATAGGATTTCGGCGCAGATTTTTTCCTGTATTTTATTGGTGTTTAGTATTACAATCACACAACAAATAAAGCCACCCGTCCATTTCGAGTGGCTTTAAAGAATTATTTATGCCGCACGGCTGTAGTCATAGTCGAGTACCTTCTGTATAGCATAAAGCTGTGCATTGGTAAGTATCGCATTGTTTTCGTTCGGGATGCCGTTTACGAATGCGATTAGCTCTTCGATGGTCATTTTCTGAACCTGCGTTAAGGTTACACTGCCGCTTGCGGTTACTGTCAGAACAGCCCAGTCGCTCGTTGCGGTCAGTTCGCCGTCCGTTACGACGCAGCGGTACTTATAGCCGTTCATCGAAGCTGTAACGCCTTTTACGGTAAGAGTTGTGCTTGTTTCGCCGTTAAGCATTGTCCAGCCGTTTCCGTCGTTTACATACCACCGGCAGGAAAGCTCGCTGCTTGAAGCGGTTATCGACAATGTCATATCAAAGCCTTCGATAACGGTAACGCTCTTTGGCTGTGTGGAAATGGAAACATCGTTTATAGCAACGAAAGTTATGCCCTTTTCGGAAGCATAGGTTTCTGCATAAGAACCGGCTGTTCCGTAGATAGTCATTTTCTTTGGATAGGAGAATACGTTGTTGGTAGAGATCGTTGTTACGGATTTCGGGATAGTGATCTTCTTGAGATTTACACATTCTCCGAAAGCGTAGTCGTTGATCTTTGTAACTGTATCGGGGATAACGATGTTGTCAACGAATGTTCCTCTGAATGTTCCCGTCGGGATAGCAGTAAGACCTCTTCCTATCGTGACATTTTCAAGAAGAGTACATTCACGGAAGCATTCCGTTCCCATAGAAGTGAGTCCGTCGGGAAGAACGACCGTTTCAAGTGCTTCACAGTCATAGAATACGCTGTTTCCGAGAGTTGTTACTCCTTCGGGAATATTTACCGAAACAAGAGATTTGCACTGGTAGAAAGCATAATTTCCAATAGTCTGGAGCGTATCCGGCAGATTAACTTCTTCAAGCTTTGTACAGCCGTAGAAAGTATTATTCTGAAGGTTAACTCTGATATTGGGAAGGTGAGCAGTTTTTAATTTGCTGCAGTAGCTGAATACAGAAGTTCCCATTGAATTAACTGAATCAGGAACATATACGGATTCAAGTGAAGTACAATAGCTGAAAGCACTGTTTTGGATCTCCTTTAATCCGTCCGGCATTGTAACACTTTTCAGATTTGAGCAGCTATAGAAAGCTTCAGATTCAATCAGTGTGACAGTTTCGGGAATAGTTATCTCTTCAAGACCGTCACAATATGCAAATAAATTATTAGCAATTCTTGTGGTTCCGCGTTCAAAAGTTACATTTTTCAGATTGCTGCAATTATTAAATGCTCCTGCACTGCTATTGTATGATCCACCACCGTCGGTTAAGCTTTTGGGGATTTCAATTTCCGTAAGCTTATCACAATCGTAGAAAGCGCTTATTGCAAGCGTTTCAAGCGATTTTGAAAGAGTAACGGAAGAAAGGTTTGTGCATTTACTAAATGCTGAACTGTTTATGGTTATCACGCTGTCAGGGATAACTACTTCCTGCAATGAAGTACAATAACTAAATGCGCTTGACTGAATTGTGATAAGGTTCTCGGAGAATGTAACACTTTTCAGATTTGAGCAGCTATAGAAAGCTTCAGATTCAATCAGTGTAACAGTTTCGGGAATAGTTATCTCTTCAAGACCGTCACAATATGCAAATAAATTAT
>JBJEQP010000101.1:0-2440 GCA_051881815.1 Oscillospiraceae bacterium | reverse complement strand
AGAAAGCGCTTATTGCAAGCGTTTCAAGCGATTTTGAAAGAGTAACGGAAGAAAGATTTGTACAGTTTGAAAAGGCATTGGAGGAAATCGTTACAACATTATCCGACATATCAAGACTTACCGCAGAGGAACAGCCCGACCAGGTGTATGAATTGATCGTTTTTATCGGTTCGGGAACGTGGATAGAAGAGAGCGACGAACAGTTTTGGAAAGCATAGCTGCCGATAGATGTAATAGAATCGGGCATATCAATCGTGATAAGATTTGTGCATCCGCTGAACGCATATTGACCGATAGAAGTGACATTGCTGTTCATTTTTACAAAGTGAATGGCAGTGTTGTTCTGGAAAGCCTTTTCACCGATAGCGGTCACTTCATCGGGGATAACAACAACGCTTGCGCTGCCGTTGTATTTGGTAAGCACGCCGTTGCTGATAACGAAGTTTGCACTGTCGTCAATGATCTCAAAGGCAGTTGTTCCGAGAAGCTTTGCATAGTTGAACGCACGGTAGACAGTCACACCCGCAAGAGATGTTCCGTTTGTGCAGTAGTTATTTGCCATCCATTCATAGGAGAGATTGTACTGGTTTATATCGCATACGCCGCCCACATTGCAGTCATATACAACAGCGCCCGTATCTTCCGCAGACATAAAGATCATAGTATGCTGTGAATCTCCGCCTCCGCACGCCTGGATAACATCACCAAGCTTAGCTTTGGCAAAAAGCGTCTTTACATCGGCTGCTGTAGCACTGTCGTAGCCCGTGAGCTGACCAACGCATACAACCGCATCCGATGGTGTGAACTGGTATCGCTTGCCGCCTGCCCAGTCGTAGCAGGGGATCTCAACGCCGAAAATATAGTCAAAGCACATCTTTGCAAAGCCGTAGCACTGATAGCCGCCTTTATAGGAATCAGTCCAGCAAGTGCCGACAGGATATGCTGCCTGGAATTCATTGAATCGGGTACGGATCTTTTCTGCGCTCTTCTGTGCAAGCGTTTCCTCATCTTCCTCTGTTTGGGAATCAAGAACGAGGGTTCCGTCGTCAACGTCCTTTTTCAGCTCTTTCATGCACCATTCGATATAAGTATTATAGGACAGACTGCCGCATTCAAGGTTTAATATCCAATCTTGACACAGTCCCTGCATTGTTTTATTTGATGTGATCTTTTTTGCTTGATTGAGAGATATTTCATATGCTGCAAATTCAGCATTCCAGAGAAGCTCGTAATTTGCGATATCAGAATCTGATGCATTACCTTTCCGGAACTTTACACGCAAAGAGTTTACTGCTGAATCAATAGATTTTGCATAGGAATAATTGTAAGTGGCTTCGATAATATCTTCTGCACTGCTCCATTCGTTGATTTTTATCATACATTCCCAGAAAAGATTTCCTAAAAACGCAGACGAGCTTGTAATATCAGCAGCATCAAAAATTACCTTTAATCCGTTGGATTTGATCTTTCCTGCGATCTTGGGGATAAGATTATTGTTTATGTATCTGTCAGCAACAGTTTCTGCGTAGTTTTGTTCCCAATTTTCAATATGATATTCAAGACCTTCTTTCAGTGTTGAATGATCGGGAGCAAGTTGATAAAGCTCAAACATAGTGTTATATTCGATCTCATCAAGAGCAAGAATGGTTACAACAAGCTCATAGAATTTGATTCCATCGCCTGCTATTTCCATGATAGTATTCTCATTTTTATAAAGCTCGCTGATTGTTTTTTCAACTTGAACATCCGTAAGGTGCTTTCGGGGATTATCTTTATAGAACTTATCTATGAGATCATATTTATCAGTACATTCAAAAACCGAGTCTATCTGTGAAATGGGCGAATACAAGCTGCTTTTGACTTCATTTACCGTCTTATCAAGGGGATTGGCACAATAACCTGAAATCTTATTGACAAGGTTCTTTGTAGTCTTTTCTGAAAGCTGCTGCAGCAGATAATCGTCATAACCCGGAATAAAGTAAATAAGTCCATTTTTCAAGCCTGACACCCAGCTTGAAAATACATCATCCGGAGCGGCAAAGCCTTCAACACAATCTGATACTACACCGTCCATGGTATTCATGACATAGTTAAAATTTTTGTTATTCAGATACTGCGGATACTTGGTAAACAGCTCCTCATAAGTTATGCCGTATGTCTTTTTGTAGTAATTGTCGTCCATCAACGTGGCTGCAGAAACTTTGCTAAAAGGCAACACCGATACACAGCACATTGTCATGACAATAAATAGTGAAATAACCCTTTTAAATCCCTTTTTCATTTTAAATTTCCCCTTTTTTATAAAGATAAACGTACTCAATTATCAGAATGCCAATTACAAAATCATTATACTATAAAATCGAGTTTTTGTCAATAATGATCAAAATTTTAAGTTTCCCCAAAATTCAGCCGAGAAACCTCATAACAGGAAAACAAAGAT
>JBJEQP010000100.1:0-8024 GCA_051881815.1 Oscillospiraceae bacterium | reverse complement strand
TTCGATTCGGCTTCACTTGTATGGAAAGATACTTTTTCATGCGAATGCCATAACCTTTTTCTTTCAGCTTGTCCACAAGGTCATCAATGCTGCGCACATCTTCCCTCATAACAAGCTCGTCCAGCTCTGCTTTCAGATTTTCCTTCCATGATGTTCCCCGCTTCTGTGACAGATAATCTCCATACTTATGATTGTAGGATTTTTTCGGGTGCTCGATTATGTTGAGTCCATGTGAAAGAGCAATTCTGTCGGAGATTGACTTTCCTCTGTTCAGAGATTTCTTGTCGGCTCTCCATAGCTTTCCGTTATCATCATATGGGCATACCACGAAATGATTGTGCAGATGTCCTTTGTCTGTATGTGTGGAAACAAGCACCTGAAACTTATCCCCGAACATTTCCTTCGCCCACTCCAGACCGATACGGTGAGCTTCTTCCTTTGAAACCTCCCCAGCTTTGAAAGACTGAATGTAATGATGAAGTCTAACTCTCTCCTTGCCGCCGAGAATGTCCTTTTTCATAAAAAGTGATTTCTTCCAGAAGCGTTCCTCGCTGTAAAGTTCAAAGTTCTGCTCCATTTCCTTATAGGCAATATTTGAATCCGTTGAACAGTTCAGCCCCGTGATAAGAGTGTCCTCTGTTTTGTTTTCATTGGTCACATACTTTAGCAGCTTCAGCGGAGAGCCATGCACAGCAACATATTTTATGATGGGCAACTCCGCACCTCACAAAATGACATTGGGCTTCAAAGGCTTCAGATAATTCTCGAAAACCCCTTCAAGAATATCATACTGCCGCTTGATTTCTTCAACAGCCTTGCCTGTCACTTCTCCTGTGGAGTTCGCAACCTTTGCGATCTGGTTCAGCTCCGTTCCTATCATTCGGAAAGACCTTGTAATGTCACGAAGCTCGGAGAGATCGTATCTTTTTATCTCTCCCTGGATCGCCATTTTCTTCACATAGGCTCCGACACGAAGCCCCAGTTCCTCTGCCTTTTTTGAAACAACGGCGTACTGCTCGTCGGTAAACTTTATATGCTTCTCTATATACTTACTGCTCATAAATCTATCCTTTCTGTATTGGGGTAACAGGGGCGATCCCCTGAAAATGCGGATACTGCGTTATCCGCCCCGATTAAGTGGACACTTAATCTACGCTTGCTATCTTCCAGACCGCCCTCATTTTTCAAAATCCTGCGTCCGCCCCTCCCGGGACAAAATCTTGCTCCCTCACAAACCACTGAGGTATTCAACCGAGTTGAAAACCCATATGCAACTCGGTTGAATACAAGAAAGGAGACAAGAAATAAATCATAACCACAAAATCGAAATGAAGGTATGCCACGAAGATTTTTAAATCGGGAGAATCTCTGATCCTGTTACTCATATAAAATATCACTCCTACTTATGTGCTTTACCCGTCCTCACATATGCGATGAACGGCTCTTTGGGTATTCTGTATTTCTTTCCTACCCTCTCGATGGGAAAAAATTTCGCATACTCTTCTGCCCTTCTTCTGAATGTCAGCGGAGAAATTCCGAGTACGGCTGCAACCTCCTTGGTGCTCAGAAAGTTCTTCTGTGAATTTGCTATCTCCTCTATGCTTTTGTTCTCCAAGTTATCACCTGCCCTTCTGTAATCTTAACCTGACCCATCTCTTTCTAAATTGGATTTTGCGGAATTAATTCTTGCCTCTGCCGTTTTGAAATACTGTTCGTTGAGTTCTATACCGATAAATCTGCGATTAGTATTTATACACGCCACTCCGGTTGTACCGGATCCCATACAGTTATCGAGAATAGTTTCACCCTCATTGGTATAAGTCTTTATAAGGTACTCACATAACGGAACAGGCTTCTGTGTCGGGTGTCCACCCTTGAAACGAGGAAGCGGTATCTCCAGTAAGGTTGTCGGATAATACATTTCTGAATAATGCGGCATATTGGTAAATTCATTATAGTTTGTTGAACCGCCACCCGTATTCTTCAATGCTCTTTTACCTTTCCTCATTTCAGGATTGTATGTAGGCTGCTTTCTGTAAAAAACTGCTATGTCCTCACAATTTCGCAAAGGCTGTTTCTTGGCATTCAAAAATCCCGTTGTCTGCTTCTTATACCATACCCAACAGTATTTGAACTCTTTGAGGTTCGATGAAATAAGGTGTGTAGTAAATGGCTGCTGACAATTCAATACAATCGCACCATTATCCTTGATAACTCTGTGATATGATTCCCAAAGCTGGTCAAACGGAATTATGCAATCCCATTTATTCCTGGAAGTTACTCCATAAGGAAGGTCACATAAAATCATATCGACGGATTTTTCAGGTATTTGTTTCATAAGCTGCAAGCAATCTCCATGCCATAGTTCAACATCATTCAACTAACATATCTCACCCCTTTTTTATCTTGCCAATCCGAGCTTTTTGGTTTGTTTCTCCGCAACCATCTGTATCGCCTTGCCTGCCCAGCTTTTCATTGCACCGACTCTTTCCGCAAAGGGAACCGTTCTTTTTGTAACAAGCAGCTCGTTGAAATCCTTGACATTGTTCAACATACATTCAATGAAGCATTTGCATCGACCGCTGAACTGCTTACAAAAATTTTTTCCCGCCTGATCGTTATCCACACATAGCGTGACATCTAGCCCGCTTGCAAGCAGCTTCTCTACAGCATTTGGTTTCAGCCCCGCCATTGCCACAAACTTGCAGTCGGTCACATCGGGATGAAGTGCAATGAAGCTCATAAGGTCGATGGAGCTTTCAAATACAAATGCCTTCTTCGGCTCTCCTTTATCAAAAGAGAAAAAACTTTCGGACGTGCCGGGCGCTACTCCCTTATAGTTTTTCAGCTTGCTTTTCACTTCGCTGTCAATGGCTGCCTTGTCAATGCTCCTGTTCTGAATTTCCGATATCTTGCTGCTTATGACTTCAAAGCCTGCGCTGTCGGTTACGATATTTGCATTTTTCTCGTAAACATATCCGGCGAATCGAACTTCGCTTTCATTCAGTTCCTTGCCAAGAGTTTCTGCTATGTACGGCTCCGTCGGGATAACTTTTCTATCATCTGAAAAATCTGCATATCGTGAATTTCCGACTGTGTAGCTCTTGCCGCTTGTCCCATGAATCTCAGCTCCGCAAGGCTTCCCGTTTTCCTTATGAAGAAAAACTGCATTGCCCTTTGCGTCCTGGAATAAGACTCCCGCACGAATAAACTCATTCACAACGTTTGCGTCAATGTGTCGGGTTTTCGTGAGATAGCTGAATACCCGATGATCGTTCTCTCCCTTTTCGGGCATTATGAACTCGGGCTTTTGTTCGGGAACAGGCGGCTCAGCCTTTCTGTAAAGCGGAGCATAATTCGGAACACTATCGGTTCTTTCCTCCTGTCCAAGCTCTCCTTCAAGAGCAGCTCTGACCGCCTCCTTGAACGGCATATCCATGACTTTCATCAGACAGTTTACAAGTCCAACGCCGCCCTTCTGCTGCGAATGAATGTAGAACTTATTGGGAATGGCTTTTTCATTTACATAAAAACCGCCGAAGCCTTCAATGTGTGTTTCGGATCCGACACGCTTGCAGGAGTACCCCGCCTGACGAAAGTATTCGGATATGCTGCGCTCATTGGCTCGCTGGATCTGCTCTTCCGTATAAAGCATTTTTGTTCCCTCCCCTCAAATAAGAAAACATTCCGATTGAAATATGAACTCCCCGACGTTCTCTCCGCCAATCAGCAGTTCGTTCACATCATCAATAGCCTTCTGAATAATGGAAATGGTTTCTGCAAGCTGACGGAAGTCCGCTTCGGTTATGATAGTCCACTCCGCATCGGTCTGAAATTCTTCCCTCTCCTCCGGGAAAGTGGGGTATGCACTGTCTGTGTCCGCAAAATATTTTTCAAAGAATTCCTCGGTATGCAGTTTACCGTCTGCGCCGTAAATATTTATTTCTTTCGTTTGAAGGTTTTCTCGGACAAGAACTTTCATGTTTGCTGTCACCCTTTCAGAAATTATTTTGCTTGAATTTTTTGGTTGATTGTGGTATAATGGACTAAATTGGGCAGCTAAACTGCTCGACATATCAGAATTTGGAGTGTTATATGATAATTCAATTAAAAGAACTTGATAATGACAACTGGCTTGAAACAGCAAATCTATCTGTTTCAGAAAAACAAAAAGAATTCTTTCCCATACCAAATATTTATTGGATAGGAATAAGCAGATATGAAGAGCACACGAATCTCTATGCTATAATGCTTGATAAAACAATTATCGGGTTAATAGGTCTTGGCTATGATGAGGACGGTGTGTCTGGCTTTATCAATCCGCTAATGATTGATGCAAATTATCAAGGTAATCATTATGCTGAAAAAGCAATGGCTATTGCAATTGATATTTTACAGAAAAACTATAATGTTACAAAAATAAATCTCGGGCATCGAAAAACAAATACCGCAGCGGCAAGATTATACGAAAAGCTCGGTTTTGAAATTATCGGTGAAGATGAACAGGATTATTTCCGCACAAAAGTCTTATAAATTACAATTTATCGAGCAGATTTCATATCACAGCACTCTCGAAGGGTGCTGTGATTTTTTTACTCCAGACTTGCCAACAAATTATACTCCTCAATCTTCCACCGCTTTATCCAGTCCCACAAGCAGCTTTTCATATAAGCAGTGCTGTTGCGGATCTGATTTCCCTTTGCACTGTCCTCCCGAAGGATCTTGTTCCATTCAGCCTGAAAATTCAGAATGAAATCGTACAGATAATCTTCCCGAATCAGCTCATTCAACGTTTCAAGGACCTCCGCATAACCGACGGTCCGACCGTTGTGAGTAAAGCTGTCAGCCATAATCAGCTCGCAAAGCATTTTCAGCGTGATGTCCAAAAATGGCTTGATGCACGTCGGCTTCACATCGTCATCATAAGCATAGTTTCCGTATGCCGCAAGGAAACGCAAAGCGGTCATAACAGCATTTTTATCGCTTCGCAAGCCTTCGGGAATATGCAGGGTTTTCGTCCTGCGATCAACCTCGTCCACACAAAGCAAGTCTTCCTCGGACGTTGGATCCCGGGTGTAGAGATAATGCCAATACTCAATGTCAAGCCCCATAGCCGCAAGAATTTCAAGAAAGGATAATTCCTTTTCTGCTGCCTGTCCTTCAATTCCGTCCTCCGAAAAATTTTCATCGGGCGCAGAATGAAGGAAAGAAGGATTATAAAAAAAATTACTTTGGTTTTTATTATCTTTAGTTTCCCTCGGGGCTGCGGGTGAGCTTGTTCCCCCGTACCCGACGGAACAAGGATTTTGGGCGCAAAAAGCCGTTTCTGAGCATATATCACCGCTGTTACCGATGACCCGAACAGAATCGGAATCATCAACGCCTGCAGAGAGGTGCAGGTTCGTTACAGCCTCGGACATATTTTCTTCTGTACTATTGCAGGAATCCCGATCACTTACGGGAGTGCTTTCATCGGGAACAATGTCCTGTGAAGCAGCAACAGACTGAGCGGAATCAGTAGCTGTCTCCTTTACAGCTTCGGTAGAAGTTTCCTCGGCTGTAATTTCAATAATACCTTTCTTTTTGTTTTTGCGCCGCTTGCTCCGCTTCTCAAGGTCGTCCTTGTACCGCTGAGCAATGGCATCTTGTACCTCTTGACCCGATTCAATGAGCGAGGTCAGCTTGTCAACATCGGGAATTATTCTGAAATACCTTTTGGCAGGCAGCCCTTTCAGCTCGGACTCAATCAAACCATGTTTGATGAGATGTCTGATAGCAGTCTTTTGAGCGTCCTCGGCATAGCCGCTGCTCAGATGCAAGTCCATTACGGTTGAGTAGAACCAGCCGCCCTCATGGAGCTTGCCCTGATTGTTGTAATAGACATGCTTAGCGATAAGGCAGTTATATATTTCAGCTTCCACATTGCCTATCGCAAAGGACAGCAGCCTGTTTCGTGAAACCGTATTTGTCGGATTAAGCACCTCCAGCAACGGTGTTATGAGATATTGCATATCAGATCACCTGACTTTCCCGAAGGCACTCAAGTAGATTGGTCTTGTTGATGAGCATTACCGTTTCACTCCTTGCAGCCGAAGCCATTGAAGGCGAACACAGGCACTCGCACTGTATATCGGGAATAGTCATGTCCATAACATACTCCTTCATCATCTTCCCGACAGTTTTCCCATCAATAAAGCTGCCGTATGTCCTGAGATCATTTACACATTCGGTAAACACAACTCCGAATAATGTTTTGCTCTCCTCATAAACATCTTTCCGAAAAGCTACGCTCTTGGGAATAATGATAGTATCGGAGCTTATTAGTTCTAATAGTTTGTTTATGGAATAGTCAGCCATATCATTTTTCTGCTCCTTTTGAATTTGTAATCCTACATAAACAAAAAAGCACCTTGACCTTAGCCAAGATGCTGAATTGGTATGTATATATAAAAAGTGCCCACCTACCACCGATCACACCTTATAATCAGGCTATGACCGACAGTAAATGGGCACTTGAAAATGCTTATATATTTTCTCGATTTTTGCACCTGTTAATCAAGGGTGTAAAACAAAAATCGTTATTCATTATCTACAATTTTTCTCTGGAATTATTGTGCGGATATAACAAAGAATTTTGGGCTGCAAGTTCGACAGAAGCAGATAAAAAAGCCCGCAAACGGCTTCGTTACGGGCTTTTTTGATGGCTCCCCCACTATCTCTAAACGAGAAACAAACCGTTCAATATCGAGAGGGATTGTTTCAAATCCCTCTCGGCAGTTGAAGTTCACTTCAAATCTGTCCTCGTAGACATAGATAGAGTTGACGAACGTATTTATAATTCTCTGACGATTATCAATACTTGCTAAATCCAGCTTTTCCATATTCTTCAGCCAGAACTTAACCTGATCCTTGGTCAGAATTTGTGTTTGTATTTCCTCACGGGCAATTTTCACTTCAAGATCGGTTTTCAGACCTTCAAGCTCTGCCATTCTATTTTTTGTAGCAGATGTGATGATACCCTGTTCAATGGCTGCGAGCAAATTTGCAATACTCTTTTCGACCTCTGCCAGCTCTCTTTGATAAAGCGGTACAAGTGTACTCTCTTTTTCCTGCCATGAAATTACACGGTCTGCAATTTCTTCAATGACCTCATCTATAAAAATATTGTCAATGGTTGCTTCAATAACAGCTTCCTCGACTTCATCTTTCTTTATCGCTTTTCGCTCACAGCCATCACGCTTCTTTGCTTTTACGCATTTATAATAGTGGTACTTCTGCCCTGTACGCCCTGTTCCACTTTCACCTGCATAAACCGAACCACAGTCGCCGCACATCAACTTTCCCGTCAGCAAATACTTTATCTCCGAGCGAGAAGCAGACGGAGCATATTTGTTCTGTTCCGTTCTTTGCTGCGCCAGTGCAAAAAGTTCTCTTGAAATGATCGCTGGTATTCCATCGGGAACAACTATATCCCTATATTGATATTCGCCAATGTATTTTCTGTTTTGCAGGATTGTAGACACCGTTGTTTTGGTCATAGGCTTGTTTCGTGATGAACGGATACCATTTTCATTGAAGTACTCAACGATTTTTTTGATATGACGTCCATTAACATACATCAGAAATGCTTCCTTTACAAAAGGAGCTGTCAGTTCATCAATCTGATAGTGCTTATTCTCGTCTACCTTATACCCTACAGGAATATATCCTCCATTGTACTGACACTTGAGAGCGTTCTCTGTCATACCCCTGATAACTTTCTCAGAAAGTTCAGCCGAATAATATTCAGCATAACCCTCCAGAACCGATTCGAGAATGATACCCTCTGCGCCCTCTGAAATTACCTCCGTTGCAGAAACAACCTTTACACCGTTCCGTCGGAGTGTAGCCTTGTAATGTGCTGAGTCATATCTGTTTCTTGCAAATCTGTCCAGCTTCCAAACAATGACCACATCGAAAAGTTCCTTTGCACTCTCCTGTTACAATAAATTTAGTCGGTAAATCCATAACAAACCAGCTATGGT
>JBJEQP010000099.1:0-8119 GCA_051881815.1 Oscillospiraceae bacterium | reverse complement strand
ATTACTGCTAGAGAGTGGATTTTGTCTACTGTTTAATCGAGGATTAGTATAAGAATACTTGCGGACGGCATGATATCACCTTCTTTTTACGTTATTCAACAGAGGAAAGTGCCTTTTCATAAAACGATGTATCAACAAATGTATCAACATCGACCGGAGTTATTATGATACCATTATCAAGCATCCACTGACTTTCCTTTTTATAGAATTCTATGAGTTCGTCGGTGATCTCGGGAGAAAGATTGGATAATGTCGGGTCCGCCGAATAATACTTTTCCCAGGCAGCTGCGTCAAAATTTGCACCTGCCGATGCGTCAAACTGCTTCTGAGGATCGGTCTGCGCAGCATTTGAAGCTCGTATAAGTGCCTTGTTAACAGCAACACCTATATCCGGGTCGGTTTTAATTAGATTTGTATTTATCTCAAACACAAAAGTAGTAAAAATATTTACATCCTTAGTATCGATCACATGACCTAATCCAATAGACTCAAAGAAATATGCGCAATATGCCGTAACCGGATAGATCTGTGCATCTCCTGAAGTAAGCAGCGTTGTAGCGTCAGTAGAATTGACATGTGCGATCTCATTTGCACCAATTCCTTCTGCCTCAAGATAGCTCTGCCAGAAATAATCTGAAACAGAACCGCCGAATACTACTGCTGTATAATCCTTGAGATCATGTATGGATTCGGCATCCTCAACTGTTGTAAGTATTGCGTAATTTACCTTCTGATTTGTTGCGGCAATAATGGTATTATCAATACCGTTGCTCTTTGCTGTAAAAGTAGGAAAATCACCTACGATCGCAGCGTCAATATTGCCTCCCGCAAAAGCCTCATTAATTTCAGGACCTGCACCCGAAAAGTATATGTATTCCGGATAATAGCCGACTTTCGCAAGTTCTTCCTCAAAATATCCGTCTTTGACCGCAAGTGCTGCTCCTTCAAGAACACAGCCATCAGCCGAACCGCCGATACCAATACGAAGTGCTTTCAGTTCTTCTGTTTTCTCGGTATCTGCTGTACCGGAAGAAGCTTCAGTTTTTTCAACAGCCGCATTTGTTTCCGCTGCTGTTGTTTCTGAACCGCACGCCGCTAAGCCTATTGCCATAGTTCCAGCAAGCGCTGCACCAAGCAACCTCTTAATTAATCTCTTTTTCATAATTTTTTCCTCCTGTTAATCTATTGCCATAAAGGCATCTATCAATTCCTCGGTTGTTACCGTAGAATCCGGTGTTTTGATTTTTACATATTCAATATCGCCTTCAAAGATAAACGGTGATGTATAATTTTCCGTTACCGATACATAACGGTTTGCACCGATCGTTTCAAAGGAATTTCCTGTTGAATCATTGTAATTATCTATCTTTTCTTCCGCTTTCTTTTCTCCGTTAATATAGACAGCAACAAATGCAGTCTTGGGTGAATGCCTGTTAGCTTTGTCTTTTATAACCTTGACTTCAAGCTTTGCTTCTGCTCTTCCTATGGGAACCTCTCCTGCGGTAACGGTATGCTCCGTCTTGCCGTTTGCATTCAATGTATAGGTGAGTATATTGTCCTTTATGTATAACGACCATCCGCCAAAGCGGTCTCCCGTGCTGAAAAGAACGCCCTGCTGCTTAACGTCTGTCCTTACAAAATCTATTGTGAGCACAAACGAATTGTTTTGGGTATTTGATCTTTCTGCAAGGTCAAAGTATTTGTATATGTGCTTGTATTCGCTTACCTTTCCGGGAACGAACCGATCAGCGCCTATGAGCTTATCAATAGCATCGGGACCGCCTACATGAGAATTCATGTGCTGAGGGAATACCCCGTATTTTCCTGCCTCAATAAGCCATTCGTCCTGAAGCTCTCTGAGTTTTTCGGGATATTTATCCGCCACATTGTTTTTCTCGGAGAAGTCTGTTTCAACATGGTATAATTCCCATTCATCCTCATCGAAGGAATCATTGAAGGTGTGATTTGTGACCGCTTTCCAGCCGTTCTTGTAAATACCCTTGTTTCCGAGCATCTCATAATACTGTATCTTTCTTTCCTGCTCACGGTCATCGGAGTCAAATGAATACTTGAAGCTCTTGCCCTGCATCGGCTTCTGCGGAATGCCCTTGATGATCTCGGGTTTTTCTATTCCGATCACATCAAGCACCGTGGGCGTAATGTCGATA
This sequence comes from Oscillospiraceae bacterium, assembly GCA_051881815.1. GTDB lineage: Bacteria > Bacillota > Clostridia > Oscillospirales > Ruminococcaceae > UMGS363. Next base: position 5,951 of record JBJEQP010000099.1, on the reverse strand, counting down.
ACATGATGATACTGACTTCTTATCGCGCCCTTGGCCTCGATGCCGTTAGGATATGAAACGATCATCGGATCCTTTACACCGCCCGAATGTACCCATGTCTTATACCATTGAAAAGGCGTGTTTCCGAGATTAGCCCATCCTACAGGATAATGATTCTGTGTATATGGTCCGCCTATCTTATCAAGATTAGCCAAAGCCTCTTCTGTGGTATCGTCCTTTGATACAATGTTGCAGGCGTTGTTCATGTTGAGATGTCCCTCGGGACCGCCCTCCGGACTTGCACCGTTATCGGAAATAAATACGATAAGCGTATTATCCAGCTCGCCTATTTTTTCAAGATAATCGGTAACACGTCCTATCTGTGCGTCTGTATGCTCAAGCATTCCGGCAAAAGCCTCCATAAACCTTGCGCATACCTTCTTTTGGTCATCATTCAGCGAATCCCATGCAGGAACGTACGCATTTCGCTCGTTCAGCTCGGTGTCGGCAGGAATTATGCCCAGCTTTTTCTGGTTAGCGAACCATTCCTCACGAAGCACATCCCAGCCCTTGTCAAACTTGCCCTTATATCTGTCTATATACTCCTTCGGAGCGTGATGCGGAGCGTGCATTGCACCGTATGCCAGATAAAGGAAGAACGGCTTATCGGGATATGCATTTTTCTGTGTGCTGATAAAATCAATAGCATGATCTGTGATATCCTCCGAGAAATGATATCCTTCATCAGCAGTCTTAGGCTGCTCAACAAAGCTGTTATCCTGGATCAAGATAGGATTGTACTGATTCATCATGGCGTGTAAAAAGCCGTAATATCTGTTAAAGCCTCTTCCCAACGGCCAGCTGTCATAAGGACCTGCCTGATTTAGCGCCCCGTTGCTCGTAAGATGCCACTTTCCGCAGGCAAAGGTGTCATATCCGTATTCCTGAAGTATTTCCGAAAGGTAGGCGTAGCCCTTGTCGACTTCTCCTGCACCGTTAGGGCAGCCTGTTATCATCTCGATAGTGGCATTTACACCGACCGAATGATGATTTGCTCCTGTCAGAAGCGAAGCTCTTGTAGCCGAACAGATCGCAGTTGTATGGAAGTTGTTATATCGCAGTCCGTTTGCTGCCAGCTTGTCGATATTCGGTGTGTTTATTGATGAACCATAACAGCCAAGCTGCGAAAAGCCCAGATCATCCAGCACAATATATATTACATTAGGTGCTCCTTTGGGCGTTTTATCGGGTATATTTTCATACCTGTACTCCGTTTCCCTGATGTTTCTGCCTATCGTTCCGATGAATTTCTTTTTGCTCATAATTTACTTTCCTTTCTTAGTAGCTTTTTCCCATGGTGTAAGCGATGCAAATATCGCTCCGAGAATTTTATCCATCAAAATGCCGATCAGACCGACAACGATCATGCAAAGGACCAGCACACTTGACTGCATCATACTTCTTGCATTGGATAATCTATAACCGATACCGGCTGTGGAAGCGATCAGCTCAGCTCCGACTACCGCCATCCATGAAACCGATAGACCGAGCTTTAATCCGACAAGTATCTGCGGCAATGCGTGAGGGAGATAAACTCTTACAAACTTTTCTATACTGTTCAGCTTATATAACCGTGCTACTTCAACCAGTCCCTCCGGGGTGCTCTCTATGCCGCCCTGAGTATTGACCAGTATAGGGAAAGTTGACGCAACCACAATGAGAACGACCTTGGATAATTGTCCTATTCCGCACCAAAGGATTATCATCGGCATCCATGCTATCATCGGAATGGAGCGGATACACGTTATCGTTGGCTGTAAAACACTTTTTATAGTTTTAAACATTCCCATCAGCGAGCCAACCGTTATTCCTATAAGTGCTGCAGACAAGTATCCTTTAAGAACGCTGCTTAAGCTTTCTTTAAGGTCATTTTGAAGCTGACCGCTGGATACAGTTGTCAGAAAGGCACTTCCTACGGAAGATATCTTGGGAAGAATAGCCTGCGGAACATTTCCGATATTTGTGGCATAGCTCCATGCTGCGATCACTATTATCGGGGGTATCAATCCCAGAAGTATATTTTTTATTTTCATATATTCATCCTCACCTTAAATGTTGTATTCCGCTTCATAATCCACATTCGAATCCTGAAAGAAGTAATTATATATCTTCTTTTTATATACCGCAAATCCCGCTGAACCTCTGCGTCGTGAGTCACCCTTGTTGACCGTTATGATCTCCTTAATTTCACCCGGCCTTGCACTCATAACGACTATCCTATCTCCGAGATAAATGGCTTCATCTATATCGTGAGTGACCATAACCATAGTAGTTCCCTCTGTCTGCTGGATCCGCAGTATTTCTTTCTGCATCTGAATTCTTGTCAATGCGTCCAGCGCACCAAAAGGTTCATCGAGAAGAAGGATACTTGGATTGTTGACAAGTCCCCTTGCGATCGCAGCTCTCTGACTCATTCCTCCCGAAAGCTGTGCAGGATAACTGTTTTCAAAGCCCTTCAGTCCGACAAGGTCAAGATGCTTCATGACCTTTTCCTCTCTCTCGGCTTTTGAAAGCTTCTTAAGTCCGAACCCTACATTATCCTTGATTTTAAGCCATGGAAGAAGTCTGTGATCCTGGAAAACCATTCCGCACTCCGGAACAGGTCCGTTCACATTTTCCCCACCACGTTCAACAGTTCCGTCGCTGTAATCCACCAGTCCGCAGATTATTTTGAGAAGCGTGCTTTTGCCGCATCCGCTGTGTCCCACAATTGTGACGAACTCACCTTCGTTTATTGTAAGGTTTATATCCTTCAATACCTGAAAGGACTTACCGTTGGCGGTAAATTCTTTATTAAGGTGTTCGACCTTGACGATTTCCTTTGTACTCATTTCTCTCATCTCATTATATTTTATTTATACAATTCATATTTGTTTTGTATGCTTTCATTATAATAACATACCCGGGAAATTTCAAGCAAAAAAACTGCAAACGATTGCAGGAATGTCGAAAAAAGTTCTGAACACCTGCTGAAAAAAGCATAATTCTCCCCAAATTGACTTGATTCTTTATATCAAAAAGCAAATTGTGAGAACGATTGCACAAAAAATCAACGCATTTATAAGATGTATTCGTTTTGGAGTATGATTATTTATAGATTTTATCCACATTTTGTGCAAACGTTTTCTGCAAAAGCATTAATTATAAACAAATCGATAATATTCATATCATATTAACAATCGCTATCAAGTGTTATGATATAATAGGAACAGCAAAACTACACAGAATCATGCAAAGGTGGGGGTATCTTTGAAAACCGCAAAAAAACAAAAATCTTTTATTACCATTTTTTTCGAATTGCTGCCTATTTGTATAATGTTGATAATGATCGGCAGCTTGACTGACATCAGTGTTTATGCAACGACGGGAATAACATCAGGTGATCTGTACGCCGACAAGGCATCAGTCACTATGAAGGCAGCGGAATATACCTACATAACCGTTATCGACACAAGCAACACATTTGACGGAACTGAGGGGGAGCTTAAGGTTTCCTCAACCAACAGCAGTGTAGCTTATGTAAAAAGTCAGGACTTCTCCGAATCGGGCTACAACTTCGACGATAATAATCTCTATGATAATATGTATCTGATAAAAATCGAGGCTTTAGATATTGGCGACACAAGCATTCGAATCATGAACCGTTACGGTGATATGCTTACTATTCCGGTCAAGGTTGACGGAATCGGAAAAAAAGCGGTTTTCGACGATGCCGAGACAGTAAAGTTTACATACAAGGACGATGTGTGGTCTCCATCTCCAAGTATGCTTACCTTTGATATCCGCAGCATGATTTCTTTTGAAAAAACCGATTACTACTCACAAGATGGAGTATTGCAGGCAAAGCTCAGTTCCGATATAGTCGATCTTCGCATCAACAGCATTGAGCTTAATGCACCCGAAGGTCTTTCCTTTGACGGGGATTCTTCTGCCAAAACTCATATTATCGTACCCGAAAGCGATATTTATGTAAATATGAATGACGCATACACAGTTTCTGTTCCCGTTTACGCCGAAGCGGATTATGCAGCGGAAAAATACATAAACACTGCGGCAATTTCGGTTACTGCAAATACAGATGCGGGAAGCTTTTCTCACGAATACGAGGTAAAGATCATTGACAGCAGAAAGCAGGGCAGCGTAAATTCCGATCCCGATGTGTATTCGGGCAAGCACATCATTCTTACAGGTGCGGACATAAGCCTTAATGATGATCTGACTGTTTCCGAGGGTGAAGATGTAGTCATAAAGGGTAATGTACTCTGCAATAACCTTTATGTAAACGGGGGTACACTTACCATTTGCTCAAAATCATCACTTCATGTTATCGGAAGTGCTGTTGTTTCGGGTGGAAGTACCAACTGGCTTAATCCTCTTTCCACTGATAAATGCGGCGGCGTTCTTGAAGTCAACGGTGCTCTCAAGGTAAATCAGGATCTAACGATATCTGAGCCCTGTGGAATTCTCAATATGAGAAATTCGGGCTGCTCCGTTACCGTTCTGAACGATTTTATAATTACTACCAATTCTACGAGATATACCTGTACCCTTACCGAGGGCACTCTTAAAGTAGGCGGAAAATTTGAATCATCGGGAAAATACAAAAGCAATTTCCGCGCTGCTCAGAATCATCTGACAGTCCTTTCCGGCAGTTCGTTTGACATTACAATGGACAAGTCAGATTCCTGGTTCAACGATCTTGCACTCTCCGACGAAGCATATTCAAGCTTTCTTTCCGATACTCAGAAGGAGCTGTATTCTGCCAATATCAAGGGAAAATTCTACAAGCTTTCGGATAAGAACAGCGACCTCACAAAATTTCTCTCGGATAATAACCCTGTTGAAAGGCAGCTTCAAGAAACATACAACAAATATCTCGGCAGCTCTGATTTCAAAACAAATATGAGATCTCTGAAAAATTATGTTTCCCCAGAATTTTTTGACAAGATCGTTGCCGATACTATGTTTTTCTGCGATATGGAAAACATGGCGATCGCTGCAAACGAAAGTGAATCCGGTCTTAATTTTGCTCAATGGTTTAAGGATATCAGCTTTGTTGCTTATTTCAACAACGGCAGCACCGTTCTTACTATGGAGGCTCCCAACGAACCAACGGTTTATGTTCATATCGCATGGCTCGGTCAGAGCATTGGCTCAAAAAAATCCTCAGCGAGTGCGTCACTTTTCAATGTCCGTTACATTGTTGATCTTGGCAATGATAAGTATAAAACAGGCGACCGTGTCTGCACATTGTCATTCAATCAACTTGACAATATCGGAAATAGTCTTTATGAAATATATGAAGAGAATACCAACACCGATACTTCAGATCCATTAAACTACATTACTTGGTTCAAAAAATATGTTCTTGCTTCTTACAGTGATATGAACACTATATTCAATGCCGCAACAGGCACGGACGGAAAGCTTGACCTTACTAACGTAAAGGTTATAACCTCTCTTACAGAAAAGGTCTATAAAACCGTTAAAAACAAGAATCTTGGCAGCTTTTCTATCAATAAGCCGGATGATGTTGCTAAGCTTCCCAAGAAGATCACAGAGTTCTGTGCATCCGGCAAGTCCGCGTGGGATATAGCTGTGCTTGTTTCCTGTCCTGTTGATGTCGTTGTAAAGGACTCAACCGGAGCGATAGTGGCTTATGTTTCCGACAACAAGGTCAAGGTCACATCAGATGAAGCTGATATCAGCGTTATCGGCGGAGATAAAAAATACATTCACTTCGGTTCGATCGGTGAATATGCTATTGAGCTTACAGGCACAGACACGGGAACTATGAGCTATTATGTTTATGAGCTTGACAGCGAGGAGATCAACAGAACTCTCTCTATGGATAATATTCCCCTCGTATAATAAATTTAAGGGTAATTTAAAGAGAACCCCTATAAAAACTC
>JBJEQP010000098.1:0-8230 GCA_051881815.1 Oscillospiraceae bacterium | reverse complement strand
ATATCAAGAAATTCTTCTCGCTTGGTTTTACGCTTCCTATTGGAATATTCTATATCGCTGAATGTAGTTTGGCTCATGATTCTTCCTCCCGTTTTATGGTTTTTCCTCTGCTTCTATTATACCATATTTTTTGCTTTTTGGGAAGATTAAATCAGCGTTTCCTTAATTCTATATCTTTGATATCTTCGTTATGATTTGTGCTATTATTGATTTTGTCAAAGTAGTCATCAAATATGGTTTCATCTTCAGAAGAGATTTGCGGAATAAGTATCGGCTCAACAGCTTGAACACTTACAAGTAAATCTCCTGTACCGGTTCGTGGTGAATCTTTTAAAAGGAATTTACCCATAGGAGAGTTTAAAAGCAATGTTAGAAATTTTAAATGCGAACCTGTTAAAAAACAAGTGCTGTCAAGTGAATAATGCCCCAAATTATCATATCCAAATCTAAGAATGGAGCCTACCCTTTTCCACACAATTTTCTGTCGAGAAAAATCGTCCGTATAAATACAATTACGGAGATTGTATGGTGTATCACCTTTGTCATAACGCTTGGAAATAACATCGTAGTATTGATCCAAATGAGCTTTTATTGCCGGATATTTATTCACATCAACAGGTGGTATTCCTTGCTCTTTTATTCCGTTGTGGGTATTGATGAGCCATAAATCCGCAAAATCATACCCATAACGTTTTATATCCCTGCCTCTCAAAATCGGTCGAATAATTTCGGCACTTTTGGGGTCGGCAGCAATAAGCTCGTCTTTTTTGGTGCCATTAACGATAAATGCGTCATTGTACCCGGTAAGAATGCCCCTGTAAATTTTAACATTCCAGTCTTTCAGAGGAGTACCTACAGCCTCGATTTTCCTCTTAATAGACTGCTCAATGGGAGAAAGGATAACCCAGCTTGCAGAATTGTCAAAGCGGTTTTCCATAGAATTCTGCTGAAAATATCCGCTCGTTATTTATAATCATTTTTTCAAAGGAGATTTTATTATGAATTACGGGTACATCAGAGTAAGTTCGGACAAGCAGACGGTTGAAAATCAGCGATTTGAAATCGAAAATTTTGCAAAGCAGAATAATTTCAAAATTGACGGCTGGATCGAAGAAACTATCAGCGGAACCAAAAACTACGATAAACGGGAGCTTGGCAAGCTTCTTAACAAAGTGAAAAAAGACGATCTTATCATTTGTGCAGAGTTGTCACGCCTTGGCAGAAATCTTTTTATGATAATGGAGATTCTCAACATCTGTATGACAAAAGAATGTAAGGTGTGGACTATAAAAGATAACTATCGTCTTGGTGAGGATATACAAAGTAAGGTTCTCGCATTTGCGTTTGGATTATCAGCAGAGATTGAACGCAATCTTATCAGTCAGAGAACCAAAGAGGCTTTGGCACGCAAACGTTCAGAGGGTGTTGTTTTAGGTCGACCCAAAGGAAGAAAATCTTCGCATTTAAAGCTTACCGGAAAAGAAGAAACTATACGGGTACTGAGGCAGCAGAACGTTTCCAAATCTGAAATAGCCCGAATTTTCGGAGTGCATAGGATGACAGTCGATTCGTTTATAAGAATAAATAATCTGGAGGATAATAGTTATGTCAATTCCTAAATATAACGAGATGTATAAAGAGTTTTTAACGTGTTTGGCCGACGGCGACGTACATAAAATTACAGAAGTACGCGATACTGTCTCCAAAATGAAGGGCTTAACTGAAGCAGATAAACAAATACTGATCCCTAATGGCACACAGCAATTATTTGAAAACCGCATTGGTTGGACAAGAACATATCTAAAGAAAGCAGGTCTTGTGATAACTGTCAAAAGAGGGTATGTTTCATTAACGGATGAAGGTAAAAAAGTTGCTTCCAATATGCCTGAAGTGCTGGATAATAAGTTCCTTTGTCAATATGATTGCTTTAAGGAATTTAAGTATTCCGGCAAAAAAAGTTCAGCAATAGTATCAGATCCTATTGAACAGAATGAAACTCCGCAGGATGTTCTGGATCGTGCGCATCAAGAAATAACGGCAGCATTAGCTGATGATATATTAAGTGAAATAATGAAAAACTCTCCCGAATTCTTTGAGCATCTGGTCGTGCTGTTGCTTCGCAAAATGGGTTACGGCGGTGCTGTTGAAAATGCAGGAATGGTTGTTGGTCAGACCGGTGATGAGGGAATAGACGGAATAATAAAAGAGGACAAGCTTGGATTTAATCTGATCTATATTCAGGCAAAACGCTGGGATCTGGACAGATCTGTTGGCAGACCGGAGATACAGAAGTTCGTCGGTGCACTTGCCGGACAGGGAGCATCTAAAGGATTATTCATTACAACGGCAAAATTTTCACAGCAGGCACAGGATTATGTTAAAAAACAGCATACTACAAAAGTTGTGCTTGTGGATGGCCTTACTCTTGCAAAGCTTATGATTGATTATGACCTTGGTGTTTCGACAGTTTCTGTGTATCCGATAAAAAAGCTGGATACAGATTTCTTTGAAGGAATGTTGTAATATTGGGTGACTTTGTTACGATAAGAGTACTCGGTGTATAATCAGAACATTTTGCAGCATTTTGAGGAAAAAATTAGGAGTCTTGATTTTGGTTAAAAACAAGACTCCCGATGTTTTAAAATTTGCTTATTCATCGAAAAACGATATCTGCTCACCAACATCCGGCATTAAACTGCTGATATTGTCAATATCTCCGTTCCAACTGCTGTCAATAGGAACTGCTCCAAGCTTGATAAGTCCTACATTTCCGGGATATTGCCTGTGGTCATGACAGAGAACCGGACAATATTCCTTTCTTAGCGCTTCGGTTGCTCCGCCCCATGTTCCGCCCTTGTTATAGTCGGATTTTACTACAATGGTAGCTTCGGATTGAGCATAGATGTACTTGTTGCGCTGCATCGCTATACCTGCATTAAAACCTGCATCAGGTTTGGCCATAGACATAATGAGAAGCTTTCCGTTTTGTATGTTGGAAATGATTTCTTTTTTCTTTATCTTTCGTGTGAGTGAGTCGGAGATATACTCGATACAGAAGCTGCCGTTTGCAATTGAAGCCGCGGAGGATATGCTGTCTATTCCTTTTGCTCCGCCCGATACAACTCCGAAGCCGTGCCGATTTATCTTGTTCACCATTTCCTCTGTAAAGGATGTATCTTCATCTCCTACCGTCCTTGAACCGACGAAACCTACTGTTCTGCGTTCAAGCAGCGACAGATCTCCTGCATAATAGAACATCGGAGGGCAGCTGCCTTTGAGCTTGATTTTTAGTATTTGGGGATAGCCTTTGTCAGCACGAGTAATAACCTTTATCCCCATAGAATTAAGCTTTTCCAGTTCAAAGCTCAAACTGCCTGCACGGGTAAGCAGTTTTTTTATGCGATCAATTTCCTCTTCATGGTATCCAAAATACTGCTTCATATCGTGATCGGAAAGATCGAGAATATCCTTTGGCTGGAGTGACTTTTCTATCATTTTATCGGCAAGCCTTGTCCATTCAGACGGTTCTAAGGGTCGGCAGTTATCTGCACAGAGATGGCTGCACAGAGTTACTATTATTGAAGCATTATCATTCATCATATCAACTATCCTTTTTTGATGTAGTTGCAAGAGCAAATGGATAAACATGCTCTGCTCCGGCTTGTGTAAGAATATTGCCGCAGACTGTCAGTGTCCATTTTGAATCCACCATATCATCAACAAGAAGAATTCTTTCGGGAACTGCCGCACCTTCGGAAAGGCTGAATGACCTCTGAGCATTTTCGCATTGGAATGAGCTGTTTTCCATTTCCTTTTGCTGCTGTGCGGATGTTTTTTTGAGTAAGCACAGGCAAGGGATACCAAGCTTTACGGCAAGTTTTTTTGCAAATTCTTGGACAATATCGCTGCGAAGTGACGGAACGTATGAAAGTGCTGTTATTTCGTTTTCTTTGATATAAGGAGCAAGAATTGACGCACTCTTTTCGACCAATCTGTCACAGAAACCATTGTCCTCATATTTGCCTTTTTTGACAAGCTCACCATATATGGGATGACCATAACGTGACAAGCAAATTCCCGTTTCATTGGGCTTTTCAATTTTGGTGCGTTTGGTAAAAGAAGTGTTCGCCCATTGTATGCGCGGTTCTATCAGCATATAATTTCCATCGAGAAAATTTACGGCTTGTTCTATTGCGTTTGCGGACACTTCGGCAGGAAATAGCCCGTGCTTAAGACAGTTGGCGCAAATGCCGCAGTTCTGCTCGGTTTTGTCATCAAGAGCGTTTACAACAAAGCGGCTGTAACACATATCTGTATCAAGCAATTCCATCATTTGAGAAAACTCTGCTTCACGCTGTTTGGTTATCGCTTCGTAATGCTCTCTGTTATAGTAATAAGCTGTTGCTGACGGATAGTATTTGCTTTTTTCTTTGTAGATAAAGCCTTCGTTGACAAGGAATTTCAACGCATTTTCAATTCTTCCGTGTTGGATATTCAATCTTTTTTCAATATCATAAAGCCCTGCGTTTCCTTTATCAAGTATGCAGTCATATACGTCTTTTGATTCACTTTCGCTGGGGAAGGCCGTCTTTCGGAAATATTCAAGTATATCAGCATCCTCTTTTCCGTTCATCAGGAAGGTGTAAGCACGGCCGAGATTTCTTCCTGCTCTTCCTATCTGCTGATAATATGCAACAATGCTTGGAGGAGTCTGGTAGTGGATAACAAAGGCAATATCAGGCTTGTCATAGCCCATTCCAAGCTTGACTGTAGCGACTATAACCTTTATCTGATTGTTCATGAAAAGACGTTCGGTTTCTTCGTTGGGATCAATTTCATCGCCGTTTTCTGATTTTTTGCCACTATAATATGCCTTTGCAGATATCCCGTTTTCGTTGAGAAAATCAGCTATTTCATCGCAATCATCACGGGTAAGGCAATACACTATTCCCGAGCCCGGGATTTTCGGGATGTTTTCGCACATCCATGCGTAACGTTCTGCCTTTCCGTTTAGTTTTAAAATTTGGATCGAAAGATTGTTTCTCATAAGCGGGTCACGGGAAACATAAACATCTCCGCCAAGCTGCTCCTTTAAGTCTTCAATAACACGGTCGTTTGCTGTGGCAGTAGTTGCAAGAATAGGAACGCCCGAAAGCATTGTTCGTATGACCTTGTTAAGGCGACAGTATTCAAGACGGAAATCGTGTCCCCAATCGGAGATGCAATGGGCTTCGTCCACAACGAAAAGCCCGATATTTATCTGCGGAAGTGCCTCCTGAACAAGCTGCGTGAAAAGCGTTTCGGGCGTGGTTAGGATAATGTCCACAGTTCCGTTTATCATACTTTCAATTATTTCTATTTTTTCTTCATTTGTTTTGGTGCTGTTCAGCACATCACATTTAAGTTCCGCTTTTTCTGCAGCTTCGATCTGATTTTTCATAAGTGCTAACAGTGGACTGATGATAAGCGTAATGCCCTTTCCTTCGCTTCGGAGCAGCTTGGTACAGATGAAGTACACCATACTCTTTCCCCAGCCTGTCCGCTGAACGACAAGTGTTCTTTTATTGGTAAGCGTTGCTTCTATCGCTTCATATTGACCCGGTCGAAAGTTTTTGTCCTCGCCAATGAATTCGTGAAGCGCCTGTTCTGCTTTTGCTCTGATGTTGGTCATTATATCCTCCCTCATTTAATTTTCCAAACCCACAAACATAAGTTGTTTTCTTTAGATTAATTGTATATTGTGCTATTTGTTTTGTCAAGAGATTAATAAAGTATATTTTTGATGATTTTAGTCAGAAACTTCATATTTGTGCTTTTTAAGCAGCAAGGCAGAGGATAAGCTGAAAGATAATTAGAAAGTTAGCGAATGTTTGCACTTGGTATAAATATACCGGAAAGCTTTGAGATTTCCAACGAGATGAAACAAACTATATCTCCATTTTTCCGTCCGCAAGGTCTTGTGCCACAAACGGAAGAAAGTAAAAAGGCACGGTCAGAATCTTCTGTTCGGCGTTATATCCATAATTATTCTTTGAAACCTTTATGGCAAATTCAAACTTATTGTGATTTGAGAATTTTTCAAGTGAATTAAGAGTGCCTCTGCCCTTTTTTACATCAATAGGATATAATTTGTTATTCGATTCAACTATAAACTCAAGCTCCGAAGATGCTTTGCCTTTCCAGTAAAACAACTTGTGTCCTTTTGCAATCAGTTCATTTGCCGTATAATTCTCAAAAAAGATCCCCGAAAGCGTGTTTTCTCTTTCGCTTGATACAAAAGATGCAGCGTTTATTCCGCTTTGATAGGAAAACATTCCGATATCACCGAGGAATAAGCGGAAATTTCCCTCATTATCAGCCATAAGCGGCATGGTGATATGTTCTTTAAGCTGAAAAGATTGATTAATAATATGAGCCATTGTCAGCCATTGAACGGATGTTGCAAAATCCCTTGTTTTACTTTTTTCTTCAATAAGTCCCGGCGAAAAATTCTTTGTTTCTCTGTTTAATTCCCTATAAATGTTTGAAAACAAAGCACGAGAGCGCAAAACTGCTTCCTGACTTGCCTGATATAACTCCATGTCGGCAAGATAGTTATCATACAATACTTTCAGTATTTCTCTGGATTCCAAGAGGTCGTTATCGCTTATATAAGCATCCACAGCTTCTGGCATTCCGCCAACAAGCAGATACTTATATACCTGTTCCATTGCAAGCTTGTGTATATTTTCATCTATAGAAATTTTAGTTTCGTATGCTTCTTTAACAGTTTGATATAATATTTTATTACTGTTCATAAGAAACTCATCGAATGTCATGGGATATATCGTTATCTGATTTATCTTGCCGACAGGGAAAAGGAATTTACCGTTATCGGCAGGCCCTCTTTTATGTGTTTCTCTCTGTATCTTGATACGAACCATTGAACCGGTCGCTATAACAGGGATCTGTCTGTGATCCTGACAAAAGTATTTAAGCGAAGAGATAATATTGGGGCACTCCTGCACTTCATCAAATATCAGAAGCGTTTTTTCGTTGATCTGCCTGCCGGTCCTCAAAGAAATATATTCAATGATTTTTCCTGCATTGGCTGTACTTGAACAGAAGTTCCTTATTTCATCCTCAATTTTACAATCAATATATATATAACTACCCTTGTAATAGGTTTCAGCAAAAATATCTTTAACAAGATAGGTTTTGCCGACCTGCCTTGCGCCCCATACGATCAACGGTTTTTTTCGTTTATTATTATTCCATTCGATAAGCTGCTGCGTTGCAAATCTGTCCATAAACAAACCTCCATAGTATATTTATACGATCTTCAAGTATAGTATACCATTAATTTCACCTTTTATCAAGTTATTTTTATAATTATTTGCACTTTTTACAAGGCTTTGCACAGAATTAATTGCACCTTTATGTTTATAATATATGAACGAGCACAGCGCGATAGTGTAAATAAATAAAAAACAGCCGAGGACATAAACTCCTCGACTGTTCGTATGTACCCTCAAACCCCACTCTGCACAACAAACACAAACTCCTGCGAATGCCCGATCTTGCGTACATTGTTGCGAGTAAAACACCATTGCTGTTCGGGTGTCATCATATTGACCATCTGACCGCCTACGGAGCCGACTTCACGGGCTGTAAGGTCGCCGTTGTAGCCGTTTTTGAGGTTTACGCCAACTTCGTTAGCTGCTTCCATCTTGAACTTTTCGAGGGTTTCTCTGCCCTGCTGAGTCATTGTGTCTTTCATTGTTTTGATCTCCTTGATTTTTATTGCGGACAGCTTTCCCTTTTTCCGTTTAAGGCTGTCCGCAGAAGAAGCTCTTGCGAAAAGCATTATGGGATAAAAGATATTTCTGTTCGCTTGTTGTTTTTATTGGGGTTTGCAGTAATATTATTTTCTGTGATGTAAAAAATATAAGCGGAAATTTTTTCAGATGTTTTTGAAAAATTTAAGGAATCTCATAGATTTTTCGCCTGCTTGCATAATACTAATATCAAATCAACCTATAAACAAATCCTCGGATATAATAATCCAATTCTGCGTCTGACTCCCTTGAAAGGCATACAGCCTTACTGCGGTCGTCATCCTTGAATTGGATTATTCTATCTGTCGGCTTTGTCTATAGAACGATTTGATATTAGTATAAAATTATATAATAAAAATTTAAGTTTCCCCAAAATTCACACTCAAAAGTTGAAAAAGTCACGCAGGCACGGG
>JBJEQP010000097.1:0-8234 GCA_051881815.1 Oscillospiraceae bacterium | reverse complement strand
CATAAAAAAACGAAGCTCCAAAGGCTGCAACAGCCTTCAGAGCTTCGTTTTTTGCAGATATTCGGTTGTAATGCCGTATTTGCGTGGTTTTCAACTTATGAGAATATTTTTTCAACCTGAGAGAATTGCAAGTGTATTCAACTTGGGAGAATGGGGGTAGATTTTAGCAAGCATTGATTTTGTGGGTACAAAATCATAATTTGCAAGGAGATATATGGATAGAGATAGATTTATCAAAATAAGAGTGTCAGCAGATGAAATTTCGAATATATAAAAGAACGGATGCTGCTAATTTGTCCATCAGCAGTTTTCATCGTAATCCGAATTTGAATAGCTCTTAACAGGCTTCCGATGAACTCTATTTATTCTCTGCAACAATTTTCAATTCATTGATAATTTTTCTGCCGTTTAAAACAATTCCCTTGAAAAATCTGTACAGCCAGCCTATCGGAAGCAATATCCTATGCTTATAAAAAAACGGATAATGCTCTTTGTATACTTCAAGTTCGGGAAATATTCTTCTCATAATGTATCTGAATTTCGATTTGCTGCCTGTTTTTTCCGAAAACTTTTTCATGTTATTCTCAACATGATTTTTCTCTGTTCCATATGTTCCGGAAAGCAGATAGTATTCAAGCATATCCCGCTCATTTTCGGACATGGCGGGAAGCTCTGTGCCCGAAAACACCTTCATGCAAAGCTCACGGGAGCTGCACTCAAAATCCTTTAAGCCAAGCTTTTCAAGCTCTCTGCTTATGTAATCCCAATCAAGTCCGTTTCCCTTTGCGCGGACATACACAAAACAGTCAAGCAGCGAACGCAGTCCCGTTCCGCCTCCGCTGTAATGCTTGTACTCATGAACTGTCATGAAAATATAGAAATCCTCGTCTGTGAAATGATAACCGTAATCATTGTCGTTATCTTTTATCAGGCGTTTTTTCACATTGGCATAGTAATCGTGTATCGTTTTGTCGGCTTGTTCGCTGTACAGCTGTGTATGCATCTCAAAATTATATACAGGCGGCTTATGGTATGTATCGTGATTGCCTTTACCCACAGATTCGGTTTTGTAGCCATTGCTTTCCATATAATCCTTGACCTGCTTCTGAAAGCTGCGGTCATAAAGTATATCGTTGTCTGCCATCTGCCGCATGCCTGCTTTGGGATACATATCTTTTATTATGATACCTTTCAGCGGTATATACCAGATACCGTTCTGCTCAAAATATTCCAGTATCTTCGCCCTTTCTGTGTCAAGCAAGATATTTTTCCGTATGGCTTTTGCCTTTACTTCACGCCACTTGTCAGACAGCGTGATACCTGCCGATTCAAGCGCACAGGCAACCAAAGCAGTCAGACTGTGGAATCTGCATATCGCATACAGATCATCATCGTTCATTTGCTGTATCCGCTCACGGTCGGGAGAGCGGCCACGGATTGCACAGGTTGAAAGATAAAGCATATCATATGCCGAGGTTTTCATTTCCGAGTCAGTCATGTTTTTCCTCCGTTTCTATTCCGTTTTCGGAAAAATTAACGATCTTATCGCAGATATCAAGGGCAGCAGGTCTGTGAGTAACGATAAGCACTGTTTTGTCCGTCATAGCTTTCAGATTTTGCAGTACATTTTTTTCGGTCTGCTCATCAAGGGCGCTTGTCGCTTCATCGAAAAGAAGTATCGGTGCATCGGAGAAAACAGCCCGTGCAATTGCAATTCGCTGCATCTGTCCCTCGGAGAGTCCTGCTCCCCTTTCCCCAAGCATAGTATCAATACCGCTTTCAAGCTTGTGCACAAACTCGTCCGCACAAGCTATTTTCAGCGCACGCTCAATGTCATCATCGCAGTTTTCCCTCGTTCTGTCGGCAAAAGAAACGATGTCACGCACAGTACCGCTCATAAGCTGATTGCCCTGTGGGACATACGCAAACAGCCTGCCCCATTTTGATGTGAGCTCGGTTTCGCCCTCCGCTGTAACAAGATAACGTCCGCCCTCGTCAAGCGGGTAAAGGCACATCATCAGCTTTAGCAGAGTTGACTTGCCGCAGCCCGAATGTCCCGTAAATGCCACATATTCGCCCTTGCTTATCTCAACATTTACATTCTTCATCACCACGGGCATACTGTCCTTTTGTGCATTTTCACGCACGGGCGGAAGATATGTAAAGCAGGCATTGTCAAACCGTATGCCCTTGAATTTGTCCGCATAAAAGCGATGTATCTCCTCCGAGCCAAGCACTCCCTCGGGACAATGCTCCGCAAAGCTTTCCGCCTCCATAAGGCGCTCTGCACTGGCGGTCATGGCATAAAATCTCGGCAGATACCCCGTTATATTGGCAAAGGGTGACTGTATCTGTGAGATGAGCTGCAATATAGCCATAAGCGTACCATAGCTGAGCGTTCCGTTCATAATGCCAACGCCGCCGTAGGCAACACCCAGAAGATACATTCCGTTCATTGCCCCTGCAAAGCCGATGTTGCATATATTGGAGAAATTGTTCCGCTTCATACGTGCCTTTTTGTGCTCGCCCATTCTCTCGGCAGCATCATCCTCCACCTGCTTTTCGGCGGCAAATGAGCGCACCACAAGCAGACTGCCCAAGCTCTCCTGCATGAAAACCCGCAGCCTGCCGTCCTTTTCCTGTATGCTTTTGTGCAGCCTTTTCAGCACCTTGCGAAAGGCGTAAGTGAGCACGATAAGCAGCATACCGCCGGGGATAAGCACATACATGAACCGCGGCTCCAGCAGAATTATCATCACCAGCGCGCCGCACATTTTCACCGCCATTTCCGCCAAGCCGGGGAGAATATCCGTCAGCCCGTTTGCGCAGACCACCGTGTCATTGGTCAGACGGTTTATCCACTCCCCCGAGTGCACCGCCGTAACGCTGGCATAATCCTTTGTGAGCAGCCGACCGAACAGCCGCGCTTTCAGCGTATTCTCAAAGTCGGAGCGTGCAAGCTCGTCCACACGGCGAACGACCGCCCGCAGAAGTATCTGTCCCGCAACAAGAGCCGCTATCCCAACAAGATACAAAGTAAAGCCGTCCGCGTCCCGACCTGCGGCGCTGTCAATGATATTCCGCAGAAAAAGGGCATAGAAAACGCTGCTTGCGCCCAGCACGACCTGCACCGCAAGCAGTATAACGATATATATTTTCTTTTTGCCCGTTATATCCCATAGCCATTTTATGGCAGAGTTTTTCTTCATTTCAGCCACCGTTTTATATAGTGTTTTACCATGAGTATGAACGCCCGCACATAGAAAAAGTCGCACCAGAGATGCACATAAAGCCTGTACTTTTTATCGGTGACGGATATTTCCTTTCCGTCACGGACGATCCCCGTGAGCACTCCGATGATGTGACGGTCGGTTATGCCGTATTCCCTCTGCCAGCGGTTGTCGCCGCAGATAACATAGTCGTTCTGCCGCACTTTCAGTATCCTGTGCAGCACATACTGTCCGCTGTCCCGCTTGTAGAGGGGGACGTCGTACTTTTTGAGCCGCCCGCTGACCGCCGAGATAATGAGCAGATCACGCCCCTGACGGATAAGCGGTTCCATGCTGTCGCCGACATTTGTGTATATCAATTTGCCATGCAGAGCGAGCTGCTCCTCAAAAGTCGATGTACGGTCACTCATTCAGCGCACCGATAGAGCGCAGTTTGGCAAGCACACCGTCCACGTCCTTAGTGATGACCTCCCGCGGCGCATCGTATTTGGCACACATAGCGTCCACAATAGAGTCCTTGGAGGTCTCATTTTTCAGACAGTCAACGATAAAAGCGGCTGTGGCGTTGCTGCGCACCATTCCGGCGAAAGAGCCGCCCGCCGCGACCATTATCTGTTCGCCGTCTGTTTCGTGTGTTATAAAATTATCTTTCAGTTTCATATATTTATCGTCCTTTCTCGGAACGTTATTTTTGGAGCAGCAGGCAGCCTAAACCGCCTGCCTCGGATAAACAAAATACAATTATTTATCAGTCCAATCCCTCGTCTGCGCCACCAATGTTATCAAAGGGACAGCTTGTTGTAATAACATCTTCCGCCTCAAACTCAACGATTTCCATTTCGGGAGCGATATACTTCTCCATTTCACACACCTCCTTTCGCAGAAATTCTATTGCAAACGGCAGAGCCGTCACAAGCGAAAAGAAATGTGTTATATTCGGTTAATAAAGGTAAATTATACCTGTATGTATGTATGTATGTATGTATAATTGTGGCACAGGCGTATCCTCCTGTCAAGTGTTTTCGGACAATTTTTTTAGATAATCGTCAGCAAAGTTCGGGACGGTCTTCCTCGTCCTCGTCCTCTTTTTTCAGCCATTTATCATAGGTTTCCTGCATGGAATCCAGTATGCTCCGCTTGGTGTCCTCCCGCGTTTCGGGATAACATTCTTTCAGCTCAAGGCACTTTTTCAAGCGGATACACGCAGGATAATAGAAACAGTCGGCGCAATCGTCAAGCTGCTCCCACGTTTCGCGGAAGCTCTGCACCATTTTGCCGTCAAGCTCTTCCCTGTCGATATGCCCCACGAAATTATCCTCGCTGTAATGCTCGCAAAGTCCAAGCTCGCCGCCCGGCAGTATGGTCAGCGAATTGCCGCTGTCCGCCATGCACATATTCACAGGCATGACCTTTTTCAGACCTCTGTGTATTTTCAGACCATAGCTGTCAAGCTTCTCCGAAAGCCGCCGCTGCTTTTCATATAGCCTGCGGCGTTCCTCGTCGGCGCGGACGCGCTCCTTGCTGCCCGAAAATTCAAACAGCACATGACTGTATGCGTACAATCCCTTTTTGTCGGCAAAACTCTTATGCAGCTCCTCTGCAAGTTCAAACAGATTTTCGGCATTGTGCTCGTCCATATTCATGCGGACAAATACACGGATTCCCGCGTCAAGCAGCCTGCCGATATTCGCCATAACTATCCGATAAGGGCTTTGCCCGTCCTTGTAGATAAACGCCTTGCTGCGGTTGAATACCTCCTCCGTGCCGTCCAGTGCGATCTGCACCCAGTTGAGATTCCAAAGATCAACCGCTTTGCGCACGGTTTCCTCGTCAAACAGGTAGCCGTTAGATATGATACTTGACCGGTACTCTATCCCGCGCTCCGAAAGGTCGCCGCAAATGATGTCTATGACCTGCTTGTTGAACAGCGGCTCACCGCCGAACCACTTTAGCTTGACCTTTTCCCCGCCGCAGTGGTCGGCAATATATTCAGCCGCCTTATGTGCCGTTTCCTCGCTCATAGGTATGCGTGAGCGACCCATTTCATAGCAGTAGAAGCACCGCGCGTTGCAGTCGGTGGTGGTAAAAATGGTGTAGCCTGTGGTATGCTCGGGCTTTTTATGTACCGTTTTGCGGATAAAGCGCACCTGATCTGCATACTTTTTATCTTCAA
Organism: Oscillospiraceae bacterium; assembly: GCA_051881815.1. Classification (GTDB taxonomy): domain Bacteria; phylum Bacillota; class Clostridia; order Oscillospirales; family Ruminococcaceae; genus UMGS363. The sequence goes on along the minus strand of JBJEQP010000097.1, from coordinate 2,831 downwards.
GGGTCTGCGGCACCATAAACCACCTGTCCCGCAGCTCCTGCAGCTTGTCCGATGATGTGTATTCCTCGTCGGTCAGCAGCAGCATTTCACGGGTCAGCACATGAAACAGAAGCACGCCGTCATCACAGGGCTTTGTCAGCACATATTTCATCAGCCGACAGCCGTTTTCCGAAACTTTTGGCTTTCCGAGCATCTTCAAGGTATTTTCGGACGGCGGCAGTATTGTCTGCATTTTACTCACCTCTGTTTCATTTTTTCATAGCCGTATAGGCAGCCTGCGCCGCCTGCGGACTCATATTACAGCCAAGGCGGTACAGTTTTACATTCGCCGCCAGCCTGTCAATTAGCTGCATGGTCTTTATCAGCTTTTGCGGCTCGGTCGGTTTATACACCTGCTGCATAAGCATATTGTAGGCGTCCTTTTTTGTTATGGGGACAATGCGGTTATCCTCGGCACGCTCCAATATACACAGCGCTTTAAGCGGCACGCCAATGTTTGTGCTCAGCCGATGCTTGCCGTCCCACGGTGTCCCATATACTATTATTCCGCTTTCCGATACCCGAATCAACGGCTTATCGTCGTTTATCATAACCGCGCGGTCGCCCAGCATTTCCCGCCACAGCCGAGTGTGGGTGGATTTGCCCGTTCCGCTTTTTGCCGTGAAAAGATACCCAACGCCGTCCACCGAAACAGCAGAACCGTGGAAAAGTATGGTATCATAGTCAAGCATTTTGTCCGCTAACTTGCGATATACCGCCAGCGTTTCAAGGTAGCCGTCACCGAAGCTGCGAACTGGGATACCCTCTTTTTTGTCCTCTGCGGCAGATCTTTCACGTTCATAGCCGATGTCGGACGGAGCAGTTTCAATAAGTATATCATAGTCATGCTCCGATGTCTGATATTCGCGGCACAGATCATGTACATCTTTGTAAAGAGAAACTATCCTTATGTAATGCTCCGCTATTTTGTACAGACCCTCCAGAATATCAGCTCCTTATTATATGATAAGCAGACACCGCTTGATATGATGTCTGCTTTGACTCTGTCTAATATTTTCCACATGAATTAACGTTAGGTTTAGTCTTCACAACCGCCGTCACCAATGCTTGGGCTTGTTGTGATAACGTCCTCGGTTTCAAACACTACCACTTCCATTGCGGGAGCCTCATATTTCTCTTTCATTTTCTCACTTCCTTTTTGAATGGTTTATTACATATAGTATAACATAATAATTTTATCTTGTCAAGCCTTTTGGGAACAAACAGCATAAATAATCTTGAAAATAAGAATTATCAATAAAAAATATGGAACTAAATGCATAAATCATCGAGGCTCGCTGTTACGGGAATAATCCGCTGATATTATCCGATCAATACCGGGCTGTTTCATCTGAAATTACCCCGAAATACATCTTCAATGCCTTTGCGGCATCGGCGCTGCCCCGAATATATTTTATATCGCTTATGTCGAAAAGGATACAGCCGCAATGCCCTTTAAAGGTGGGAAATGAGGTTATATTAAGATAAGCGTCTATCTCGGGGCTGTAATCAATTATCTGAAGAGTTTCGCCAAAAAGAGCGGAACGTTGGTAACAGCGAAGCCATTTTTCGTCCATATTGGCGAAAATGCTGCCGAAGGAATGTCCGATAAGATCATCCAGCGGCACTTTTTCAAGCTTTGCGAGAGCCTGATTTCCGTAGCGGAATATCCAGTCCACAGCTTGCTTTTCCTCATTAAAAACTATTTCTATATCTGTAAAAGCAAAAGGCATATTATCGAAACACCTGTAATGTCTGCGGTATTCATCGTCATTTTGCGGCGTACCGCTATCAGTAAAATTCCCGATGATCTCCCTTTGCTTTTTATGAAGCTCCGCAACTATCTCTTTCCTTCTGCGCGGCGATATATTAAGGTGTTCACCATTGCTCAGCTCTACTATGTCAGTTATCCTGTATATTGCCATAATAGACACAATGCAGCCCCTGCGCACCTCCAAAAACTCCGGACCAAGCTTTTTCACAAGCACGCCGCAGGTCATTCTTGTCACATAGACTTCTCCGCTTAAAACGTGGATCTCGGCGTCCTTTCGTTTCATCAGAACGTAAATGATCGTACCTATGTCGATAGTTACATTTTTTCTGTTTGCCCTTATTGTAATTGTATTTGTTTCCTCCAAATCAGTCACCCCATTGATCTTTCAATATACTATATATTATATATTTTTTATCCATTTACGTCAAGTGATTATTTGTTTTTACTCGTTCATTTTGTCCGGACTTTACACTTGCAAACATCATGCTTAATAGTACAAAATGAAAAGCTGCCACAGTATCGCTTTGGCCGATTTGCTGTGGCAGCTTGATCATTGATCCACTGTATTTGCATTAACGTGATTGCGAAAACTTCTTTATTGCACTTCACCTAATATATGCGGGGGTAATTATTTTATCCGATTTAATGCGGATACTTGAAATGATAACCTGCTTTCTTCTTGTATAACAAAACTGAAAGCCTGCCTGTTGGATTTCCTTAAATGTTAAACAAAGCTCCTTGTTTTGGACTTCTGTATCTGGATTTATATCCTGCAAAATGTCGGGAGTGACAGTGGGCTTTTCGCTTTTATCACCGCTGAAATACCGGAAAGCATTTTAAAGATATCCATATCAATACTCCATTTATAAAATATTTTTTGGTCATAATCTGCTTTATTTATTGTGGAGCACTATAAATTGTAATCATACGAACTTAAACCTGAAAGTGACGGAAAGTATCAACTCATACTAATCCTCGTTTAAAAGGTTGACAAATACAGCAGAATATGATATAAATA
>JBJEQP010000096.1:0-38536 GCA_051881815.1 Oscillospiraceae bacterium | reverse complement strand
CTGTTGATGATGTTATGGACTTCCTTGACCACAACAGCCAGGTTTAATGTAATTCGTAATGCGTAATTCGTAATGCGTAATTATTGGATTTGCGCACATTTATTGAAAAAATGTAGGATACGATTTTTACACAATTAAATCATAACCAAAATGGCGCTGTCGCAAAAAATGTGACAGCGCCGTTTTAATTTTAATGTAAAAACATTATGATTGCAGAATATTAACATCAAAAAGAAAGTCAAAGCTTCCTTTTTCGGCGGACAGGCAGGTGTTCAGAACATTTGCAAATACCTTTAGCTTATTATATGTTGCGATATCGTTTTCAAATATCGTTCCGTCAAGAATGAACGAAAGGACCGCAACTATCATTTCGGCGGACTCCTTCGGCGTGTCCGTATGGATAGAGCCTTCCTCGATGCCCTGCAGCAGAAGCTTTTCAAGCACTGGCGACATTTCGGCAAGGGCGATATGCTTCATATAATTATGGAGGACAACATCTTCATTAACATGGAGCTTTCGGAAAAGATTTTCACGGTTGTCGTTGAACTCTTTTTTAATTGTGCAGAAAAAGAGCATTTTGATCTTTTCTATCGCAGGGAGCTGACTGTCAATACAGCTGAAATATTCATGAAGCGCTTTGCGGTAGCCTCGCTCAATAACGGCATACATTATTTCTTCCTTGCTTTTAAAATAATAGTATATGCTGCCCTTGCCGATGCCTGCTTCCTTTGCGATAAGTGAAACAGAGATGTCGTTCTGTGATGTTTTCATCATAAGTCTTTCCGCCGCATCAAGAATTATCTCCTTTTTATCAGCTTTCATAAAATCATGCTTCCTCCTAAAGTGTTTTTACAATTATATCACAAACTTTTGGAAAATACAATATATTTTCTATAAACTCTTGACCGACGGTCGAAAAAATGTTATTATTAAAATACAGGAGTTCGACCACCGGTCGATGTTTTTAAACCGTTTATTCGACCGATGGTCGGAGATTTGATGAAAGAAGGCTGAAATTATATGGAGTTTGTCTATGGTTTGCTTGGTCTGGCAGCGGTCGGAACAGCCGCATCGCTGATAGGTGCAAAGGTGCTTTACGACCGAACCCTTCCTCGTCAGGAACAGGTAAGAGTCAACATGAAGGAATTTGCCGATGAAGCAAAGCTGGCGGAATACCAGAAAATTATGGTTCCGAACAAGGAATGGTACGAAACACAGACCTTTGAAGAGATCGAAATAAAGTCCAATGACGGTCTGAAGCTCGTTGGATATTATCTTCCTGCGGAGAATCCTTCCGATAAGATAATGATAGGCTGTCACGGCTACACGAGCCACGCAATACAGGGATATCTCTCTCACGCTCGCTTCTTCCACGATTTGGGATATGATGTTCTCATTGTTGACGCAAGAGCACACGGAAAGAGCGAAGGAAAATATGTCGGCTTCGGAATTCTTGACCGTTTTGATCTGCTCGAATGGATAAGATATGTGAACAAGCGCTTTGGAGAGGACAAGAAGATACTTCTCCACGGCACTTCAATGGGCGCAACAACGGTTCTTATGACTTCGGGCTTTGACGAGATACAGAAATGCGTTAAGGGAATCATCGCTGACTGCGCATTCACATCTCCCTACGATATTTTCGCTCACGTTCTCAAAAAAGACTATCATCTGCCGCCTTTCCCGATAATGAATATAAACAACGTTATGTGCAAGAAAAAAGCAGGCTACATTTTTAAGGATTATTCCACCCTTGATGCGCTGAAAACAAACAAGATACCCGTTCTTTTCATTCACGGCAGCGAGGATAAATTCGTTCCGACAAAAATGTCAAAGCTGAATTACGACACTGCAGTTTGTGAAAAGAAAATGCTGGTGGTTGACGGTGCAGCACACGGTTCAAGCTGCTATGAAAACAAGCCTCTTTACGAGGAAACCGAAAAGGAATTCGTAAGCAAATATTTTGATTGATAAATTTGATAATGAAAGGAAAAAGCCATGAAAAAGATAACGGTAAACGGTGTATCACTTGATGCGTATCCTCTTACAGCAGCCCAGAGAATACATAATTACTCAAGACTTGGCTGCCCGAGAAACGAGCTGCTCAATATCGGAACAGGTCTTTACATCAAGCAGGATACCGATTTCAATGTTCTCCGTGAGTCGATACATGAAGCTATTATCAGACAGGATTCGATGCGTTTAAGATTCACCGAGATCGAGGAAAACGGCGTAAAGCAGCTTTATCAGTTCCTTGTTCCGTATGACGACAGAGTTATCGAGTTTTGCGACTTTTCGCACTGGAAAGAGGAAGACGCACATAACGAAATGAGAAGATGGACGGAAAAGCCCTTCAATTTTGAGCGCTCTCCTATGAACCGTATCGTTATGATAAAGCTCCCCGACGGTTACAACGGCATTTATATGAATGTCAATCATCTTACAATGGATTCAAGCGCAATAATCACATTTTACCGTGATGTTCTGGAGATCTACTGCCACAAGATGTATAATTACCCGATGCCGAAGCCTATGTCAAGCTATATCGCACAGCTTGAAAAGGACCTTGCTTATGAAGCAGGCTCTCCGGCAAAGCAGAAGGACACGGAATACTGGGCAGCAAAGATCGCCGAGAGCGAGCCGATCTACACCGACTTTACGGGTATGGGCAGACTTCTCACCGAGCGCAGAGAAAAGAACGACCCGAATTTGAGAAGCCTTCGTATCCATTCTCCCAACGTTGATGCAGCGATTTCGGTATTTGAGCTTGAAGCCGACCCCTCGGCAAGACTTATGAAATTCTGCCACGAGAACAACGTTCCCTTCGTATGCCTGCTGCTCATGGGAATGAGAACCGTTCTTTCCAAGTTCAACAACGATGAAAAGGACGTTTCTATCAAGAGCTGCGTTTCAAGACGTGCAACACTTTCCGAAAAGAGATCGGGCGGTACAAGAATTCACTTCTTCCCACTCCGAACAATAATCGAACCCGAAACAAAGTTCATCGACGCTTGCCGTATTATTCAGGAGGAGCAGAACAAGCTGTTCAGACACGCTAATTTTGACGCCGTTGAGCTTCTCGGCAGACGTCAGCAGCAGTGGAACATTCCCCGTGGAAACGACTACGAGTGCATGAGCCTTACATATCAGCCGATGACTCTCGAAAGACCCGAAAACGTCCCCGATATCCCGTATAAGAATATGTGGTATTCAAACGGCGTTGCTGCACAGGCTCTCTATCTTACGGTAATGCACAGAGTAAACGACAACGGTCTTAACTTCAACTTTGAATATCAGAAAGCAGTTGTAACCCCACAGGAAATGGAGTATTTCTACTACTATCTCTGCCGTGTAATGTTCAGAGGTATCGAAAACAAAGACCGCACTGTCGGCGAGATACTTGAAATGATATAATACTAATAACCATTTAACCTAAGGATAAAATACGGCGGCTATAATACGCCCACTCTGCGTCAAACTCCCTTGACAGGCGGCAGCCTGCCTGCGGTCGTTTTCCTTGATTGGTCGTATTCTATCCACCGTCTTTATCCATAGAACAAATGGTTATTAGTATAAGAGCACCCCAAAAAATGTAAAGGAGAAATTGCCATGCTTGAAAAGCTCAGAGAAATGATGACCCAGTACATTGATGTTGACCCGGAGGAAATTACGGAGGATAAGCGCCTTATCGAAGACCTCGGATTTAATTCCTTTGACTTTATGAGCCTTCTCGGAGAGGTCGAGGAAGAATTCGGCGTAACTGTCGATGAAGGTGAGATCATGGATATCCATACAGTAGGCGAGGTAATTGCATACCTTGAAAAGCTTTCTGCTTGATAGGAGGTAACAAATGAATAAATCATCCGTAAAAACACTCCAGGATCTCGTTCGCCTTTCTGCCGAGGAGTTCGGCGACAAGGCATATATGAAGGAAAAGGACGGCAATGATATCGTCGAAACATCGTTCCGTCAGCTCTTTGAAAACAGCAGAAAGGTCGCTTCGTTCTTAAAGTCCGTCAGCACGGAAAAGATACACGCTGCTATCATCGGTCTGACTTGCGCATCATATCTTACCTGCTATTTCGGAACAGCGAATTCGGGAAATATCATCGTTCCGCTTGACGCACAGCTTTCCCCCGAGGATTTTGCCGATCATATCAACAGAGCCGATGTAACGGTACTGTTCTTTGACAAGAGATTTGCCGCTCTTGTTGATGTTTTCAAAAAGCTTTGTCCGCAGGTAACGCACTATGTCTGCCTGCAGGATATGGAAGGGGATATCCTTACGCTTTCCGATATCCTCGGCAAATATGATATGCTCCCCGAGTCGGTGGTTTCCCCGAGCGACTGCGCAGCTATCGTTTATACATCGGGAACAACAGGAAAGAGCAAGGGCGTAATGCTTTCCCACGGCAATTATATCGACAATACAATGTGCCAGGATAATGAAAGCTCTCCCGAAGACGTACTTCTTTCGGTTCTTCCGATACATCACGTTTACTGCTTTACCTGCGATATACTTCTCTCGCTCCGCTACGGTGCAACTGTCTGCGTAAATGATTCTGTAATGAGAATTGCGCAGAACCTCAAGACCTTTGAGCCGACTCTTATGCTTTTAGTTCCGATGATCGCAGAAACTATCTGCAAAAAGATAAAGGCTGCCCACGCCGCAAAGCCCGAGATCCCCGAAGCAATGATCGCAAGGGGAGTATTCGGCAGCAGACTCCGCGGAATATACAGCGGCGGCGCATATCTTGCTCCCGAGCTTGCAGCATTTTATGCAAGCATTGGAATCCCGATCGCACAGGGCTACGGAATGACCGAAACCTCACCGAGAATCACAACAGGCAACCTCGGCGATGATGCAACAAAGGGCGATGTCGGACGTATTGTAAACGGATGCGAAGTTAAGATCGTTGACGGCGAAATATGGGCAAAGAGCGCCTCTGTTATGATGGGCTACTACAAGAACCCCGAAGCTACCGCAGAAATGCTCACAGAGGACGGCTGGATAAGAACAGGCGACCTCGGATATGTTGAAGACAACAGAATTTTCATCACGGGCAGAAAGAAGAACCTTATCATTCTTTCAAACGGCGAAAATGTTTCCCCCGAAGAGTTGGAAAACAAGTTCGCAGGCATAGACTGGATCTCCGAAATTCTCGTTTATGCCGAGGACGGACAGATCACAGCCGAGATCTACCCCGATAAGGAATTCAACGGCGACGTTACTGCACTCTTTAAGGAAAAGGTCGCACAGATCAACAAGACCGTTTCTCCTGCAAAGGCAATAAGAAAGCTCCGCATCAGAGATACGGAGTTCGACAAGACCACTTCCAAGAAGATCAGACGTCAGCAGACAGGCGAAAAGGGAAGAGAGATATAATTTTTATTTGTCAATAAAACTCCCCCTGCTTTATCTCAATTCGGGATAAAGCAGGGGGTTTTTAGTTGGTAAATTATTGGTTGTAATCGTGATTCAAAACATAGTCAATTGCTTTGATCTCATCATCGTCGAGGATGATAGATTCGGCGGAGTCTTCTGTCTTGGAGAATATATTGTTTATTATTTCGATGAATCTCTCCAGCAGCGACTGTGTGATCTCAAAGGAGATAGTGACGTCCTCGGGCGTGGTGTAGTTTTTGCTTGAAGGAACAAAGCTGTAGGTTATCGTGCCCGTTGCACCCTTTTCAAGGCTGTCAAGAACGGCGGTAAGCTCTTCTGCGGAGGTGTATGTTTCGCCGTTATATGTATTAGGAAAACGCTGATTAAAGCGAAGCGTTCGTTTCGCCGTTTTGAAAAATGTACGAGTTTCCGTCTTTGAGTACATTTTGAAAAACGGCAGAAACGTATTAATCAGCGTTTCCTTAGTACCACCATATTCATATAATTCTCCCGTTCCGCTTATTGTCATGACGCCGTTTTAATCAATGCTGAATGTCGCATTAATTCCGCAGGCGTTCGGGTCGGGGGAAACCGCAATGATAGTTCTTCCGCTTGCGGTGAAATCCGAGATGCTTCGGTAGTACTCTTCGTACTCGACAGGTACCTTGATCGTTACAGTATATAGGTCAGATTCTCGCCGCAGGTGCCGTTTTCATCAAGTGCATAAGCGGTTATCCCGAAGCCAAGATCGGGCAGAACGATTTTTTTGCCTGCAAGCGGCATTGCCACCAGCATAAGTGCCAGTATGCCTGCGGCGGTTCTTTGGATCATTTTTCTTTTATTGCTTTCCAAAACTACCATTCCTTTCAATTACAGTCAAAACTTCCTGATAAACAATTTTTAAGATTGTGTGAACTATATATAAATGCAATCTTGTACTATTATACACAGCTTTTGGTAAAAATCAAGATATTTTTGGAAAAACTTTAGTATTTTTGAAATAATTTTTTCATATTTGGACTGTTAACGCCAAATATTGCATTGGCAAAGCGCAGCGTTAGGAAAAAGCTGATTAAAGCGCAGCGCAATCATCGTTTCCTTAGTTTCGGTTTGATAAAAGATACCTTAAAAATTGAATAATTTATGTTATATCCGCCTTTTCAAGCGTGAGCAAAGCGAGCTTTTTGTCAATTCCGCCTGCATAGCCGTTCAGACCACCGTCCGACCCGATCACACGATGACAGGGGATTATTATCGAGATGCGGTTTCGTCCGACAGCACCTCCGACAGCCTGCGCAGACATCTTCCCGATGCCAAGCCGACGGGCAATTTCACCGTAAGTCACCGTTTTTCCGTATGGTATCTCCAAAAGCATATCCCATACCCTGCGTTGGAATTCCGTGCCGTTCGGATGAAGCGGCGGAGTGAAGTCAGGCTCGCAGCCGCCGAAATAAATGTCCAGCCATTCTTTCGTCCGTTCAAGTACAGGGGTGCTTGCTTCGCAGCGTTTGTCCGAAAGACCTTCCGCAAAATGCTTTGCACCGCAAAACCACAGTCCCGTCAGACCGATCTCATCTGCCGCAAGCAGTATATCACCGAGCGGAGAAGTATATTTGGATGTGTAGATCATATTATCACAACCTTTGCCAATTTATATGTTAATTTGCGAAATTATCTTCGTTTCGTTTTCGGAAAAAATAATCTGCTGAACATTTTATGGGACACATGAGGAAAATTTTACCGTTTTGTAATTTACAAAAATGTAATTTGGGTGTATAATATCTAATGTTAGTTGTGAATATTTCGGAGATAATTATTTATGAAAACAAATTCAGCAAAAAAGAAGCAGACCATATTCTGGACGGCTGCGGCGGTCATCCTAATGATATGTATATTCTGTTTTTCTGCCCAGAACGGTGCGGAAAGCAGCAGGATAAGCCTGAAGGTCAGCAGAGTGCTGGCGAGGATAATGTTCTTCCGCTTCGGCGCAATGGACGCAGGACAGCAGACCTTTATCGTGAACGAGCTCAATTTCTTTGTCCGTAAGCTTGCGCATTTTTCCGTTTATACGGCTCTCGGTATGCTCGTTTATACAGCGGTGCTCTCCTCGGGCTTTAAAATAAAGCATAAACGGTTATGTTCGCTTGCGGTCTGCGCTTTTTATGCCTGCGCCGATGAGATACACCAGTACTTCATTCCCGACCGAACGATGCGGCTTAGGGATGTTCTTATCGACAGCACGGGTTCTCTTTTCGGAATAATCATTATAAGCGTTGTTGTGATAGTTTACTTGTTTTTCATGGATAAAAAGAGCAATAAATAAATTTGCTGTTAAAAAACGTTTTTGTTGTTTTATTGGAAAATATGGCAGAAAAATATATGATTTTTGTTAGATATATATAAGTTAATATGCTTTTTTGTAAAAAATGGTAGAAATTAATACTTCGCATAGACAGTAATTGACAATATTGGCAAAATATACAGACGGTTATATCCGATAATACTATTTCTTGGTGTTAAGATTATTGACAAAAGCAACATATTGTGATATAATCAGAGGGAAAAAGGATTTTTTGTCTATAAATGATTAATAAATTATCCTTTTAGCACTGAATTTACCTGAAATTCAGTTAAGAATATCATTTCCGGTTTGAATGATCCTGTCAAGTATCTGCTGACCGCATTTCTTTACGATGATATCCTTTGCTTCGCCGAGCATAGGCGGACGGGTAGTAGAATTGTGTGTATCTGTGCCGATCAGACGGACAGTGCCGTCATTGAGCATAGAAATAAGCTTTCGGCGGTCAAAGAATCCCGATTTGACAAGCGATGTGCAGTTCATCTGGCATATTATGTCGCCCATTGAAAGCAGACGTTCGAATTCCTTTTGAGTGTTTCCGAACCTCATATAGCGTTCAATGTGCGCAAGGATGATCTTGCAGCTGCAGCGGTTCATGAATTTTGCAAAATCGCTGAAAAAGCTGTCGTAGAAATGCTCAAACGGAAGCTCGAGCAGTATATAGTTCGTTCCTTCGATGCAAAGCTTCTCAAAATCAGGGTCGGAGGACAGCGAGGGGTAGAAATAAACCTCCGCTCCGAGAGCAAGCTCGGGACAGTTCGGCATATTTTCCAAAGCTGCTGAAAGCTCTTCAACAGACTTTTCGCGTCGTGAAAGAAAGCGGTTTATGTCTTCATCGTGACGGTAAAAATGCGGAGTGAGAACAACACGCTGCGCTCCCGATGATGAAAGCATTGAGAGAAGCTTTAAAGATTCTTCCGTGTCGGAAGCGCCGTCATCCATTCCCGGCAGGATATGTGAGTGAAAATCGGTAAGCATTTGGGGTAACTCCTTTTGTGATTGATATGTCATTTACATTATATATAATAGTATAAAATTTGTCAATAAAAATAAAATTACGGAAGCGGCAGAAGTCGTTTTCCTGTTTTATCGGAGGTAAAAATGGAAGAAAACAACGAACTTGATCTGGGGTATTTATGGAACGTACTCAAAAAGCACGCAATTGTGATATGCCTTGTATCATTTCTATGTGCTGCCGCCGCATACTTTTTCACCGACTACTGCCTTGAGAAAAAGTACGAGTCGAAGGCGCTTCTTTACGTTGAGAACAATAACAAGTCGAACGAGTCGGTAAATATCAATGATATCACCGCTGCACAGAAGCTCGTAAACACCTGCCAGATACTTTTTAAGAGCAACACCGTTCTTACAAAGCTCATTGACGAGCTTGATCTTGTTTACAGCAAGGAAACGCTCAATTCTATGATAACAGCTCGTTCGGTAAACAGCACCGAGGTTCTTGAGCTTTCGGTCGAAAGCGCTGATCCGATGGAAGCGCAGAGGATCGTAAACAAGCTCGTTGAGATAGCCGAGGATGAATTTTCAAGAGTCATCAAATCGGGTTCTATTGAGGTAGTTGATTTCGGTGAAGCTAACTTTAAACCCTCATTTCCGAATACTCTCCTCATCACAGCAGTCGGTTTTGTTGCAGGTTTCGTTATCATTTACATAATAATGTTCATAACCGATATGCTCAATGTCACCGTCAAGAGAGAAGACAATATCGCAAAGATCTATAATATCCCTGTTTTTGCCGAGATCATGGACTTCCAAAGCAGCGGAGGTTCCGGATACGGTTATTCAAGCTATGGTTACGGCTACGGAACCAAGCCTAAAAAGACTGATGATAAGGACAAGCCCGATACAGAGAACTTTAACGGCTTCTCCGACAAATTCATCTGTGAGGATACTCCGTTCGCGATCGTTGAAGCATATAACACTGCAAGAACAAACATCATGTTCGCAGCTTCGACAAGCAATAAAAAGGTCGTTGCCGTAACGAGCAGCAACCCGGCAGAGGGTAAGAGCACGACCTGCGCAAATATCGCAATTTCCTTTGCAAATGCAGGACTTAAAGTGCTTCTTGTTGAATGTGACCTTCGTAAGCCTACAATGAACAATAATTTCAAGCTTTCAAATCCGAACGGACTTTCATCCGTGCTCGGCGGCTTCTGCAGCGTAAGCGAAGCGGTAAATCCCGAGGTAATGAGCAATCTTGATGTTATCTCCGCAGGTGACATTCCTCCGAACCCTTCGGAGCTTTTAAGCTCGGACGCTATGAAGATCTTCATTGAAGCTTCTTCCGAAACCTACGATTATGTGTTCCTTGATACACCGCCTGTAAATGTCGTTACCGACTCGCAGCTTATGAATGAGCTTATTGCAGGTATCGTATTCGTTGTAAGAGAGAATTCAACAACTCACCCTGATATCCAGTCCGCTCTTGACAGGATAAATCTTGCAAAGGGCAAAACGCTCGGATTCGTCAAGACCTTCTGCCAGCTCGGAAAGTCGAAGAGATACGGCAAAAAGTACGCTTACAACTACAAGTACGGTTATTCAAACAAAGCAGACAAAGCAGAAAAGTAATTTGATCGGGGAATAAAAATGTTTGTATATATTGCATTGCTTGCAGCGTTTGTATTTCTTGGCATATCAATATGCGGAAAGAATTGCGGCAAAGCAGGAAAAGCGGCATACTGCATTATTGCAGCTGTCGTGTTCATATTCGTTTCCGCCTCAAGATTCGAGGTCAGCTATGACTACAATCTCTACGGAAGAATATACGCAGGGATGACCTACAGCGAAGTTGAAGATCTGATGGGTCATAAAATGGAAAAAGGCTTCCTTATTCCGCTGTATGCTCTGAGCCTTGGATTTCCCGAGTATTATTGGGTATTTATCGCTACTTCGGTAGTTATCTATATCGCATTGTTCGCACTTATCTATAAGAACTCTTCAAACCCGTGGATAAGTGTTGCGTCGTTCCTCTGTCTTGGAGCATTTTTCAATTCGCTCTGCTTTTTAAGACAGTTCACAGCAGCTCTCGTTGTGACCTACGCTATAAAGTACGTCACAGCAAAGAAACCGCTGCAGTTTTTCGTAATGGTGCTGGCGGCGTCATGCTTCCATTGGTCGGCGCTGATAATGCTTGTATTGTATTTTTTCCTGCGAATAAAGCCCGGCAAATTATACCTCGGCATTATAACAGCATTGACAGTTCTGTTCTGCATGATCTCAAAACCGATGATGAAATGGTTCATCGAGTATTTCTATATGTATAAAAACTATGATCCCGAAACAAATGTTGAAGCCTCGGTAGGTCTTTCACCGATATATACAATAATATTCGGTATCGTGTTCCTTGTTTTCTTCCTGTTCAGGAAAAGGCTTATTGAGAAAAATTCAGCAAATGCGGTTTATATCAACTGCATGATGTTCGATGTTGTTTTTGAAGCCTGCGGTATGCGCCATGCGATACTTTCAAGATTTGCGCTTATCGTATTCCTGCCGCCGCTTCTTTACCTTGTTCCCGATACGGTCGCCGTAATAAAGGAATATATTGCGGAAAAGAGCGGAAACGGTATGAAGAGAACCGCAGTAACAGTGCTTTCAGCCGCTGTTACATCTGTCCTTGCGGTCGGCTGCTATGTTATGCTGATACTTGATAATTACAACGGCGTATATCCTTATGTTTCAATGTTCGACCGTCCCTACGATATCTTTGTTGAGTATAAATCTACAAAACGGGATGAAGATCTTGACGATTATTCGGATGAAGATGCTTTAGATGAATACTACGATCAGGATGAAGAGTATGATGAAGAATATGACGATGAAGCCGACTATGGCGGAGAAACAGACGAGGACAGCGGAATCATTGATGTTGATGACGTTGACTGGTAAAAGGAAGTGATAAGATGGGTGAAGCCCTTCACTATAAATCAGAAGAAACAGCTACGCAGGAGCCCGAGCAGAAGAAAGCCCGTGAGAGTGAACAGAAGCCTGTTTTTCGGTCTGCCGATAAAATGTTCATGGCATTTATGATCACTTTTGCGGCAGCGTCTTTGAATTATGAAGCCTATATCCCCGAAAAGGCTGCTACTTTGTATCGGATACTTATGTGGACGGTGTGTGCGGCGGTCTGGGCAGTGCTTTCATTCACAAGCGGAATGAAAGGTAAATGGCAGTTTGAAGTCTTTGCGGCAGCATATCTTATTGTTCCGCAGGTGCTGATATTTCTCTCAAATTCAGGACCCGAATTCTGCAGATTCAGCCTTACGCTGTATTCGCTTTCCGAATTTTCATCGCTTCTGCTTCTGCAGCCGGTATATATGCTCGGCGACCGCTTTGAAATAAGCTACATTCTGGTATCGGTCATTTATATGGTGGTTTTACTCCTAATCTTCGGAGCAGGAGTATTCGTCAGCAAAAGATCCGATATTTTCAAGATCAAACGGTAATTACACCAAACAGGTGTTAATTATAATCTTTGAAGAAAGGAGGAAAAAGGAAATGAACAACATTTCAAAAAGAATCGTTAGCACAATCACTGCAGTAGTTGCTGCTGCTGCAATGTCCGTTACTGCATTCGCAGCTAATTACGGTTCTGACCCTTCTTATCCCAGCACTTCTCCCGTTGCGCCCAGCGCACCGAGCAATGAAGTTGAAGAAAGCATTGAAAATGCTATCAATAATTCTGAAGCTGATAAAGAAGAAGGAACAGCTACAGTTGAGGTTGAAAATACCGATACACTCGTTCTTTCAGCAAAGACCGTAAAGAAGCTTAAGGGTACAGGGGACGGCAAGCTTGAGATCGTTTCTCCAAAGGTAACGATTTCGATCGATGCTGAGTCTATCGAAAAGGCTGCTAAGATCAATCTCTCTTCCACTGTAAAGAATACTTCTAAGTCTTCAACTATCAAGTTCAATTCTAGAGGTTCTTTCGGATGCGAAGTTAAGATCACTCTTACTGACTGCAAGATGTCAAAGGCTGCTCTTAAGAAGGCTCATGTGTATCGCACAGTTAAGAATCCATCTTCCGGTAAGACGGTAACAGTGGATCTCGGTCCTGTAGAGCTTGATGAAAACGGCAATCCCGTTATCATTGTTACAGCCGGCGGTGAATACACAATCAAGTGATTCGCTTAACGGATCTAAAGCTTTTCAGACGTCCGGGGCAACTCGGGCGGCTGAAAAATGTATCCGTTCTTAAATATTACAAGAACGGGTGTGTTTTTCAGCCGCTTTATTTGCGGTCTGTCAGCATAGAATTCAGCCGAATAAAAAACTGTTTTGTGTGATTATTGTTTAAAACTTCAAAAGAAAAGGAAGCATTATGCGTACAACACTTGTTATAATGGCTGCCGGACTGGGGACGCGCTTCGGCGGAGGAATAAAGCAGCTCGAATCGGCAGGCCCGAACGGTGAGCTTATCATAGATTATTCCATTCACGATGCTATTGAAGCAGGCTTTGACAAAATAGTATTCATAATCAGGCGTGAGATCGAGGAAGACTTCCGAAGCATAATCGGCGATCGTATTGAACGTGAATGTGAACGACTCGGTGTTGAGGTTTGCTACGCTTTCCAGTCGCTCTATGATATTCCAAAAGGCAGGGAGCTTCCAAAGGATAGAGTTAAGCCGTGGGGAACAGGTCAGGCTGTACTTGCAGGAAAAGAATTCATCAAGGAGCCTTTTGCTGTTATAAATGCGGATGACTACTATGGAAAAGAAGCATTCGTGAAGATACATGATTTCATAGAGAATAACGCTTCTTCCGATATGCTCTGCATGGCAGGGTTCATTTTGAAGAATACATTAAGCGAAAACGGCTCCGTAACAAGAGGAATATGCCACGTTGACGAGTCGGAGTTCCTTACAGACATAACCGAAACAAGAAATATCATCAAAAAGGGCAGCGAAGCCTTTGCAGACGATAAGAAGCTTGATATAAACTCACACGTTTCAATGAATATGTGGGGAGCTTCGCCCGAATTTGTGAAAATGCTTGAAAAAGGCTTTGACGAGTTCTTTGAGAACATCGAGGACGAGCTTAAATCGGAGTATCTGCTGCCGATATTTATCGGAAAGCTGCTCTTTGAAAAGCGTGTTTCGGTAAAGGTGCTTGAAATTAGTGACAGATGGTTCGGGATAACCTATAAAGAGGATGTTCCGCCGATAAGAGAAGAATTCAGAAAGCTTTCGGAAAGCGGATATTACAGCGAAAAGCTTTTTGATGACTTGACAGCTTATACCAAATAAAACGCATTATTTATAATAAATTGTGAAAAGGAGTTCATGGGATATGAAAGGTATTATTCTTGCAGGCGGTGCAGGCACAAGATTATACCCATTAACAATGGTTACTTCAAAACAGCTGCTTCCTGTTTATGATAAACCAATGATATATTATCCGTTGTCTACATTGATGCTGGCAGGCATTACCGACATTCTTATCATATCCACTCCCGAAGATACTCCGAGGTTTGAAATGCTTCTCGGAGATGGACATCAGTTCGGAGTAAAGTTTACATACGCTGTCCAGCCCAAACCCGATGGATTGGCTCAGGCTTTTTTAATTGGGAAAGATTTTATTGGCAATGACGCTTGTGCAATGATACTCGGTGACAATATTTTTTACGGAAACGGACTTGTTTATAAGCTAAAGAACGCAGTAGAGGCAGCAAATCAGGGGCATGCAACGATTTTTGGGTTTTATGTTGATGATCCTGAAAGATTCGGTGTTGTTGATTTTGACAAGGATGGTAATGTTATTGGACTTGAGGAAAAACCGTCGGATCCCAAAAGCAATTATGCAGTAACAGGTTTGTATTTTTATCCTGCCGGAGTAAGTGAGATGACAGAGAAGGTTGAGCCGAGTGAAAGAGGAGAATTTGAGATCACAACCTTAAATCAATTGTATTTGGAGAGAAACAAACTGGATGTGGAGATCCTTGGAAGAGGCTTTACCTGGTTGGATACAGGTACAATGGATAGTCTTATTCAGGCAGCTACTTTTGTTCAGACCATTCAGAAACTGCAGGGAATTATTGTTTCCGCTCCCGAAGAGGTTGCTTACCGAATGCACATGATAGACAAGGATGCTTTGATTAAAAGTTCCGAAAAGTACGGAAAGTCAAACTATGGCAAGCATCTACGGGCAGTTGCTGACGGACGAATGATTAAATGATCTTTGATATGTCTTATATGGAAAGGTTAAAATGAAATACGAATTGATAAATTTAAATACAGTACTGGATCCCGAGAGCAGAATGGGAGGCCTTTCTTTTGTTGAAGGTAAACGCGATATCCCTTTTTCGATAAAACGTATTTTTTGTATTTACAGTGTTGAAAAGGATGTTCATAGAGGATTTCATGCCCATAAAAAGAATTGGCAGCTGTTGTACTGCCCGTATGGTTCCATTGATATTGTTATGACTGATGGTGTGGATACTGAAACAGTTACATTGGATGTTCCGTCAAAAGGATTGATCCTACCCCCTGATCTGTGGCATGAAATGATATGGAATCAGGATGATTCCATACTGTGTGTAGCAGCTTCGGAGTACTACAGTTCTGAGGATTATATCAGGGATTATGATGAGTTTATTGAATTTCAGAAATCAAAAAAATTGGCCGAGATATGCTGACCAAGCAGGTATTCATATTATATGATCCATTTATAAGCTGAAGAATAGATCGTATAAAATGATTAAGTATTGATTAAGGAGCAAAATGGGATGGTTGTTTCACCGGTGGTTTTGAAAAGGACTTTTGAACGGCATAAGTCCGAATATGAGGAAGCCGCACTCCGTGTACTTAATTCAGGATGGTATATACTGGGTAAAGAAATGGAGGAGTTTGAACAGAGCTTTTCAAAATATATGGGAGTAAAGCACTGTGTGGCACTTAATTCCGGTACAGATGCTCTGATCCTTTCTTGTCGTGCTATTGGAATAAAACCGGGTGATGAGGTTATCGTTCCGGCAAACACCTATATCGCATCTGTGATTGGTGTGACGGAAAATGGCGGCACACCTGTATTTGTTGATATGGATGAATATATGGAAATAGACGCTGATGCGATCGAATCTAAAATTACAGATAAAACAAAAGCAATTTTGCCGGTGCATTTGTATGGACAATGCAGCCAAATGGATAAGATCATGCAAATCGCTGATAAGCATAATTTAATTGTTATTGAAGACTGCGCTCAATGTCATGGTTCTGCCCAAAACGGAAGGTTGTCAGGAACATTTGGCAAAATTGGGTGTTTCAGTTTTTATCCAACTAAGCCGTTGGGAGCTTTTGGAGATGCAGGTGCGATCATTACAGATGATGATGAATTAGCTGATAAGATCAGACTTTTGAGAAACTACGGTTCCAGGATCAAGTATCATAATGAGATCAATGGTGTGAACAGCCGTATGGACGAGATGCAGGCAGCTTTTCTAAAAGTCGGATTGAAATATCTCGACGAAGGAAATAAGGAAAGACGACATTTGGCAGAGATGTACATAAATGGCATCAAGAACACGAAGGTTATTATCCCTCCCGTTTACAGTGATGTATTTCATGTGTACCATCTTTTCCCGGTATTGGTCGAGAACAGAGATGAATTCCAAGAGTACCTTCGTCAGAATGGTGTAAACACACAGGTTCACTATCCGATCCCACCCTATGTAGCTGAATGTTACAAGGACTGGGGCTTTTCCCAAAGTGATTTTCCAAATTCGGATAGGTTTTCAAAGCAGGAAGTTTCTCTGCCGATATACGTCGGTTTGACAGAAGAAGAGGTTCAATATGTGATCAGCGTGATAAATCGGTACTGATCTTGATTGGAGAGAGCTTTCGTTGTGGAAAAAACAATTTAAGGAGTACATAAAGTGAATAAATCTGATGTTGTTGGAAACAGCAATCTGTCTTCTGCTGAAGAGAGTCAGGCTGTGGAATACTTAAGGGTACACTTCCTTGAAGAAACAAATAGAATTTCTCCGCAGGTACATCCCAAAAATACTTTTTATACAAGATTTGTAAAAAGGCTGCTCGATATTCTGATTGCATTGCCTGCATTTGTGATATTGCTTCCGTTTAATATTATCTTTGGGATTTGTACATTTTTTGATGTCGGAAGACCTATTTTTTATAAACAAACAAGGGTAGGAAAGAATGGAAAACAGTTTGTTCTTGTCAAATTCAGAAATATGAATGAAAAAAAAGATCAGGACGGCAATCTTTTGCCTCCGTCACAGCGTGTCACAAAGTTTGGCAGGTTTATGAGAAAGTTTTCTTTGGATGAACTGTTGAATTTCTGGTCAGTGCTTAAAGGTGACATGAGCATTATCGGACCGAGGCCGCAGCCGGTGTTTATTCACGAAAGAATGAGCGACAGGCATAAAATGCGTACTGCTGTACGTCCCGGTTTGGAGTGTCCGCGAATCATCCATGTCCCGGAGGAAGAGATTTTTAAGTATAACCTCACCTTTGAAAATGATATCTGGTATGTGGAGAATGTTAGTTTTCTGCTCGATATGAAAATGGCACTGGAGCTTATCAAGATGGTGTTTTCTTTCAGAAAACGCGGAAATCAAGCACAGGGAAAGGGCATTACTTATTTTATCGGTTACAACGAAAAGGGTCAGGCAATGAGCTTGCTCAATTATAGAGATTGGGCAGAAGAGGGCAGATATCCCGCTTATGACGGAGGGAACAGATAATGAAGCCGGTTGTACTTGTAACGGCTATTGGTACGGTCGCTTCAACGACCATAATTTCACAGCTCAAAAATTCCGCCGATTACTATATTATTGGCGGAGATATTTATTTGGAGAATCAGATAGCAACAGCAAAGGATGTTGACGAGTTTCATACGTTTCCGTCAGCGATCCGCGATCTTGAAGGATACATTGATTTCGCCGTGGATTTCTGCAAGAAGCATAAGGTCAACTACTATTTTGCTACAATAGACGAGGAAATCGCCAATTTGTCAAATCATAGAAACAGATTTGAAGAGATCGGCGTAAAGCTCTGTATTCCGAACCATGAGCTTATCATGACCTGTCATTATAAGGACAGATTCAGTGATTGGATCAATGAGAATATCCCGGAGATCGGAATAAAGAGATTTAGGTCTTTTTCAGAGGTCGAAGAATATCCCGTCTTTATTAAGCCGATCGAAGGCCGTGCCAGCATCGGATGCCGAAAAGTGGAGAGCAAGTCAGAGGCAGACGATCTGCTAAAGTTCGGTCTTAATGAGGAAGACTATATCATTCAGGAATATCGGGACGATGAGATCATAACGGTTGACCTTGTCAGAAATGCAAAGCATGGTCAAACACAGCAGGTCCAGAGAATTGAACATTTGAGAAATTCCAGCGGATGCGGTATTGCAGTGGAGATCATCGATGCTCCCGAACTTCACAGCATTTGCGATCGCCTGATGGAAAAGCTTGATTTGAACGGCGTGGTGAATGTTGAGTTCTTTCATCATGTAAATCCTTCGGAAGAAAGCTATAAAATTATTGAGATCAATCCGCGTTTCGGCGCAGGAACAAGCTTTACCTGTTTAGTCGGATGCGATATCGTTAATGCCGCTGTAAAAATAGCGAATGGCGAAAAATGTGAATTAGGCACGCCCGCTATAGGCGCACATCTGGCTAAAAGATACGAAACATATCGGTTAGATTAATAGTTACCTGCCATTTCAGGACATATAGAACGGCAGGAAAGAGAAAAAATAGATAAACAGAGGAAATAAACATGCTTAATGCTGATCTTAAAGGAAAGAAACTGCTGCTGATCGGCGGCATCAATACAACAGCAGATCTTGTTGATCTTGCACATCGTAACGGTGTTCTGATAGGTGTGGCAGATTATAACAAAGGAACGCTGCTCAAGAGTCTTGCGGATTTTACACATGACATCAGTGTTTACGACGAGGATGCTGTTGTAAAGCTGATTGAGGATGAAGGCTATGATGGCGTTATATCTGCATTTAATGAGCATTTAGGACCTGTGAACCGACGTGTTGCAGAACGTATCGGCAAGTGGGCTCCGTTGACTGTTGAACAGCTTAAAATGAGCACTAATAAAAAGTACTTTAAGCATACCTGCGAGAAGTATGGAGTTCCGGTTCCGAAGGAGTACAGCCTCTCTTGCTTGGAGGATATCAAGAAAACAGATATAATATACCCGGTGATTATCAAACCGGTGGATAGTTCCTGCTCCGTGGGTGTAATACCTTGTCATAATGCGGAAGAACTGGAGGAAGGCTATAAGAAAGCTGTTTCACACTCCAAGACAGGTGATGTGATCGTTGAGCAGTATATGCCATACGATGAGATCAACGTAACATATATAGCGCAGGATGGAGATATCCAGCTTGCTGCGATCCACGACCGTTACTTTAACACCGAGCAGAAAAGCGCTACAAAAGCACCCGACCTTTATATCTATCCTTCGCGCTATACAGATATGTACCTTGAGAAATTCGATAAGCCTGTCATCAATATGCTGAAAGAAATCGGCGTGCAGAACGGGTCTCTTTTTATTCAGGCGATCGTCCATGAGGGACAGATCTTCTTCTATGAGGCTGGAATGCGCCTCAATGGTTGTAAGACTTATCAGATCCTTGAATATGAGAATGACTACAATACATTGGAACATCTCATGCAGTTTGCACTGACCGGCTCCATGGGTGAACATGTGCAGTTTGATCCGAAATTTAAGAAATGGTACGCTACGTTGAACGTTCTCGGTGAGCCGGGAGCGACTATTGCGGAGATCAGAGGGGAAAAGGCTCTGAATACCTATCCTTGGCTTATACATATTGCAAAAAGATACCGGCCGGGGGATACTATCCCTGCGGATTCTGCCGGTACACTCGTTCAGGATACGACAAGGATCCATGTTGTGGCTGACTCGAAGGAAGAACTGATGGAACGAATCGACAAAGTGAATGAGCTGTATCAGTTGATAGATCCGGAGGGAAGAAATATAATCCTAAAGCCGCATGATACAAAGGAAGTACTGGCCGGATTGGATTATGAATTATAAAGAGGAAATGCGATGAACATATTGATTACCGGAGCAAACGGTTTTCTCGGTGGAAAGATAACGAAAAGGATAGTTGAAGAAACCGGTTTTGATGTAATCGCTGTTGCATCCGCAAAGGATAAAGTTCAGGCAATGTGTGAGCGCGAAGGTGTGGATAGAGAAAAAGTTCATTTTTTATCTAATGCCGATCTTTTAAAGCCTGAAAATAAGTTGGATAATGTCTTCGGTGCAGTGCATCTTGCATTCGCACGGCGTACTTGTCCCGCTGCGGATATTGCGTCATCACTTACTTATGCTTCATCGGTGTTTCATAAGCTTGCTGACAGCTGTGTTGATCATATTATTAATCTGTCAAGTCAGGGTGTATATGGCAATACAGAGGAGATTCGAACAGAAGAAACGGTGCCGGCTCCCGAAAATCACTACACTATGGCAAAATATGCATCAGAAGTTCTTTTTAATGATATCATGAGAAATTGTCCACACCATACGAATTTACGACTTGATCTTGTGACTCAAAGCCAAAACGTTGTCAAGGGACTATGTAAATGCGCAAGGGAAGGCAAGCTAAATCTTAAAGGTGGCAAACAAGTATTTTCGTTTATTGACGTAGAGGATGCAGCTGCAGCTGTTGTGGCAATGTTGAAAGCCAATACAGAATGGGATAATGTATATAATGTCGGATGGAACTGTAAGAGATATACGCTTGTGGAACTTGCTGATTTAGTCGCTGCAGCAGCGGAGAAACGTGGTTATAAAAGGCCGGAGATCGAATTGATCGAAGCAGATACAGTGCTGTGGGCAGGAATGGATTCGAGTCGTTTTACGGAAAAAACAGGCTGGGAGCCTAACATAGAGATTGAAAAGACAATACTTGATATGTTGGTCTAATAAAAAAGTTGGAGGTCATAAAATGGCAAAAATCAGTATTATCGTTCCGATATATAATGTTGAAAAATATTTGGAAAAAAGTCTAAATAGTTTTGTGAATCAGACAATGGAGGATATTGAGATTATTATCGTGGACGATGGATCTCCTGATGAAAGCTACAAGATTTATGAAAGATTTGCGGAGAATGATCCGCGTATAAAAATTATTAAGAAGAAAAACGGGGGAGTATCAGCAGCCAGAAATACCGGACTTGAGAATGCTACCGGTGAGTTTGTAATGTTTGCCGATTCTGATGACTGGATGGAATTGAATTGCTGTGAATCAATGTATGCTGAACAGCAGAGAACAAATGCAGATATGGTACTTGCAGATGTAATTGTGGAAACAAATGGACATCCCGAGATAAATCATATTTTCAAGGAAGAGTTTGTTAAAGACGATCCGAAGTTTTTCATGGATTATCAAAAAGCATGTATTGGATATAGCTATAATCCTATGCCGTCGGGTAAATGGAAAACTCCTGGATTAGGAAGCCCGTGGAACAAATTGTTCAGGAGAAGTTTGATCGAAAGTGAAAAACTGCGTTTTGATCCGTATGTAAATGGAATTTATGACGATAATCTGTTCACGTTGCATTATTTGATGCATATTAAGAAGATCAGCTACATTCAAGTGCCGGTTTATACATTTCGAATAGTATCGGAATCTATTACACAGGCGTATAAGCCAAATACATTGGAAACTAATCTTAAGATATTTGAACGTATAAATGATTTTATGGCCGAAACAGGAAATAAAGACTATTTTGAAGAAGCATTTTATGTTTATGTAATAAGACGTCTTTCAAAGTCCTTGAATGTATATTTTTTCTCGGCAAAGAATCCGACCCCGATCAATGAAAGACTTGCTGAATTAAAGAATACATTAAACAGTGAACCCTATAAAACGGCTATCAGAAAAGTTGATATCAACAGATTGCTGAATAATCATAAGGTAGTTTGCTTGTTGTCGAGGATTGGATCCCCCAACTTATTGTATGCTGCAGTGAAGATCAAAAACCTAATAAAATAAAATTCAAAATATTTATGGAGTCCGGAAAATCTATGGATATATACAGTTATGATGATTTGAAAGAGCTTATAAAGAAAAACCTCGATTTGAATGTCATTGCTTTTATAAAATCACCGTGGCAGCTGCATGGTGTAAATGCATTTTTATACCATTTAATAGAGCTAGGAGTTTCGCCTAAAGGATTTGTATGCATAGAACGGAATGCTCAATATGGTTATGTTATAGACGAAGAACACAGATTTCTTATCTGTGATGATTTGAAATTTATCAAATATGATCATTTCGCAAATAAGAAGACGCTGACAGAAAAATTACAGAATTCATTCAATATATGGCGTGCTTGCATTTGCGAAAATAAAGAGACAAATGGTGAAAAAGTGTATATCCTACAGTGCCTTGAGCCAAATTTCAATATTTATGCTTTTTTGACAAATGAACTTAAAAGGAATGCTTCTGTTGTCATGATTGACGAAGGAATTGGTTCTTATATGCGTTCACGAAAAGAAATGATTGATGAAGCGTTATCATACCATAGAAATACTTTGAAAAGACTGAAGATCCGATATAATCATCTTGTAAAAAAACCTATTTTATTCGGAGCAATGAAGAAAAAGGGCATTGTGATAGATTTTCAGCTGTTTGAAAAAAATGAGAATACGGTTTTAAAAAGGAGTGATGTAGCAAAGTGCTATTCTGCTATATTGAATCTTACAAAAGAAAATATTCCTGAAGAAGAATCTGAACTATATAACAGGGCAGTCGTTATTAACACGCAACCCTTTTTTGAAATGGGTCAGATCAAAAATGATGAAGATATAATGATTATTGAAAGTATTTCCAAGATCTGTAACAGCCTGAACTGTAAGTGCGTGATAAAACCACATCCTCGTGAGATGCGTTTAGACAGATATGAGGCGATCCAAGGGATTGTTATTGATCTGAATAAAAGCATCAGCCAGGAGACTCTTTTTGCATCAATCGAGGCGCATCCCTTAATGCTGATCGGTTTTTCAAGTACCACATTAGTTACTGCACAGACTTTTTTTGGTATAAAAACGGTTTCGCTTTCAAAAATGATCAGTGAAAATGTGGGCGATCGAATGAAAAATGATTGTTTGAGGTTTTATTCTGCTTTCAATTCATTGGTAGCATGCCCTTCAGAATTGCAGGAGATAACAAAAACAATTTCTTTGATAAAACGATCAAAAGAGGAACATGATCATGATCTTAAAAATCCGTAAGAGCTTGAAAATCTCAACAGTAGATCTGCTGGCTTTATTTATTATTTTTCAATTTATTCCAGTTTATGCAATTACACAGATTATTACCGTAAAAGTATATAATCTTATTTCGTTGTGTGTTTCTTTTGGCATTATCCTGTACTGTTTTTTAAAAAAACAGAAATGGAGTTCTACTTCAGCGATATGGTTACTTTATACAGTTGTATTGATCAGCAGTTGCCTGCTTAACAGGATCTCCCCCTTCTTTGCTGTTTTGTATGGAGTAAGAGTATTAGCTTTTATTATCATAAATGAATACTTTATAAAATGCGGAAAATTAGAACTGTTAAAAGTTTCCAGAAGCTTCATGACAGTATTGATTTTTTTGACTACTGCTCAGCAATTCATTGATCAGTCATTTTACGGAATGACCGGTGGCGGCAATTATGAAACATTTTTCATCTCCGATAATTATCTTGGATATTTCTATACTGCATATATTTCGCTATGCGTTATGCTGGATATTCTTGATCATAATAAAATAACAGCATGGACTTATTTTGTTTCAATAATCTGCTTGATGTCTATTATTAGATCATGGGCAGTTAAGTCAATAATCGGACTTGTAATATTATTAATCTATATGATCTTTATTTTTGGAAAAAGGATCTCGGAGTTTTTTTCGCAGAAAAAACTGACTGTCGTATACATAGTAGTATATGTTTTCGTAGTTTTTGTCGGATTGAAGGGTGATTTGATTTCCGGAATACTTGAAAAATTCGGACGAGATACATCGTTATCCGGAAGATATTATATCTGGGAATCTACAATAAACAATATAAAAAGGTCGCCAATTTATGGATACGGAGTTGACTCGACAGGATTGATGCCAATTAATGAGTTTTATAAAGGAGTGTTAATATCTTCTCATAATATGTTTATGGAAGTTGTTATACAGACAGGTTTTGTCGGGTTGATCATATATTTGATGTTTTTGAGCTCAAGTTTAGTTAAAGGATCAAAGATAATAACAAAGAATTCTAAAAACGTGCATTATTCTTATTTGTTCCTGGTCTTTACTGTTTTTATTATTTTTATCATGGGTATTGCTTCTCCAACGTTGTATCAGCCTTTTTACTATATGCCTTTATTGTTATTAGTAAATCTGAACGAATTGGAGAATATTCGAAGGAGAAAAGATGATTGTGGAGAAGCACAATAAAAAAGTATGCATTGTTACCAACTATTCATCTACGGTCAATTATGGTGCAGTACTTCAGGCTTATGCCTTGAATGCTTATATAAATGGAATGGGATATGAAACAAAAACACTTTATGTAGTGAATGATGTTCCAAGTCTTAAAAGGAAGTATTTTGACTTGTTGTCGCATTTCAAGATCAAAAAGCTTATTAATACTATAAAATCAGATATCCCGGGAATTCTTGCAAGAAAAGATATAAAAAAGCGCAGAGAATTCTTTATGGATTTTCGTATGTCTGTTCCCCATACCAATAAGTATCTTTCTACGCAGTTGGATGATCTGCAAGATCAGTTTGATGTATTCATTGCGGGAAGTGATCAGATCTTTCGACCGAATAAGGAAGAAAAACTAATAGACTATTATTGGCTGAAAATGATCAGCAATGGTGCAACGAAAGCAAGCTATGCTGCAAGCATGGGCATTGAAAAACTTAACGATAGGCAGGAAGAATATGCAAGGAAAGCTCTGAAATCATTTGATTTCATTTCGTTGAGAGAAAAAAGTGCGGTTGATTATTTCAAGCAGCTTACAGGGAGAGAAGATATTATTTGTTCTGTTGATCCTGTTTTTTTGTTGAGTAAAGAACAATGGCGAAAATTATCCGTCGATTATCCGATATCCGATAAATATATTTTTGTATATTTGATAACAGGCAATAAGCAATTAGCTGACAGCATTACTATGTTTGCAAGGCAGAATCATTATAAGATCGTTACGTTCCCTTCAATGGGATATGTTAAAAAAGACTTTGAAGACAATTTTGGCGATTTGAAAATTGTTGATGCGAGCCCAGAACAGTTTATTTCTATAATAGATAATGCAGAGTTTATTTTTACGGATTCTTTTCACGCAACAGTTTTTTCAATTATCCTCCACAAATCTTTTTTTTCGTCATCAGCAAATAAAATCGCTTTTTCCAGAATTGAGGGCTTGCTTGAATTATTCGGCATCGTTGACAGAGTTATTCCGAATTCCGGCATAGAAAATGGTAATTATGAAACGAAGTGCAGTGCAGATTGGGATGAAATTGATAGTATCATAAATGATGAGAGAAGACGGTCCGATTCATATTTGAAACAAGTATTGACATATAGCCATTCCATAGAGAAAGAAGAAATGTGATGAAAAGCAACAGCCCAAAATTGCGGTATAATATTTTTTTTCAACTGTTAAATGAGCTATTGACTATTGTGACACCATTGATAACCACCCCTTATATTTCCAGATGTCTTGGTCCGGTGGAAATAGGAAGATTTTCGTATGCAAGATCAATAGCTTACTATTTTGTGGTTTTTGCCAGCTTAGGTATTAATGTTTATGGAAGCAGGCAGATCGCTTCTGTAAAGGATGATCCGGAAAAGCTTAACAGCACATTTTCTAATTTGTTTTATATTGTGTGCGGTTCATCTTTAGTATCTGTTGTGATATATATTACTGGTGTGCTTGGAGGATTTATTAATCGCAATGATTCTTTGATGTCATTGGTAATGGTCTTTTATATTTTATCCAGCACATTAAATGTAAGGTGGCTGTTTCAAGGACTGGAGCATTTTAATATTACAGTTATCAGAAGTGTGATCGTAAAAGTAATTGTTGTAATCCTGGTGTTTTTGACTGTCCACTCCTCAAATGACACATTGATCTATGCACTTTTGTTTGCAGGTGTTTCTAATTTTTTGAGTGAATTGACGTTATTTATCCTTGCGCCAAGATATGTTAAATTCAGAGCGCCGGATATGAATACAATTGCGAAGAATCTTAAACCGTTACTGATTATGTTTATTCCGTATGCCGCAAATTTAATGCTGAGGCATATTGATAAAGTAATGCTTGGAAGCCTTAATACACTTGAACAAGTAGGTTTTTATGAGAATACTGATAAGATATATATGATGCTTGTTGTCTTCAATACTGCATTGGGAGATGTACTTCTCCCGCGAGAGACCAATTTGTTGGCAAAAGGCGATGAAAGTGCAGCAAAAGAACTTATGAACTATACGATAAGGATAAATATGATCCTTTCGGTAGCATTTGCTTTCGGCATCTCTTCAGTGGCGGATAATTTTGTTCCTATATTTTTGGGCGACAGATTCAATCCATGCGTTTTGCTGTTGAAAATGATCGCTCCGACGATTGTACTTCTTGCTTTTTCAGCTATGATCAGGAAGACCTATATACTTCCGCATTACATGACAAAGCTGTTTATTTTAACTACGCTTAGCGCATTGTTGACCAATATTGTATTTAATGCAATTCTTATCCCAAAATATGATGCTATTGGAGCTGTGATTGCTACTGTAATTTCCGAATTACTTGTTGTTTTAATTCAGTTTATTGCGCTTCGCAAACATATCTGCTACAAGATATTTTTGAAAGATCTGATTGTTTTTTCGATCATTGGTGCTGTTATGTATGGCGGCGTTCGTTTAATAAGCTTTATTCCGTTGTCCGGTGTGATTATGCTTTGTCTGCAGATCTTAACAGGTGCTGTTATATATATGGGATTATCAGTTCTCTGGCTTAAGATCTCCAAAGATATGCTATATACGATTGCTATTTCCAGATTAAAAAAACATAGAAATAAGGCATAAAAGGAGCAATGCTTATATGGATTACCCAATTGGATATTATGGATACTATAATAATGAATCAATGCTATTACAGTCCGCTTCAGGCGGTGCTCTGACAGCTATCAGTACATCTATCATTGAAAAAGGCGGCGTAGTTTATGGTGTGGGATTTACTAAAGACTTCAAAGGAGCAGAGTATTACAGAATAACTTCTGTTGATGATTTAAAAAGTATCAAGGGATCAAAATACATAGTTTCCAATAAAATGGTATGCAATGCAGATGGAACGAAAAACAATGTTTTTGATCTTGTTTCTTCAGATCTTAAAGAGAAAAAAACCGTTTTGTTTTCCGGGTTAGGCTGCGATGTTGGTGCTCTGAAAAAAATCCTAACTAAAAAAAATGATCCAACCGATAATCTATATACAGTAGATCTGATATGTCACGGTTCTACTTATTCGGACATTCAAAAACAATTTGTTGAATATTTAGAAGATAAATATAGTTCCAAAGTTACGGCAATGACACTGCGCGGAAAAAAGAATGGATGGCAGCCTTACA
This sequence comes from Oscillospiraceae bacterium, assembly GCA_051881815.1. Lineage (GTDB taxonomy): Bacteria > Bacillota > Clostridia > Oscillospirales > Ruminococcaceae > UMGS363. The sequence goes on along the minus strand of JBJEQP010000096.1, from coordinate 11,158 downwards.
TTGTTTCAGTTTGTTTTGCTAACGGCAGAAAATACAGTAAGCCGTTTTACAAAACAGACTATGGATATGCATTTAATTTTTATTGCAGGACAATGTGCTATAAATGTCAATATAAGGGTCCTGAGCATCAGTCGGAATTGACAGTCGGAGATTTTTATGGGTTGAATCCGGGAATGGAACAATATAATAAATTTGGAACATCTCTGATAATCTGCAATAATGAAAAAGGACGTAAGCTGCTGGAAACAATGGATACAGATGGATTTGTTCTGGGTGAAACTGATATTGATTCTGCATTAAAGAAAAACGTTAATTACTATAAGATCAGAGAAAGAAACAAATACTGGGAACACTTTGATCAGGATTTCAAGAAAAATGGTTTGCATGAGGCATCCAACAGACTTCATAGGCTTAAATGGACCATTGGAAAAAGCAAGATTTACAGAACTGTAAGACGTTTTTTATAATTTTTTTCGATTTTTTTAGCTTTATCGTAATGTCAATTAAGCAAATTGCAAAATACTGCAGCCCTTTTTGGCAAATACGATAAATCACTGTCCTCAAGATTCCTTATCTTGGGAAAAGGTAAATCGATGGATGTGCGTGAAGAAATGATTTTTTGTTAGGAGTGATTGAAATGACGATATTTGTGACAGGTGGTGCCGGTTTTATCGGCAGTAACTATATTTTCTATCATCTCAGAGTTCATCCGGAAGATCGTGTTGTCTGCATAGACAAGCTTACATATGCTGGAAATCTATCCACATTGGCTCCGGTTATGAGTGAGTCGAATTTCCGTTTTGTGAAGCTCGATATTTGCGACAGAGAGGGAGTATTCAACCTTTTTGAAGAAGAAAAGCCTGATTGTGTGATCAACTTTGCGGCAGAGAGCCATGTAGATAGGTCTATTGAAGACCCCGAAGTTTTCCTTAAGACCAACATTATGGGAACGGCAGCAATGATGGATGCTTGCCGTACCTTCGGAAATGTCCGCTATCATCAGGTGAGCACCGATGAAGTATACGGCGATTTGCCACTTGATCGACCTGATTTATTCTTTACCGAAGAGACTCCCATTCATACCAGCAGTCCATACAGCAGCTCAAAAGCAGGAGCAGATCTGCTTGTGCTCGCATATTATAGAACTTATGGTCTGCCTGTGACTATAAGCCGATGCTCAAACAATTACGGCCCTTACCATTTCCCGGAGAAGCTGATCCCTCTGATGATTGTCAATGCGTTATACGACAAACCACTTCCTGTTTACGGAACAGGGGAAAATGTTCGGGATTGGCTCTATGTGGAGGATCACTGTAAAGCAATTGATCTGATTGTGAGAACTGGCCGTATTGGTGAGGTCTACAATGTTGGCGGACACAATGAGATGTCCAATATTGATATCGTGAAGCTGATATGCTGTGAGCTTGGAAAACCGGAGAGTCTTATTACTTATGTCGCTGATCGCAAAGGTCACGACATGCGCTATGCTATTGATCCAACCAAGATTCACAAAGAACTCGGCTGGCTTCCAGAAACACAATTCAAGGACGGAATCAAGAAGACTATTCAGTGGTATCTTGACAATAAACCTTGGTGGGAAGAGATCATTAGCGGAGATTATCAAAACTATTATCGGAAAATGTACGGGAATAGGTGAACGATTTGAACAAGAAACAGCAGCGGATAGAATCTATTCAGATAATAAGAGCAATAGCATTTATAATGATTTTTTTTTCCCATGTTGGTTTGATAGCCACAGGGCCTATCGGAGTGTCTTTGTTTCTTGTGCTTTCCGGGTTTTGTATGACCTATTCCTATATGGACAAACCTGAGAAAACGCCGGAACCCGGCATTGTAAACAATTTCAGATTTGCTTGGAATAAAATCAAAAAGCTATATCCCCTTCACGTTTTTCTGCTCTTGTTTGTAGCATTTATTGTCTTTTCAGGATTGTTTTTGAATAAAGCTTCAGGAAAGGAGATAGCTGAGCAAGTCGCTTATTTTGTAGCAAACGGATCACTTCTTCAAAGCTGGATACCGTGGAGAGAAGGCTATTTCTCTTTCAACGCAGTTTCCTGGTATTTGTCTACATCTGCATTTTCTTATTTTATTTTTCCTTGGGTTTTTAAGACGATTCAGTCGAAGAAGAAGAGGAGAATCGGAACGCTTGCTTGCGCTACTATTGTATTGATGATACTTATAGCTGTGATTCTTGACATTGGAAAGCAGTATTGGGGATGGACAAGTGCATTTCAGAAATGGGTCACCTATATTTTTCCCTTATATCGGGCAGGTGATTTTATCATTGGACTAGTAGCCGGATATGTTTTTGTGACGGAAAATAACAAAAAATCCGAGCTTTTTTGTTCAGTATCTGAGATAGCAGTTATTATTATGATGGCCGTTCAGGTTATACTCTATAATAGCGGAATTTTACATAACACAAACTGGATGTTGACTCTTTTCTGGCTTCCGACAAGCGTTGTCTGTGTTTATCTATTTGCTGTGAATAAGGGAGTAGTTTCAAAGTTTCTGACTGAAAGCAAAGTATTAATTTGGATTGGAAACATCAGTGCCGAAGCATTTCTTATCCATCAGATCTGCATAAAAGCGGCAGAGTATATGACAGAGAACAAGTGGATCATAGCGGTCATAGCGTTTAGTGCTACTTTTATTGCCGCTTTGATATGGCAAGTGTTCAATAGAAAAATATCTGAAATAATAATGAAATACAAAACATAAAGGAGGATATGATGATTTACGATTACCTTATTGTAGGCGCAGGTCTCTACGGATCAGTTTGTGCAAGAGTATTGTCCGATGCAGGAAAGAAGGTACTTGTAATCGACAAGAGAAACCATGTAGCCGGAAATGTTTACACTGAAAAGATAGAGGGTATCAATGTTCATAAATACGGAGCGCACATTTTCCATACCAACAATTCAACCGTCTGGGATTTTGTACAGCGTTTTGCATCTTTTAATCGTTTCACAAATTCTCCTGTAGCAAATTATCACGGTGAACTGTACTCCTTGCCGTTTAATATGTATACCTTTAATAAGATGTGGGGAGTAGTGACACCTGAAGAAGCGGCAGCAAAGCTCAAAGAACAGCGCAAGGAAATAGTAGGTGAACCGAAAAATCTGGAAGAACAGGCTATCTCTTTGGTTGGAAGGGATGTTTACGAGAAACTTGTGAAAGGATATACAGAGAAACAGTGGGGACGTCCGTGCGATCAACTTCCGGCTTTTATAATCAAACGTCTGCCTGTACGGTTAACCTTTGACAACAACTACTTTAATGCCCTCTATCAGGGAATTCCTGTGGGCGGTTACACAAATATGGTTCAGAATATGCTGGAGGGAATAGAAGTTAGAACGAAAGTTGATTTTTTCAAGCATAGGGAATTAGCTGATGAAGCTGACCGTGTGATCTACACAGGTCCGATCGACGCTTATTTCAATTACTCAATTGGTACGCTTGAATATCGTTCCGTTAGATTTGAGAATGAGGTACTTGATATACCCAACTTCCAGGGGAATGCTGCAGTAAATTATACAGATGTAGAGACACCTTGGACTCGCATAATTGAACATAAGTGGTTCGAGTTCGGAAAAGACGAGGAAGGCAAAGAAATGCCGAAAACAATAATCTCACGCGAGTATAGTTCCGAGTGGAAACCGGGTGATGAGCCGTATTATCCGGTGAATGATGAAAAAAACGGAAAACTGTATGCTGAATATAAAGCCTTGGCTGAAAAAGAAGAAAAAGTAATCTTTGGAGGCCGACTTGGCGAATACAAATACTATGATATGGATCAGGTAATTGCAGCAGCACTTGAAAAGGTGAGTATGTTGGTGTGAGTCCTGTGAAAACAGGTATAATTTTTTACGAAAAATTGCTTATATGTATTGTATTTTCAAAAACAAAGAGCTTTTCTATTGACATATTTATTCTTTTGATGTAAAATTATATCGTATATTTGTAATTATTTTGTAAAAATATGTTTTTATCAATGATCATTGGTATGAGTGCAGATGAATGTTTGTATTCATTGGCGAGTGGTTTCGCACAGTGTTTTGAAATGCTTAAATTGATTATAGTTCACTAATTATAGAGGACGTATATAAACAAATGATTGTTTGGAGGAAAAAATATGAAGTATCAAAAACCATATATTATTGCCGAGGCAGGATGTAACCACATGGGACAGATGGAGATCGCAAAAGATCTTATCGAAACAGCGGCTCATTTTTGCAAGGTGGACGCTATCAAGTTCCAGAAGCGCTGCCCAAAGGAGCTTCTTACACCCGAACAATATAATGCTCCTCATCCAAATCCGGTTAATTCCTACGGCGATACCTATGGCGCTCATCGTGAATTCCTTGAATTTACAGTCGATCAGCACGCACAATTGAAGGAATGGTGTGAGAAGGCAGGCATTACATACTCCACATCAGTATGGGATATGACCTCGGCAAAGGAAATTGCTTCACTTAAGCCTGAATTTATCAAGATCCCATCTGCGTGCAATAATCATTTTGAGATGCTTCAGTGGTTATGTGACAATTACAAGGGAGAGATCCAGCTTTCCTTCGGAATGACAACACATGAGGAAGAAGAACAGATCGTTGAATTGTTTGAAAAGAACGGCAGAAATAAGGATCTTGTTATCTTTAACTGCACTTCGGGTTATCCCGTTCCTTTCAAGGATGTATGTCTGCTTGAGATCAACCGTATACGTGAAAAATATGAAGACAGAGTAAAGGCTATAGGCTTCTCGGGACATCATCTTGGAATTGCGGTCGATGTGTCAGCATATACTCTCGGTGCATCATATATTGAGCGTCACTATACTTTAGACCGTACATGGAAGGGTACTGATCATGCCGCATCTCTTGAACCTGACGGTGTGCGCAAGCTTGTAAGAAACATCAATGCTGTTTACGAATCACTTACATATAAACCCGAAGAGATCCTTCCGATCGAACAGGTACAAAGAGATAAGCTCAAGTACAGAAAAAGATAAATCGGAGCATAGAAAATGAACATTGCATTTATACCTGTCAGAGGGGGAAGCAAATCGATCCCTTTGAAGAATATTAAGGAATTAAACGGAAAACCGCTTGTGTATTGGGTCGTAAAGGCTGCTTCGGAAAGCAGCCATATCGACAGAATATATGTATCAACTGACAGCGGACTGATAAGATCGACCGTTGAAGGCTTTGGGCTTCCGAAGGTATGTGTTGTTGACAGAAGTGCAGAGTCGGCGTGTGATTCAGCTTCCACCGAGTCGGCGATGCTTGAATTTGCAGAAAAGAATGTATTCGATAATATTGTTCTCATCCAGGCAACTTCGCCATTGCTCAAGGCTGAAGATATTGACGGTGGTTTTGAGGTGTTTGAACATCCCGATTGTGATAGTGTGCTCTCTGTTGTCCGTCAGTACAGATTTATATGGAAAGAGGAGCAGGGGGAACCTGCCTATTCGGTAAACTATGACGTTTTTAACCGTCCGAGAAGACAGGATTTTGAGGGCTATCTTATGGAAAACGGCGCATTTTACATAACGAGCCGTGACTTGCTGCTCAAGTCGCGCAACCGTGTTTCCGGAAGAATCAAAACCTATGAAATGCCCGAGGATACTGCATTTGAGATTGATGAACCGAATGATTGGATCATTATTAGCCAGCTTATGAAAAAGCGCTGCATTTCTTCAATGAATAAACCGAAGATCAGAATGTTACTTACCGACTGTGACGGCTGCCTTACCGATGGTGGAATGTATTACAGTGAAATGGGTGATGAGTTAAAAAAATTCAATACCCGTGACGGAATGGCATTTGCAATGCTTCGTGAAAAGGGAATTATTACAGGTATTGTAACGGGGGAGAATGTCGAACTCAACCGCCGAAGAGCCGAAAAACTTCATATTGACGAGCTTCATATGGGGATAAAGGACAAGCTTTCTGTCGTAAATGCACTTTCAAAAAAATACAGTATCCCACTTGACGAGATCGCATATATAGGCGATGATATCAACGATCTGCCTGTGCTCCAAGCTGTTGGTTTGGCTTGCTGCCCAAAGGATGCTGCTGAAAAAGTCGCAGAAGCTGTCGATCTTATCACAGAGCATTGCGGAGGATGCGGAGTTATCAGAGAGGTTGCAGAATACATCCTGCAGGGTGAATAATTGATGGGAAAAACTCATTCATAAAAAACGTTTTTTATACTAAATTCAAATCGTTCTATAGGCAAGGACGGCAGATAGAATTACGTCAATTAGGTAAACTTGTTTACCTTGGAGAGCGACCGCAAGCAGGCTTGCTGCCTGTCAAGGGAGCTTGACGACGAGTGACGTAATTATAGTTGCGGTATCTGTCTATAGGTTGATTTGAATTTAGTATTACACCTTTTCGTCTAATTTTGTCTAATGCAGTCATTGAAATGTACATATTTCGCAAGAGGGTAAAATGGACGAGATAGAATTAGTAAAAAAAGCAGATCATTGCTTTCATACGCCTCCACCGTGCAAATTAAGGATGCGGTACAACAACTGTATCTTGCGTTAAGCAAACAGTATTTATGTGTTTTTTCTCCGTGGTATGCCTCTAATGGGCAGTATCGGCAGATTTGTAATGCTGCTGACAAATTCTCCGATCATTTGTGATATTCTGCTTTTTTCTACAAAGACTCACAAACCCTGCAATACAAGGATTGTGAGGGCATTATTCTTACACTTATATCAACGTCTTGTACCATAATTTAAAATTTGAAAAATGATGCTAAAGAAATCAGCAATATGATTAAGGAAAATTTATATTTGATCCTTTTATTTTATAAAAAAAGACCTAATCATCCAACTTTTCACTGATGGGAGAAATAACAGCATGGAAAAAAAAATAAGACAATCGAATTTTGAATTGCTTAGAATAATTAGTATGATATTAATAGTAATGCGTCACTGTGATGGCTTTTTTGGTTTAGACGAATTATATAGTACTTCATTAGGAGTATGTAAATTAATATCTGACTGGCTTCGTATAGGAGGTCAAATAGGTGTAGGGTGCTTTATACTTGTTTCCGGTTATTTTATGGTTGAACAAAATATATCAACGAAAAAAATGCTAAAACTTGCCGGTGAAGTTTGGTTTTATACAATCAGTATATGGTTGATTTGGGTAATATGGAATGTTTTAAATCATAACCAACCGGACATGAAAGTATTTCTTAGTCAGACGGCCGTTGCTTTCTTTCCTATTCTATTTAGTCATTATTGGTTTGTTACTGCATATTTTATTTTAATGGTTTTATCACCGTTTTTTAACAAATTGATTTTTTCTTTAGATGAGAAAAAATATCGTGCTTTCCTGTTTAGTTTAATAATTATTTTTGTATTACTGGGCGGTGGATTTCCAAGAATTTTTTCGGGTATGTTTGAAGGCCGGTTAATACCTGTTTTCATTTTATATTTTATTGCAGGATACATAAGAAGATTTGGAGATTCAAAAAAGAGGAATTCATCCAGGCACTTTTTTGTAGCATTAATTTTCTATCTATTATTATTTGCTTCTGTTTATTTTATAACCTATTTGGGAATAAAGCTTGATAGCGAGACGATAATAGAGAAGAGGTATTTTTATAGTGTATTGAACAGTCCTTTTATTGTTATTATCTGTGTAGAATTATTTATATGTTTTTGGAGGCTTGATATCAAATACAGTAAAACAATTAACACATTGGCAAGTTGTACATTTGGCGTATATCTGTTGCATATGAATCGATTACTGTCATCTTTTTTCGAAGATTTATTTCCTATTTACAAGGAGCAAAATCCACTCTTGGTCTTTATTTATTCGCTCCTTTCAGTATTAATAATCTATTTAATTTGCTCTTTAATTGATTACGTAAGAAAGAATACTGTTGAAAAAGTTTGGATACTTTTTTTAGATAAAAAATTAGATATTATTCAAAATAAAATAATTGAGAAATTGAGATGTATTTATTCTTTTTTTATGAAAGTGCTTGATAAGTATTACAATAAAGAATGATTAAATATTTTCTCCCAGCTATGAGCATATCATAAAAAACTGAGCTTTGGGTGCAGCAGTGAAGAATGTAATGTCCTGTATAATTTCTTGACGATAGATAACAGCCAACTCTTTCGCATGGCTTTCGTGTAAATTAATATGCAAAAGTTGATTGGCTGTTTCTATTTTTCTGGGTTTGTGAAGTTTTGATTACGGTTACTTATACTAAATCCAAATCAACCGTAAGACTAAATCCTCGGATATAATAATCCAATTCTGTGTCAGGCTCACTTGAAAGGCATACAGCCTTACTGCGGTCGCCATCCTTGACTTGGATTATTCTATCTGTCGGCTTTGTCTATAGAACGATTTGGAATTAGGAAAAAGCTGATTAAAGCGCAGCGTTCGTTTCGCTGTTTTGAAAAATGTACGAGTTTCCGCCTTTGAGTACATTTTGAAAAACGGCTGAAACGTATTAATCAGCGTTTCCTTAGTATTAAATATTAAAAGAAAATATATGAGGTGATACGTTATGAATAATATAATTAACAATCTTTCCGATGTGAAGGTGCAGCCTTTGCGGGACTCATCCATAGAATTGTTACGAATCATATCCATGATAATGATTGTATTTCACCATTTCGCAATACATGGTGGTTTTGATTGGGGGACGAACTCCGTTACAATTCCGCACTTTTGGTATAATTTCATTATCATGGGCGGAAAAGTTGGGGTAGATATTTTTGTATTGATTTCAGGGTATTTTTTGGTAAAAAGCAATGGAATGCTTTTCAATTTTAAAAGAATTCTTAAATTTTGGGGACAAGTGTTTTTTTACTCTATAGTTTTTTTCACTATTTTCGGAATATCTGGAATCGGTAATTTTGAAATCAAATCTTTGATAAAAGCAGTTTTTCCGATAACATTTTCATCATGGTGGTTTGCAAGTACATATTTTGTATTATATATCATTCATCCGTTTTTGAATAAACTATTGCATTGCATAGATAAAAAGCAATACCAATCATTATTAGTTATGATTGTTATTTGTTGGTCCATCATACCAACTTTTACTACATCAAAGTATCAAAGTAATGATTTATTGTGGTTTGTAACGCTATATGCTATTGCCGGTTATGCTCGTATGTATGGTTTTAACAATAAATTTACTTCAAAAAATTATTTTTTGCTTTGGTTTATTTTTTCAGTATTAACATATTTAACCAGTGTTGTTTTTACAATCCTATGCACAAAATGGAGCTTTCTTTATAAATTTATAAAGTATTTTTATGGACAAGAAAAAATAACCGTATTGTTAATTTCATTATCATTATTCATGGCATTTGTAACACTAAAAATGAAATATCACAAATGGATAAATATTATAGCATCTGCAACATTTGGTGTGTATCTTATTCATGATAATACTATTATTAGATCTTTATTATGGATAGATATATTTAAGAATGCACAATATCAGAATTCACTAATGATTATTCCTTATTCAATTATAGCAGTGGTTATTGTATATGTTATTTGCACGATAATTGATTTAATAAGGGCAAATATTTTTGAAAGACCTTATATGGCATTGGTTAATCGATACTCAGATTCTTTGATAAAGCCTTTTACAAGTATTTGTGACTTCTTCAAGAATATTATTTTCGGAAAATAATCATTAAATGTATCCGTCAAAAATCTCCAGGTTTGAGGAGAGCAGTAAAAAGTGGTAAACAATTCTAAAGAAGTCTGGAGGAGTCCATAGAACGTATTGGTGTTGGTTAGAATATGAGCAAAGGCATAGGTAAGGCTTCATACTAATCTTTAATCAACCTATAGACAAATCCTCGGCTATAATAACTCCACTCTGCGTCAAACTCCCTTGCAAGGCGGCAAGCCCTGCAAGGGAGTTTTCTTTGATTGGAATTATTCTATCTGTCGGCTTTGTCTATAGAACGATTAAGGATTAGGAAAAAGCTGATTAAAGCGTAACCGTCAAATTCTCCCACGACCATAAAAACCAGCCCTCCGCTGATGTAGTTCAACGGAGGGCTGGTTTTTATGATCGTGGGAAGAGTTGACGGTTACTTTTGAAAAACGGTAGAAAAGAATTAATACAAATACTAATCCCTCATTAAAGTGTAGACAAAAAATCTGCGCAAAATCCATATATGCGAGATTTTGCGCAGATTTTTTGTGCACTTTATAATCGGGGATTAATAAACACCAATAAAATACAGGAAAAAATCTGCGTCGAAATCCTATATATTCAAGATTGTCGACTTGATTTTTGCCAAATTTTATACTAAATTTAAATCGTTCTATGGACAAGGACGGCAGATAGAATTACGTCAATCAAGAAAAGCGACCGCAGACAGGCTTGCAGCCTTTCAAGGGAGCTTGATGCCGTGTGACGTAATTATAGCTGTCGTATCTGTCTATAGGTTGATTTGAAATTAGTATTAAATGGTGTTTAGTAGAATTAGCGTTTCCTTAGTATTACTATGTTACCACAATAGGCAGTTATAAATATAAAACAACAGATGGGTAACGTGTATCCATCTGTTGTTCGTTACTATATGTCGGCAGCTCTGCTGCACGATTAATTATCAATTATTACTGAATTTCAGAATCGTTGTTGTCTTCATTTGGAAGGACAACATCAGTGCTTTCGTCATTCTGATTTGCATTTTCAGATGAGCCGGAAGATGTATCAGATACATCATTGAAACTTTCGTCTGTTTCATTTGTTGCGTCGCTCGATGCAATTATAACGATAAGCTTAGCGCCATCGGAAGTAACGGAATTGCCGTTAGCATCAGTAACGATACATCTGTACATATATCCGTTATAAGCAGCCTTTGCAGTGATGCTGAATGTATCAGTTGTATTTGCAAAGCTCTTCCATGTTGTGCCGCCGTCAACGCTGATCTGCCACTGATATGTAAGATCCGTGCCGCTTGCAACAACGGTAAATACAGCTCTTTCACCAACAGCAACAGTCTGATCGGTAGGCTGCGATGTGATCTTGCAGCTTTCACCTACGATAAGCTTAGCGCCATCGGAAGTAACGGAATTGCCGTTAGCATCAGTAACGATACATCTGTACATATATCCGTTATAAGCAG
>JBJEQP010000095.1:0-8439 GCA_051881815.1 Oscillospiraceae bacterium | reverse complement strand
ACAAGAAGTATCTTGAAGTGGCTAAGAATGATGAAACCGCCTGATTTGGCGGTTTGAGAAGTGTTTTATTGTGTGACCTTTTGCGATGTTTGCTACAGCCAACACATACAGCCATTTGGACTACTCCTCAAAAATTATGTCGGCAGAAACTATGGAGAAAATCCTTGGTGTGGTGTAATGCGCAGTATCGTGCTGTTTTGTTACCAAGCATCTTTGTGTCGTTTTTGTGCCGTTTGGTCTGAAATATAACGACATAAAAGAGAAAAACAGGCTAAAATCGGCTAACAAAAAATCTCTCAAAGCCCGATTTTATGTGCTTTGAGAGATCTTGGTGCCGCTGACGAGACTTGAACTCGTACGGTATTGCTACCGAGGGATTTTAAGTCCCTTGTGTCTGCCTATTCCACCACAGCGGCAATAAATATATTATACACCAGAGCAGAGGATATTGTCAAGACCTTTTGCCAAATTTGTAGCAAAAGCGCAGTTAATTCTTTTATTCTTTTACCGCGCTTTTGCATTGATGAAAATACTGCGTGCACTTATTCAGCCGGATCTTCGAGGGATTCCTCACCCTGCGGAGGATTGATCTGACCGCCGAAATGATTCAGAAGCTGATATTGTTGATCCAAATCAAGACGATCCCATTTTTCCCATGCTATAGTGTCAAAATCCTCGCCCAAAGCGTCGTATTTCATGACCGCCAGCATTAACGCACAGTTGAGTGCTTCACGGAAAAGCATATATCTGCGGACAAGCTTTGACAGTATTATATATTCGCTTTTAATGCCGTTGCGGACAACAAAAGTAAAGAGGTAATCGGTATTCTTTATTTCATTTTCGATATTTTCGGCTGCCTTTTGGGCGTCGGGAGAGGATTTTAGCTTTGCCTTGTTCATTCGTAGACTTGTTTCAAAGCGTTTATGCAGGTTTTCATCACCATAGGTTATTGTTTCTTCCGCATCGGCGGATAAATAAGGAAGTCCATCTCTGTCGCATTCAAATATGCGCTGTGCAATGACTGCGTTCCAGTATTGTTTGAAATAAAGCTTGCGATCCGGGTGTATATCGCCCGATACTGCAAAGTGCCCGTTTTCAACGATTATTCTATATGTATCCTTGCCTGTTTTTCCTGCCGCACGCTTGATATCCGCCTTGGCGATGGAGTCTGACGCCTTTATTCCAACTAAACGAAGTATTGCCATTATTATACCAATAGTAAAATTTATTACAATAAATACAGGCAGGAAGAAACACCATATATTTGTAATGACCAGCATTAGCAGGAACAGCAGCAATTTCAGTATACCTGCGCGCGTTTCTCCGACATGACCGTAAGTGCCATAGTCATCGGCATAAACGTAGTTTTTGTTTACCAAAGCCTCATCGATCGATTTTGCGGGATCAATGTGCCTATAAAGCGAACAGGGGAGCGTTATTCCGAAAATGAGGCAAATAATGCTTTCGAGAAATACTATAACGAAATAGAATTCAAGTACTCTTGCGGTGCGTTCTCCAACCTTGATGCAGAGAAACTTTCCAATAGGTAAGGGGAGAGTTTTTTCCGATTTTTTTCCAAAGAGCTTTTTTGCCGCCTGAATGGCTGCTTCTTCGGGAGAGCTTGTGCCGCTTGGTGTCAGTTTAAGTGCTTCACCCATGGTAATAACGCTGTCGGGATATCGCTCACTGTAATCTATGTATGGACTTTGATACTTAAAAAGCTTTACGCACAGCATTACAAGAAATATTGAAACGACAAGCACGATCGTTTCAAGGAGCGCAGAAAATAATGGCTTCATAATAATACCTCATTTTTCATAATGTAAATATTATATCACAGCTGATTATCTTTTTCAATACCGAAAAAACGGTCGGGATAAACCGACCGTTTTGATTCAGTTGTTATTATCAGTCATAAACTGCGATCTCTTCATCAACGATAGTTGAGTAAGTGTCACGAGTCTGAACCCAGTTTTCAGTCTGACCGTTTGCAATACCTTCATAGAGTATGCCCATAACTTCATCACCCATAGTTGTGCTTAAGCCATAACCATAGTCATAAGTCATTGTGAACTTATCGGGATCATAGAAATCCATAGCAATATCATACATTTCGGAAGTCCAGCCCTTGTTGTTTTCGAGGAACTTCTGCTTTGTTGTTTCTGTGTACTTGGAATCGTAGTTTACAAGTCTGTTGCAGTCGAGCCAAGCCTTTACAACATCGCCGTTTTCGGAGCCCTTGACCCACATATATGCGTTCATCTTTGCGGAAATGAAGTTTTGATCCTGCTCGGGATCCTTCGGGAGAGGAACGATCTGGATCGTGCTCTCGGGAACGGAGAGTGCTGCGCCGTTATATGCCCATGTACCCATTCCGTAGAAGAGCATATCATCGCTTACAAATGCTGCTTCGGGTCCGATCCAGCCAAGCTTGATAAGGTTGCTCTTTACTATATCTTCAAGAACGGACTGTGCACGTTCGATCTTTGCGCTTGCCATGTTGTTTTGAAACTTTTCACCGTCGTAGGTTACCATTGTTTCACCTGCTGTGAATACAAATGCGTTTGCCCACCAGCCGCCGATGCCGTAGCAGTCGGGGTTGTTTTCAACGTATGTTTTCATCATATCTGTGAATACGTTCCAGTCCCATTCGCCCTTGGTGTAAAGCTCATAAGGATCATCAAAGCCGTTTGCTTCGACGGTGTCCTTGTTGTACATAAGGATCTGTGTGTCGTTGAAAGCGTAGCCGAGAGGAGCAATATAATGCTCGCCGTTCCATAAGAACTTGTCAGCCTGATCCTTTACGCTTGCCCACATCGGGTCTTCCCAGTCAATAAGGGAGTCGATAGGCTGATACTGATTCTTGGAAATATCGTAAGGGAATGAACGCCATTCATAAATGAATATGTCGGGCGAAGTTCCGCCGAGAATAGCCGTTGCAAGGTCGTCAAAGCGTGTTCCGGAGGTTGTAGGGATATACTCAACGGAAGCGCCGTATGTATCCTCAAAAAGTGCAAGCTCTGCCGAACGTTCGGGAGAGTCGTTGGTGGGGTTGATGTCGTAAATACCCATCCATTTGAGCTTCTTTCCGCTTATGTCAACCTCTGTGGAAAGTGCGCCCTCATCTGCAGTTACTTCGATGTTGTCGCCTGTCCATTCGGTTTTTGAAGTTGTGGTAATGTCAGCTGCAGTATCGCTGCCCGAGTCGTTTCCGCAGGCTGCAAGGCTCATTGTCATAAGCACTGCAAGAGATGCAGCTGCAATTTTCTGATAGTTTTTCAAAATATTTCCTCCTTAAAGATGAAATTAGTTTTTGGTGAGATATCACTCTTTGAAAACGTTTCCAAAATTATAAAAAATAGCACATCGTCTTCATTTACTGTGACCATATTATAACATTTTACCTTAAATCTGTCAACAACATTAAACGTATAATGTATGTTTTGCACAAATTATTTTGACGGTTTTGGTAAAAATCTAATAATCGAAGATTTTCACTGTTCAAACAGGGAAAAATATGCTATAATAGATTAAATCACAGTATTCGGAGGAATCTATGACTGACAATAACGATTTGAAAAAAAATCTGACAAAGGTCGAGATATTCACGGACGGTGCCTGTTCGGGCAACCCGGGGCCGGGAGGCTATGGTGTTATCCTGCGTGCAATGGGCAAGGAAAAGGAGCTTTCGGGCGGCGAAAAGAACACGACAAACAACCGCATGGAGCTTTCGGGAGCTATTGCAGGACTTTCTGCGCTGAAATATCCGTGTGAAGTTATACTCACCACCGACAGCAAGTATGTCTGCGACGGCATAAACAAAGGCTGGGCGGCTTCGTGGAAGAAAAACGGCTGGATAAAATCGGATAAGAAGCCTGCGCTCAATTCCGATCTCTGGGAACAGCTCCTGACGCTTACAGAGCGGCACAAGGTAACGTTCGTGTGGGTAAAGGGTCACGCAGGACATCCCGAAAACGAACGCTGCGACGAGCTTGCGGTCATGGAGAGAGATAAAGCTTCAGGGAACCTCTAAAAACCTCCTTCACGGCATATTTTCTATGACTTACATCATCTGCTGCGTTAACAAACCTTGTAATACATCAAGTATTACTGCGGTTTGTTGCCTTGCAGCTGATGCAAGTCATGTACGAAAATATGCGAGCAATACGAAGTATTGCTTTGTCTCGGTTTTTAGAGAACCCCTTCAATGTTATGACGAAAGGAATACAAAATGGAAAACATAGATTATCAGACGGTCACGGTAAAACCCGAAAAAGCGGAAAAAAAGCTTATCCGCCGTCAATATACGAAAACGGCGCTGATCATCATAATAAATATCGTTCTGTTCAATGTTGTTTTAGTGCTGCTTGCAACGCTAATTTGCGGAGCGATAGGGGGAGATTTCTCCACATATTCGGAGATGAAGCAGAATGCTGCGAGGGTGCTTGAAAATGACGATCTGAGCACGGTCATATCCTGTTTGGTGCCTATTTTAAGCGAAACGCTGGCAATACTTATCGGCGTGAAGCTTCTGCGGCTTGATCTGAAAAAGCTTTTTACAAGGGACGGCTTTACAGGCGGAGAGCTGGCAAAGGAATGTTCGATCTGTCTTGGAGTGCAGACGCTTGCAGCGCTTATTGCAGCAGCGGTCGGTTTCATACTTAAACAGTTCGGACTTGAATCCGCAACGGCTGACCTTACAGCACAGAATAATTCCGCATGGTCGCTGTGGATAATGTATTTTTACGCAAGTCTGCTCGGACCCGTGCTTGAAGAGCTGCTTTACCGAGGGGTAATCCTGCAGAGTATGAGAAAATACAACGAACGCTTTGCGATAGTTCTTTCGGCGCTTATATTCGGACTTATGCACCAGAATTATCAGCAGTTCATACTTGCGTTTATGCTCGGACTTATTCTTGCCGCCGCAGATCTGCGCTCGGGTTCAATAATTCCGTCGATAGTGATGCACATTATCGTCAACACCTCGGGAGTTCTTATGCAGCTTGCGATGCAGGCGGCGGATTATGATACCTTCGCAAAGGTCGCTGCAGGCGATGCGAATGCGGCAATGACGGGAAATACTTCGTTTATGATACTCGTTATGCTTAATGCGGTGTTCCGCTATGGCTTTATGTTCCTCGGAATTGCGCTGCTTATCGTTTCAATAGTAAAGGGCGGAACGGTGCGAAAGCCGACTCCTGCAGGAAAGAGCAGGGGAGTTCCGATGCTGCTTACCACACCGCTCTGGTATGTTGTGTTCATCGTCTACATCTATCTTTGCTTTGTTGCTCCGATAACAAAGATCCAATAAAAGCTTGGTAATACAAGGCGGATATGGAATCTGACCCTACCACAAAATATGTTTTCACGTTCATTTTCTATAGCTGTTCATATTGAGTTGAAGCGTAAATTCACTCACTTCGTTCGTGAATTTACGCTTCAAGGATAGTTGTTCCGATGGGAAAGAATAAGCGCAATTCACGATTTGAGGTTTACAGAACAATTTCTCACGTTCTGTTTTAACCTTTTTTCGTGAATTGCGCTTTATATTTGATGGATGTTTCGCTTTTATTGCTGATTATGTGCCATAGTTTAGGGTGTTTCGCTTCTGCGGAAGCGACGATGGCTCCGCCCCTCGACCCCGCAAGCTGTGCTCAGCTTGACCAGCCGGGCGCTTCGCGTGGTTTTCTTCCGGTTATTGTCTACGTTGTTTTATTCTTCTGTTTCTTCTGCAGGCTGCGGTCTTTCAAGTCCGAGCTGTGCATAGAGGTCGTCGATATCGCTGTTGAGTTTGTCGATCTGCTCCTGATAAGCGGCTTCCTTCTTTTCTGCGGCTGCTTTTACCTTATTGGTTGCAGCGAGGTTGATAGTGTAGAGGAGAGTTGCTGCGATCGAGAAGATAACAAGGCAGATAGTAACGGGATTGAAGTACTTGTTTTCTCTCTTTTCTGTTCTGTCGTTTGCCTTGATGAACTCAAAGATACCTGTGTTCTTGAGCGCTGTGCGGAGAAGGAAATAAAGCGGAACTGCGATAACGACTGCAAGGATAGCATTGACGCTCGATGTTATTGCATTTGTTCCGACTGCTGCCCATGCTGCCTGCGATGTGCCGCCGAGAATGATTATTGTAACGTAGGTTTTGAGCAGGTAAAGAACGATGTATGTGAGCTGACCTGCGATCGCCGCAATTACAACACGCTTTTTCTCGTTATTTGTTCGGAGAAGACCTGCTGTCATACCCATTGCAAATTTTGAGATGAACGTATAAGGTGCCGAAACGATGTAAACGGGGTCAAAAAGGTCGTATAACGCTGCGCCGATACCCGATGCAAGACCGCCGTTGAGTGCGCCGAACAGGAGACCTGCAAGAAGGCACATTGAGTTGCCAAGGTGTATCCTCGTTACAAGGACGCCGTTCGGAATCTTGATCTGGAGATAGTTGCCTGCATACACGAGTGCAGCCATAAGACCGACGATTATGATGCGGTACAGGGTCTTTCTGCCCGTTGTGGGTGTGCTTTTGGTGCTGATTGCTTTTTCTGACATTTTTTCTTCCTCTTTTCATAATACATATTGATTTGCTTGGCTTTGATATAATTATATCCTATGAAACTATTTTCCGCAAATAGTAAACTGCGGTTAATTTTTCATACAAATATGTGAATGCTGTCATAAGAATAAAACGACGTTTATGTGAACCTTTGTATAGGGTGTACAAACGGCGAAGCTGATTATTTTCTCTGAAATATTTAAGCCGTTATTTGGCACAAAAACCGATGCTTGCAGATCTTATCTGTTGTTGAAAAAGCTGAAAGGAAAAATTGAAAAGACTGTTGGAATTTCTGACGAAATGATGTATAATAAAAGAAGTACATCTTTGAAGGGAAATGAATCTTATGACTTATCTTGACAATGCTGCAACCACAAAGCCCTGCGAAGCGGCGATGACGGCTGTACTTGACAATATGCTTTACAAATTCGGGAATCCTTCTTCGCTCCATAAGCTTGGACTTGAAGCGGAGCAGGAGGTCACAGAGGCAAGAAAGGCTATTGCCGCTGCGCTCGTCTGCGACCCCAAATGCGTGACCTTTACATCGGGTGCGACCGAGGCGAACAACACCGTTATTTTCGGTGCTGCGAAGAATTACGGTAAGCGCAGCCGCCGTAAGATCGTTGTTTCTGCAATTGAACATCCGTCCGTTGCAGAGCCGATAAAAAAGCTTGAAGAAAGCGGCGAATACGAGGTTATCCGCATTGCTCCGAACCGAAACGGTATTATCGACGCTGACGAGTTTATTGCGGCGGTCGATGAAAACACCTTCCTTGCATCCTGTATGTATGTCAATAACGAAACGGGCGCAATAAACCCCGTTAGGAAGATATTTACAGCGATAAAGCGTACATATCCCGAGTGCATAACCCATTGCGACTGCGTTCAGGCGTTTATGAAGCTGCCGATAAAGACAGCAGCGCTCATGGCTGACTGCGTTGTTGTTTCGGGACACAAGGTCAACGCTCTCAAAGGCGTAGGTGCGCTTTATGTAAAAAACGGAATAAGGATCGCACCGCTGATCTGCGGCGGAGGTCAGGAGAAGGGCTTTCGCTCGGGAACGGAATCTGTTCCGCTCATCGCAGGCTTCGGCGCAGCGGTCAAGTCAATGCTTCCGACAATGGCTACGGCATACAGCAACGCCGAGATCGTTTGCGACTATATGGTAAAAAGCCTTTCAAAGCTGCCGTATGTGAAGCTGAATTCCTGCCTTGAAGAACATTCGCCGTATGTGCTGAACTTCTCGGTCGAGGGAATACGCTCGGAGATAATGCTCCACCACCTCGAAAGCAGGGGAGTGTACGTTTCGAGCGGTTCTGCCTGCTCAAAGGGCGCACACAGCTCCGTGCTTACAGCTATGGGAGTCCCCGACAGGCTTGCCGACAGCGCTATCCGTGTTTCGATCTGCCGTGAAACAACGAACGGCGACATCAACGCACTTGTAAACGGCATTATTGACGGATATGAAAATCTTGCAAAGACAAAATAAGGATCTTTGATACGGCTGTGTCAAAGATTCGCATCAAAACTAAAAAATCGTTGAAAACTCTGCATTTTCAACGATTTTTTTATAGGAATTATTGGTTAGTGGTTTTTTTGTCACGAAGTATAAGTATAAAGAACACCAGACTGATCATATAGGACGGGATCGAAATGATCAGAAAACTTGGAATAGTCAGAGAAAGATCCTCTGGTACACCGCTTATAAAATACTGTTCGATTCCTTTTCCGCCGAAATTATTGGCGGCGTGCATAATTGCGGCGGGATAAATTGAGCCTGTTTTTTTCGTTACCCACATAAGTCCCATACCCAAGAATGTGCAGTTAATACACATAGCCAGAATACCGAGATAGGGATAGCCGTCATATTCCGTGCCGAAGTTATGTCC
>JBJEQP010000094.1:0-8663 GCA_051881815.1 Oscillospiraceae bacterium | reverse complement strand
ATATCACATTCCAAATATTATGTCAATGTAGATTTATTTTTGTCGTTTACTATAAAAGCTTAATACAATCCATTATGTAAAAATCCATTGGAATGAGCAAATCTCAGACCAATGGATTTTTATTTTCGACTATACAAATAATTATGTTTGCAGGCGTTCGCTTATTTTGGTATAATCTCAATGTCAATAATGATTGAAAGTGAGGTGTATCAGATGAGCAAAATAGGCTATATAAGAGTCAGCACACAGGAACAGGAAACCGCAAGACAGGAAGAATTGATGAAATCATTGGCCGTTGATAAGATATTCTGTGAGAAAATTTCAGGCAAGAATACGAACAGGCCAGAGTTCAAGAAAATGCTTGAATATGTCAGAGAGGGTGATGTACTTTATATCGAATCCATATCAAGGCTTTCACGTTCTGTTCGAGATTTGCTAAGCATTGTTGATATTCTTTCGTCAAAAGGCGTAGAAATCGTATCTGCAAAGGAAAGCATTGATACAACAACTCCCCAAGGGCGTTTTGTGCTTTCCGTGTTTGCAGCATTGTCCGAGCTTGAACGTGAGCAGACTTTGCAGCGTCAGAAAGAGGGCATCGCAATTGCCAAAGGTCAGGGTAAGTACAAGGGCAGGCAGCCTATGGAAATTGACTCTGACCTGTTTAAGCGGTATTATAAAAAATGGGTTAACAAGGAAATCACCGCAGTTGAATTTCAGAAAGCGTTAAAAATATCCCGCAGCACTCTGTACAGACGGTTGAAAGCATTAAGCGCCTAAACCAAGCAGCTCCCCAGGCTAACAAATTAATGTTGCCTGAGGAGCTGTTTTTTTGACAATAAAATTGTGCTTGCAATCATTATGCCGCATTTATACATATTCGTCAAAATGTTATGGATAAATTCGTGGATAAATAAACACGGCGGTTAATACGTGTGTCTTAACGCAAGGAGTTCCAAAACCTGCCATCCCCATAGCTACAAGGCTTAATGGATGAACTGCTGATGAAAGTTGAATCGGAACAATGTTGTCTGCGCAGGATTTTAAGTCATATGTCAATACAGTATGAATTGTTAGTATTCTGATAAAAACAACGTATCTACAGGCTTTGTAAATATCGCGCTTTTGTAGGCAAGTTACTATAACGAACAGAAAATCCACTTTTTCAGATGGATTCGTAGCTAATTCGTGGATACATAATAAGGGCTATTATGTACGTTTTGAATTAGGTAAAGTCAGGCTATTGATAAACGCTCGTTTCGGTGCGTATTTTTTCGATAAGGTCAATTGAAACGCCAAACTCCTTGAGTTCGTTGTATATATCATCGTCTGAGGAATTGCTGCGGATTTTGCTCTGAATAATTTGGCGAAGCATAATTTCTTTTCCAAGTTCTCTACCCAGTTCAATACCCAGTTCTCTACCCAGTTCAATAACCTTTTCAATGCCCTTTTCAATACCTTTTTCATAAATATTCTCACTCAGATTGCACATAGCTTCAACCTCTGTGATAAAGACGACAAATCATTCCGATGTGTTCATTTCATTACGTATTTTTTCAATAAACTCCTTTGAAACACCAAACTCCTTGAGTTCGTTGTATATAGCATCGTTTGAGGCGTTGCCGCGGATTTTGCTCTGAATTATTTGATAGAGTAAATCTTCCTTGCCTTTCTCATAAATATTCTCACTAAGATTGCACATAGCCTCAACCTCCTCGTTGATTTCTGTATTCATAGGGATGCTGAATTTTTTCTCCAGAATTTCCTTCTTTTCTCTGGCCGCTAATTGCGAAGAGAATATAGTGGATAATAATTCTAACAGCGAATTATCCGATGAGATATTTTCACTGTCCAGACAAACCATTATTAAGGATAGAATATCATAGTTTTCCTGCTTTTCGTTTACATCAGAGCCGTATAACATTTTCTCTGACATACTGTATTGTGTAACAGTATTTCTGTGAGCATCATTAGGATTGGTACATATCCATATAGAATATACCTTTTGAAGCTTATCATAATCGGACTTGTAAAATACCGTACCGTATTCGGAAGAAACCAATCGGCAGCAATAATATATGCCTCGTTTTACCAGAGAATACCCTGGATTGAATTTCCTTTGTGCTTCAATATTAATGATAAGGCTGATTTTCTTGCCATCATCACCAGGAGCTGCAGAGGTGAACTTTAAATCGTAGGAGCGTACCCCTTCGTTCAAAGCAATATCCTCATTGTTTTCCAAAGCAACAGATGGGGGAATAGTATCAATATCGACAGGCGCTTCTCCCACCTCAATATCGCTTATATATGATATTATTTCTGGAATAGTACAGTCCTTGTATTCGGAAACAACACCCTTCAAAATACGAGCGGTTATTTCTTTATTTGCCAGTATCTTTTTACAGGACTGGTCGTATTGAGCTTTAAAATTTGTGCCCTCAATAATGTTGTTAAGCTGCGTGGGCGTCTTGTTCATATGATATCACTTCCCAGAATAATTATACAACATTTTCTATGCAGATGTGTTAACCATTTGTTAATATAATTAAGCTTATGGGATTATACTCTTGATGAAACAATACAAACGGAACAAGGGACAACCGATATTTTTACAAATGTTTCAAATGCCGTAAAAACCTCTCGGAAAGCTTAATAAAAATTTGTTGCTCCGAGAGGTTTTTTATATATTTAGCATATTTCAGCTTTCAACTCCAATATATGCTTCTCAATCGACTTTATGACTTCAATAAAAACCTCATCACTCTCTCCAGTCGGGTCAGGCAGACCCCAGTTATCGTCAAATTCTCTGCCGATATAAGGGCAGCCTACATCACAGCCCATTGAAATTGCTATGTCGGGAGTGGGTATCTTATCAAAAGTCTTGCTGTACTGCGTCTGCTCCATATCAATCCCGTAAAGCTGTTTCATCAGCCGAACTGCATCTTGATTTATTTGCGGTTTTGTTTCCGTCCCCGCAGAATAAAAGTCAAAATCATCGCCCCTTAAATGTTTTCCGAGAGCTTCGGCAATCTGACTGCGGCAGGAATTGTGTACGCAAACAAAGGCGACCTTCGGTTTAGCCATTTTTAAACCACCCCTTCGTGTTGTTTGCAATTTTTACAAGGAAAAGCATAACAGGTACTTCTGTCAGAACACCAACCGTTGTTGCAAGTGCTGCAGACGATGACGTTCCGAACAGAGCAACAGCTACTGCAACCGCCAGCTCAAAGAAGTTAGACGCACCTATCATTCCCGCAGGAGCGGCAATATCGTGCGGCAGCTTTAACACCTTACAAGCGATATACGCAATGCCAAAAACAAGGAAAGTCTGCAATATCAGCGGAACGGCAATAAGTACAATGTGAAGCGGATTTTCAATAATCACTCCACCTTGGAATGAGAATATCATTATCAGCGTAAGCAACAGTCCTATTGTTGTAATTCCGTCGAATTTGTGGACGAAGGCGTTCTCAAAGTAGTCCTTGCCTTTGTTTTTGGTGACAATTATTCTTGTCAGAATTCCTGCGGCAAGGGGAATAACCACGAACAGTATCACCGAGAAAAACAGAGTTGACAGCGGTACGGATACATCAGAAACTCCCAGAAGGAACTTAACGATAGGTACAAATGCAATGAGAATAATCAAATCGTTTGTTGCCACCTGTACAACCGTGTATGCTGGATTTCCTTTTGTCAGCGTACTCCACACGAAAACCATTGCCGTACACGGTGCAGCTCCAAGCAGAACTGCGCCTGCAAGATACTCCGTTGCAAGTTCGGGGGTTATGAACCCTTTGAAAATCACAAAGAAGAACAGACTTGCAATTCCGTACATAGAAAATGGTTTTATCAGCCAGTTTACTACCCAAGTGACAAATAGTCCTTTCGGATTTTTTCCAACGTTTTTCACGCTTTGGAAATCCACCTTCATCATCATCGGATATATCATCAGCCAAATCAGAATTGCCATAGGAATGGAAATGCCTGCAAATTCAAATTTGTTCAGAAATTCGGGTATCTGCGGCAAAAACTGTCCGACTAATACTCCGATAACCATACAGATTATCACCCATAAGGTCAAATACTTTTGAAAAACGCTGATAGAGCCTTTTTCGTTGCTCATTATATATCCCCTCCCTTTCAGAACCCTAATTTATGAAGCAGCTTTTCAACATCAGCGGCTTTTAACACCTTACCCATTGATACGACCTTTTCATTTACAACAAGGGCGGGCATACTCATTACACCGTAGGACATTACTTTTTCCATATCGGTGATATACTCCACCTCAATGGAAAGTCCCATTTCCTCAACGGCTTTCTTTGCATACTCATATTGCTCGTGGCAGGATTTACAGCCAGCTCCAAGCACCTTAATACAGCAGATACCGTCTTTTGCTTCGGAACAGCAATCATTTGTAATCTCACTTGCTTCGCTTGTTGGACATCCGCAGTTACAAGCGCAAGAAGGAGTATTCTTTTCTCCTTCCTTTTTCTTACCAAAGTTAAAAAGTGACATAATAGTTTTCCTCCTATAATTGAATAATTTCTCCCGAAATTTACTTTCGGTTACTGCCTCCACAGCCACATCCGCAGTTTGAAGCGTCCTTCGGCACAGAGTCTTTTCCGCGAAGAGCAGGCGCAATCCAACCTGTATCATCGCCCACATAACTGATTGCACCAACGGGACATTTGTTTCCACAGCCGTGACAATGGTCAATGCACCCTATGGTATTTACAACAATCGGCGTCGGAGATTTGCTTTTATCATAAGCTCCGTGCGAACAGAAATTAACGCAAGTGCCGCATTCGATACAGGTTAGTATATCCACTACGGGATACCATTTCTTTGCCATTTCCATATCCTCCGTTCTCTATATAATCAGTGGCTGTATCAGATTGAAGAAATAGCCAACTATTATTATGCCTATCGTGCAAATCGCAATGAAGATACCCAGCAGTTTCGGTTTAACAGCCTTTCGCAGCATTATTATCGAGGGCAGGGACAGCGTTGTTACTGCCATCATAAAGGAAAGAACAACGCCAAGTAATGCGCCTTTTGCAAGCAAGGCTTCTGCAATCGGGATTGTTCCGAATATATCCGCATACATAGGAACACCTGCGATTGTTGCAAGGATAACGCCAAAGGGGTTATTGTCGCCGAGTACATTGACGATAAAATCTTCGGGTATAAAGTTGTGGATTACTGCACCAATACACACGCCGATAAGAACATAGGGAAACACCTTTTTCGCAGTTCCGCAGACCTGTTCGAAGGCGTATTTTAAGCGGTCTTTTATGTGAAGTTCCTCCTGCGGAACATCAATAGCTTTGCCGTTTCGTATAAACTCCTCGACTTGATTTTCAAGGTGCAGCTTTTCAATCAGAGTACCGCCGATAACGGCAATAACTAAACCGACAATTACATATATGAACGCAACCTTCCAGCCGAAAATACTCATCAAGAGCGCAAGTGAGCCGAGGTCAACCATCGGTGATGAAATCAGAAACGAAAATGTAACTCCAATGGGCAGCCCTGCACTTGTAAAACCTATAAACAGCGGTATTGAGGAACAGGAGCAAAACGGCGTTACCGTGCCCAGCAGTGCGGCAATAATATTTGCGCCGATACCGTGAAATCTACCTAGTATCTTTTTTGTTCTTTCGGGAGGAAAAAAGCTCTGAATATACGAAATGATGAAAATAAGGATACCGAGCAGCACCATAATTTTAATCATATCATAGATGAAGAACTGAATACTACCCCCGATTTTTTCCGTTGTGTCTAAACCGAGCATATTCAGCAGACTGCCGATAAGCTTGTTCAGCCAAGCCATTCCTAGGATTTCATTCTGAAAGAAATCCCATACTGTTTGTATTGTTTCCATAAAGAGCGCTCCTTTCAATATAAATATATTCAAATATGTCGATTTAATGTTTCTGAAATTAAGTCGTGCTGAAAAGAAACAACTTTGCCTTTACTTTTCACAACACGACTTATTTTCACACTCACATTTGATAGTTGTAAGTTCTTTTAAGCAATCCTCCGCAACTTTTGCTCCCTCTTGAGAAATGGAGTAATGTATCCACTTGCCCGCTTTTCGTGCTTTGACGATACCGCTGTCACATAGTATCTTCATATGGTGGGAAAGCGTAGGCTGCGTTATGTTCATTTCCTCAAGAAGCTTACAGGCGCATTTTTCCCCGCCCTGTAACAGCTGCAAAATACAAACACGGTTTTCATCACAGAACGCTTTAAAAATTACAGCGGTCTTTTTAGCATCAAAACTCATTTTTTACCTCACATTGATTTATTTCTATATGTCATTATACACGACAGATAGAGTATTGTCAATATGTTTTAGAAAAATTATTAAAAACAGAGTGCAGATTGATATATATAACGCCCAAAGAAGTAAATACAACTTCATTACACTGCTGATTATCAAAAGTTAGTAGGGGATTTTTGTATACTGATAGTGATGTAATGATAACGGAGATAGTTTACAGTTTCTTAAATTGAAAAAGACACCTTTTCTAAAAAAGTCCTTATCGGTACAACAAATAACAAAATACAATTTATCAAAAACTATGGCTGTCACATATAAAATGTAACAGCCATAGGAAAAAATATAAGCATCTTCTGCCCACTTCCGAAAGTACTTGTGGGGGGAATTACATTATATCAAATTTTCTTTGAGAAAGCGTTTCAGAAGGAAAGCACAGAAATATGGGAATGTGTAGATGTTGTCGGAAAGACCAATATTTCCGTGAATGAATTTTATTCCATATCGGATATCGGAATATTTGTCGCTTTGGATAAGCGTTCTCAGCGATTTGGCTTTACCGTTGGTTGCTTTTACCTCTACGGGAATCAAATCATTTGCTGTCCTTACAAAGAAATCTTCTTCAAGGGTAGAATCCTCACGCTTGTAGTAGTAAAGGTTATATCCGCTTTTTTTCAGAGCTTCCGCAACGATATTTTCATAAAGCGCACCTTTATATACGCCTAAATTCTTGTTTGCACGCAGGTCTTCCTGGGCTTCCTCATCAAGCATAGCCACAAGCATACCCGTATCTGCAAAGTAGAGCTTATATTTGGTTTCATCATAGTTGCCCTTCAATGGCAGTTCGGGAAAATTCAGACAATAGCAGATATTGGTCATTCCTGCGTCGGTCAGCCATTCGATACAGCCTCTGTAATCCTTGAATCTTGCTCCAGAAGCAACCTTTGAGATTTGAAATTTCTTGTTGTCCTTCGCAAGCTGCGGCGGAATCTGATTAAACACGTTGATTATTCTGGCCTGGTCCATTCCGTCGGCATATTTGCGGATATCTTCCTTATAGTCTGCAAGCAGCTGCTGTTGTGTTGCAAGCGAACCTTCAAAAGTGCCTTTCTGAATGTACTCTCGGACAACGGCAGGCATTCCGCCAAGTATGCAGTAGTCCATAAACAAGCTGTCACATATATCAAGCATAACCTGATTAAAGGGCTTAAGCTCTATCATATTTGCAAGCATATCATCGGTAAAGCTGCTGTCATATCCCTTTGCCCATAGAAATTCCTCGAAGTCGAGGGAGCACATTTCGTAATCCGTCTTATACCCAACGCTGTTGCTTTCTATCCTGCGGTAATTGATACCGAGCATCGAGCCGCTGCATATCACATCAAAGCGTCCGTCTATTTTAAAGAATTTCAAAGCGGTGGATATTTCGGGAAACTCCTGCAGTTCGTCAAAGAAAATCAAGGTTTTTCCTGCTTCAAATTTCTTTGAAGGGTCCATTCTGGAGATATTTTTGATAATATCATCGGCCTTGTAACCATCATCGGTTATGGTTTTGTATTTAGGTTCTTCTACGAAGTTTATTTCAATGACATTGTCATAATTCTGTGTTCCGAAACGTTTTATGGATTCGGTTTTTCCTATCTGACGGGGTCCTTTAACAATAAGCGGTTTTTTGTCAGCATCGTTTTTCCACTCGTCAAGAAACAGGTCAATCTTTCTTTTAAGATACATACAAACCCTCTTTTCTTCTGTTGTTTTTATTATTATACGCTTTTTAGAGTGAAAAATCAATAGCTTTTACAAAAAAATGAGGGAATATTTATGATATTATACCCAAAATATGAGCGAATAATACTAAATTTGACACATAATTTGAGTGAATCTGCAGAATTAAGTTCTTGTTTTCATTGAAGAATTTACAAAGACACGAATTAATATGATTTTTTAGTCCATAAAAATCTTATTTTTTAGATTTTTATGGACTTATAATAAAAGTCTGACGTATTTGCTGGCCAGATAGTGTTTGTGAGTAATGTGAAGGTTCAATCAATATGGAGTATACAACTGCTGAAATTCTTTTTGTGCACAAACAGAAATATGGACTGTCAGAAAAGTGATATTGAGAACCGCAAAAAGTATAAAGTTTCACTTTAAAACAACAAATGACAGATATATCATCAAAAGTTAGTTATATAAATCAAAACCACCCGTTAAACGGGTGGTTTGCAAAAGCCCTTAAAGGGCTTGGTACGACCCTTACCCCTCAAGGGGTTCTGAAAAGTCTGCCAACCGCATTTGATTTACAGGCAGCCCCTCAAGGGGCTGTTTTTATGTTTGCCCCGAATGGGCAGTAACTCGGTGGTGAAAGTCCACTACAGAC
>JBJEQP010000093.1:0-8781 GCA_051881815.1 Oscillospiraceae bacterium | reverse complement strand
AGTCTGTAGTGGACTTTCACCACCGAGTTACTGCCCATTCGGGGCAAACATAAATACGCCGAACATTCTGCTTGGATGTTCGGCGTAATTTTATGTGATTTTTTTCCGCTCTCTGTTCACATAGTCGATGAATTTTTGCATTGTTGCATTCAGACGGGATGTTTTTACAAAGGCAAGTCCGACTTCACGAGTATTTATCTTTGAATTGAGAGGTATTTCGGTCAGCTCTCCGTTTTGAATTTCTTTTTCAACGAACTGTTTTACAACGCAGGAAACACCCATACCGATCTTTGTGAATTCGATGAGCATATCCATATTGCTGACTTCGAGAATATGCTTCGGTTCGATGCTGTTCTCCTTAAAGAACTTGTCAACATGATGACGGGAAACATTTTCGCTGTCGAGAAGCATGATATTTGCATTCTCAAAGATATCCGATTCGTTGCGAAGCGCAAGATTTTCAAGATAATTAGGCGTTGCCGTAAAAATATCCTCGATTTCGCCAAGTGAAATAAATGAAAGCTCGGTCATATTATCGGGTTTTACCATAAGACCCACATCAATTACGCCGTCCATGAGCATTTTATGTATACTTGATGATGACTGACATTCAATAGTGATCTTTATATGCGGATTTTCATTGATAAAACCTTTGAGATAAGGAAGGAGCATTGCTTTACAGAGCACGGAGCTTGCACCGAGCCGAAGTCTGCCTATTCCAAGCTCGTTTATACTGCGGAGCTTGTCCTCTCCTGCTTTGATTATATCGAACGCTGATTTTAGCTCATCATAGAAAATCTTACCCTCATCGGTGAGCGTTACTCCCCTGTGATTTCGGTTAAAAAGCACCGTTCCGAGATTTTCTTCCATTTTTGTTATCGCTTTGCTGATGGCAGGCTGGCTTATGTAGTTAAGTTCGGCTGCTTTTGATATACTTTCACATTCGGCTACTGCGCAAAAAAGTCTGTATCTGTTCAGATTGCTTTCGGAAATCATAATTTCAACTCCTAATTTTCATAACCTGAATTTATATCAGATATTCATATTATGTATTTGAATTATACCATAAAATGTGTTATAATGCAACTATAAGTTTTGAACACGAAAGGACGATTTTTTATGGGTATGACTATGACGCAGAAAATTCTGGCTGCTCATGCAGGACTTGATTCTGTAAAAGCAGGTCAGCTTATAAACTGCAAGCTCGACATTGTTCACGGCAACGATGTAACGACCCCTGTTGCTATCAATGAATTCAACAAGGCAGGATTTACCAAGGTTTTTGATAAGAGCAAGATCACAATGATAATGGATCATTTCACGCCTAACAAGGATATCAAATCTGCAATGAATTCAAAGCAGTGCCGTGAATTTGCGTCCAAATATGATATAGACTACTACTATGATGTCGGTGAAATGGGCATTGAACACGCACTTCTTCCCGAAAAAGGTATCGTCGGCGCAGGCGACTGCATTATCGGCGCAGACAGCCACACCTGCACATACGGTGCTCTCGGTGCATTCTCCACGGGTGTCGGCTCAACCGACATGGCAGCAGGCATGGCAACGGGTATGGCTTGGTTCAAGGTTCCCTCCGCTATCAAATTCAATCTCACAGGCAAGCTCAATAAGTATGTAATGGGCAAGGATGTTATCCTTCACATTATCGGTATGATAGGTGTTGACGGTGCGCTTTACAAGTCTATGGAATTCGTTGGCGAAGGTCTAAAGAATCTTTCTATGGATGACAGACTTTCAATGGCGAATATGGCAATTGAAGCAGGCGCAAAGAACGGAATCTTTGCTGTTGATGATGTAACTATCAAATATATGGAAGGCCGCTGCAAGCGTCCATACACTGTTTATGAAGCTGATCCCGACGCTGAATATGATGCAGTTTATGACATTGATCTTTCTGCGATCAAGCCGACTGTTGCATTCCCCCACCTTCCCGAAAACACACGCACTATTGACGAAGTCGGTGAAGTTGTTATTGATCAGTCTGTTATCGGCTCATGCACAAACGGAAGACTTGAAGATATGGCAATGGCTGCAGAGATCCTCAAAGGCAAGCATGTTCACAAGAATGTTCGCTGCATCATAATCCCTGCGACCCAGCAGATCTATCTCGACTGCATAAAGCTCGGTTATATGGAAACATTTATTGAAGCAGGCTGTGCTGTTTCAACTCCTACCTGCGGTCCTTGTCTTGGCGGACACATGGGCATCCTTGCTGCAGGTGAAAGAGCTGTTGCAACAACAAACAGAAACTTTGTAGGACGTATGGGGCATCCCGATTCGGAAGTATATCTTTCCTCGCCTGCTGTTGCTGCTGCATCGGCTATTACCGGCAAGATCAGCTCACCCGAAGAAGTAATGTGATTATAATAGGAGATGAATTGAATGAAAGCTTCAGGTTTTGTACATAAATACGGCGATAACGTTGATACCGACGTTATTATCCCGGCAAGATACCTTAACTCCCCCGACGCAAAGGAACTTGCACAGCATTGCATGGAAGATATTGACATTGATTTCGTAAAAAACGTTAAACCGGGTGATATCATCGTTGCAAATGAAAACTTCGGCTGCGGCTCTTCGCGTGAACACGCACCTATTTCCATCAAGGCAAGCGGTGTTTCCTGCGTCATTGCAACTACCTTCGCAAGAATTTTCTACAGAAATGCGATCAATGTCGGTCTTCCTATACTTGAATGCAAGGAAGCTTCACAGAAGATCGAAAAGGACGACAAGGTCGAGATAGACTTTGACACAGGCACTATCACAAATGTTACAAAGGGCGAAACATATCAGGCTGAACCGTTCCCCGAGTTTATCCAGAACATTATCAACAAGGGCGGTCTGCTCAATTCGATCAAGTAAGAAGGAGTACTACAGATGAATAAAAATATCGCTGTTATAAAGGGTGACGGAATAGGTCCCGAGATCGTCACCGAAGCAATGAAAGTCCTTGACAAGGTTGCTGAAAAGTTCGGTCATACATTCAATTACGAACAGCTCCTTATGGGAGGCTGCTCAATTGATGTAAACGGCGTTCCGCTTACCGATGAAACTATCGAAAAGGCAAAGGCTGCCGATGCTGTTCTTATGGGTTCTATCGGCGGAAATACTTCCACTTCACCCTGGTACAAGCTTCCTGCCGACAAGCGTCCCGAAGCAGGACTTCTTAAGATCAGAAAGTCACTTAACCTTTTTGCAAATCTTCGTCCTGCAGTTCTTTACAACGAGCTTAAAGACGCCTGCCCCCTTAAAGCAG
Organism: Oscillospiraceae bacterium; assembly: GCA_051881815.1. Taxonomy (GTDB): domain Bacteria; phylum Bacillota; class Clostridia; order Oscillospirales; family Ruminococcaceae; genus UMGS363. The sequence continues at coordinate 5,504 of JBJEQP010000093.1, read as the reverse complement.
AGATCGCTGACCGTGGATTTGATATGGTTATCATGCGTGAACTTACGGGCGGACTTTACTTCGGTGCAAGAAAGACCGAAGAGGTTGACGGTGTGATGACTGCTACCGATACACTTACTTACAGCGAAAATGAAATTCGCCGCATTGCGATTCGTGCATTTGATATCGCAATGAAGCGCCGCAAGAAAGTCACAAGCGTTGACAAAGCTAACGTTCTTGACTCGTCAAGACTTTGGAGAAAGGTCGTGAACGAAGTCGCTGCTGATTATCCCGAGGTCGAGGTTGAACACATGCTCGTTGACAACTGCGCAATGCAGCTTGTAAAAGATCCGGCACAGTTTGACGTTGTTCTCACAGAGAATATGTTTGGTGATATCCTTTCCGATGAAGCTTCGATGATCACAGGTTCGATCGGAATGCTCTCCTCTGCAAGTCTTAACGATACAAAGTTCGGACTCTATGAACCAAGCGGCGGTTCCGCTCCCGATATTGCCGGTCAGAATATTGCAAATCCTATCGCAACAATCCTTTCCGCAGCAATGATGCTTCGTTATTCGTTCGATATGGACAAGGAAGCTGACGCTGTTGAAAAGGCAGTTGATAAGGCTCTCAAAGATGGTTACCGCACAGGTGATATTATGTCCGAGGGTATGAAAAAGGTTTCTTGTTCGGGTATGGGCGATGTTATTGCCGCAAATATATAAACAGTAGATGTTCCCAGTAGTTGATTTTAGCCGTTCGAGTATTCGGGCGGCTTTTTTCTTGACTTATTTTCAAAATATGGTATAATCAATAATGGAGTTTTGCGGTTAAAATAGAAATAATACTAATTACGGAGAACATATATGATTTTATCACTTGAAAATGTCAGCAAGATATATAACGGAAACACTATACTTGACAATGTTGCACTGACGATCGAAGATAATGACAGGATAGGACTTGTCGGCATAAACGGCTGCGGAAAGTCTACCCTTTTAAGAATAATCACAGGTGCGGAAGAACCTGAAACGCAGCAGGAACCTAATGTTGCTCGTGTTGCTGTTACAAAGAGTGCTTCTGTCGGCTTTCTCGCCCAGAACTCGGGACTTGACCGTTCATCGACTATAATTGAGGAGATGACCTCGGTATTTTCGTGGCTTATAAAAATAGGCGATGAGCTTCGGGAGCTTGAAAAAACTATGGCTTCACCGGAAGCTCACAGCGATGAGAAAAAGTTTGCAGAAATTTCGGAAGAATATGCCAGAAAAACAGCTATATTTGAAGCTAATGACGGTTATATGATAAATGTAAAGATCAACAAGGTTCTCAACGGTATGGGCTTCGGCACGGAAACCTATGACAGAGTGATCTCTACATTGAGCGGCGGTGAAAAGACTCGTCTGGCTCTTTCAAAGCTTCTGCTTGAAAATCCAAATCTTCTTATTCTTGACGAACCTACCAACCACCTTGATTTTAACACGATAATGTGGCTTGAGGATTATCTGAAAGACTATAAAGGCGCTCTGCTTATTGTTTCACATGACAGATACTTTCTTGACAAGCTTACCACTTCAACGTGCGAGATAGAACGAGGAAGGCTCAAACGCTATAAGGGCAACTATTCCGCTTTTACAAAGCTTAAAGAAGCTGATGTTATCCGTCAGATGAAGGAATATGAAGCACAGCAGGAAGAAATTGCGAAGCTGCAGGATTTCATTGACAGGAACCTTGTCCGTGCAACAACTTCTAATATGGCAAAAAGCCGTATAAAAAAGCTTGAAGCGATGGAGCTTATTGAAAAGCCTGTAACAAACACAAAGTCGGCGAAAATAAAGTTTAAATATGATATTGCTCCGCCGATTGATGTTCTGACGGTAAAGAATATCGACATCTCGGTTGGAAGCGGATACGACAGAAAAACGCTCGTTGATGATCTTTCCTTTGAAGTCAAGCGCGGTGAGAAGCTTGGTATAATCGGTTCAAACGGTATCGGAAAATCAACACTTCTGAAAATTATTCAGCACATTCTCCCCTGCTCTCACGGTTCGGTCGAATGGACGAAAAACATCAAGATATCCTATTTTGATCAGGAAAACTCACAGCTTGATTTTAACAAGACAGTAATGGAAGAAGTACATTCACGCTACCGCACAATGAGCGACTTACAGATCCGTTCGATCCTCGGTGCTGTTCGAATGGTCGGCGAGAATGTTTTCAAGCCTATCAGCGTTATAAGCGGCGGCGAACGTGCAAAGCTTTGTTTTGCTATAATGATGTTGGAACGTGGAAATGTTCTTATTCTCGACGAACCAACAAACCACCTTGACATTGACACAAAGGAAGTTCTCGAAAAAGCGCTTTGCGATTATGACGGAACGATCATTTTTGTTTCGCACGACCGATATCTCCTTAACAGACTTGCTACAAGGATACTGGAGATAACTCCGAACTCCGTCAAGAGCTTCAATGGCGGTTTTGATGAATATATGGAGGTAAAGCGTGAAAATCAGATTGCCGAAGAAAAGCAGCTTGAAGCACAGAAGGCTGATAAAGCAAAGCAGGAAGCGGCTGAAAAGGCTGTAAAGGTTTACCGCAGCAAGGAGCAGCGCTCGGCTGATGCAAAAAAGAGAAACCGTATTCGTGAGCTTGAGAAGGAAATTGAAAAGCTCGAAGCGGAAATGCAATACCTTCAGGAAGAAATGGCTTCTCCGGAGGTTTGTCAGGATTATCAGCTTATGCAGGAGAAGTGCGCTGAATTTGAGCAGAAGAAGCTTCTTTCAGCTGAGTACTCCGATGAATGGCTTATGCTTTCCGAAGAGATGGAAGGATAAATTTATATATTTTAAACAAAACCCACAGAACTTTCTCGTGGGTTTTGTTAATTAATACAAATTATATAATAAAATGCCGTATATGTATTGACATTGCATATTATACGTCATATAATATATACATAGTCAACACCAAGGAGGTACATAAATATGGCTTTTCCGGTAAGTGCAGCGTTACTGGACGCTCTTGTACTCTCGGTCGTTTCAAAGGAAGATACTTACGGTTATAAAATAACCCAGGAGATCCGCGAAGCAATGGATATGTCGGAATCGACTCTCTACCCTGTCCTTCGCAGACTTATGAAGAATAATTTCCTTGAAAGCTACGATCAGGAGTATATGGGAAGAAACAGAAGATACTACAAAATCACCGACGAAGGATCAAAACAGCTTGAGGATTATCAAAGCGAATGGGTCATCTACAAGGAAAAAATCGATAAGCTTATGGTAAAATCCGAAGACAACAGGAGTGAAAACGATGAATAAACAAGAATATCTTTCCGAATTGGAAGCGCATCTTGCTTCACTTTCCGAAGAGGAACGCACGAATGCGCTTCAATTCTATGAAGAATACTTTGAAGACGCAGGTCCCGAAAACGAGCAGCAGGTCATTTCCGAGCTTGGAAAGCCGTTTGCACTTGCAAAGAGTATAATCTGCGAGCAGTCGGCTTATTCAAAGAGTAAGTCTTATGCAAACTACAAAGCAAGCATATCTGCAAACTACAACAGCTCTGCCGAACCGGATATTGAACCTGATGTTGCCCCTGATACAGCTCCGCAGCAGCCGCATACACAGTATACTGCTTACAATTATGCTGATCAGAGCAATACGAATGCTTCAAATAACAATACCGATGATAAGATCGGTTCTTATGACAGATACAAGGAAAGCTACGGCGGCAGCAGCAATAATGAAAACCAGTACACTTCGGATTCAAGCAATAACAACGGTTATGACAACTCCTATAAAAGGGACGGAAGCTACAACCGCTCTTATACAAGCTCATCGAACTCGTCAGATTCGGTTGGATTGATATTGTTTATACTTCTTATAGTATTCTTTATCGCTCCTGTCGTTATAACGATCGCTTGCGTTGCATTTGGACTGCTTTTAGCTGCGTTAGGATGCTTGATTGGTACAGTAATTGTTTTGCTTGCAGCTCTTTTCAAGATGTCGGGCTTCATGCTCGGCGCAGCAATTCTGTGTGCAGGTTTGACAATGCTATTCCTTTCGATCGGACTTCTGCTGGGAGCCAAGCTTATTCCCAAGACCGTTAAATGGACTGTTCAAACCGTCAGAAAGCTTTCGGGAGGTGCAGTATAATGGATAAACTAACAAAAGCGTGTGCAGTATTGATCCCGATAGGTTTGGTTGTTTCTATCGCAGGCGGGATCCTTATGGCGGTCAGCGATAAGTCGGATTTTGAAGCTATTAAAGAAGTGACTTATGAAGGCGTTGCAGAAACCGTGACTGACACAACAGTGATCTATTCCGAAAACGAAGATTTTGATGATTACGATATACCGGGATCAATTTCCTATAATCGTGATGAAGCGGATTCGATCGTTATCGACTGTACAGCTGCGTCAATGAATATTTATAAGAATACATCGGGATATGCCATTGAATCAAACGATATGCCTCAAAAATACCTTGCAATGGAATGCACTGACGGAACAATAACGGTCAAATATGATCAGAAAAATCTCTCTGATTTTGACAGCGGCAGTTTAGATATTGGTATTCCCGATACCTGCAAGAACATCACGATTCGATGCAATGCGGGAGATATTTCTGTAAGTGACTTCATAGGTGAAAGTATTGATATTTCTGTCAGCTGCGGAAACATTGAGATAAGTGATTCAAATATCAACACTTCCTGTAAGATCAACAATACTCTTGGAAATGTTTCAATTGATGAATCCGTGGTTTGCGGACTTGAAGCCGAACTGATCTCGGGAAATATCGAGGTATACGATTCTTCTCTGAATAACAATAATGCTATCAAAGTTGATGTTGGAAACTGTGATGTTAAACTAAATGGCAATGAAAGTGATTATTCATTCAATGTAAGTGTCAAGGTCGGTGAAGTCGATTGCGATCATGACCTTTCGGGATCACATCAATCCAATAATCAGGTAAACATTTCGGTCATTGCAGGAAACTGTACAATAGATTTTAATGACTAAATTTTTTGACAAATAAGGAGAAATAACTATGAAAAAGCTTTTAAGATCAAAAGACAACAAGGTAATCTGCGGCGTATGTGCAGGAATTGCAGCATATTTCAACATTGACGCAACAGTAGTAAGAGTGATCTGGGCAATCCTTGCACTCTGCTCCTTCGGTGTTGCTGCTATCGCATATCTTATCTGTGCACTTATCATCCCCGAAGACAACGGTACATCAGTAATGTAATACTAATACTAATAACCATTTAACCTATGGATAAAGACGGTGTCTATAATACGCCCACTCTGCGTCAAACTCCTTTGACAGGCGGCATCCTGCCTGCAGTCGTTTTCCTTGATTGGACGTATTCTATCCGCCGTCTTTATCCATAGAACAAATGGTTATTAGTATAATAATTCCTCCATATACAACAGGGACTTTGCAATTTTCGCAAAGTCCCTTGTTTGTGTTTGCCCCGAATGGGCAGTAACTCGGTGGTGAAAGTCCACTACAGACTT
>JBJEQP010000092.1:0-106365 GCA_051881815.1 Oscillospiraceae bacterium | reverse complement strand
AGCATCTGCCTTACAAGCAGAGGGTCATAGGTTCGAGCCCTATTGTTCCCACCACTTACGGCCCGATAGTTCAGTTGGTTAGAACGCCGCCCTGTCACGGCGGAGGTCGAGAGTTCGAGTCTCTTTCGGGTCGCCATTTTTGTCTTTAACAAATGCTTCTGTAGCTCAGTCGGTAGAGCAGGGGACTGAAAATCCCCGTGTCGATGGTTCGATTCCGTCCGGAAGCACCATAAAGACAAATAGGTGCTTAGTTAGTGCAATAGTGCTGACATAGCGCTTATGCGGATTTAGCTCATCTGGTAGAGCGCCACCTTGCCAAGGTGGAGGTAGCGAGTTCGAGCCTCGTAATCCGCTCCATATCAAAAAAGCGTCGGAGCAATAGTTCCGGCGTTTTTCCTTTATACACATATATCTACAATCGGATTTACTCCTACTGGTAGAGCGCCACCTTGCCAAGTGTGGAGAATTTGTCTAAAGACAAATGGCGAGTTCGAGCCTCGTAATCCGACCCATATCAAAAAGCGTCGGAGCAATAGTTTCGGCGTTTTCCTTTTGTCAAAATATATGCCGCTTTTGATACGATGTGTCAGAAGCGGCTTTTTTGACGGGATTGACTTTTGATGACGGTTTTGTTATAATTAACAAAATGATAATTGGTTTTTAGGAGGTAATTCATGGCAATTGTAAAACTACCCAGGAATATGGTTAGAGCCTGTAAACTATTTCTCCAAAGAGATTATGATGAAGCTTTTAAAATAATGGAAAGAGTATCGGGAGTAGACCATCAGAAAGAAGCAATACTGGCTCAGCTTGCTTTGTTTTCGAACGATTATTCGGGTGCAGCCGAGTATTGTATGTCCTTTATTCCCCATTTAGATGAATGGTACACAATTAATATGATTAATTGCTCATTCGCAATGCTCACATTCTGTGCTTTTCAGACAGATAGGCAAAATGTTCTCGATTTTCTCGAAAACCTAAAGAGAATTTTTATAAAGAGGGAAAGCAATCAGTTTACTAATATTATGATTGGATCAATAGACAAATCTGTTGAAGCACTGATGAAGGATACGTTTGAAAAAAAGTATATCCCACCTGAAAACCCAATGTCACTCATCGAAGCCATTGCTTATCTCAAAGAAAAATGTCAAAAAGATTTGACAGGCGAAACTCCCGATGATGCGGCTTATATATTGAGCCGAATGGATAGAAAGATGGATGCTCTTGAATACATAAAATATTATGAGAGATTTTCTGATAGTGTAAAACTGACAGAATATACGAGATTTGATGCGATCAAGATATATTCTTATCTTGATAAACCCGACAAGATTAGAGAAGCGGTCCGCGACTTTTATAAGTATTCGTGGATTCCTGTTGAAAAAACAATGGTTATGCCCATTTCAATTTTTACTTATGACATAAATATATGGAGTGCTTTTTCAAAAGAATTATTTGATTATATATATAAAAATGTTAATGTGTATTTTGAACCTAAATAAAGAGTGTCTTGTCAAAGATGAACATTTACCATTGGGAAAGCGAATGAGAATCCACTTTGTTTTTATTGATTTATGTATTGGAAGTTTTGTCGCTATTTAAATACAAGCTTGTCGGACTAACAAATTACAGTTTATTTTGCCTGCAAATTCCATTTCTTACTTCATCAGCAACACCGAAGAAGAGCCGACTTTTCTCCGGTGTTGTTTTTATGGCTTACACATATTGTAGGGGCGGATTCCATATCTGCCGGATGTTTTCTACCGTTATATCAAATATTGGAGTGAATAAATTTCATAAATTTTCAAAAAATGCTTGACAAACCTGTTTAATGGTGTTATAGTATTATTGTACTAATCAGATAATACACTTGACAGGAGGAAACAATATGGCAAAGGTTCTTGAAGTCCGCGAATTATCAAAAAAATATCCAAAAAGAGATGTTTTCGCGGCTGAAAAGGTTTCGTTTGATGTCGAAGAGGGCGAAATATTCGCGCTTATCGGTCCGAACGGTGCAGGAAAGACAACAACTATCAGAATGATATCAACTCTTATCGAGGCAACAGAGGGTGACGCTTTCGTTGCAGGGCACAGCATCGTCAAGGAGGCTGACAAGGTTCGTGAGTGCATTACATATCTCCCCGATGAAGCAGGCGCTTACAAAACTATGACGGGAAGAAAGTACCTCTACTTTATGGCAGGTCTTTTTACCGCCGACAAAATGACCATCGAGCGTTATGTAAGAACTGCGGAGCAGATCTGCGGACTCGGCGATCGTCTTGACGACAAGATCGGCGGCTATTCAAGAGGTATGATAAGAAAGCTGCTGCTTTCGAGAGCCGTTATGACCGAGCCAAAGCTTGCGATAATGGATGAAGCTACTTCCGGTCTTGACGTTATCAATGCGCTTGAGATACGAAACACTATCAAAAAGCTTGCAAAGGAAAAGAACATGGCGTTCCTGCTTTCCTCTCATAATATGCTTGAGATCGAGTATCTCTCCGATCGTGTTGGCATCATAACCAACGGAAAGCTCATGATAACGGGAACGATCCCCGAGCTCAAGGAACGTTATAATGCCGCAAACCTTGAAGAAGTATTTGAAAGGGTGGTGCTTGAACATGAAGTTCGGTAATCTTCTTAAAAAAGAGCTTGGTGAGCTTATCACGAAGCAGGCTATTTTCAGCATGGTATTTGTGCTTGTTCTTTTTGTCTTTATGGGTCAGATAATGGGTCATTCTATGGAAGAGGGCTTTGACACATCTACCATAAACGTCTGCATTCAGGACGATTCGGATTTCACAAAAAACGTTATTGAGCGTGCAAAAGCAAGCAAAACCACTACGTTTAATGTTGTTGAGCTCCGGAGCGATAACTACTATGATGAGCTTGAAAGACTTGACCTTAAATATGTTGTTATCATTCCCGAAGGCTACGGCGATACTATTGTGAACGAAAAGAAGCCGGGCAAGCTTATTTTTGCAAGCAAGATCGCAATGGGCTTTAGCGGAACAATGTCTTCGCTGTCCTCGAGCGATGCTATAAGCGCTATTGAGGACAGCACAGCCGATGAAGCAATGGAGAGCATTTACGCTCTCACAGACGAGGAGATCGCGCTTATAAAATCCCCGACCAATCTTGTGGAATTCTCCGCTGCAAACGGCAAGAGCGTTGAGGTTTCCGCAGCTGCAGTATCCTCTGTAGTTATGATGCAGTCGATGATCGCTCCGTTTGCGATATTCTTCCTGCTTCTTCTCGCTTCACAGATGATAATGACAGCAATTTCGACAGAAAAGATCGACAAGACGCTTGAAACGCTTCTTTCGACACCTGTTTCAAGAATGTCGGTTCTCACGGCAAAAATGGTTGCAGCTATCATATCTGCACTCCTTAATGCGGTATTTATGATCATTGGCTTTGGTATTTATATGTTCAGCATTATGAGCGGAGCAATGAGCGGTGCAACGGCAGGTGCGACTGTTGAAGAAATGGCAGAAATGGGAATCAATGTCCCCGATACAGGAGCAATTACAGAAGCGCTTTCCACGGCGGATGCGATCGCCCAGCTCGGCTTCACATTAAGCGGCGTTGATATCCTTCTCTTTGGTCTTCAGCTGTTCCTTACACTTGCTATCGGACTTGCGATCTCCCTTATTCTTGGCGCAATGGCAACCGATGTTAAATCCGTGCAGACGCTTACAATGCCGATCATGGTTGCGGTAATGGTCCCGTTCTTTGTAACGATGTTCATGGACTTCTCTGCTATGCCTGTCGCAGCAAAGGCTGTAATGTTCCTTATCCCGTTCACACACTGCTATATTGCCTTGACAAATCTTATGTCAGGTGATATGATAATGTATTGGGGAGGACTGGCGTACCAGATCGTGTTCTTCGCAGTATGTATGTACTTTGCGGTAAGAATGTTCACGAGCGATAAGCTTTTCACAATGTCGTTCTCTTCCGAAAACAAGACTGCAAAGAAAAATCTTCTGAAAAAATAAAGGATGATGCGCATTGAAGCTCAGGCAGGAAAGATATAAACCGAAGAAAAAGCGTAATCCGATGCTGACAGCATTGATGTCGGTAATGATCGTTGTGCTGATAGTAATGTGGCTCAATAAGTCAAGCTTTGGGCTTGGTACGGGCGATATGCTCATAGCTACGGGCGCAGTACTGCTCGTGTTCAGTGTAGCATTTTCTAACAGGAAAACAGAAAAGGAGATCGCTGTTTCGGATAAAGAGCTTGAAGAAATGCGTGACAAAATAGGCAAGGACGAATATTCGACATCAGCGATATACTTCGACGAAGAAACAAAATAATCAGCGTATTCAATTAAGGCGCAATTCACGTTTTAACGGGTCAAATCGGTTTTCGTGAATTGCGCTTTTTTGAGTGGGCATAAAAAAAGCCGCCTTGATTTCTCAAAGCGGTAAAATAATTCAAATTCCGACTTATTTTTGTTTAAGGATCTTCTCTTTTTCAGCTTTAGCGATTTTTTCAAGACGTGCTATTTCCGCAAGTCTTTCCTCGTGAGTCATATTTCTTATGCTTTCAGGGATAGTAACACGATCATCAATGAAATATTCCTTTTCTGACATAATACTACACCTCCTCAAATTCTATCAAATGATTCTCTTTGAGCTTTTCAAGAGCTCTAAGCTGTGCGTTAAATTCATTGCAGCCTTTATCAAGATATACACCAATGTAAAGGTTATACAGCGATTTGCTGACAGTTTGTTTTGACGAATATTTAAATACCCGTCCATTATGGCAGGCAATGATACCTGCTTCATATTCATTATTGAAACAAGAATTAAAATCGTCAATACTTGGCGGCATACTGCTCGGATGAGTATGTAAAGTTATAATATTTGACTTGCCCTTTATAGTATTCCTAATTTTGTCGGTATATACAATAGCACGCTCGTCAACACTATCAGTTACCGATAAAACGACGTTACCTGTTTTACTGTCGATCCAGTACATATCCTCAAACTCGGTTCCGCTTCTATGCTTTAAAGCAGATTTTGCACAATCGTACAAAGATCTATTAACAGCCGGATCATCTGTCAGTGCATCAAACTTTCTGCGATATTCGCCGCTGTCAATATATGTTTTGTTGACAAGAGTATCTTTGTTGCGACCGTAACGCTGATATTCAAGAGCCACAATCTCACTTCCTACTCCTATTATACCATTTACGCCCGAATTGTCAAGCGGATTCAATGCTTTTATCACCGCCAACTTTAAGCATATTGTAACAAAGGGCGATTTTTGTTAGAGTGATTTTTGCTTTACAAGTGATATAAAATGTGATATAATTAATATAAGTAGCGTATTCAATATTATTAATCAAAAGGAGCATACATAAAATGCCTGTAAAAGTTGGAATGGTATCTCTCGGCTGCAATAAAAATCAGGTCGATGCGGAGAGAATGCTTTACAAAATAAAAGAAGCAGGATATCAGCTCGTTGCCGACGCAGCTTTATCCGATATAGTTATAGTAAACACCTGCGGCTTCATCGAGAGCGCAAAGCAGGAGGCGATCGAAACTATCCTTGAATTCGGCAAGCTCAAGGAAGAGGGCAGGATCAGGAAGATCATCGTCACAGGCTGCCTTGCCGAAAGATATAAGGAAGAAGTCGGCGAGCTTATCCCCGAAGCTGACGCTGTTGTCGGCATCGGCTGCAACGATAATATCCTTAACGTTATCGACAGAGTTCTTGCCAACGAAAGACCGCTCACATTCGGAAACAAGCTTGATCTTCCGATGACTGGCGGACGCATTCAGACTACTCTCCCCTTTTATTCCTATCTGAAGATCGCAGAGGGCTGCTCGAACTGCTGCACATACTGCGCTATACCTGCAATAAGAGGAAAGTTCCGAAGCGTTCCTATGGAAACGCTTATTGAAGAAGCAAAAAAGCTTGCAGACAGAGGCGTTAAGGAGCTAAACATCATCGCACAGGATTCCACACGCTACGGTGAGGATCTCTACGGCGAATGCAAACTTCCCGAGCTTCTCACAGAGCTTTGCAAGATCGAGAAATTAAAGTGGATAAGGATTCTTTACTGTTACCCCGAAAGGATCACCGACAAGCTTCTTGACGTTATTGCAAAGGAAGACAAGATCGTGAAGTATATTGATCTTCCGATACAGCATTGCTGCGGAGATATCCTTAAAAAGATGAACCGCCCCGGAAACGAGCAGGAGCTTCGTGCACTTATGGCAAAGATCCGTGAAAGGATCCCGAAAGTTACCCTCCGTACAACGCTCATCACAGGCTTCCCCTCCGAAACAGAGGAGCAGTTCAATCAGCTTGCGGATTTTGTCAAGGATATGCGCTTTGACAGACTTGGCTGCTTTGCATATTCGCAGGAAGAAGGAACAAAGGCTGCCGAGATGCCCGATCAGATCGACGAGGAAACAAAGCAGCGCCGTGCCGATGTTATAATGGAACAGCAGCAGATCATAATGGCGCAGAATAACGAGAAAATGATCGGAAAAACTATCGAGGTTGTCACCGAGGGCTTTGACCGCTACGGCGAATGTTATTTTGGAAGAAGTGCGGCTGACGCACCCGATATCGACGGAAAGATCTTCTTCCGCTCACCCGAAAGGAAGCTCACCTCGGGCAGCTTTGTAAAAGTCAATATCACAGAAACGCTTGATTATGACCTGATTGGAGAGATTGAAAATGAATTTGCCGAATAAGCTTACCATTTTAAGAGTTATACTTGTACCGTTCTTCGTGTTCTTTCTGCTGACGGATTTTATGCCGTTTTCAAAGCTCGCAGCGCTTGTGATCTTTGTTGCGGCGTCGGTCACGGACGCACTTGACGGACATATCGCAAGAAGCCGCAACCTTGTTACAACGTTCGGGAAGTTCCTTGATCCGCTCGCCGATAAGGTGCTTGTGCTTTCAGCGCTTATATGCTTCTGCAGGCTTGGCATTGTAGGTGCAGTTCCCGTAATAATCATAATGACAAGAGAATTTATGGTGTCGGGACTTCGGCTTGTCACCGCAAACGAGGGCGTTGTGGTCGCAGCAGGTATCTGGGGAAAGCTCAAGACTGCGTTCACGCTCGTTGCAGAGGTAGTGATACTCTTTACCCTGTGCCTTGATATCGGTTCGGGAACGAATGCGGAAGCTATTGTAAACGTAATAAATCAGACCTTGATTTGGATAGCAACAGCTCTTACGGTTATCTCGGGCGGCGTTTATCTCAAAGGCTACTGGAAGTATATTGACTCGAGCAAGTAACTTTTTAATGCGTAATGCACTGCGAAGCTAAGCAGCTGATCCAGCTGAGCACAGCTGGCGAGGGTTTTTAGGGGCGAGGAGCCCCTGAATCGCTCTCCGCAGAGAGCGAAACACTCTAAACTACAGCGAAACATTTGCCGCAAAAGCGTAATCACTAACAAATAAAAAGCGCAATTCACGATCAAAAGGTTAAAACAGAACATGAGAAATTGTTCTGTAAACCTTAAATTTCGTGAATTGCGCTTATTCTATTTTCCTAAAGCAAACTATCCTTGAAACGTAAATACACGAACGAAGAGAGTGTATTTACGTTTCAACTCAATATGAACAGTAACCGTGAAAACAACGAGCGAAGCGAGTATGTTTTGACACAACGTAATAACTGCCGATATTATATTCCAAGCATTTCCTCAACAAGCTCCGATACAAATGTATAGCTTTCCTTTGTGCCGAGGTTCTGCGGTTTGATCTTTCTGCCGAGGACAAGCAGCGGAACATACTCTCTTGTATGGTCTGTTCCCTTGAAATTCGGTGCGCATCCGTGATCGGCGGTTATCATAACGGCGTCATCCTCTCCGAGAAGCGGAAGAAGCTCCGAAAGCTGCTCGTCAAAGCGGTTGAGCGCCTCCGTATAGCCGTCAACATCACGCCTGTGACCGTATTTCATATCAAAATCGACAAGATTCGTGAAGCAAAGACCGTTGAAGTCCTTTTTAGCATATTCTATCGTCTTTTCCATGCCGTCATCATTGCTTTTGGTGCGGACAAATTCGGTTATGCCCTTTCCTGCAAAGATGTCGTATATCTTTCCGACTGCGATCGTGCTTAAACCTGCGTTTTTGAGCCTGTCAAGCATCGTATCCGAGGGAGGTTCAAGTGAGAAATCATGTCTGTTTGCGGTTCGTACAAAGTTAGGATATTCACCCTCGAACGGACGGGCAATAACTCTTCCCACGCCATATTCTCCCGTTAATATTTCACGGGCGATGCGGCAGTATTCATACAGCTTTTCGGGAGGAACGAGCTTTTCATGCGCTGCGATCTGGAAAACGCTGTCCGCAGAGGTGTAAACGATAAGCTTTCCCGTTTCAAGATGTTCCCTGCCGTAGTCGAGGATAACCTGCGTTCCCGAATAGGGCTTGTTGCAGATAACGCTGCGTCCGACAGCTTCTTCAAACCGCTTTATAAGCTCATCGGGGAAGCCGTTCGGAAAGGTCGGAAGCGGCTTCGGAGAGATCACTCCGGCAAGCTCCCAGTGTCCGACGGTCGTGTCCTTCCCCATCGACCTTTCACGGAGTCTGCCGTACATTCCGCATGGTTTTTCAACGGGCGGCTGCATAGATACTCCATCGATGTTATAAAGTCCTGCATTGCGCATATTCGGAACGTTCAGCTTTCCCGTCCGAAAGCAGTCGCCGAACGTATCTGCGCCGACATCTCCAAACAGGTCGGCATCCGGCTCAAAGCCGATGCCTGCGCTGTCAAGAACGATAAGAAATACTCTTTTCATGTTTTATCACGCTGACTTTTTGCTCTGATTTTTGGATTTGGTGATGCCTGCCTGCTTGAAGAAATCAATATATTCCTTCGAAAGCGAATCGACATCGGTATAGTAATCGGAAAGCGTCGTGCCCTTTACAAGGAAGCCAACTGTTGCGGTGAGCGCAACGTCATCGAAGTAGTATGTATAGAAACGGTCTGTGACAATAGTTGCTTTGCTCTTTTTATTTGCTGCGGATAAGATCGAGTAGAGCTTTTCGCACTTGTTCTTTTCAATGTATTTTTTGAAGCTTCTGTATGCGTCCTTGTCAGAAAGCTTTATTGTAGCGGTGGTCTTTTTCTTTGCTGCCGCCTTTGAGATCTGTGAGATAAGGAGCGACTCAGCGCTGCTGTTATCATCGGCAACGAGCTTCTTTCTTGTGTAATAATTCAGGCTTGTGTCGTCCGTAGCCTGGGGATAATCGAGGACATCCTTATCAGGCTTATGTGACTTTGCAAAAACTGCGCTTCCGGGGAGAAAATACTTGTAGGACTGATTTTCGACAAGGTTTGAGGTAGGATCGTCCCATGTAAGGTCGATATCGTACCACTGCTTTTTAATGTAAACTCTGTTCCACATATGGTTGACAGTTTTGCCGTCGCCGTTGTTGCCCTTGCCTGTAACGTTGACTGTCTTTATGCCTGCCTTTGCGCATATATAGCCGAAAGCACGGGCATAGCCTTCGCAGACAGCCTTTCCCGAGATCATTGCGCCGTAAGCGGAATGAGCGGAGTTGAGCGACTCGTCATAAACCGTGTGGCTGATAAGATAGTCGTGGATATAGAGGACCTTGCTGTAGACCGATGTGTCTTCGTCAAATTTTGAGATGATCTTTTCAGCAGTCGCATCCATTTTTTTTAGCATCTTGTCGTATGAATCCTTTTTGAAATTATAGCTTAAAATGAATTCGGTGCTTTTGTTTCCGATGTTGGCATTTACGCCCTTTACATTGAAAGCAAGAGGGTCTTCATAGAAAATTATGTTGGAAAGCTCTGTGAAAAGCTCGGAGCTGATCTTTTTGTCCACCTTCAGCTTCTGCTCATGGTCAATGGCTGCTTTGCGAAGCTTGATATAGATCTCTTTTCCCGAATCGGAAAGCTTGGAGTAATGGTAAGGCAGCAGCTGTTTTTCAATGGGTTTGCTTTCCGCAGCGTAAGACGATATCGCAATATCGGGTACGGCTTCGCTCACGGATATGCCCGTTGCGAAAGAAAATGCAAGTGCAAGAGCAAGAAATGCAGAAATAAGCTTTTTCATAGTGTCGTTCTCCCCTTAAAATTAATTGTTGTTTTCAAAGCTTTTATCATTTGCGGCAGGAATATCCTTTCCGCCGGCTTCCGTATAGAACTGCTTCATCGTTTCATCGCACACCATAAAAAGATCGTGACGGTTTCCGTCATCGTCAGCGAAGCAGTCAACATTATACCATTCATCGCCGAGCTTTACCTTATTCCAGGAATGAGCGCTGCCGTCAGCGTCCGTTCCCGAAACGATCACAGAGGTAAGTCCCGCTTTTATGCAGATGTACTGGAATGCACGGGCATAGCCCTCGGAGCTGCCCTTGCCGATAACGAGCGGACCGTAAGCGGTTTTGAAGGACATCGTCGGGTCGTTCTCGTCTTTTTCGGCGGTGGCGATTATATGATCGTGAACAGCAAGGAGCTTTGCATAGCTGTCAGAATTGGGTGCAAAAGCAGCGATCACCTTGTCAGCCTCTTTTGCTGTCTGTTCGGCAATGCTTTCATCCACTCCCTTTGTGTAGGCATAGGTCAGCCTTGCATAAGCGTTGTCGGTGCTTATGCCGTTATATGTGATCTCGGTGCTGCCGAAAGTGAGCGGATCCTGATTACGAAGTATATCGGCAATAGTAAGGAGCGTCTTTTCGCTTATTCTCGAAGAGAGCTTCACGGAGTTCTTATGTGAAAGGATAGCCTTTCTGATATCGGCGTAGCATTTCTGCGCCTGTGTGGAAAGCTCGTCAAACTGATAAGGGAGCATAGCTTCTTCAGCAGCTTTCAAAGGAGCAGCGTCCATTTCTATTTTTGTATTGCTTTTTATGTAATTTTCCGACGAATCGGCAAATGCGGAAACCGTGCCGAACATTGATATCAGCATTGCCGCCGAAGTCATTGCCGCAAGTATCTTTTTCATTTCTTCTCCGCCTCCTCATTCTTTTTTTCGGGAATATCTATTTTCAATCCCAGTTTTTTGTATGTTTCAAGATTTTTTTCATCAACAAGCTCGGGGTAGTTGAAGTAATCGCTCAAAGCAGCGTTCTTATAAACAAGAACAGCCGTTACGGTCCTGCGCTCTTCATCGACAAAATACCACACCGAACCTGTTTTTATCGCAGCACCCGACGCTTTTTTCACGTTTTTGAGCATATTCTTGAATCGTGCGCGATCATTATATTCAATATATTTCAGAAAGTTAAGAAATGTTCTGTTTTCGGAAAGGCTGATCGTTGCGGACAAGCCGCCCTTTTTCGCCTGCTTTGTAAGCTCCGTTTCAAGAAGCGTAAGGGCGCTTTTGTGATCGTAAGCAATAAGACCGTGTTCGGAAAAGTATTCCCTCGACTCATCGGCAGGAATATCGGTGCCTGCAATTGTTTTCGCAGTATGATCTTTTGCAAATTCCAAATCGGAAAGCATAAAGTATTTGTGAGTTATGCTGTCCTTGAAATTTGACAGCTCATCATCCCATGTAAGGTCAACGTTGTACCACTTTTTGTTGCAGAGAACCTTGTTCCAGCTGTGGCTTTCGCCCTTCGATGTGCCGTAGACATTTATACATTGTATGTTTGCCAATCTGCATACATAAGCAAAAGCAGCGCTGTAACCCTGACAAACAGCTCTGCCCTCGACAAGTGCGCCGTAAGCATAGTGAGTGTAGCCGATGTATGATTCGGGATCATCAACATCGAAATAATCGGTGTTTTTTGCGATAGTATCATGGATATATTCGATACGGCTGTATTCGTCCTTGATCTTGAGAGCCTTTTTGGCGATCTTCTGCGCTTCTTTGTTCATTTCATCGAGCATAAGGCTGTATGTGAATTGGTCGATGGCATAGGTCGGCGTAAAGCTTGAATGGCTTCCCGTTGTTTCTGCGGAGATACCTCCGAGATTGAAGGTCAGATCGTCATTATAAAGTATAAGCTCGCATATTCGGTTGTAGCTTTCGGCGTCCTTGATAACGCTCGTATTTATTACAGCTTCGTTGTTCATAACGCCCTGACGAAGACGGTCGTATATGTTTTTTTCGTCCGTCGTGAGCGAATCGTAATAAAGCGGAGTGTTCTGCCTGGCGTCGTTTAGCGTTGCTGTGGCATTTACCGTTGCGCTCGTTACGGAAAGGACGGTAAGTGCGGCAAGAAAAAAGCTGCAGAGCCGCTTTGGGGCAGTTGTCTTTTTCAAATTTGTTCTCCTTTTGTGTTCTTCTTTTTCTACACTTTTTTATTATTTTTATATATAAAATTTTACCATATAAATTACCGAAATTCAAGGGTTTGAGCCATTTTGAAATCAAATTGTAAACACTTTTAACCATATACGGAAAAACATACAATATTAGCATTTTGTCTTTGTGCAAAATAAAGGGAACCTCTAAAGAAAACGTGCTGCATCCATGATCGGATACAGCACGTTTTCCTTCTTTTGTTCTTTATTTTTTATTTATTCTTTCGGTTCAGTTTCCTCGACCGATGCTTTTATATCGTCAAGATCGGCAGAGCCTGCGACCTTAAAGTCACTTAAACGGACTGAAACAACTTTTTTCTCGCTGAAAATATACAGCATATCTTCATTTACGGCCGCTCTTTCAAAAACTGCGCTGTCGTCAAGCTCGACATATTCGATCTTTCCCTTTAATGCAAAGCCTGCTTCGTCATCGTAGGCAAAAACATAGTAAAGGTTGTTCACGCCGAATTCGGAATAGCTGTAAACAGGGATACCTATCATTCCCGAGTCGATGAGAACTGCACGTCTGTCGGTGAGCGCCTTTGAGCAGACATCACCGAGATCTTCGGCAAGATCAATGCTGTGGAGCATAAGACCGCTGTCTGCGTCATACATTGTGAGCGTTAATCCGTTTCCGTCAGCCTTTTTGTCGATGCCGCAAAGCTTATTGTCCGAATAACCGTAGAGGTAAGCGGAGGAATTTGCGAGCGACTGCGACTGAACGGGAGGAACATTTGCAAGATCCAGAACAAGTGCAGGTGTGTCCTCGTCTGTAAAGAGGCTTGCAAAGGAATCCTCAAAGCGAACTGCGGAAACCTTCTGTCCTTCGAGAAGACCGCCTGCGCTGTTGACAACGGTAAGGCTGCTGTCGAGGACATATACGGAAGTTGAAGTTCCGTTTTCATCGGAGATCTCCGTTGCAATGCGGAAATTTCCGTTATATTCGTTCATACTGTATTTGCTGATGACCTTTCCTGCAACGGACGAGCTTGCCTTGTAGGTGATGCCCGTGCCCTTGGAGAGATCAAAGCTTGTGATGATGCTGTAATCAACGCCGCTGCTGCTTCTTCCCACTCCCACTGTGTAGAGGGTGTCAGCGGAGCAGTAGACGTTTTTGCTTGTTCCGAGGACGGCTTTGACCGTTACCTCGGGGGAGTCGGAACTGCAGCCGATCGCAGAAACGACGGTGTAGTTCGTGCTGTTTGCGTTTGCCGGGACCATAATATCCTCGGGAGCGACAAAGTAACGTTCTCCGTTCAGCGAATATGCCGGAACAAAGCTGTCAAGACTTGCGCCCTCGCCGAGCGGAGCTGTTCTGTAATCGGAATGATCCGAAACAAGGTAAAGCACTCCGTCAACGAGCTTTGAGGATGTGTATTTTCCATTCTGTTTATAGGAAGTGGTAAGCTTCGGGTTTGATTTGTCTTTGAGATCGTAAATATCCACTGCGACGTTCGTGCGGCTTACGCTTTCTGTTCGGTTGGGATCGGCGTCGGTTTCGTCATTGGAGAGTGTATCGGAGCCGGCTGCTGGAACAACGCTGTCCGACGTAGTGATTTCAGACGATGCTGAAGAACCGTCAACGATCTGTATTTCTTCGTTTTCCTTTGAAACAAGTATAAGTCTGTCGCCGTCGATATAAAGCTCAACGGGAGGACTGAGTTTGTTTTCGATAACGCTCACTATTTCCATCGTATCGAGCGATACGATGTAAAGCTTGCCGCCGCTTATACAGTAAAGATTCGTTCCGTCGGATTTTACGATATCGGCGTCATTTGCCAAGCCTTTGGCAGCGCCCTGGAAGTCGTAAGCCGAAAGCTCGGAAAGCGTATCCTTTGGCTCTGTGGGAGCGTCCGAGATAGCGGGGACATTATCGTTGGTGTTATCAGCCTCGGGAGCAACTTCTTCTGTATTATCTGTCTGCTCGGGATCGGCTGAAAAATAAATTCCCGTATAAATGCTGTAAAGGTCATTGTAGTCATTCGGGGAAATGGCATTATACTCGATGGTATCATCAATAGTGCCGATATTGCTTTCGTTCTGGTTGTTATACGCAATAAGTCCGGATCCGATAACAACGCAGGCAGCAACGGAAGCCGCAGTCATTCTTATTATTCTGAGTCGCTGTGCAGATACTGAAGGAGCAGATTTTATATTTATGTGTTCTGCTTCCATTTTTGACTGTGTGGTTTTAGCCTTTAGCATGAGGGCAATGTTTTCGGGTGAGAGTTCATCGGGAACCTCGACCTCGTCAATAAGTTCATTCAGTCTTTCTTCAAACGTCATGATTCCAACCTCCTTTCCATCAGCGTTCCGTCAGCAGTTGTTTGAGCTTCAGTTTAGCGCGCGCCGCCTTTGAACGAACGGTATTTGCAGACATACCGAGCATTTTGGCGATCTCTTCGCTTTTGTATCCCGAAACAACGCCGAGGGATAATACAAGTCTGTCTTCCTCGTCCAGCTTGGCAAACTCCTCCATAACTTCCAATCCGTTGTAATTTATCTCATCGGATTTCTCTTGTTCTACACTGTCGAGAATATCAAGCTCGTTGCTGAAATTGTTTTTCTGAATGTACTCCTTCTGCTTTATTTTTATCTTTGCAGTAAGGATCTTGATTATCCAGCTTTTGAATGCTTTTTCATCTCTTAATTTTTTAATGGAAGAATATGCCTCCAGGACTGTGTCGCTAACCACATCGGAAGCGTCATGCTGATTATTGTTCAGGTTTATTAAAGCAATGCGGTATAGGTCTTTGTAGACTAAAGCATAGAGCTGCGCAAATGAATCGGGGTCGCCTGCTCTTGCCATTTCCACGCACTTTTCAAAATCTATATCTTTATCGTTTTCTTTAGTGCCGGAGTTTTTCAAACTGTTATCACCTCTTATCTGCCAAAGGGTCAGAATAATCAATAATAACATTATACCACAAAATCTTTTCCTTTAAAAGACCTGTCATATAATAAGTGTGAAAAAAAGCTCATTTTGTTGCAAAAATAATCCACTTTTGTAGCTTTGCACAATGAAATGTTGCTTCAGAATCGTTTAAATGTGCATAATTTACACAATTCCACAAACAATAACTTTACAAATATGCAAATATTTTGAGAAATATACTTTAAGTAAAGTCAAAAAGTTCAAAAAAGAAAAAATTTTTCCCGAATACAATTATTTTTTTCGGATAAAATAACGTTACTGATGAAAATCAGCATAAGGGGTTTGCACTTTATATAAAGGGAACCTCTAAAAACCTCCTTCACGGCATATTTTCTATGACTTACATCATCTGCTGCGTTAACAAACCTTGTAATACATCAAGAATAAGCTGATTTATCAGCGTTTCTTTAGTATTTACTGCGGTTTGTTGCCTTGCAGCTGATGCAAGTCATGTACAAAAATATGCTCGTGTCCAGGTTTTTAGAGAACCCCTAAAGTCATTACAGATCACTCGGCGAAGGAGCATAACCTTGCCGGAAAGGGGCAGGAATGAAAAGAACAGCACTTATAGCTGCTGCGGCTGTTGCGGCTGCGATCGCACTCACAGGCTGCGGCAGAGCTAACAATAACACCAACACCAACAGCGGAATGTCCTCAACAACATCGAATTCATCGCAGACAACAACAGGCAGCTCGGCGACAACACAGCAATCCACAACAAAGCGCAGTGAAAGCACCACATCCCATGTAACGGGCGATGTCGACGGCGACGGCTTCATCGAAGAAGTTGTTACCGGTGCCGAAGATATTGTAAATGATGTTGTCACAGGCGCAGAAGACATTGTTAATGATGTATTCTGATAAAGCACCGAACGAAAGAGCCGTTTTCCCGAAAAGGAAGCGGCTCTTTTATACATTATATAAGGTATATTATAAAAGCATATTCTCCGAAATAGCACGGGAGCGGAAATACCGATGAAAAGATGAAATTATCTGAACTTATTTTTGTGAATTTACGGTGTTGACATTGAACTTAAAATAGTGTATTATTATAAAGAGTATTAGTGTACTGTTGGAATATTTCTATTTGATTGGTAATTTTTTACAGATAAACGTTTTAAGGGAGAAAAGCCGGAAAATGTACTTTGGAAGTGTAAAATTCTTTAAACATCTGATATATACGTTCATTATCCTTGTGCTCGCAGCGATCATAGGCTGCGCTGTGCTTTTCGGCGTTAAGTATGCGATCGTGAAAAAGGAGAATGACGAGCTTGTGAAGGCGGCTTCTGCGGAAGAGAACGCACAACAGCCCGAGCGTCTTACTCTTGATGAATACTATCTTCGCATGGCTGCAGACGGCTACACAGCCGATGATGTGCTTGAATTTTTTTCCAAAAACGAGAGTGAAAGATTTAACAGCTTTGCCGATAAGTATATTTCCGAAAATCCCGACAAATTCCCCGTAAGCACCGAAAATGCCGGCAGCAGTGCAGGCAGCACGGCGAACGAATACACGCTTCTTTACCCCGAGCTTTATGCCGAGCCTGCAAAAGAGTTTACCGATATTGAAAAGACCGTTTATCTCACCTTTGACGACGGTCCTTCCGAAAATACGATAGATATTCTTACGATACTTGAAAAATACGATATAAAAGCGGCGTTCTTTATGTCGGGCGGCGAAAGCGATCGCTCGAAGGAGATAATGAAAGCCGTTGCCGACGCAGGTCACACTATCGGCATACATTCGATCTCCCACGAATATGAGGAAATATACTCAAGCGTTGAAAGCTTCCTTGAGGATATGGATCGTACATATAAATGCGTGAGCGAAGCGACGGGTGTTCGTCCGCAGATAATGCGCTTTCCGGGCGGCAGCATAAACAACTACAACCGTCTTGTTTATCCGCAGCTCATCGCCGAGGTAACACGCCGAGGCTTCACATACTATGACTGGAACGTGAGCGGCGAGGATGCGACCACACATGCTACTTGGACAAGCATTTACAACAATGTTCTCAACGGGATAGAAAACAACACCTCACATCGGGCGATCGTCCTTCTCCACGACAGTGCGGACAAGCAGCTCACAGTCAAGACCGTTGAAGATATAATAGTGGCGCTTCAAAATGACGGCTACACCTTCGGTCAGCTTGATAATACCGTCAAGCCCGTAACTTTTTCTTATGTAGATTAACCCTTGCTATATAAATATAGGGAACCTCTAAAAACCTCCTTCTCGGCAAATTTTCTATGACTTTGCTCATCTGCTGCGTTAACAAACCTTGTAATACATCAAGTATTACTGCGGTTTGTTGCCTTGCAGCTGAACAAAGTCATAAACGAAAATTTGCTCGAGTCCCGGTTTTTAGAGAACCCCTATACAAAATATACAGCACAGCTATCTCGGAAGTCAAGAAAGGAATGGTCACAAAATGAGCCTTAAAGATAATTTTAACCAAGCATTGAGGGAAGTCCTTCACAAGGACGGAATAATCGGAAATAAGCAGTCAGCGGAAGATAAAGAGAAAAAGAAGACCGAGCTTGACAGCTATCTTGAACCTGCGCCGAAGAAAAGCTTTGAAGAAGCAGTACCTGCGGAAAAAGCAGCCGAAGCTGTGCCCGATACAAATATATCGGAACCGATACAGACCGAGAGTGAGCCTGCGGATTACAGCTCACCCGATATTGCTCCCGCTGCAGCCGTAAAGTCTGCCGAAGAGCCGAAGCCTGCTCCCGAAGCTCCGCAGACGGAAAGCGTAAGCCCGTTTGCACAGTATTCGCAGTTTGCACGTCAGAGCGGAGCTGCTGCCCGTCAGGATCAGCAGCAGAACAGCGCATACAGCGGTTCTTACGGTTCGGGACAGACATTCGGAAGCTCAAATCAGTCATTCGGCGGTTCAAGCCAGTCATTCGGCAGTTCAAACCAGTCATTCGGCGGCTCAAATCAGTCGTTCGGAGGCGGTTCCGTTCCCCCGACTCCTCCAAGACCTCCCCGTTCATCCTCCTTCAGAGGAAACGAACCCGATTCTCCTTATTATGAGACCGAAGAAACGACAGTTATTTCCCGAAATACTATAATCGACGGAAATATCCGCTCGTTTGCAAACATAAATATTGATGGAAGCGTAAAGGGCGATGTAAAGATCACCAAGAACATCAACGTTACAGGAAAGGTCGTCGGCGATATTGAGTGCAACAATTCTGTAATGACAGGCGCTTCAATGCAGGGTAATATCGTTTCAAAGGGACAGGTACAGATGGATCGCGACAGCCTTATCCTCGGCGATATCTCCGCACAGTATCTTGACCTTAACGGAAAAATAAAGGGCAACGTTGATGTCGGCGGAAAAGCAGAGTTCAAGACGGACGCTGTTATCCTCGGCAACATCACAGCTTCGACAATAACCGTGCTTGACGGCGCAACCATTCAGGGTTATGTCAACACAACGTTCCTTCAGGAAAGCTCATCGAGCATCTTCCCCGAAGCGATCGCCTTATCAGAATAAAACGGAGTTGATCTAATGAAAAATAACGGCAATGATATCTTTGATCCGATAGATACAGAGCCCGGAGCGGACAACAGCGGATATGTTCCACGTTTTGAGCGTGATCTGCAGAAAATGGGCGGAAATCTGAATGCCCTTGCCGATGCGAAAAAAGCGGAACAGCAGGCTGAAAAGGCCGCGGATGTTCAGAATGCACAGATGACGGAAGACCCCGAAGATGAAGAGCCGGAAGAGATATATGACTACATAGACGAGCCGGAAGACCGGGATGAAACAAGCTTTTCGACATCGCCCTATCACTCTGCGCCGCTGCAGGACGACAGCTTTAAATACCAAGAGGACAATTACTGCAGAGGAAAAACAGTCGAACAGCTTATCCGTGAAAATGAAGAACAGGATCGTATCGAAGCTGCAAAGGCACAGAAGCTTGCTGCCGAAGAGGCTTACCGCAACCTTGAAGATGTCCGGATCACCTCGGATATGTTGAGTGATATGGGGTATAACTATAAGCAGCAGGAGAGGAAAGAAAAACGCCGGCAGCAGGAGTTTGACGAGCTTGAAAAGGAGATCGGCGGCAGACCGAAGCTCCAGGAAATGTCGGATGAGATCTATGCTTCCGCTCCGCTCAAAAAGGCGAGCACCTTTGACTCACAGGAAGCGCTCGGCCGTGACGAAAAGCAGCTTATAAAGGAACGCCTGCAGAAAGAGATAGATTCACGTCCGAAGGGCATTAACAAGAAGAACAGCGCCGAGCTTTACAAGAGCCTTATGCACGAGCAGAAGGTCAAAAGAGCAAAAAGGGGACTGTTTGCTCTTGTGCTGATGGCGCTTGGCTGCATTATCTCTTCGGTTCTGATATATTCAAAGCTCAATCCCGATGATCTCAATATTTTGATCTATGTTTCGATGGGCGGCGTTATTTTTGCACTTCTTATGCTGCTCAAAGCAAGCTTTTTCAGGATCACATCCTGCATTTATTTTTCGGCTGAAGCGGTTTATATGGTTTATACCTGTGTGAATTATTCGCTCAATACCGAAAGAAAGCCCGATAACTATTTTGAAACGCTTATATACTTCATTGTCGTTATCGCTGTGTGCGCTATCGTTGCTATACAGCTTGCTACAAATGCAAATATTGATGCCTTTTATACAACGAGCTTTTCAAAGAAGAATGCCGCAGCACCGTCAAAGGGCGCTTCACGCAGACAAAGAAAAAAATAACCATACGGCTGCCCGAACCACACGGGCAGCTTTTTGTTCAACGCAGTGGTCGCAGATAGGAGTTATTATGAAAAGAAAAGAACTTATTAAAAATTATATCATATCCAAGCGTGATGAAATGATCGGCGACCTTGCGGAGCTTGTAAAGATACCTTCCGTCATGTCCGAGCCGACAGAAGGCTGTCCGTTCGGAGAAAACAACGTAAAAGCACTCAAAAAAGCCGAGGAGCTCTGTAAAAAGTACGGCTTTTTTACAAAAAACTGCGATAACTATGCAGTTTCGGCAGACCTGTTTGACAACAGTGAAAAGCACCTCGGCATACTCTGTCACCTTGACGTCGTTCCCGAGGGAAACGGCTGGACAAAGCCGCCGTTCGAGCTTACAGCCGAGGACGGAAAGCTTTTCGGCAGAGGTGCGATCGACGACAAAGGACCTGCGATAGCTGCACTTTATGCTATGCGCTGCGTGAAGGAGCTTGGCTTGCCGATAGAAAAGAATGTACGCCTTATCTTCGGCAGCAACGAGGAAAACGGCTCCGCCGATATGGAGTACTATCAGAAAAAGGAGAGCTTCCCGCCGCTGCTTTTTACGCCGGACGGCTCTTATCCGCTCATTAATATCGAAAAGGGTATGATGAGGATAAAGCTTTCGCACAAATGCAGCGGAAGGATAGTTTCGATAAGCGGCGGCGCTATGGTGAACGCAGTCCCCGAAGCAGCCAAGGCACAGGTGAAAATACCTGCCTCGGAGCTTCGCAAAGCCGCAGAGAAGCTTTCCCCCGAAGTCAGCTTTGACATAACCGAAGAAAACGGCATCTCGAACATATTTGCATACGGCAAAAGCGCTCACGCTTCAACTCCCGAGCTTGGGGTCAACGCACTTACCGCACTTTTCGGACTTCTTGCCGAATGTGATGTCGACGAAGCAAAGGCGTTCAAAAAGCTTTTCCCGTTCGGAGAAACGGACGGAAGCGGCTGCGGAATAAAATGCTCCGATTCGGAGTCGGGGGCAGCCACAACGGTTTTAAGTATGGCGGAGATATCGGGCGAAAGCCTTGTTTGTATGCAGGATATCCGTTTCCCTGTCTGCGAGAGCTGCAAGGGCATATTCGAAAAGCTGGAAAATGCCGCAAGCAGCGTTGATATCAGCGCAGAACCCGTTATGAAGAGCGAACCTCACCACGTTTCGGCGGAAAGCGACTTTGTTAAAACACTTCTCGGCGTGTATGAGAGCGTTACGGGTGAAAAGGGCGAGCCTATCGCTATCGGCGGCGGCACATACGTCCACGAAACAGAAAACGGCGTTGCTTTCGGTGCGGAATTCCCCGGCGATGAAAACAATATGCACGGCGCAGACGAGTTTATCAAAGAAGAAAGCCTGCTTCTCAACGCCGAAATATACGCAAATGCGATCGCAGCACTCTGCGGAAAGGAAGATTAAATGTACAAGTACGAAACCCACCTGCATACCTGTGAAGCCAGCGGCTGCGGAAGGTCAACCGGCGCTGAAATGGCGCAGAAATATAAGGACGAAGGCTATGACGGTATTTTTGTCACCGATCATTTTTTCAACGGCAACTCCGCAGTTCCCCGTGATCTGCCGTGGAAAGAGCGGATAGAGCTTTACTGCAAGGGCTATGAAAACGCAAAGGAGCTTGGCGATAAAATAGGACTTGACGTATTTTTCGGCGTTGAGTATACCTTTTACGGCGCAGATTTTCTTCTGTACGGTCCCGATAAGCAGTGGCTCATTGAAAACGGAAACATCCTCGATGGCGACTGTGAGATAACAAAGGTGCTCGACTATGCGAGAAGCTGCGGCTTCTTCGTTGTTCATGCGCATCCGTTCCGTGACTATGACTATATCAAACGCTTTACATTGTGTCCGCATAACGTAGACGCCGTTGAGGTCATCAACGCCTCACATTTCAATAAAGAATTTGATAAAAGAGCGCAGATGTACGCCGAGTGGTACGATCTTCCGATAACGGCAGGCTCGGATTCCCACAGCACGACCGACAGA
Organism: Oscillospiraceae bacterium; assembly: GCA_051881815.1. Lineage (GTDB taxonomy): Bacteria > Bacillota > Clostridia > Oscillospirales > Ruminococcaceae > UMGS363. Next base: position 84,415 of record JBJEQP010000092.1, on the reverse strand, counting down.
TACTTTGACGGCGGAATACTGACGGAAACGCCGATAAGATCCTGGCTCGACTACAAAGAAGCTGTTCTGAACAGAAAAATACAGCTGCTTGAAGGGAATATAAAATAGAAATTACTTTCGGAAACACACGCGAAGCGACCGGCTGGTCCAGCTGAGCACAGCTGGCGAGGGTTTTTAGGGGCGAGAAGCCCCTAAATCGCTCTCCGCAGAGAGCGAAATACCCTAAACTATAGCGAATCATTCGCCGCAAAAGCAAAACAACTAACAAATCAAAAAGCGCAATTCACAAAAAGAAAGTTGAAACAAAACGATTTCTCATGTTCTGTTTTTCCTTATTTTCGTGAATTGCGCTTTATATTTGATAGATATTTTGCTTTTATTGCTGATTATGTGCCATAGTTTAGGGTGTTTCGCTCTACTGCTAAAGGTCATTCTGACCTGCGACCAAAGGGCTTTCCGCCCTCTGGACACCTGACGAGCTGTGCTCAGCTCGACCAGCTTGTCGCTTCGCGGTGTGGTTTCGGCTCAATCCACTACTCCGCCTTCAACAACAAGGTTTTCTTTGTCTACTGCTGTACCGTAAACGGACGCAAGCGTTTCGTCATAGTCGTTATGAAAGAAGTTTTCGTTCGCAAGAGCCTTGATCTCGTCATTGATATAGGTGAGAAGTGTTTCGTTGCCCTTTGTTACTGCAGGAGCGATAGTATCAAGGCTTCCGAGAGATTCAATGCCGACTGTGAAGCCGGGGTTCTGCATTGCCCATGCGAGCACTTCGGTATTGTCGGTGGAAAATGCGTCGCCTCTGCCGTCCTGGAGTGCGGAGTAAGCTTCGTTGTATTCGTCAAACTTGATGAGTTCAAGTCCGCTGTACTGATTATCTGTGAAGAACTGCTCTGCTGTTGTGCCCTTTACAACGATGAGCTTCTTATTTTCAAGGTCTGCTTCGGAATTTATAGGTGCGCTTTCGGGGGAAACTACGCCGAGGGCAACCTTCATATACGGGAGTGCAAAATCGACCTTTTCTGCTCTTTCGGGTGTAACGGTGAAGTTTGCGAGGATGATATCGACCTTGCCTGTGATGAGGTACTCTGCTCTGTTTGCGGCTTCAACGGAAACGAGTTCAAGCTCTGTTCCGAGATCCTGTGCAAGTCTTTTTGCAAAGTAAACGTCATAGCCCTGATATTCGCCGTTGTTGTCAACATAGCCGAACGGATTCTTGTCGGAGAAAACGCCGATCTTGACTTTGCCGCTTTCCTTGATCTCGTCTACTGTACGGTAAACCTTTGCGTTTGAGCCTGCTGCGTCTGTGCCTTCGGAAGCGTTTTTGCAAGCTGCAAAAGAAACTGCGATCGCTGCTGCGGATAATGCTGCAAGGATCTTCTTAAAGCTGAATTTTTTCATAATGATCTTCCTTTCAAAATTTAATCCGAATATGTAAATGTTTTTAAGAACTGTTTTGCACGTTCTGTTTTGGGCGCCTCAAAGAACCGGTCGGGAGTGCCCTCCTCAACTATTTCGCCGCCGTCGATGAAAATTATCCTGTCTGCGACAGCCTTTGCGAACGCCATTTCGTGAGTTACTATCATCATTGTTGTGCCGCTTTTTGCAAGGTCAAGCACAACTTTGAGCACCTCATGCACCATTTCGGGGTCGAGCGCTGCGGTTATCTCGTCGAGAAGAATGATATCGGGGTGGATGATAAGGCTGCGGACAATTGCCGCACGCTGTTTCTGTCCGCCCGAAAGCTCATTCGGGTAAGCGTCCGCTTTTCCTGCAAGACCTACCCTTTCAAGGAGCTTTATAGTTTCTTCCTCGACTTCCTTTTTGTCACGCTTCTGCACCTTGAGCGGCGCAAGTGCGATATTCTGTGCGATCGTCATGTGTGGGAAAAGGTCATAGCTCTGAAAGACCATTCCTATATGCTGACGAATTTTTGTAAGGCTTTTTTTGCCGTAAAGTACAGGTTCTCCGTGGAGCGTTACGCTTCCGCCCTGTATGGGTTCAAGTCCGTTAAGACAGCGGAGCAGCGTGCTTTTTCCGCAGCCGGACGGACCGATAAGAACGAGAACTTCGCCCTTTTCGACCGAAATTGAAAGGTCTTTGAGGATAACGTTGTCGCCGAACTGTTTATGCAGGTTTTTTACCTCGATTATCTTTTCCGCCATTATATAAACTCCTTATAAAACTTAAGATAACTTAAGCCAACTTATGCCGAAAGCTTTTTCTGCTTCTTTTCAATTGCTGCCGAGAGCATCGAAAGCGGAAAGCAGACGAGAAAATACATTATAAATATTGTTCCGTAGACCCAAAGCGCAGCGTTCGGCGCTTCAAAGCGGTTTGCGTCGATTATCTGTTTTCCGACTTTGAGCACCTCTGTAACGCCGATGAGCGAAACAAGTGCGGTGGTTTTTATCATTCTTGTTGAAAGATTGATGATATTCGGTATAAGCAGGCGGATAGCCTGCGGAAAAATGACGTAGATATAAGCCTGCAGCTTGGTAAGACCGAGCGACTGTGAAGACTCGTACTGGTGAACGGGAACGCTTTCAAAGCCGCCTCGGACAAGGTCGCCCATTTCAGCAGTTCCCCATATCGTAAAGACGATGACCGCCGAGGTCTCGCCCGAAAGATTTATGCCGAGCGTTCTGACGATGCCGAAGAACACGATGAAAAGCCATACGAGCTGCGGCATTATGCGGACTATTTCAAGATAGGCTCTGCAAACCGCTCTGACAGCCTTGCTTTTCACTCTCATAGCTGCGCCGAGCAGCGAGCCGAAGATAAGCGAAAAGCCTATCGAGATGAGTGCGATGCGTATCGTTACCCAAAGCCCACCGAGCAGTCTTAAAAAGTTGCTGCCCTCGAATACAATTTTAAGCCCCTCCACGGCGAAGCCTCCTTTCGAGCACCGAACACAGCAGCGATATCGGCAAAATAATGATAAGGTATGCTATGACGAGCATAAGGAGCGACTCCGTTGTGCTGGAGTACATTCCGATAAGGTCTTTGGCTATGTACATAAGGTCGGCAAGTGCAACTGCGCTGAAAACGCTGGTTTCTTTGAGAAGAAAGATTATGTTTGCGCTCACAGCAGGCATTGCAGCCGCCGCAGCTCTCGGAAAAACAACATAGCGCATTATCTGCGGCTTTGTAAGTCCAAGGCTTTCTGCGGATTCGATCTGGGCTTTTTTGATGCTTTGGAAACCGCTTAAAATGGATTCTGACATATAGCTTCCGCCGAGAAAGGTCAATCCGATTATGCCGCAGGCTTCGGAGGAGAGAACTATCCCTGCCTTCGGAAGTCCGAAATATAAGAAAAACAGCTGCACGATGAGCGGCGTGTTTCTCGAAAGCTCGGTGTAGATGACAGAGATCGTGCGCAGTACGGGTATCTTATAATACCTTGTCAATGCACATATCAGACCGACAACTGCGGAAAGTATGATACCGATGCCGCCCGTTACGACCGTCAGCACCGCAGCTTTGACATAAAGAGGATAATGCTGCGTAATGAATGCCAGATCCATGGTTTCCTCCGTTTTAGAGTATATTTTGGCTTTCTGCATTATGCAGAAGAGTATTTATTTTAAAGGTACTGTTTAAGAAATTGCATAAACAGCAATTCCTTATTATACAACTAAAACGCTGATTTGTCCAGCGTTTTAGTTGTTTTTTAAAGTATTTTTTAGAAAATTGCTACAACTGCGCCGTTGTAGTTTTCAGCGATGAAGCTCTTGACCTCGTCTGTCTGAAGTGCGGAAACGAGAGCCTGGACCTTTGCGTTGTTTTCATTGCCGCTGTTTACTGCGATAATGTTTGCGTATGTCTGTGCTGCGTCGCCGGAAGCGTCCTCTGTTGCGATTGCGTCTGCGATCTTAAGACCTGCTGCGAGAGCGTAGTTGCCGTTGATAACTGCGAGAGAACCATCGCCTGCGTTTGCGAACTGTGCTGCAACAGTATCAGCCTGAACGGTTGTGATCTTGTAGCCGTGATCGTCAACGATATCGAGCGTATTTACTCCGTCAGCAGCGTTTGCACCCTCGGGGAGAGTGATAAGACCTTCCTGTGCAAGAAGGAGAAGAGCTCTTGTTTCGTTGCTGTCGTCGGCAGGGATAACGATAGATGCGCCCTCGGGGATATCCGCAACGCTTGCAATTCCGTTTGCATAGAGTCCGAACGGCTCATAGTGGATGGAAGCAACGGAAACGAGGTTTGTGCCGTTGGATTCGTTGTAGCTGTTGAGGTAAGGAGTGTGCTGGAAGTAGTTTGCGTCAAGCTCGCCGTCGGCAACTGCCTTGTTCGGAAGAACATAATCATCGTAGATCGTGATCTGAAGGTCGTAGCCCTGTTCTGCAAGCTTATCCTTGACAAATTCGAGCACTTCACCATGAGGTGTTGATGTTGCGCCTACCTTGATAACATTATCGGTGTTGTCTGCTGTGGCATCGGCTGCTTCGGTGTCTGCTGCAGTGTCGGCTGCTGTGGTGTCGGCCGCGGAATTATCGGCAGCTGTCGTTGTTTCGGTTGTGCCTGCACTTGAAGAGCAGCCTGTGAGTGCGAGTGAAGCGATAGAAAATGCGGCGATAATGCTTGTTAATACGATATTCTTTTTCATAATATTTTTCTCCTTTATTATACGTTTGATTTCGGGTTTTGGTGAATAAATTAACAACATCGTTTTGTGTACATTCGTCCGTTCCTGAAATTCTCACGCAAAAGGCGGTCAAAAAGCTTTTCCATTTTTCATTTTCTCCTTGATTCTGTAACGCTTGTAAATTACAGCATTACTTATTAATACGTTTGTCCGTCTTGCGGGCGAGCATCATTCCGAACTCCTGAATGAGCTGGACAATGATGATCGTCAGTACAACGCACACCCATATTATGTCGTTTTTAAAGCGCTGATAGCCGTAGTTTATAGCTATCGTTCCGAGGCCGCCGCCTCCGATCGTTCCTGCCATTGCGGAATAACCGAGTATAGTTACAAGCGATATCACCGCACCGACGATAAGCGACGGCTTTGATTCGGGGATAAGCACCTTGCAGATTATCTTGAAATTTGAGGTTCCCATTGACTGTGCGGCTTCGATAACGCCCTTGTCAACTTCCTTTATCGAGCTTTCGACCATTCGGGCAACGTATGGTGCGGCTGCGATGATGAGCGTTACGATCATTGCCTTGTTTCCAAGGCTCGTTCCGACAACAAATTTTGCAACGGGAAGCATTGCGACCATAAGTATCACGAACGGGATGCTTCGGAAGATGTTCACGATAAAACCGAGTATCTTGTTGAGCCACGGGATAGGCTTTATGCCGTCCGAGCTTGTGACATTTAGAAGAATTCCTATCGGAAGTCCGATGACGTAGGAAAAGAATGCGGAAATGAACGTCAAATAAACGGTTTCCCATATTCCCTTCTGCAAAACGCCCTTTTCAATAAGCTGTGAAAGCAGGTCTGACATTATTTTTCACTCCCATTCGTTCAATCGTCAAGCTCCGAGTATTCGATGCCGTTTGTATCAAGATAGGATTTTACCCGATCGTATGAGCTGAAAGGTACCTGTATGATAAGCTGACCGTAAGCCTTGCCGTCAATGTCCTTTGTGTCGGCGTGAAGGATGTTCACAGCTGCGCCGCATTCAAGGACAATTGCCGCAAGAACAGGCTTGCCTGAGCTTTCGCCGTTGAAAACGATGCGGAGCTTTTGTCCCTCGTTTATCTCGTCTGCGGCCTTTATCTCGGGAAGAACAAGCTTTTTGGCGATATCCGACTGCGGATCTGCAAATACCGTTTTAACATCGCCCATTTCGGCAACAACGCTCTTGTCGAGAACTGCAACTCTGTCGCAGATGCTGTCGATGATGCTCATTTCGTGAGTGATAACAACTATCGTGATGCCGAGCTCCTTGTTTATCTTCTTCATAAGCTCAAGAATGGAACGTGTCGTGTCGGGGTCAAGTGCGCTTGTAGCTTCATCGCAGAGCAGGTATTTCGGGTTTGCGGCAAGCGCTCTTGCGATAGCAACACGCTGCTTCTGACCGCCCGAAAGCTGTGAGGGATAGTTCTTTTCCTTGTCGGAAAGAGAAACAAGCTCAAGAAGCTCCCTCGCTCTCTTTTCGGCTTCGGTTTTCTTCACTCCTGCGACCTCAAGCGGAAAACAGACATTTTTAAGAACAGTCCTCTGTTCAAGCAGATTGAAGCCCTGGAAGATCATTCCTATGTTCCGTCTTGCTTCAAGCAGCTGCTTTGTCGTGAGCTGTCCGAGGCTCTTTCCGTCGATGATAACTTCGCCCGTTGTAGGACGTTCGAGGAAGTTTATGCAGCGGACGAGGGTGCTTTTTCCTGCGCCGGAAAGCCCGATGATGCCGAAGATCTCCCCGTCATTTATCGTGATGTTGACTTCCTTTATCGCAGTAACGGCCTTTTCGCCCTTGCCGTAGGTTTTTGATATATTTTTCAGTTCTATCATTTATTTACTCCAATAATGCAAATAAAAAAGCAGGCGAACCTGCTTCATACGGATATATAATAAAAACGTTAAAAGCAGCTTTTATGATATTCATTTTTTTGGCACATTTCGCACATAGACATTGCAGCGTACATGGACATCATATCAGCTCGCTCCTTTCAGATTTTTTGGTTTGTTTACTGTGGTTTTATTATACAACCTAAATCATAGTTTGTCAATAGGTTTTATAATAGTTATTTGCTCAAACATTTTCCACTGTTTCAAGGTATTTTTTACACATCATACAAATTCGGCAGAAATGAGTGTAATAAACAAAGAACCACCTATCCAAAGATAAGTGGTTAATTGGTGCGGTAAATGGGACTTGAACCCATACGTCAAAGACACACGCCCCTCAAACGTGCCTGTCTGCCTATTCCAGCACTACCGCATATTAAATTTTATCGTTTCGGTTTTCCCTTCCTGACGACGATATTTATTATAACACACAACAATATTTTTGTCAAGCGTTTTTTCAAATTTTTTTGAGATTTTTTTGCAAAAGCAGAAAAATGACGTAAATACGTTATTATAATGCGTAATTCGTAATGCGGAATGCGTAATTAATACTAAGGAAACGCTGATTAATACGTTTCTGCCGTTTTTCAAAATGTCCTCAAATGAGTAAACTCGTACATTTTTCAAAACAGCGAAACGAACGCTGCGCTTTAATCAGCTTTTTCCTAAACACCAATAAAATAAAAGAAAAAATCTGCGCCGAAATCCTATATATTCGAGATTGTCGGCTTGATTTTTTCCAAATTTTAAATGGTGTTTAGTATAAGTTGGTTCCGAAAAAATTTCCGAAATCTGTAGGGGCGGATTCTATATCCGCCCGTTTTCGGAAAATAAAAATATGACGTTTAATAAAAAATGCAATTCACGAAAAACCAAATAGATCGTGAATTGCATTATCATTTTAGACTAAAAATAATTACGCATTAAGAATTACGCATTACGCATTGAAAAAAGCCTTATGCCTTTACGGAGTTGAGCTTCTTTGCGAGCTGGGATTTCTTTCTTGCAGCACAGTTCTTGTGCATAAGACCCTTTGCGCAAGCCTGGTCAACAGCCTTGATAGCAGCTCTTACTACTGCCTCGGACTCGGGAGCCTTTGCAGCTGTAGCAGCGTCAGCCTTCTTGAGGGTAGTCTTGAGAGCAGTCTTAACGGACTTGTTTCTCATTGTCTTTGTAGCGATAACCTTAACTCTCTTCTTAGCGGATTTAATATTTGGCATTTTGTTTTCCTCCAAAATCTCTGATAATTTAAAATTTTCTGCAAATAATATTGACAGCTTGCATACTGTTTAATCAGAACAAAGCGGTGACACGGTTCGCTTTTGTACTCACGGGTGTAATGACTCACCCTTTAACGATCAAAAAGATAAAGATGCGATATAGCAGTACGGCTGCCCTTATCGAATACATATCTGCACAAGCTTAAATATTATTCTATCATTATTTGCTCGGATTTTCAATAGGCAATATAAAAAAACTTGTAGAAATAAAACGGCTTGGTTTATGCAGATTGCTTAATATTTTCGAGAAGGGGAAATAATGTATGTCAGCACGAACTGATCTTGCGGTTGAAATGATCGACGAGGACGCCCGTTCGCTCCCTAAGGGCATCGGAAGAAAGCTCCGTCAAAGCTCTGCCTGCAGCATAACCGAGATCGAGGTCAAATCCGAGCTTGCAGGCTTGAAGATCGGCAAATCAAAGGGCAGGTATATCACGATCGAAACGGACAGACTCTCGTTTGCACCGTCCGATTTTGAGGAGCAGGCGCAGAATATCGCAGACGAGATAACTGCTCTGCTGAAAAGCCATAACTGCGGCACGGAGAACGGTCTTGTTGTAGGCCTCGGCAATTCGGATATCACTCCCGATGCGCTCGGGCCGATGGTAATTTCAAAAATAATTGCAACACGGCACTTAAAAGGAACGCTCCCCAAGGAACACGAGCTTTCTTCGCTGAAAACGGTATCCGCACTTGCTCCCGGAGTCCTCGGTCAGACAGGCATCGAAGCCGCCGAGATCGTTGATTCGGTCTGCTTCGGGATAAAGCCTGCGTTTGTCATTGCGATAGATGCGCTCGCCTGCTCGGACATTTCACGGCTCGGAACAACGATACAGATAACCGATACGGGCATCTCTCCCGGTTCGGGCGTTCAGAACCGCCGCAAGGAGCTTACCGAAACCACACTTGCCGTTCCCGTCATTGCGATAGGTGTTCCGACCGTTGTCGATATGCACACGATTGTCGAAAACATCACAGGCAGCGCCCCCGACAAGCATCTCCCGAATATGATGGTGACTCCCCGTGATGTTGACAAGCTTATCGAACGTGCCGCTCGGCTCATAGCCTTTGCCGTTAACAAGGCTCTCCAGCCGCAGCTGAGCTTCTCCGATATTGCGGCGCTGTCATAACATTCGGCTGAAAATCATATAAATATAAAAAGGACAGAAAAAGTTTGCAGAAATGCTTTTGAGAGGAATGGTGAAAATGTCAGTCAGGAGAACGAGATCTCGATACGGAAAGAGTTTTCTGGCGGCAGGAACAGCCTTTGCCCTTGCACCGCTCATGATACTTTCATTAAGGGCGGCTGTGCCTGACGCAGAGGAAGCAATGATCGCCGCAGCAGCTGCTTCGGCAAAGCTTTCGGCAGGGAATGTTTTTGAAGCAAAGGAAAATATAACGGCAGAACCGACCGAAACAACACAGAGCGCCGAGGACAAGCAGGCTTATATCAGCTTTGACGAAAGCGTAATGCTCTCAAGGGGCGAGCTTATCATTCCTTCGGGGGAAAATGAGGAGATCGTTGTCCCGAAGGAGCATGATGTCGGCGCAGAGCCTTATCCGCAGACGCTTGAATCCCGTGACGGTGTGATAAAGGCTATGACCTACGGCTTTTACAGCGGAAGCGGCTATGTCGACCTTGACGGCGGCGGTCAGATACGGAACTGCTCGGATATACCGAACGAAACGCTGCTTGCCGAAAGCCGTAAAGGCTATGACTTTACAGTGACGGCAGACGGAACTCCGCAGATATTGATAATGCACACGCACGAAACGGAAAGCTACGAGCCTTACAGCCGTGATTTTTATGACAGCTCATTCACGAGCAGGACCACGGACGATGAAAAAAACATGGCTGCTGTCGGCGACGCTATTGCGGCAGAGCTTGAAAAGAATGGCATCGGAGTTATTCACGATGTCACAAAGCACGATTATCCCTCTTATAACGGCTCATACGACCGCAGCCGTGAGACCGTACAGGCGATACTTGAAGAAAATCCGACCATAAAAGCCGTCCTTGACATTCACCGTGACGCTATCGAGCGAGAGGACGGCACAAGGATCGCTCCCGTTGCAGATATAAACGGCAGAAACGCTGCGCAGATAATGATAATAAGCTGCTTTGATGACGGAAGCGGCAGACTTCCGCATTATATGAGCAATTTCCGCTTTGCATCGGCTCTCCAGCAGCAGCTTGAATCGGATTTCGGCGGTCTTACGCGCCCCGTTCTGTTCGATGACAGATTCTATAATCAGGATCTTACCGCAGGCTCGCTTCTTATCGAAGTCGGCGGCCATGCGAACAGCATTGACGAGGCGGTTTACAGCGGTGAGCTTATCGGGAAAAGCCTTTCAAACCTGTTTTTACATAATCAATAATACTAATCCCTCATTAAAGTGTAGACAAAAAATCTGCGCAAAATCCATATATGCGAGATTTTGCTTGATTTTTTGTACACTTTATAATCGGGGATTAGTATAAGAAAGGCAAAAAGATATGTTTTTTGAGCTTCATAAGAAAATAAAAATAAGCAGGAGCTTTGCGGTTTTGTACTGCATTGTCCTGCTTATAGGTTTTTTGTTTGGTCTGTCGGAGATATACATGAACTGCTTTAACAGTATGAACGCCGAGCAGATAACGATATTTGGGCTTTTTGAAAGCATTATTCGGTGGTTTGAGAACCTGTTGCAATAGGATTTTCTATTGAAGAAATACAGTTGACATCTTCAAGCGTGATCTCGTAGGAATAGCTTCCGTCGCTGCCCGAGTTTGTCTGACGGAAATAAACAAAATTCCCCTCGGAGTCAAAAGCGTACGAGGTCGAAAAATCGTTCAGCTCTGTTTTCATATTCTTGTTAAGCTTTTCCGTATCGTATTTGTAGGTATAGACCATGTTTTCACCGTCATTTGTTTCCTCTGCAAAGGAAACATAGCGGTTGACATAGAAGAACAGCTGCCCCGTTGAATACGGGTGCGGCTTTTTCTTCGTGTAGGAAACATACCCGTCCGAACCTGACGGAACAGCCGAACCAACGCCGTCACGCTCACGGAAAAGCTCTCTGCCGTTGCTGTATTCGGCATAATGGCCGTCTGCGTCCTGACCCTCGCAGCAGTATATCTGTGAATTGTCCGCATCAAACATAAATGCAAAGGTCTGCTCCGTTTCGCCGCTGTCAAGGTTTGTGACAATATACCTTGCGCTTTCGTAGCCTTGCGCAGCCGTTCGCAGAGCTTCGATCCTGTCAGAACCGGGAAGCTCCTGCTTTGCGCTGCAGGCGGAAAGAGCCGCAACAGCAAAAACAAGCGACAGCATAAGGAAAAATCTTTTCATATTGGCTCCTTATGATTTTGTGATAGTCAGAAAGACCGAAACGGCAATATAAATGAACGATGTTGAGGATAAAAATCTGCCCATTTTCTTGTGCTTGGCTTCAAATTCGTCAAAATATTCAGCGTATTTATCCGCAGGCAGCTCCTCGCCGTCCGATGTTACGACCGCCGAAATGAAAAGCGCCATAATATAGCCGATAACAAGCGGTATGAGCATCAGCAGCGGAGAAACGGAGTTCGGGAAAACGAATATCCGCAGCAAAATACATATCAAAGTCAGGATATTTCCTGCAAGACGAACCTTTAATCCCGTGTCAAACCTGTCAAAAAGAGTTTCTTTGTCCATAATTTTTATTTCCTTAAACGTCAAATTTTTTTATTTTCGAAAACGGGCGGATATAGAATCCGCCCCTACGTTATTATATCACGGAAACGTGCAAATCATTGTAGGGGCGGGTTTTCCCCGCCCGTTTAACAGGTGTTTATACAATCGTTGAATTGGCGGAAAAACCGACCTTTACGCAATTTGTCATAAACCTAAAATCGCTAATGCGATTCGGGACGGGAAACCCGTCCCCTACAAATTTTCGTAAAATTTTTCAGAATCAACTGATTACGCATTAATATGCCTTGCCCCAGATGACCATCTTCTTTGCAGGCTTTCCGCAGCATACGCACTTGTCGGAAAGCGTTTCCTGATCGAACGGGATACATCTTGAACCAACGCCTGTGACTTCCTTTACCTTGTCTTCGCATTCCTCTTCGCCGCACCACATTGCCTTTACGAAACCGTCGCCGTTCTTTTCAAGAGCTTCCTTGATCTCGTCCATGCTTGTGCAGGAGTAGGTGTGCTTTTCACGGTTTTCGAGAGCCTTTGCAAGCATACCCTCGGGAATGTCCTTTTCAAGCATTGCGGAAACTGTTTCAACAACGCTTTCAAGCGCAACATCCTTCTTTTCGCCGTTGTAGCGTGTGCAGACAACGCACTTGTCGGCTTCGATATCTTTAGGGCCAAGCTCAATTCTTACGGGAACGCCCTTCATCTCATATTCGGAGAACTTCCAGCCCGGCGAATTCTCGCTGTCATCGACCTTTACTCTTACGCCTGCTGCTTTAAGCTTGTCCGCAAGCTCGTTAGCCTTGTCAAGAACGCCTTCCTTGAACTGCTGGATAGGAATAATGACCGCCTGAACAGGTGCAACTGCAGGGGGAAGAACAAGTCCGTTGTTATCGCCGTGAGTCATGATAACTGCGCCGATAAGACGGGTCGTAACGCCCCATGAGGTCTGGTGAGGATATACCTTTTTGTTTTCCTTGTCGGTGTACATAATGTCGAATGCCTTTGCAAAGCCGTCACCAAAGTAGTGCGATGTGCCTGCCTGGAGAGCCTTGCCGTCGTGCATAAGAGCTTCGATAGCGTAGGTTGCTTCTGCGCCTGCGAACTTGTCGCTGTCGGTCTTTCTGCCCTTTACAACAGGCATTGCAAGGGACTTTTCGCAGAACTCGGCATAAACGTTCAGCATACGCTCTGTTTCTTCAATAGCCTCCTGTGCTGTTGCGTGGATAGTGTGACCCTCCTGCCAGAGGAATTCTCTTGAACGGAGGAAAGGACGGGTGGTTTTTTCCCATCTTACAACGGAAACCCACTGGTTGTAGAGCTTCGGGAGATCGCGGTAGGAGTGAACGATGTTGGAGTAATGCTCGCAGAAAAGCGTTTCCGATGTCGGACGAACGCAAAGTCTGTCTTCAAGCTTTTCGTTGCCGCCCATTGTTACCCATGCGACTTCGGGAGCAAAGCCTTCAACGTGATCCTTTTCCTTCTGGAGCAGGCTTTCGGGGATGAACATAGGCATACAAACATTCTCGTGTCCCGTAGCCTTGAACATTCCGTCGAGTATCTTCTGGATGTTCTCCCAGATAGCGTAGCCGTAAGGACGGATGACCATACAGCCCTTTACAGAGGTGTATTCAACGAGCTCTGCCTTTTTGCAGATGTCCGTGTACCACTGTGCGAAATCCTCATCCATTGAGGTGATCTGCTCAACGAGCTTTTTTTCTTTTGCCATAAAAATCATTCCTTTTCGTTATTTATATTAGTTTCATTGGTTTCCTTGTCTTCGGGAGATTCGCCCTCGTAAATGCTCCTGACGGTGTATTTTTCACCGTTTTCAAGCGTTATGGAGGAATCGCCCTTGTCTATCTTTGCATTTCCGAACAGCTTGTCAACGAGCTTTGCAAGCTTCGGAGTTAAAACAGCGATAAGCCATATAAGAAGAAGTATCGCTATCATTCCGAGCAGAAGCTTAAACATAAGGTCGAACGTTTCGGGATCAAATGACATTCGTACATCTCCTTTAAATAGCAGAATAACGTTATGCGGCATATAATGATAACAGGGAAAATTTCCTCCCCGATTTTTTCCTTTCACAATGATTATTTTTGCATTTTCGGGCAAATAATAATCATAAGAAAAATTTATTAAACAGGAGTTGTTTAAAAATGACCGTAAGAAGGGGAGAAATCTATTATGCCGACCTGAGTCCCGTTGTCGGTTCGGAGCAGGGCGGAGTCCGTCCCGTACTTATCGTACAGAACGATATCGGCAACAGCCACAGCCCTACCGTTATCGCAGCCGCAATAACGAGCCGTCAGGACAAATCAAAGCTTCCGACGCACATCGGGATAAATGCCGCCGACTGCGGCTTGTCCAAGGACAGCGTTGTTCTGCTCGAACAGATACGGACTATCGACAAAAAACGGCTTAAAGAGAGAATGGGCGAGCTTGATCCTCCGTCAATGTCAAGGATAAACAACGCCCTCTCGATAAGCTTCGGATTGAATTCGTAAAAATATTTGTATAATATCCGCAGATACTGCTCTGCGGATATTTTTATGCAGTAATCAAACCTTGACGAAATGATACTTGACCGACTTGAAATCACCGTCAACGGGAACGATAATGCCTGCGTTCATGAGAGCCGAGCCGCTGTGGACTTCGCCCGTCTGCTCGTTCTTGTACCGTGCGTTTTCGTCAAGACCCTTGAGCTTTACCCGTCTTGCAGGGAAGTTTGGTCTGCCGAGCACCTGAACGAAGGTGAAGATCGCTTCGGACTTGTCCTTTTCAACGAATATCCAAGCGTCCCAGGTCGTGTCCTTGAACATATTACCGATGCGGTACTGATCGCCCGTGCGGATGATGTGGTTGTATTTGTTGAATTCTGCGATCTGGCTTGGGATAGCGTCCCTGTCCTCCTGCGGGATCCTTGTAACGTCAAGCTCGTAGCCGAAGGTTCCGACCATTGCAACATCGCCTCTCGTTGCGAAAGGAGTTGTTCTGCCGACGGTGTGGTTCGGACAGTCGGAAACGTGGGCGCCCATTGCGGAAGCAGGATAGCAGAGCGATGTGCCGTGCTGTATCTTCAGACGCTCGATCGCATCCGTGTCATCGGAGCACCATATCTGCGGTGAGAAGTAGAGCATACCCGGGTCAAATCTTGCGCCGCCGCCCGAGCAGTTTTCAAGGAGGATATGCGGATGCTCGGTCGTAAGACGGTTCATAACGTCATAAACGCCGAGAACATATCTGTGCCAAAGCTCACGCTGGCGGTTTGCGGGGAGAGTTGTCGAGCCGACCTCGGTGAGCTGTCTGTTCATATCCCACTTGATATATTCAATGTTTGCGCTTTCAAGTATCTTGTTCATAAGACCGTAGATATAGTCACGGACTTCCTTGTTGGAGTAGTCGAGGACATACTGCTCACGGGACATGGAAAGAGGTCTGCCCTTTATCTGTATAGCCCAGTCGGGATGCGCCTTGTAGAGTTCGCTGTCGGGGGAGATCATCTCGGGTTCAAACCAGATACCGAACTTCATTCCGAGCTTGTTTACCTCGTCAACAAGGTGTTTAAGACCGCCGTTTATTTTCTTTTCATATACGAACCAGTCGCCGAGCGAGCTGTTGTCCGAATCACGGTGACCGAACCAGCCGTCGTCCATAACGAGCATCTCAATGCCGAGCTTTGAAGCTTCCTTTGCGATGTCGATGAGCTTTTCGGTGTTGAAATTGAAGTAGGTGGCTTCCCAGTTGTTTATAAGTATCGGACGGCGCTTGTCCTTGTATTCGCCGCGGATAAGATGCTGTCTGTAAAGGTCGTGGAAGGTCCTCGACATTTCGCCGATACCGTTCGAGGAGTGTACCATTACAACTTCGGGAGCGGCAAATTCTTCGCCCTTTTCAAGCAGCCAGTTGAAGTCGAAGTGGTTGATGCCCATTACAAAGCGTGTGTGCTTATGCTGTGTGACCTCTGCCTGTAGAAAGAAGTTTCCGCTGTAAACAAGGTTGAAGCCGAACGCTTCGCCGATATCTTCGTCCGCATTCGGCGAAACGAGAGCGCAGAACGGGTTGTTCTGATGCGAGGATTCGCCTTTTACGGAGTCAACGCCCTGCTTGCCGTGGTGGAGATGCGAGCGTTCGATAGCTCTTTCTCTTGCCCATGAGCCGTTGAGGGTGATAAAGTCATAATCCGAGGATTCAAAATCAACGCAGGCGGAAAGAACACGTCGGATGTTGATGCTTTCGCTGCCGTTGTTTTTAAGGCGGACGCTTCGGGTGATAACGTCAAGCTCCCTGAACGCTGTGTAAATGAGTGTAGCTTCCAGTCCGCTTGCCTTGTCGATACAGGTGATCTCAAGCGTTGAAGCCTCGTTTTCCTCTGCAAAGGTCGCAGGGATAAAGCCGTCAGCTGTTTCGAGCTTCGGTTTTCCGCCGTAGACCTTGTGTGAAACATAGCGAAGGTCGCAGGTGGACATTCCTGCATTGTCCATTACCATAAGACAAGGCTCTCTGTAATCGCCGAGGCCGTGGCAGGGATATTCGAACGGAGTTGAATCCATTACCGTTCCTGCGTCACGGGCGTTGACCTTGAGCGTCCAGGGGTTTCTGTCAAGTGCGAGCAGGTAGGAAAGGTCTTCGTCCTCGACCCTTTTGCCGAAATAAACGTGAGCGAGAAGTCCGCTTTCAAGCGCAGCAAAAGCGTAGGTGGTATCCTTCGCTTGGAGCGTGAAAAGCGTCATATCCTCGGTGAAGTCCTCGTTTGAGTTTGTCTGCCAAACATAACGGGAGTAGACCTTGTGCATAGCCTGCACCTTAATATTGTCTGCTGCCATAAATATATCCTCCAAAAATCAAGTTTTAGTCGATTTTTTTCTTTTAGTAATTATAAAATTCCTTAATGTGCTTAAAACTGCGTCGAAATTGAAAACCGCAACCGCAATGAAAAGCACGATCAGCTGGAGATATGTAGCTTTCGGCTCGGTAACGGCAACGATCGCCATGTATCCGACAACCACTATGTTTACGATCATCTTGAACCAGCTTATCGGGAATTTCACATAGCTCCTTGTGTCGAAAACACGAACCATGAAGCAGGCGAAATATGCCGTCATTGTTGCAAGTCCTGCTCCGTAAGCGCCGAGCCGTGGGACGAGCAGGATGTCAAGCACGATGTTAACGACCGCCGCAACGATGCTCGTCACCATCGAGTTCACCGATTTCTTCCTTACATTGTAAATGCTCGAAAGGAACTGGCAAAGGCACTGGAATATCATTGCTATTATAAGTATCGGCGTGTAATGATAACCGAAAACAAAGTTCTTTTCGGGGTCGTTGTCGACAAGAATATATGTAAACGGCTTTGCTATCATTATAAGTCCTGCTGCGGCGATGAAAAGCAGCGAGGAATACGCACCGTAGACCTGCTTGTAATAGCCCGAAAGGTCGCTGTCGTCCTTGTTTTCGATCGCAGACATCTGCCATGCCTGATAAAACAGCGTTGTCACAAGCAGAAGCAGGGTCGGGATCTTGTGTGCGGCGCTGTAAATGCCGTTTTCGGCGCTGCCGACCATTCCTATGACGAAATATCTGTCCGAAGCGGAGGTTATCCACCACAGGATATATGTCGGAACGAGCGGAAGCGAATACTTTATAAGCTCCTTGAAAAGCGACTTGTCGAACTGCTTTATATCAAAGAATTTGTAAAGCTCTGCGATGACCGTAAGTCCCAGAAGCGAAAGTGCGTCCGAAATTATTATCGAGCAGACATATCCCGTTACGCCGAGATCGAATTTCAGCAGCAGGATAAGGTTGCTCATTACTATTACCAATGTGGAAAAGATCCCGTCGATCGCAAAAAGCTTTACAAGTCCGCGCGCCCTGATGAAATTCGCCGCAAGCTGCTTGAACGATGAGAAAAAGCAGTATACGAACAGCAGCAAACCATAACCCTTGAACGCTTCAACGCAGTTTATCAGCGGCGTGAACAGCAGCAGAACGGCAAGACCTCCCGCCGTTGTCGTAAGCGCAATGGTGTAGATCTTTTTGTTGCTGTAAGCCTTGTCAATGCCGAAGCGGATCAGCGCATCCGCCATCGAGAGCGTAACTATCGGATAGATAACGTTAGAAGCCTGATAAAGCAGATCTGCGGTGCTGTACTGTGCAGCCGACATGCAGCCTGTGTAAAGACGGACGAGAATAAAGCTTAAAAGCTTTGAACCGAAGGTGCCGATCGCAAAGATAAGCGTGTTGTTCAGAAGCTTCTGATATTTATTCATTGCAGAAAAGCTCCTTAAAGATCAATATATTTTTTATCTGTGAGGTTGAGTATCTCGAAAGCGACCTTGACGAGTGCGATACCGCCGAGAGCAACGGCAGCGAGCCAAAGACCTCTCCAGAATGTTTTTGACTGGGTAAGCTTCATAAAAAACCTCCTTGCGTATGTCAATACACATCTATTATAACATATACTTTTGCAAAATAAAAGGGGTTTTTGAAAATTATTGCTGTGCAGCTTGGAAAACATACGCGAAGCGACCAAAAGTTTCGTCCACCTTTTCAAAGGTGGACGAAACTTTTGGTCGCTTCGCAGTGTACTGCCGTTTATAGCTTTGTTATTCTACTCAAAATCCGAAGGACTTAAAAGAACTTCGCCGAACAGCGGTGCGGTCGGGTCGGAAACAGGCTCGGGATGATCCTTTATCGTTCTTCCCCGTTCGACAAGATAATCGGTGAACTCGGTCGATATCTTGTAGCTCATAGCTTCGGTGATATCGTCAAATGCCTTTTCCGGTTCTCCAAGATGATAGTGTACCTCGGCGCATATTGCCGAGCAGAGCGCTCTGTGCATTGGCATTTTCGATTTTATATGCGAGCGTGAGAGCATTTCGGCGGTGCGAAGCGCTTCGGCGGCGGCTATCTTGCTTCCGAACATCAGCTCGCCGAGCGCTCTGACCGACATTGCAAAGAAATCGGCGGTGAGGTTCTCGGTATACTGCTTTGCATGGATATATGTGTTTTCCATGCTGTTGTAATCCTTTAAGCCGCAGTAATAAAGTATTGACGAGGAGAAATAATAGGCGGCGTCCGAATAGTTTCCCGTTGAATTTGCGATATCGGTAACGCTTATTGCGTCAACACGGTCAAGCTGTTCCTTTGCACGTTTGAAATTGCCCGTGACGAGCGCTGTGAGTGCAAGCTCGGAGCAGACCTTTGTGCGGATATTTCCTCTGCACGAAAGATTGAGTATCTCGATATATTCGCGGCCTATGCCGTTCTTTGCAGCCGTCTTGTCAAGCTGCTGACGCATTTTCTTTTCAGGCCGCTTCGTGATGATCGCACTGAAAAAATGCGCTCCGACAGCAAGAACAGCCGCTCCTGCGATAAGTATCGGGATGAAGATGCGCATATTGAGCTTGCTTGCTCCCGAAACCGAGAAAAATCCGAGCAGGATGTTTATGCTGAAACCGATACAGCAGCCTATGATAAGAAATATACCGAACCAGACGCTGACTGATTTTGCAAACATCTGGAGCCTTGCCTTCAAATTCATTTCCTCCGTCCTTCCTGTTAAGTCTTGAATGGTATTGCTTTAAGCTTTGAGCGCTTCTCTCATATCGCAGATAAGAGCTTCAATGTCGCTGTCGCTGTATTTTGCACCGCTCCATATCTCGTGAGCGACAACAGCCTGCCATACGAGCATCGCCATGCCGCCGATAGCCTTTTTGCCCTGCGATTCGGCGATCTTCATGAGCTTTGTTTTATCGGGGTTGTAGATGACTTCAAAAACGCTGCCGCAACGGGAGATGACCTCCTCGGAAACGGGGCAGTTATCGACGTTCGGGAACATTCCAACGGGTGTTGCATTTACGAGCAGGTCGAAATCGCCCTCGATCTGATCTGCGTAGATATACTTGAAGCGTGAGAGAACGTCATCGCCGCAGCCCTGCTTTTTTAGCTCGGAAACAACGGCTTCTGCGGTGTCCTCAAAGCCTTTGAGTACGACAACGGTAAGGTCTGCGCCGTGGAGAAGCGCTTCAATAGCCATCATTCTTCCTACGCCGCCGCAGCCGATCTGGAGAACCTTTCCGCCGAGCTTTGCTCCGCCTGCTTCAAGAGCACGGAGAAAGCCGTAGCAGTCGGTGTTGTAGCCGATATTCTTTCCGTCACGGTTCACAACGCAGTTCACCGAATCATAACGCTTTGCGGAAATGTCCAGCTCGTCGATATACTTTATTATATCAACTTTGAACGGGATAGTGATATTATATCCGCCGAGCGAATTGAGGTAAGCTGCCTTCTCCGCAAGAGTTTCGGGCGCAAATTCGCAGATCTCGTACTCAGCATCGCTCTTTCCCTCCAGCTCGAACAATCTTTTGTGTATCGGAGGGGACATTGTGTGTTTGAGCGGATAACCTAAAATTGCGTATTTTTCCATTTTCATCATTCCTTTTATACATATAGTATTTATTCTGATAGAATACAACACGTTCTGACGGGCGGATATGGAATCCGCCCCTACGGTTTGAGATATATATTAGTATTTATCTTCGTATTCAGTATCTGCAACACCTTTTGATTTCAAAGCTGAAACCATTTTATCAAGCTGTTTCCTCCAAAATACTTTAAACCACTTTTGGCTTCCAAAAAATTTAATAATTATAGGACTAATAGTATAATAAAAGCATATAAACAATTTACCATACCATGTTCTGTCAAGTGTATAATCTCTAAATCTTCTCAATGTCCATACTTCGGGGCAATCATAGGAGCCATAAACGCATGTTGCTACATAACACCCCTTTTTTCTTCTCTTTTTAGGCTTGAGCATTTTATCAACTGAATTAAAAAATTCTTTTCCAGCTTTTCGATTAGGTGATAAATTGCTGTATCTTCCCATAAAATCACCTCAAAATAATATAGTTTGTTTCTTTGTATATTGAAACTCTTACTTAATAATTTCAAGTGCTTTTTCCAGCGTCTTCGCATTTTCAACATTAACAGCGTTGACATCCTTGAGAGTTTTCTTTACAAGTCCCGTGAGAACCTTGTTTGGGCCAAGCTCAACAAAGTTTACAAAGCCCTGCTCTTGCATGAGCGCAAGCTCGGAGGTGAATTTTACGGGCGAAACGATGTGTTTTGCAAGCTTTTCGGGCATATTGTCGAAATCGGGCATCTCTGCGCCGTAGAGGTTGGAGAAGAATGTAACGTTCGGCTTGTTGAAAACAACATCCATCTTTTTCAACTCCGCTTCAAACTCGTCAGCGGCAGGCTGCATGAGCTTTGAATGGAACGCTGCGGAAACCTTGAGCTTTATCGTCTTTGCGCCGATCTCGGTGAACTTTTCGATAGCTGCGTCAACTGCTTCGGGTTCGCCTGCGATAACGGTCTGAACTGCGGAGTTGTAGTTTACGGGTGTAACGTAGCCGTCAACGGAAGAGCATATCTTCTCGATATCCTCGGGAGCCTGACCCATAACTGCGCACATTACGCCGTGCTGGTTCTCGGCTGCTCTCTGCATTGCGGCTGCCCTTGCCTTTATCACCTTGAAGCCGTCCTTGAATGAAAGAACGCCCGAAGCGACCATAGCCGCATATTCGCCGAGGGAGTGTCCTGCAACTGCGGAGAACTCTGCGCCGTTCTTTTTCATACATTCAAGCGCTGCAAGCGATGTCATCATGATCGCAGGCTGGGAGATGACGGTCTGTGCAAGCTCCTCTTCCGGGGCGTTCCAAGACTTGTCTGCAAGATCAAAGCCGAGGATCTCGCTTGCTTCGTCATACATAGACTTTATCTCGGGATAAGCGTCGCAAAGCTCCTTGCCCATTCCCTGATACTGGGAACCCTGACCCGAAAATAAAAATACTGTTTTTGCGGAATTGCTCATAAGATATATACTCCTTTAAAATATTTAATTTTTTAAATAATTAGTGATTTAACTTGACAAAGACAAAGAAAAATATTACAATATATAGTGAATGATTATGATTTAGGGGCGAATTCTCTATGCAAAATGCACTAAAACGACATTTTTTGCCCTATCATATATCCAGTATAACATAAATTTTATAAAAATTCAATACGGAGGTAAAAATTTTGTTTGGAATCAATATTCTCGGAACAGGCTCCTATTCACCTGCGGTAAAGGTATCGAATGATGATATGTCCAAGATCGTTGAAACGAACGATGAATGGATATCCACAAGAACAGGAATAAAGAACCGTTTTCTCACTGACGGTGAATCCTGCTGGAAGATGGGTGCGGCTGCGGCTCAAAAAGCAATTGAGGCGGCAGGCATCGACCCTGCGCAGATCGGACTTGTTATCGGAACAACTGTTACTCCCGATTTCTTTACCCCTTCTCTTGCAAGCCTTGTACAGGACGCTGTCGGAGCTGTGAATGCGGCAGCTTTTGACCTCGGTGCAGCCTGCTCGGGCTTTGCTTATGCTGTTGATGCGGCAAAAAGATATCTTCAGACGGATGATGATCTTAAATATGTGCTCGTTGTATCCTCCGAGGTGCTTTCACGCTTTGTCGATTATACCGACCGTGCGACCTGCGTTCTTTTCGGCGACGGTGCGGGCGCAGTTGTTATCGAGCGTTCGGACAAGCTTTTCACAAGCTTCATCGGCTCGGACGGAAGCGGCGCAAAGTTCCTTTATGCAAAGCATAACTACGGCAGACATCCTTTCCGCACGACCGAATCGGATGATTACGGCGAGTATTTCACAAGCACGAACGAATTCCTTTTCCAGGACGGCAAGGAAGTTTATAAATTCGCAACAAAGGCTCTTCCTACCTCTGCGCAGAATGCGGCAGACAAGATCGGACTTGATGTGACGACTATCGACTGGTTCGTTCCGCATCAGGCAAACGTTAGAATTATCGAAACGGCCGCCAAGAACCTCGGCACATCTATGGACAAGTTCATTATCACTCTCGATCAGCACGGAAACACTTCAAGCGCATCCATTCCGACTGCGTTTGACGAATCCGTTCGTTCGGGAAAGATCAAAAAGGGCGACAAGGTCTGCTTTGTAGGCTTCGGAGCAGGTCTTACAAGCGCAGCTGTAATATTTGAATATTGATCTTATACATAAAGGGAACCTCTAAAAACCTCCTTCACGGCATATTTTCTATGACTTACATCATCTGCTGCGTTAACAAACCTTGTAATACATCAAGTATTACTGCGGTTTGTTGCCTTGCAGCTGATGCAAGTCATGTACGAAAATATGCGAGCAATACGAAGTACTGCTTTGTCTCGGTTTTTAGAGAACCCCATAATATAGCATTTGGAAAGGCAGGATAACTAACTATGGCAAAAACAGCTATTATCACAGGTTCGGCAAGAGGCATCGGTGCGGCTATCGCACTTCGTCTTGCAAAGGATGGCTACAACATCGCTCTCAACGACATCAATGAGGGAATGTTTGAAAACAATGATATCATGGACAAGATCAAGGCTCTCGGCGTTGAATGTGAAAAGTTTATCTGCGACGTTTCCAGCCACGAGCAGTGCGAAGCTATGGTAAAGGCAGTCAAGGAACGCTTCGGCACTATTGACTGTCTTGTAAACAATGCAGGCATCACAAGGGACGGACTTATGGCAAGAATGCCCGAGGAACAGTACGACCTTGTTATCGCAGTAAACCAGAAGAGCGTTTTCAACATGACAAAGTTTGCAGGAAACGTTATGATGCGCCAGAGATCGGGCAAGATCATCAACCTTGCATCCGTTGCAGGTCTTTACGGCAACCCGGGACAGATGAACTACTCCGCTTCAAAGGGCGCTATCATCTCAATGACAAAGACAGCTGCAAAGGAGCTCGGTTCAAGAGGAGTAAACGTAAACGCAGTTGCTCCCGGCTTCATCAAGACGCCTATGACGGACAAGCTCACCGAAGAGCAGCGCAGCAAGATGCTCGAGCAGATCGCAATGAAGCGCTACGGCGAAGTCGAGGAGATCGCAGGCGTTGTTTCCTTCCTTGCATCGGATGACTCTTCCTACGTTACGGGTCAGGTCATCGAGATCTCGGGCGGACTTATGATGTAAGGTTCTTTTAAAAATTTTGAAAAAGGAGTGTTCAGATGAGAAGAGTTGTTATCACAGGAATGGGCACAGTAAACCCTCTCGGCAAAAACGTTGAGGAATACTGGGCAAATATTAAGGCTAACAAAAACGGTCTGTCATATATCGACCAGTTCGACGCAAGCGACTTTGAAGTCAAGGTCGTTGGCGCCGTAAAGGATTTTGACAGCTCAAAATATATAGATAAAAAAGAAGCAAAGAGAATGGATCGCTTCACACAGTTCGCTGTATGCTCCGCTATGGAAGCGCTCGAAAACGCAGGCTCCGATCTTAAGGATCTCGATCCGTTCAGAGTGGGCGTTCTTGTCGGCGTAGGTATCGGCGGACTCAACCTCACCGAAGAAGAGGTAACAAAGTTCAACGCAAAGCCCGACAAGGTATCCGTTTTCTTTATCCCTATGATGATCGGAAATATGGCTGCAGGTACAGTTTCGATGCGCACAGGCTTCAAGGGCGATAATTTCTGCACAACGACAGCTTGTTCCTCCGCTACACACGCTATCGGCGAAGCCTTCAGAAAGATCAAGGATGGCTATCTTGACGCTGCTCTCTGCGGCGGTGCAGAGGCTTGTATCTCACGCTTTGCACTTTCCGGCTTCAACAATATGCACGCTCTTTCAAGAGCAACGGATATCGACAAGGCTTCGACTCCGTTCGACCTCAACCGTCAGGGCTTCGTCCTCGGCGAAGGCTCGGGTATGCTCGTTCTCGAAGAGCTTGAACACGCAAAGGCAAGAGGTGCAAACATCATTGCCGAGATCGCAGGCTACGGCGCAACGGGCGATGCTTACCACATGACAAGTCCTTCTCCTACGGGTGAAGCTGCCGCTTATGCAATGCGCCACGCTTACGAAGAAGCAGGTCTTAAACCCGAAGAAGTAAACTATATCAATGCACACGGCACTTCCACAGGTCTTAACGATAAGTACGAAACTAACGCTATCAAGCTCGCTCTCGGCGAGGAAGCTGCAAGAAAGACCGTTATCAACTCCACAAAGTCGATGACAGGACACCTTCTCGGCGCAGCAGGCGCAGTTGAAGCTATCGTTACCGCTCTTTCCGTAAAGGAAGGCTTCGTTCACAGGACTATCGGCTTTACAACGCCCGACCCCGAATGTGACCTTGACTACGCAGTCGACGGAAACAGAAATATTGACATCAAGGGTGCACTTTCCAATTCTCTCGGCTTCGGCGGACACAATGCAACTATCTGCCTGAAGAAATACACCGATTAAGGAGAAAAATGCAATGAGTGATAAAATTTATGACTTTGACCTTGAAACGATCGCAAAGCTTGCGGATATTGTCAAGGAAAAAGAGCTTGGAGAAATTACCGTATCGACCGGCGAAAAGAGCATAACCGTCAAGGGAAGAAAATGTCCTCCCCCTCCCCCTATGCCGCCGATGGGTATGCCCGTTCAGCATGATATGATGCCCGCAACGATGAACGCAGCCGCAGCAGGCGCAGTTCCTACCGTTGAAGCGCAGAATGCCGTATGCGGGAACGTTGTGAAGGCTCCTATCGTCGGAACCTTCTATGCTGCTGCCGATCCGAGCAAGCCTCCCTTCACAGAGGTCGGAAAGCACGTTAAAAAAGGCGACGTTCTTATGATAATCGAATCAATGAAGCTCATGAACGAGATCACAAGCGAATATGACGGCGTCGTAAAGCAGATACTTGTCAAGAACGGCGAGGCTGTTGACTACGATCAGCCTATTATGATAATTGAATAAGGCGGTTTGAATTATGGCTGTAATGAATAAAGAGCAGATAATGGAGATAATCCCCCACAGAGATCCCTTTATGCTCATCGACACTATCGAAGAGATCGAATACGGCAAAAGAGTCGTTGCCACAAAGTTTATGGCACCCGATTCGTTCTGGTTCAAGGGACATTTCCCCGAATATCCCGTTGTTCCGGGCGTTCTTATGCTTGAAATGTGCGCACAGGCAGGTGCTGTTGCACTTCTCGGTCTTCCCGAAAACAAGGGCAAGATCGGTTTTTTCGGCGGCATAAAGGAAGCAAAGTTCCGCAGACAGGTCGTTCCCGGCGATACTCTTCGGATCGAAGTTGAGATCATCAAGGTAAAGGGTCCTGTCGGCGTAGGCAAGTGCGTTGCTACCGTAAACGGAGAAAAGGCTGTTTCCGCCGAGATCTCCTTTGCTATAAAATAAGAGCATAAAGGCTCTTAAATTTGATCCTTGAAAGGATTTTCGTTCTATGTTTAAAAAAGTTCTTATCGCCAACAGAGGTGAGATAGCTGTAAGAATAATCCGTGCCTGCCGTGAGCTTGGGATCAGGACGGTAGCGGTATATTCGACAGCCGATAGATCGGCTCTCCACGCAAGG
Organism: Oscillospiraceae bacterium; assembly: GCA_051881815.1. Classification (GTDB taxonomy): domain Bacteria; phylum Bacillota; class Clostridia; order Oscillospirales; family Ruminococcaceae; genus UMGS363. The sequence continues at coordinate 58,504 of JBJEQP010000092.1, read as the reverse complement.
ATAGCCGATGAAGCGGTCTGCATAGGTCCTGCGGCAACAAAGGACAGCTACCTTAACGAGAAGTCCATTTTTGCTGCCTGCGAGATCACGGGCGCAGACGCTATCCACCCAGGCTTCGGTTTTCTTTCGGAAAATGCGGCATTCGCACGCAACTGCGGAAAATGCGGAATAAACTTTATAGGACCTTCGCCCGAGTCGATCGAAATGCTCGGCGATAAGGCTGCTGCAAAGAAGGCAATGAAGGCGGCTGGAGTGCCTGTTATACCCGGTTCGGACGGCGCAGTTCCCTCTATTGAAGAAGCAAAGCGCCTTGCTGCAGAGGAAATAGGCTTTCCGCTCATGGTAAAGGCTTCCGCAGGCGGCGGCGGACGAGGAATCCGTCTTGTTGAGCGCATGGAAGACCTTGAAAAGGCTATACTTACAGCAAAGCAGGAAGCGCTGAATTTCTTCGGCGATGACAGCATATATATGGAAAAGTTCATCATCGACCCGAAGCATATCGAGTTCCAGATACTTGCCGACAAGCACGGAAATGTCGTTCACCTCGGCGAACGTGACTGCTCGATGCAGAGAAGAAATCAGAAGGTCCTTGAAGAAACTCCGTCAACGATAATGACCCCAGAGCTGCGTGAAAAAATGGGCGCAGCGGCTGTTTCGGCAGCAAAGGTCTGCAAATACTTCAACGCAGGAACTATCGAATTCCTCGTTGACAAGAACGGCGATTTCTACTTTATGGAGATGAATACCAGGATTCAGGTGGAGCATCCTATAACCGAATCCATTACGGGCATTGACCTTGTAAAGGCACAGATGAAGATCGCCGCAGGCGAAGAGCTTCCCTTCAAGCAGAGCGATATCGAGTTCAGAGGTCACTCTATCGAGTGCAGAATAAATGCCGAGTCCCCCGAACACGACTTCCGTCCCTGTCCGGGAAAGATCTCGTCGCTTTATACCCCGGGCGGCCCCGGAATACGTGTTGACAGCGCTGCATATCAGGGCTACACGATACCGCCTTACTATGACAGCATGATCGCAAAGCTTATCGTTCATGCTCCTACAAGAGAAGAGGCTATCGCAAAGATGAAATGGGCGCTCTCCGAATTCATCGTTGAGGGTGTTGATACGAATATAGACTTCCAGCTCGGACTTATCCGTGATCCCGGCTTTGAATCGGGTAAATACGATATCGGCTATCTCGGAAGAAAGATGAGCAAGTAATACGAAATGGGGGATCGGCTGTGGTGCAGAAGTGTCCGTTATGCGGCGGAATGATCGGGAACGGCGTTTGCCTTTCCTGCAATTATAAGATACCCGATGAAGATTCGATCGCTGCACCCTACAACTATGACCCCGAGGATTACGCACAGCAGGGATCATCCGTACAGAAAAATGCGGATGAAGAAAACGGTTCCTCCGATCGGGGAGAAATGGATACAATAGGCATACCCTCCGCCGATAATGTGAGTGAGGTGCTTGCCCCGAAGCCCGAGTGGCAGAAAAACGCCGTAAAATACCGTCCCGAGCCGAAGGAAGATCGGGAGAATACTTTTCCGCCGCCTGTCTATAACCGATCCGCACCGTCTTTTGAACAGTCGGAGGAAGAACCGCAGAGCGCTCTTGACATTTTTGTTCAAGGCTTTGTTTATGAGGTCAAAAGGCATTGGTGGAAAGCTCTTCTGATACTTTTTGTGCCTGTAACGGCAATATTTATCGGAGCGTTTTATCTTATCATCAGCGGCGGAGTAAGAAGACACCGCTTTCAGCCCGTAGACCCTGCAAAATTTGATTTTAAAGCCTTTGGAATAGGTTTATTGTACTGTGCCATTGGTTTTGGTCTTATGATCGAGCAATGGGATCCTTTGGGACTGAATAAACTGATATTGTCGTTTTTTGGCAACTGATCGAAAACGAGGGGTGATCTTTTGGCACAGAATAAATGTCCTCTCTGCGGCGGCAGAGTACTTAACGGCGAATGTGCAGGCTGCGGCTTCAGACTTCCCGATGAGGAAAAGCTTTCCGCACCGTATAACCTTGACCCCGAGGACGACCGCCCCGATATCTTTGAACCTGCGCCCGAAAAATACCGAATGCCCGAAGCCGACCCCGAAATGGCGCAGAAATACGGCGGCGCTGCTCCCGTAAAAGAAAAAAGCGAAGCGCAGGCGCCGAATATAAAGGTCGTTCCGACGCAGGCAAATTATCCTGCACAAAATAATAATCAGGGCTGGCAGAACCCTTACGGCAACAGTCCTGCACCGCAGAACAATCCGCAGCAGGGCTGGCAGAATCCCTACAACAATAATCCTACAAATAACTCTCCGCGCCGCGGAGTTTATCCAAAGTCGAAAAGAATAATGATGATCGGGCTTGTTATGCTGCTGGTCATTTCGTTCGGCACACCGCTATTTGGATTTATAGGAATTGTATTGAGCAAGACTTTAGGCGAAAAGCTGGGCGAAGCGGAAAGTAAGCTTTTTCGGGTTGCGTTTACGGTGTCATTATTGGTATCGGTCTTGTTCCGCGGATGACAGATTCCCCCAAAAAAGAAAAATAACGCATTCAGACGTTTGATATAAACAGCGAACCCAAATATTTTCCGTAAAAGGAGTGTAAACAGAAAGTGCTTGAAGATTTACTTGATGTTGTAAAGTTAAGATTCAATGTCAATACAGCGGCAGAAAACGATAAAGAGGACGAAAAGGGCGGTAAAGCGGAGAATACGGTCGAAATACCGAAGGATCTCGCTTTTAAATGTCCTCGCTGCCTTAATATGATAATGACAGACGAGCTTGTGAAGAACCTCAAGGTCTGCCCCGAGTGCGGATATCATTCGAGGATATCGTCCGAGGAAAGACTTAATCTTACCGTTGACAAGGGAAGCTTTATCGAATTTGACAAGGATATGGTGAGCAAAAACCCTATCGACTTCCCCGGCTATGATACAAAGCAGGCGGAGCTTCGTGAAAAAACAGGTCTGCGTGACGCTGTTATCACGGGCGAATGCAAGATAAGAGGTATCCGCTGCGTTATCGGCATCATGGATTCACGCTATATGATGGCTTCAATGGGAAGCGTTGTAGGCGAAAAGATAACAAGAGCGTTTGAATACGGTGCAGAGCATAAGCTCCCCGTTATAATGTTCACCGCTTCGGGCGGCGCTCGTATGCAGGAGGGCATAGTTTCCCTTATGCAGATGGCAAAAACGAGCGGCGCAGTAGGAAAGCTTTCCGAAGCAGGTCAGCTTTACATCGCTGTTATGACCGACCCGACAACGGGCGGCGTTACGGCGTCATTCGCATCGCTCGGAGATATCATCATCGCCGAACCGAAGGTCGTTATCGGCTTTGCGGGAAGAAGAGTTATCGAGGGCACGATAAAGCAGCGGCTCCCCGATGACTTCCAGACCTCGGAATTCATGCTTGAACACGGCTTTGTTGACCTTATTGCGGAAAGAAAGACCATGCGCAGAACGCTTGCGCACATATTAAAGCTTAACGGCTATAAGCCTGCGGAGGAAGTGTAAAATGGAAATGAACAATAAGCTTACGCCTCCCGAAAAACTTGATCTTATAAGAGATAAGGACCGACCGACCGTTCGTGACTATATCCCGATGATATTCGATGAATTCATCGAGCTTCACGGCGACCGTCTTTACGGCGATGACAGGGCTATAATCGGCGGACTTGCTTCAATAAAGGGCATTGCCGTTACGGTGATCGCCGAAGTCAAGGGAAGGAATCTTGCCGAAAATAAGGAATCGAACTTTGCAATGCCGCATCCCGAGGGCTACAGAAAGGCTCTCCGCCTTGCAAAGCAGGCAGAAAAATTCCATCGTCCCGTTATATGCTTTATCGACACTCCGGGAGCATTCTGCGGAGTTGAAGCGGAGAACCGAGGTCAGGGCGAGGCTATCGCAAGGAATATAATGGAATTTATGTCGCTCAAAACACCCGTTATCTCTATCGTTCTTGGCGAGGGCGGAAGCGGCGGCGCACTTGCGCTCGGCGTTTGCGACAGACTTGCGGTGCTGGAGAACTCGATCTATTCGGTAATTTCACCAAGAGGGTTTGCGTCCATACTCTGGAAGGACGGCGGAAGAGAGCGTGAAGCCGCTTCAATAATGAAAATAACGGCGCAGGATATGCTTGAGCTTGGTGTTGCGGAGGAGATAATTAATGAGCCGATAGGCGGCGCACAGAACGATCCGAAGGAAACTGCCGAAAATATCTCGGAATTTTTGTTGAAAACGCTGAAAGAAAAAATGGCTGTAGATATTGACGTTTTGCTAAATGAACGATATACTAAATTTAGAAAAATCGGTGAGTTTGAAGAGCTCTGATTTTTCGGGAAAGATATAAACGGACAGTTCGGGGTAACGCCGCGGCAAGGTCCTTTATATATGGGTTCTTTTTAAGCAGTGCCGATATCGGCGCAAGGCTTGGAGAGCCGTTTGCGGCAAAGCTCATGCAATGCTGTCATCGCTTTGAAAGCGAAACTATAAATTTTTATGGAGGAAAACAAAATGGTATTTGATAAGGTAAAGGAACTGATCGTAGAACAGCTCGACGTTGATGAGGATAACGTTACATCCGGCGCAAGCATCCAGGATGACCTCGGCGCAGACTCCCTTGACGTTGTTGATCTCGTTATGAGCCTTGAAGAAGAATTCGACATCGAGATCCCTGATGACGCTGTTGAGAATATCAAGACAGTTGGCGATATCGTTAAGTATATCGAAGACAATCAGTAATATAATACTAATAACCATTTAACCTATGGATAAAATACGGCGGCTATAATACGCCCACTCTGCGTCAAACTCCTTTGGCAGGCGGCAGCCTGCCTGCAGTCGTTTTTCTTGATTGGACGTATTCTATCCACCGTCTTTATCCATAGAACAAATGGTTATTAGTATAAGACAGATCAAAATCGAAACAAGTAAAAGTGTATAACCTTTATTAGGGAAGTCCAATAAGCAAGCCTTTTATCGGGAGCTTCCCTTGGGTTATGCACTTTTGTTTTGCCAAAATGACTAAAATGCAAATAAAAATTGGTATAAATGTATATTGAAAAAATACAAAAAATGTTTTATAATTAATAAGAATAGAATTCTTTCCTTAAATTTATGAGGAAAGCTTTGAATAAATTTTCGGGTCAGGAGGACTGTATCGGGCAGGATGCGCCGGTGCAACGTATTGAATGATAAATAAATGGGGACATAACCGAATATATGCTTTAACCGTGTGCGGAGCTGTGCTGTCGCTTCTGTCGGCTGCCGTTCTGGTATTTGTTGCCGCTGCGAGGCTTGATATCCGTATAGTTTATGCGGCTGCTGCACTCGGACTGGTGGGTGCATTGCTTGGCATCTGCGCTGCGAGTGCATATAAAAAGGCAGGCAAGATCGCTGAAGCGGAGCTTGAGATGTTAAAGGATACTGCCTTTATAAGCTTCGACAAGGCTTCGGGAAGGGCTTCGGTGAGCGGTGCTTTCGCTGATCTGACGGGTATAGAAACTGGCTCAAAGATCATCAGCAGAGATAAGTACGGCGATGTGATGAGGGAAATATGCTCGGGACGCTATCCTGCCGAAAAAGATATTTATATGTCTGCGGTCGCTGACAAGTGGATAAGAGTCAAGACAAGCTCGTCCGACGATTTTGAATTCACCGAAATAAGCGATGTGACCGACTATGTTGTTGCAAAAAACACGATAAACAGCCTGCGCAACTTCGATGCGTCATCCGGCCTTATGACAAAGGAAACCTTTATGGGCAAGCTTGTCGAAACTGCGGCAGGAATTTCGGGTATGTACGGACTTATACATATCACGATAAGCGGCGTTGACCAGTTCTCATCCTTTGCAGGACTGCACAATTCGGATGAAATGTTCTCAAAGGCTGCGGCTATCGTAAAAAGATACGAAAATCCGCATAATATCTTTGCAGGACGCGCTTCTGTAAATGATTTTAGCGTGCTTATCACAGAAACATACGAAGACGGCTGCAAAAAGCTTGCCGGAAAGATAACGACCGAAATAAAGGAAATGATCGCCGATTATCCCGGAAACGGAAGCATCGCAAAGGTCTACTGCGGTTATGCTCTTGCATCGGGAAGCTGCGATGTTTCGGCTCTTGTTGCACAGGCTGACTTTGCGGCGTTCGATGCCGAAGACAGAAGAGCCCAGCAGCCTGTTATCTTCAATGCGGACAACTATTCGCTCAAAGCGCAGGAATTCCGCAGAAATCAGGTATTTGAAACCGTGATCGGCGAAGACCGCATCGACTATCACTTCCAGCCGATCGTTAACGCTCATACTGGTGAGATCTACGGCTATGAGGCGCTTATGCGTCCGCAGTCCGTTGACGGGATCAAGCTTTCGCCGCTCGATGTGCTCGATATTGCGAAGCAGATGGATATGCTTTACAGCGTTGAGCATATTACATTCTGGAAAACGTTAAAGATACTTTCGGAAAATCAGGATTTCTTCCACAACAGAAAGCTTTTCATAAACTGTATCCCGAATGCGCTGCTGAGCGATGAGGAATACAATGATCTTTCAGATAAGTACGGAATGCTATTCGATAAGCTCGTTGTTGAAGTTACAGAGGAAAATCCTGTTTTTGAAAGTGCTGTAAATGTTATCAACAAGCGCTACCGTGAAAAGAATGCGCAGATCGCTCTCGATGACTACGGCACAGGCTATTCGAACGATTCTACTCTGCTTGCGGTTAAACCAAGCTGTATCAAGATCGACCGTTCGATAATGTCCGGTATCGACAAAAATCCGCAGAAGCAGCATCTTGTTGCGAATATGATAAATTTTGCTGCGCAGCATGAAATAATGGTTCTCGGCGAAGGCATCGAAACCTTTGAAGAGCTTGAAACTGCTATCGCACTCGGCGTTGACCTTGTACAGGGTTATGTCGTATGCCGTCCGACAGCGGTATTGATGCTCGAGATCCCGTCCGAGATAAAGAACCGCATTATCTCCTTCAATATCAAGCACCGCGGAAAGGTCAGCAAGACCTACTATATCAAGGAACAGGAAACCGCCGATATTGTTGAGCTCAGCCTTGCAGGCTTCAATGAGATCTGCATACAGTGCGACTCCGCAAAGCTTGTCGGAAACACCGATGTTCAGGTCGATATGAAGATCATGATCGAGGAAAAGCGTTCAAGTGCAAGAGTGATTTTCGAGAATATCAATATTGTATGCAGCGAGGATAACGGCTGCGCTGTTGTTCTTGCGTGTGATACCAAGGCAAATATCGAGCTTGTGGGAAGAAACTGCATCCGAAACGGAGGTATAAGAGTTCCCGACGGAACAGAGATATTCTTCGGCGGCGAAGGAAGCCTTGAGATAAACAATACAAAGGTATACTCGTTCGGTATTGGCGGCAACTATATGCAGCGCTACGGCAGGATACTTTTCGGCGGTGAAAACAAGATCAAGGTCGCTTGCTCGGGCGACAGCGTAGTCGGCATCGGCGGTGCGGATGGTCTTTCCGATTCAACAATAACCGCAAACAGCGGCGATATTGCGGTTTCGGTCGATGGAAAGAATATCGTTGCTATAGGCTCCTACAACGGAAGCTCATCCATCAAGCTCAATGAGTGCGATATCAGGGTCGATATGGGCGGTGACGACGTTACTGCAATAGGTTCCCGAATAGGCAGGACGGTTATCGACAGCCTTGCAAATCTCAGTATAAACATCTCCGGCAACAACTGCTGCGGTATCGGCGTTCTCCGAAAGGGCGAAGGCTCGATCATCATCAACGGCAGCAAGACCGACATCCTCGTTCGAGGAAAGGATATTGTCGGCATCGGAACGATCGATGGCAATGTTGAATCCGTTATCAATGCCGGCGTTGTCAATATCCGCTGCGAAGGAAACAGCGCAACCTGCATCGGCGATATCGAAGGCAAGGGCGCTATCCGCTTGAGAGGAGCTTCGATCACAGCGGTCGCAAAGGCTTCGGTGGAAAATCCAATCGGTTCAAAGGACGGAAGGATCTATGTCACGAGCGGAAGCATCGAAACAAGCGATGTAGAGCCGCTTGAATGCTACTCGCTCACAGGAGAAAAGCTTGTCCGCAAGGTTATCGACGGAACAACGGATTTCAGAAAAACTGTCCGCAGCGGCGGAGATTCCTATATCTATATTGCGAACAAGACGGGCGAAGAAACGATGAACATCTACCTTCCTGCTTCGGAAGCATAACAATATTGATTATACAAGCTGTAATTTCTCACAAAAATTTTGCATATTGTTATGCGAAGAGGAAATACAGCTTGTTCTTTTTGCTTGCAGTTCACACAAATGGACAAAAAGTGTTTTTTCTGAACAGGGTGTATATGTCAAAACGCAGAAAATGTTAAATTTCTTCAAACCTATTGACAAAAGAGTTGAAATAGTGTATAATATGTAAAGTAATTTTGCTTTACATCTGATGATCGGGGGAATGAACGTGAGCGGAGATAAGAATTTACAGTTTTCGGTGCTGCTTGATTATTATGCGGATATGCTCACGGATAAACAGCGTGACGTTATAGACCTCTATTATAACGAGGATCTGTCACTCTCCGAGATCGCAGAGCATGAAAACATTACAAGACAGGGCGTTCGCGACAGCATCAAGCGCGGTGAACAGACAATGCTTGAGCTTGAGGATAAATTCCACCTTGCACAGCGCTCGCAGAAATATTATGAGATAATAACCGAAGTCGGTCAGCTTGCCGCAGACATAAAGGAAGAATGTCTGCATTGGACCGCTCCGAAAGCTATAACCAAACGTGCTGAATATCTTGTTCAGCTTGCAGAGGATAACAAAGACCTGTTTTGACCCGAAAGGAGTGTTTGTATGGCGTTTGAAGGCTTGTCCGAAAAACTCAGCAGCGTTTTTAAGCGCCTGAAGGGACGAGGAAAGCTTACCGAGGCCGATGTTAAGGAAGCGATGCGTGAAGTCCGTCTTGCACTGCTTGAAGCTGACGTAAACTATAAGGTCGTTAAAGATTTCGTTGCAAAGGTGACGGAGCGTGCTGTCGGCGAAGATGTGCTGCAGAGCCTTACTCCCGGCCAGCAGGTGATAAAGATAGTTAATGACGAGCTTGTTGCTCTTATGGGCGACGGCACGGCAAGAATTGAATTCCCCTCGAAGCCTCCGTGCGTGATCATGATGTGCGGCCTTCAGGGTTCGGGTAAAACTACCCATGCGGCAAAGCTTGCGAAGTATTTCAAGGATATGGGCAAGCGTCCGCTGCTCGTTGCCTGCGACGTTTACCGTCCTGCGGCTATCGACCAGCTCGGCGTTGTCGGCAAAAAGGCTGATGTAAAGGTCTTTGAAATGGGTCAGATAAACCCCGTAACGATCGCAAAGGAAGCGGTCAGCCACGCAAAGGATCACGGAAACGATGTTGTTATCCTTGATACTGCGGGCAGACTTCATATAGACGAAGCTCTTATGAATGAGCTTAAAGCAATAAAGACCGAGACCTCGCCGAATGAGATAATGCTCGTTGTCGATGCGATGACAGGTCAGGACGCGGTCAATGTTGCGAAAGCGTTCGATGACGCACTCGGTATCGACAGCGTTCTTATGTCGAAGCTTGACTCCGATACAAGAGGCGGTGCGGCACTTTCCGTACTTGCTGTAACAGGCAAGCCGATCAAGTTCGTTGGAACGGGTGAAAAGCTTGACGATTTTGAACCCTTCCACCCCGACAGAATGGCTTCCCGTATCCTCGGTATGGGCGATATGCTCACACTTATCGAGAGAGCACAGTCTACCTTTGACGAGGAAAACACCCAGAAGCTTGCTGAAAGGATCAAGGAGAATTCGTTCGATATGAACGACCTACTCGATCAGATGAAGCAGATCCAGAAAATGGGTCCTATCAAGCAGATACTCGGTATGCTCCCAGGCGTCGGAAACAAGCTCGACGATGTTGACGTTGACGACGGTCAGGTAAGGCGCATTGAGGCTATTATCCTTTCAATGACGCCTGCGGAAAGAGCAAAGCCGTCTATCATAACTCCGCCGAGAAAACGCAGAATTGCGGCAGGAAGCGGAAACACAGTTGCCGATGTCAACAGACTCTTGAAGCAGTTTGAAGAGATGCAGAAGATGATGAAGCAGCTCGGCATTATGGGAAAGAATGGAAAAGGAAAGAAAAATAAGTTCCGCGTTCCCAGAGGAATGATGGGAATGGGCGGACTTCCGCCGATGAAGTGATCCTAAATGGATGCTTTCTATTTTATACTGTTTGCGGCAATGGGGATATTCTGCATTGCGGCGGCGGTCATGGATTGGAAATTTTTTATCGGCTACTGGGCTGACCGAAATGTCAGGACGGGAAATCGGCGCAAAAGCAGAAATGCTGTACGGCTTCGCATAGGGGCTGTGGGTGTGCTGCTTACGGTGTTTGGGTTTGCAGTTTTGTTCGGATGGCTTTGAATTAAGGAATTATGAGTTGAGGTTGTTTTATGATAATGTTTGCATTCGATATGCTCGTTGTGCTTTGCATTTTCTTTGCAGCAGAGCCTTCGATATATCTTGCGAAGTGCAGACGGGAAAAAGAGAATGGGAACGATTCCGGAAGCGGAGAAGCAAAGGCAAATACCGCTGTAAAGATATCCTATCTGTTTTCCGTCGTTTCGGCTGTCGCTGCGGCAGCGGTTTATTTCGGTTTCAATGCAGAGATGCTTTGAGATATTAGAATTATTTAAGACACTGTTGGAGGTGAATATAAATGGCAGTTAAAATCAGACTCAGAAGAATGGGCGCAAAGAAGGCTCCTTTCTACAGAATCGTTGTTGCTGATTCCAGATATCCCAGAAACGGCAGATTCATCGAGGAGATCGGTTACTACGATTCCACAAAGGAACCTGCAGTTTTCAGTGTTGACGCTGAAAAGGCAAAGAAATGGATCGCAAACGGCGCACAGCCCACAGAGGTTGTTAAGAAGCTTTTCGACAAGAATAACGTTAAGTAATTTTTGAAGTTTTGCTTTGCTGTTTTACATCGTGCGGACGCTGGGGCGGATGCCTCTGGCGTTCTTCCGCAGGTGGATTTGGAATGAACCGTTTGCTCCGAAAATAATATGAATGGAGTTTTTATATATGAAAGATTTGCTTTTAGCTATCGTCAGCGGACTTGTTGAAGATAAGGACGCTGTTCAGATCGATGTTGACGAGCCTAACGAGGAAGGCGTGATCGTTTATCATCTCCACGTTGCAAGAGAAGATATGGGACGCGTTATCGGCAAGCAGGGCAGGATCGCAAAGGCTATCCGTACCGTTATGCGTGCAGGCGCAGGCAGACAGAACCAGAAGATAATGGTTGAGATCGACTGATATTGCGAACAATAAACGCTAAAGGATATTGTGAAAACTCACGATATCCTTTTTTTACAGTTTTCGATAGGAGAAAATGCTATGAAACAATTTCTTGAAATAGGCAAGATCGTAGCCGTTCAGGGTCTTAAAGGAGAAGTGCGTGTTGAAGCGTGGTGCGATTCCCGTGAGTTCCTCTGCGAGTTTGACACTCTCTACTTTGACAAGGGGCAAACGCCCGTTGAAATAGAAAGAGCGCACCCTCACAAAAACATCGTCCTTATGAAGATAAAGGGCGTTGATACCGTTGAACAGGCGCGGGAAATGCGCAACAAGATACTTTATATGGACAGAAACGAGGTCGAGCTTGAAGAGGGCTGCTACTTTGTTCAGGATCTTATCGGACTTGAGGTCTTCGACAACGATGACGGCACCGATTACGGCAAGATCTGCGACATCACCCAGACGGGTGCGAACGATGTTTACCATATCAAGGACGCAGACGGTAAGATAAGGCTTATCCCTGCTATACCCGATGTTGTGATTGAAACGAATATTCCCGAGGGTAAAATGCTTATCCACAAGCTGGAGGGACTTTTCGATGAGGATTGACGTTGCAACGCTTTTTCCCGAAATGTGCGAGAACGTCCTCTCCGAGAGCATCATCGGCAGAGCCAGAAAAGCCGGAAAGATCGAGGTATGCTGCCACCAGATACGCGACTACACGCTCGACAAGCACCGCAGGGTCGATGATACTCCCTACGGCGGCGGAATGGGAATGGTGATGCAGGCTGACCCTATCTACCGATGCTACAATGCTGTTGCGGAAATGGCGGAGGAAAAGCCGTATGTCATCTATATGTCGCCGAAGGGAAGCGTTTTCACGCAGAAAAAAGCGATAGAGCTGTCGAAAATGCCGAGGCTGTTCGTGCTTTGCGGACATTATGAGGGCGTTGACCAGCGTGTTCTTGACAGGATCGTTGATGAGGATATCTCTATCGGTGACTACGTTCTCACGGGCGGCGAGCTTCCTGCGATGGTGATGATAGACGCTGTGGCGAGGATGTGCCCCGGGGTGCTTTCTTCGGAGGAGTGCTTTACCGACGAGAGCCACTTTGCAGGTCTGCTCGAGTATCCGCATTATACAAAACCCGAGGTGTGGGAAGGCGAGGCTGTTCCGCCCGTTCTGCTGACGGGACATCACAAAAATATTGCAGAATATCGTCACAAAATGTCTGTCGAAATAACCAAACAAAGACGACCCGATATGTATGCAAAATATGAACAAAATATAGATGTGAACAAAAAGAATCGATAAATCATATAATTTATTGATAAGCTTTTGACGATTTAACTATAATTTTCTGTGGAATTTTGTTCATAGGTGATAAAATTAGTAATTATGAACAAACCGAACGCGGCATAAACTGCACAGTTAATCAAAATAGCAGAATTTTCGCCCAAACTCCGGATTTATGACAAATTGCCGTTGACTATTGCTGATTTCGGGGTTATAATATAAACAATAAAAAGAAAAGGCGGTTTAACATAAATATATGATCGCCCCGGCTTTTTTGATATATAAAAGCTTTTAAGAAATGAGTAAGGAGAGAGAATTATGTACGTTAAAGATGTAATTGTTCAGAATCAGGTTGGTCTTCACGCTCGTCCCGCAACATTCTTCATTCAAAAGGCAAACGAATTCAAGTCCTCTATCTGGATCGAAAAGGAAGAAAGAAGAGTAAATGCAAAATCTCTTCTCGGCATTCTTTCCCTCGGCATCGTAGGCGGCACACAGATCAGAGTTATCGCTGACGGCGCTGACGAAGAAGCAGCTGTTGACGGACTTGTTGAGCTTGTTGAAAGCGGTTTTGCTGAGGAAACAAGATAAATTCTCTATACATTTTAAGCCGTTGGAAGCTTTTCCGACGGCTTTTTTGTATATTTACGAAAATCATATATGGATTTTAGATGTATTATCTAAATTTTTTATTAAAAACGATAGGAATTAATAAATTGTTCACACAAATTTGCACAAAATGTGATAGAATATACTCTGTAATATATTTAATGGAGAAAATGTCATTGTTTTTTGGTGACTTTTGATTAAAGCTGTAAAGCTTGCAGCAGAATATTGTGTCTGCTTATGTTCGGGTAGATGCGATTTTATGTTAAATCCGTGATTATTCGGTATGAAAGGATGTCAAGGCTATGTCAAACAGATTGTTCCAGGGACTTATTCACCAGATGAGAGATACAATGGACTGTACTATCGGTGTTGTTGATTCGACTGCCGCTATTGTTGCCTGCAGCGATCTTTCCAAGATCGGTACAACAAATGAGTTCGTTTCTCTCGATTTGAGTGATTCTCACGACATTTTTGTGAGAGATGGCTATACATACAAGCCATTCGGTTCGCATATAAAGCCCGACTATGCTGTTTTTGTTGAGGGAACCGATGATAATGCTGCAAAATATGCAAGCATTATGGCTATCACCCTTTCTTCCATCAAGCAGTATTATGATGAAAAATATGACCGCAGCAACTTCATCAAGAATGTTGTTCTCGACAATATCCTTCCCGGCGATATCGTTGTAAAGGCAAGAGAGCTTCACTTCAACAGCGATGTAAGTCGTGTGGTCCTTCTTATCAGGATCATTTCCTCGAACGATGTTTCCGCATTCGATATCATTCAGAACCTCTTCCCCGACAAGACAAAGGATTTCGTTCTCAACATTACCGAATCGGATATCATTCTTGTCAAGGAAGTAAAGAGCAATGTTGAATCGAAGGATCTTGAAAAGCTTGCTCGTTCTATTTCCGATACCCTTTCGAGCGAATTCTACACAAGAGTAAATGTCGGCATCGGTACTGTTGTTGTCGGCATAAAGGATCTTGCGCGTTCGTTCAAGGAAGCACAGATCGCACTTGAAGTCGGCAAGGTATTTGACACGGACAAGTCTATCGTTTCCTACGATAATCTCGGAATCGCAAGACTTATCTATCACCTCCCTACAACACTCTGCGAGACCTTCCTTCAGGAGGTTTTCAAGAAGGGCTCGATCGAATCGCTCGATCACGAAACGCTCTTCACTATCCAGCGTTTCTTTGAGAACAATCTGAACGTTTCCGAAACCTCGAGAAAGCTCTTTGTTCACAGAAACACACTTGTTTACAGACTTGAAAAGATAAAGAAGCTCACAGGACTTGACCTCAGAGAATTCGACCACGCTATCGTATTCAAGATCGCACTTATGGTAAAGAAGTATCTTTCGGCAAACCCTGTTAAATTCTAAAAATTAGATCATATTCTAAATTAAACAAAAAATGGGGGCAGGTAAGGGGTGCCCCCTTTGTCATTTCGTAAGAGAATTTACGGAAATCTCAAAGATAGCGGCTCGGTAACGGTAGTTTATCGGTATCGGTACAGCCGTAATTCTGCCCTTTTCTGTTCTTATGTTAAAGATGTTAAAGAAAATTTGATTGGCGGTGCAAATCATTGGTTGAACTTCGAAATGTATCTGTTACATATTCAAACGGCGTTGACGCTTTGAATGATGTCAACATTAAAATAAAGGACGGCGAATTTGTGTTCGTTGTCGGCAAATCCGGCGCAGGAAAAAGCACGTTCATAAGGCTCCTTCTCAAAGAGATCGAACCGACAAAGGGCAGGCTGCAGGTGAACGGCTTTAACCTAACAAAAATGAAAAAGAGGAACGCTTACAGGCTCAGGAGAACTATCGGCTGCGTTTTTCAGGATTTCAAGCTTATCGAAAGTATGACCGTTTATGACAACGTTGCATTCGTGCTGCGCTGCATCAACGCTTCCAATAAATACATCCGAAACAGAGTGCCTTACGTTATTGATCTTGTTGGGCTTAAAGACAAGGCTTACTGCAAGCCGAGTGAGCTTTCGGGCGGTGAAAAGCAAAGAGCGGCGATAGCAAGAGCGCTTGTGAACGATCCGCAGCTTATAATTGCGGACGAGCCGACCGGCAACCTTGACCCTGCACTCAAGCACGACATAGTTGAGCTTTTGCAGGCTATCAACGATTGCGGAACGACGGTCATTATGGTAACTCACGAGCATGAGATCGTGCAGGAATTCGGCGGAAGGATCATTTCCATGCAGGATGGCCGTGTTGTTTTTGATGATGTTATCAAGTCGAATTATGAACTTGTTTAATAGTCCTAAGGAGAAAAAATAAATGAAGTTTAGTGGTTTAAGCTACCTGTTCGGTCAGGGTATAAAAAACATCTGGACAAACCGTATAATGTCGGTGGCAAGCTTCTGCATACTTATGGTATCGCTGCTGCTTGTCGGCTTTTCGATGCTTTTTATAGTTAATGTAAACTCTATCATCGGCGGCATCGAAAACAAGAACGAGGTCATCATCTTTCTCAATGATGATATAAGCGAAGAAGAGATAGAGGTTATGGGAAACAAGCTGCGCTCGTTAAACAATATCAGCGATGTTGTTTTCTATTCAAAGGACGAAGCTTTCGCAAAAATGAAGTCGGAAATGGCTGATTCCGAGGAACTTTTCCAGTATGTCGGCGAGGAGAGTCCTCTTCCCGATTCCTACAGGGTCAAGGTTGCGGATATCGAAAAAATGAGCAGCACGCTTATGGAAATAAACCGTCTTGACGGCATTTACACCGTAAAAGCACCTAACGATTTTGTCAATGTACTTACAGAATTGAAGCGTTTTATCTCGATTATATCAATAACCGTTCTTGCGGCGCTCGTTATCGTAAGTCTTGTAATGATCTCCAACGCTTCAAGAGCAAGCGTTGAGATGAGAAAGCGTGAGATAGAAATAATGAAATATGTCGGCGCAACAAATGCGTTCGTAAAAACGCCTTTCTTCGTTGAGGGTATGGTGATCGGCATATTTGCGGGCGCAGTCGCATCCGTTATCACGCTCGCAGGCTATTCAAAGGTAATGGAAATGATAATCAGCCAGCAGACGCTCTGGTCGGCTATCGGCGCAAGCGGCTTTACCCCGACAAGCAGCGTTGCTGTCAAGATCGTTATCGGCTATATTGCTGCAGGTGCAGTCATCAGCGCTGTCGGAACAGTTATGAGCACAAAGAAATACGTTAAGGTATAAATGTTACGCATCGGGAAGGAGGTCTTTCCTATGAACAGAAATCAACTGGCAAAGAAAATAGTTTCATTCGCCGCAGCTTTATGTATGACGTTCGGAGTTATGTCCAATACGGCTGTGGATCTTTTTGCGGACACGCAGTCCGACCTTGAGGCTCGTCAGGCGGAGCTTGCACAGCAGCGCAAGGAGGTCGAAAAGGATCTCGCCAAATATAAGGGCGAAGCGCAGGAAACAGAGGAATATCTTGCCGAATACGATAAAAAAATGAAGATCCAGGAGGATCAGATCGCCAATATCGACGAACAGATAAAGAACTATCAGGACAAGCTTGACGAGCTTTCCGTCGATATAGAAGAGCATCAGGCAGAGGTCGATGATGGCGTTGAGCAGTTCCGCAAGCGGCTTCGCAGCATCTATATCTCGGGCAACGACAGCTATGCTTCACTGCTTGTCGGTGCGACCGATTTTTACGGCATTCTTGCAAGGCTTGAATTTGCCGAAAGAATCTCCAAGCACGACAACGATATGATCGAGGACTTAAAGTCGAAGATAACCGTTCTTGAAAACGACAAAGCCGATTATGAGGAAAAGCTTGCAAAGCAGGAAGCTCTCAAAGTAAAGGAAGAAGAATACTATGCCGAGCTTTCCGATACATACAACAATCACGCCGAAACAAAGGCTATGCAGGACGCAATGTTAAAGGACTACATGGAGCGTTTTGACGAGATCGTTGCAGATCAGCAGAAGGTAGAAGAAGAGCTCCAGGCGGAGATCCGCCGCAAGCAGGAGGAAGCCGAGCGCAGACGTAAAGAGGAAGAGGAACGCCGCCGCAAGGAAGAGGAAGAACGCAAAAAGCAGGCGGAGGCAAACGGTGAAACTTACACAGAGCAGGATGTGAATACCTTTACGTCATACAGCGAAACAGGCTTTATCTGGCCTGTGCCGACGGTGCGCAACATTTCTGATAATTACGGCAGCAGGTATCTGCAGGAAGAGGGACGCAACGACTTCCATAAGGGTATGGACATAACAAAGCCGGGCTGCTACGGTGAGCCTATCGTGGCTTCGGCTGCCGGTGAGGTACTCATCGCAGGCGACACGGGCAACGGCTACGGCAACCATGTTGTTATTGACCACGGCAATTCCATTTCAACTCTGTATGGCCATTGCTCCAGCCTTGCTGTAAAGGTCGGAGATATTGTTGAACAGGGACAGGTCATAGGATATATCGGTTCAACCGGATATGCTTACGGCAATCATCTGCACTTTGAGGTGCGTATAAACGGTCAGCATACCGACCCGAACGCTTATGTTAACGTAAATAATTAAGGGGAAGACGATGAACAGGAAGATCTCTCTCGGCGCTGCGATAGGCATTATGGCGCTTATTGCTGCCGCAACGTTCATAATTACATACAATTACTCGATGAAGGTATTCAATGCGACCGTTAAAAATGTTTCGGAAAAGGAAGAAAGCTACGCAAAGCTTTCCGAGATGGACAAATACGTCCGTGGGAATTACCTCGGTGAGATCGACGAGCAGCTTCTGACCGACAGCATAATGAACGGCTATGTTCAGGGTATCGGCGATCAGTATTCCGTTTACTGCACGGCTGAACAGTATGCGGAGATACTCCAGAGCGACGCAGGCGTTACGGTTGGTCTTGGCTTTAACTGGGAGCGTGAGGAAAGCGGCTATATAAAGGTTTCTCTCGTCAGGGACGGCTCCCCTGCTTCAAGCGCAGGAGTCAAGGCAGGCGATATCATCACGGCGGTCAACAACACCGATGTCATCGCATACGAGAACGGCTACGATGAAGCTTCGGGTCTGCTTTCCTGCAGCGAAGGCACAAAGGTAAAGCTTCATATAAAGAGAGTCGGCGAAGACGGACTTTCCGACTTTTTCTCGGTTGATCTGACATCTGCCAAGACGGAGATCGTTTCCGTTACAAGCTCGCTTATCGAGAATGTAGGATATATAAAGATCTCGGCATTTAACGAAAAAACATCCGCACAGCTTCACAATGCGCTTACGGACGTTATTGAAAACGGCGCAGAATCGCTTGTTTTTGACCTTCGCGGCAACAGCAGCGACCTTATAAGCGCACTCGGCGACAGCCTTGACTGCATCATAGGCGACTGCGATGTTGTAAAGGCGAAATATTCCGACCGTGAAGAATACGTTGTTCACACTACCGAAGCGGAAAAGATAGTTATGCCAATGGCTGTTATAGTTAATTCGGGCACGGCTTCCTGCGGTGAATTATTTGCTCTTGCGCTGCGTGATGAATCCAATGCGCAGCTTGTCGGCACTCCGACGGCAGGAAAAGGTATCATGCAGGATACGCACAAGCTTTCGGGCGGCGCAGCGGTAAAGCTCACCGTTGCAACGGTTGAAACGAAAAACAGCGGCAATTTCAACGGAACGGGCGTAAAGCCCAATTTTGAAGTTGCGCTTCCGTCCGATGTTGAGCTCAGCTCAATCACGGAGGAAGACAGGCTTTCTCTCGATACGCAGCTGATAAAGGCGATCGAGGTAGTTCAGACAATTTTATGATTTTTCTTAAAAATTTTTAAGGCAGGACATACGACAGATGGGACTTTTCAAAAAAAGCTCTCCCTTTAAGGCTTCCGCCGCTGTTCTGGCGGATCACGGCTTTACCGATGAATATATCGAAGCGCTGAAAAAGGATATCGAACCGCTCAAAAAGCCGAAGGATATTGCAAAGGGTCAAAGCTACCTTATCAATGCGCTGATAATAACGGGCAGACTTGAAGATGGCTGCTCGCTCTACCGAAAATACAGCGAAGAGGGTGTTTTTGACAAGCTCGACAGGATGCTCTATCCGAATCTTCTGCACAATGTCATTTTCGCATATTTTATACGGAACAAATTCAAGGAGGCCGACACTATTTACAAGGAAAAGAACGAGGTCGTTCTCCACGATACCTCCGACACGATGAAAAGAAGCCTTGCGATACATGAATGTATAAACGGACGGTATGAGAATGCGGTCACGGTGCTTGCAAAGCTGCTTGATTCCGAATGCAGGTTTATTGATCTTTGCATTGTAAAGACTGTGCTGAAGCTTGATATGTTCAGCCGTGCGGAGGAGCTTTCGGCGAATTTCAGCGTCTATAAGGGCAAAAATGAGCTTGAAGCCGAGGCACAGAAGCTCAAAAAGAAGATCTTTGAAGGACTTTCACCAAAGGAGAAGGTCAGAGCGGTAAAAACACAAAAAGGAAAACGGTCAAAATGACAACACCGATATATGATTTTGTCAAGGCTTATGCCGAAAGCGATCCGGTAAGAGGACACATGCCCGGTCATAAGGGTAATAATTGTTATAATGAAACCGCAGGGAATGAGATCTCGGCGGTTTTTCCCTATGATATCACCGAAATAAAGGGCGCAGACGCACTTTTTGAGGCTGACGGAATAATTGCGGAAAGCGAAAGGAATGCTGCAAGGCTTTTCGGAACAAAGGCGACCTTCTATTCTGCAGGCGGTTCAACGCTCTGCATTCAGGCTATGCTTGCCGTGTGCGCAAAGCAGGGGGAAAAGATAATCGCAGCAAGAAATTCGCACAAGGCTTTGCACAGCGCCTGCATACTGCTCGGACTTTCGCCCGTGTGGATCTATCCCGAATTTGAGGACGGCTCGGTCGTAAGCGGAAATGTCACAGCGGAGGGCGTTAAAAAGCTGCTAAAAGAGAATCCCGACGCCGCTTGCGTTTATATCACTTCTCCCGATTATCTCGGCGCAGTTTCCGATGTGAAAGCGATCGCAGAGGCTGCGCACTCATTCGGAAAGCCGCTTATCGTTGACAATGCCCACGGTGCGCATCTTGCGTTCCTTGAAGAAAACATCCACCCTATAAAGCTCGGAGCCGACCTTTGCTGTGATTCGGCGCATAAGACGCTGCCCGTTCTGACGGGAGGGGCTTACGTTCATACTTCCTCCGAAAAATATGCGGCAAAAATCAAGGAAGCGATGTCGCTTTTCGGCAGTTCAAGCCCGTCCTATCTTATCCTGCAGTCGCTTGACCTTTGCAATAAGTATCTTGACGGAGATTTCCAAAGTGAGCTTGCGCAGACGGTGGAAAGAGTCAAAAGGCTGAAAGAGGATATAGGCAATGCGATAACCGTTGTGCCGAGCGAGCCGCTGAAGCTTACGATATACGCTCTTCCCTGCGGAATGACGGGACGGGAGCTTGCAGACAGGCTTCGGGAAAGCGGAATCGAGCCCGAATATGCCGATGAAACGCACGTTATGCTGATGTTTTCGCCGCAGAACACGGAAAGCGACTTTGAACGTGTGAAAAATGCTCTCTGCAATATGAAAATGCCAAGAATAAGGCTTGTGCCGCCGTCTTTCACCGTTTTGCCGCTCCAAAAGGCGATGGAAATGCGTGAAGCGTTTTTTTCCAAAGCGGAAACGGTCGACACCGACGATGCGCTCGGAAGGATATGCGCAAGGACGGAAACGATCTGTCCCCCGTGTGTGCCTGCGGCAGCCTGCGGAGAAGTTTTTGACGAAAACACAATAAAAATTTTAAAAATGTATAGCATTTCAAAAGTAAATGTGGTAAAATAGTAAAGGGTAATACCAAATAGAATACTCTTAAATTATTTTCCGTGACTTTTCGCACGGGACGGCTGAGCTGTTCAGCCGCATAAAACGAAAGGATCGAGAATAATATGAAGCTGATTTATGCGATCGTTAACAATGATGACAGTCACGCTGTTTCCTCCAATCTTACAAAGGCAGGCTTTTCCGCAACAAAGCTCGCTTCGACGGGCGGCTTTCTTATGGCGGGAAATACGACATTCCTTGTTTGCTCCGAGGACAGTCAGGTCGATGAGATCATTGATATCATAAAGCACTGCTCAAGAAGAAGAAAGCAGTATGTTCCTGCTTCGACAATGGGCGGAGTTGATATGCAGTCAACCTCCTTCCCACTTGAAGTTCCTGTCGGCGGTGCAACAATTTTCGTAACCGATATTGAACGATTTGAAAAGGTATGAATACAAAGCTTTACGGAAAACAGAGCGTCACCGAGCCGATTAAAGCAATGATCACGCACGGCAGAATGGCGCACAGCTTTTTGCTGACGGGTGAAAAGGGCGTTGGAAAAAAGACCTGCGCACTTTATATCGCCAAGTCTATAATGTGCGAAGACAGGAAAGACGGTGTTCCGTGCGGAGTGTGCCGTCAGTGCAGGAGGATCGACGAGGGTACTCACCCCGATGTCATTACCCCCGAACGCACGGGCAAAACTCTCATATACGGCAAGGATTCCATACGTAAAATGTATGACGACGCTTACACGATGCCGAACGACTGCGATGCAAAGATATATCTGCTGCCCGATTGTGAGAGTCTTCAGGAGCTTACGCAGAATCTTTTGTTAAAGCTTATAGAAGAACCTCCCGAGTATGCTTATTTCATATTCACGGCGCAAAGCAAGGGAACATTCCTGCCGACTATTCTTTCGAGAGTAATTACGCTCGGCATCCCCGAATGCAGCGATGAGGAATGTGCCGCTGCGCTTCGTGAAAAGGGAAAATACACAGAGGAGCAGATACAGAGCGCTGTCGAAGCCTTCCACGGAAGCATAGGTCAATGCGAAAGCAGCCTTGACGGAGAGGGACTTGAAGCTGCGAAGCTTTGCCGTGAGATAGTCGCCTGCATGGCTGCATCGGACGAATACGGACTTTGCAAAGCTCTTTCGGGGATAGGCGAAAACCGTGACAATGTAAAGAATATACTTGAAATGCTCGACAAGGTGATGCGTGATGTCTGCGCAGTTCGGCTTTACGGCGAAAATGCCGTTTTTATCGGCTGCTGCAGGGACGGCGCAAAAAAGCTTGCGGAGAGAATGTCGTTTAAAAAAGCACTTCATATTCACGATATTATAGGGCAGAATATAAAATACTGCAATGCAAATATAAATGTGCCGCTGGCGATGTCTGCGCTTTGCGGTGAGATCATCTGATAAAGAGGACTAAAAATGGCGGAAATAATCGGAGTGCGCTTTAAGAGCGCAGGGAAAGTTTATTATTTTTCACCGGGAAAGCAGAGGCTTTCAGTAGGAGAAAAGGTTATCGTTGAAACATCGAGAGGTGTTGAATGCGGCGAAGTCGCACTTGCAAACAAGCAGGTCGATGAGAACAGGATAGTCAAGCCGCTCAAGGAGGTCATCCGAAAAGCGACCGAAGCCGATCTTAAAACGGTCGAGCAGAACAAGCAGAAGGAAAAGGACGCTTTTAAGATATGTCAGGAAAAGATCGCCGTTCATAAGCTTGATATGAAGCTTGTGGACGTTGAATGTACATTTGACAACAACAAGATACTGTTTTATTTCACGGCGGAAACAAGAGTTGATTTCCGTGAGCTTGTCAAGGATCTTGCGTCCGTTTTCCGCACGAGGATAGAGCTTCGTCAGATAGGCGTTCGTGACGAGGCAAAGCTTCTCGGCGGTCTTGGAATCTGCGGAAGAGAATTCTGCTGCAAGTCGTTCCTCGGCGATTTCCAGCCCGTTTCGATCAAAATGGCAAAGGAACAGGGGCTTTCGCTCAATCCGACCAAGATATCGGGCACCTGCGGAAGACTTATGTGCTGCTTGAAGCATGAGCAGGAGGCTTATGAAGATCTGCTAAAGACGACCCCGAAGGTCGGTGCTTATGTCAGCACGGAGAAATTCAAAGGCTATGTCGAGGAAGTAAATCTTCTCACGGGAAAGCTAAAGGTCAAGCCGGAAAGATCGGACGATCCTGCTGTTGTTTTCGACAAGTCGGAGGTAACTGTCATCCGTGACGGCAAGATAAAGGTTGACCGTGACGAGGTCAAGGCGCTAAAGTCACTTGAAGACAAGTAATATATATGGAGGGACATTCTATGATCATCAAAAACATTATCGAAGCAAAGAGATTCATTGACGGAACAAAGGATATGCTTGAAGAAAAGTGGGACAGCACAAAGGCTGCTATCAACTCCACAAAAGATAAGCTTAACGACACAAAGTCAAAGCTTGCGCAGTACAACGTGAAAAAGGTCAGAGCGATCGCGATCGCTCTCGGAGTTGTCAGCATCGTGCTTTCTTCCGCTGCACTTGCAGTTGCGATCGTTGCTCTTGTAAGATCCTGCAAGGTAAAGAAAAAGGAAAAGGTCGAGGATTACAGCTACTATATTGACGATCCCGACGATATCGAAAGCTACAGCCTCGGCGTAGACAACAAGAAGATCGACGAAAACGACCTTCCCGATGACACGGAAGAATAATGGCAGTTTTGATTTGACAGAAAGGAAATTATAAATATGAGCAATAACGGCGAAAATATCATCAATGTTAAGCCTGTACGTTCCGTTGGAAAGACTATCACAGCGATCGTGATAATCCTTGCACTTGTTATAGTTGTGCTGAATTCGTTCACAGCAGTAACAGCAGGACATTCGGGCGTCGTAACAACATTCGGAAAGGTTTCGGACAGCGTTCTTGCCGAGGGACTTCATTTCAAGATACCCTTTGTTCAGAAGATAGTGCTTGTCGATAACCGTGTACTCAAAGCAGAGGCGGATTGTTCATCCGCTTCAAAGGATCTCCAGACCGTTCGTTCGACCATTGCAGTCAACTACAAGGTAATGAATTCCTACTCCGCATCAGTGTACAAAAATATCGGTATGGATTATGAGTCGGTAATTATCATTCCTGCTGTTCAGGAGTGCGTAAAGGCGGTAACGGCTCGCTTCACAGCGGAGGAGCTTATCACTAACCGTCAGAATGTCAGCGACCTCATGAGCGAACAGCTTAAAGAAAAGATCGGTTCTTACGGGATCGACGTTCAGATATTCAATATCATCTCGTTCGATTTTACCGATGAATACAACGCAGCCGTTGAAGCAAAGCAGACAGCGCAGCAGAACGCTCTCAAAGCCGAGCAGGATCTCCAGAGGATCCGTGTTGAAGCCGAGCAGACCGTTGCCGAAGCGCAGGCTGAAGCCGAGGCTTACAGGCTCAAATCCGAGCAGATCACACCCGAGATACTGCTTATGAGCTACATAGACAAATGGGACGGAAAGCTCCCGACCGTTGCAGGTGAAAACGGATCGACGCTTATCGACATTACTGCTCTCCTTGAACAGATCGAGAAGGAGAACAAGCCGACAAGCACAACTCCTGTTTACACCGCTCCCGAAACAACGGATACAGATAATATAAACGAGTAAAATTATCCCCTGTGAGCACAACGCAGGGGATTCTTATACTAATATCAAATCGTTCTATAGACAAAGCCGACAGATAGAATAATCCAAGTCAAGGATGGCGACCGCAGTAAGGCTGTATGCCTTTCAAGGGAGCCAGACGCAGAATTGGATTATTATATCCGAGGATTTGTCTATAGGTTGATTTGACATTAGTATTATATAAGAATATGGAGTTTAAAATAAAGATAAATAATAACGAAATAGGCGAAAAAGCCTGTGCATTTGCCCGAAATATGAACGGAGTGGACTGTGCAGAGCTTGACAGCGGAGAAATAACGGTAACACTTTCCTCTAACGGCTCGGAAAATGTCGTAAGAGGTGCAGTCGAGAGCTACATCGAAGCGATCGGCGGCGGAGTCGGCGGAATTGATCCCGAAAAGGCAAAATCACAGCTGAAAAACGTTTTAAGCATACTGACAGCGGTGATTCTTGCCGTTATCGGTGCAGTTCTTGAACATAAGGGCATAGAAACGACTCCTCTTTTCATTTTTATCGCAGCATATATCATAGCAGGCTGGGATATAATATTTTCACTTATTGAAAAGGTGAAAGAAAAGCTTCTCCCGAATATACTTGAAGCGTTCGGATGTATAATTTCGCTTGCGCTGTTCATTTTCGGCTTGTATCTTCCGGCGATAGCATTGATCATAGTTTTCAAACTCGCTTCTATGATGAAAAAAGAATAGATAATCAAAAACGGTATATTCGCAATTTCTCATTCAATTGCGAATATACCGTTTCTTATTCTTTCTAACAAATCAGCGAAGCCTAATTACGAATTACGCATTACGCATTACGAATTAAATTAAGTGCGGTGCTTGGGAGAGGAGCTTACAACGCTTATTGCTTTTGCAACTGCAATGTCGATGTCAACGGAATTCTGCATTTTGGAGCTGTCGATCCTTCCGAAAAGCTCACCCTTTGCGGAGTTTACATATTTCGGGGGAACGCTGTTCAATGCGAAAGCAAGCATATCCTGATGACAGTCACTGCATTTGCAGCAATTGCAGTCCTTTAGCTGGAGATCAAGTTTTTCCTCGATGATTCTTTCCATTATATTTACAACTGCCATAATTGTAATACCTCTCTTTTTATCCGTCAGAATTTTCTGTTTAATATTTCAAGACACATTCTGCCATTGTGATAAGGACATTTCCAGGGGTTTACCATTTCGACTGTCGGCATAGGCTTGCCGCTGTGGTCGACCTCGCCCCACCACTCGGAATTTTCACGCTTGTCGGTCTGGTAAGTCTTTATCCAGTTCATCGTTTCCTCGGCAGCCTTGAGGTATTTCTTGTTTCCGCTTTGCATATACGCATTGGTGAAGCCTACGACTGTTTCAGCCTGCACCCACCATACACGCTTGTCGTCTATCTTGTCGCCGTCACGCTCGTTGTTGAGTGCGCCGTCAACGAAAGCGATGTTGTAGATGTTTTCGGCAATGCGAAGGTCAATATTTCTCCACTCGGCTTCAAGCTCTCTGTCGCCGATGACTTCGCAGGCTCTGTCGATGAGCCATGTTGCTTCGATATCGTGACCGTAGGAGTGGATATCGCCGAGAACGTTCATCTCTCTGTCGAAGAAAACAAGCAGCTTGTTGTTTTTGCTGTCGAAGATCTTGTTTTTCGTTACACCGAGGAGGAACATAAGGCGCTTGCGGACTTTTTCGTTTTGGTCAGCTTCAAAAAGAACGGTATAAGCTTCGATAAGGTGAAGAACATTGTTCATCGTCTTTGAAGCGTCAATGCCGTTTTCGGAAAGAACATCGTTCTTTGCAGGTTCCCAATCTCTTGAAAAGGCTTCAACATAGCCGATATCATCGAGCGTTTTTGTTTCGATGGTGTTGAAGATCTCATAAGCGAGCGCAAGAGCTTCTTTATCGCCGCTTGCAATGTAATATGTGGAAAGAGCATAGATTGCGAACGCCTGATTATATGTATGCTTCATATCGTCCGAAGCCTTGCCGTCAAAGGTCATCATATAGTAAACGCCGCCGTGCTCCTTGTCATAGCAATAGTCACGGAGAAACTCATAAGCGTGTTTTGCATTGTCGAGAAGAGCCTGTTCGCCGAGCGTTTTATAAGCGGCAGAATAGAACCAAAGAATTCTTGAATTGAGGATAACGCCCTTGTCGGCTTTCTTGTCGACCTTGAGATCGTTGTCCATAAAGCCGTAAAAACCGCCGTTTTCATCGTCGCGGAGCTTGTTCCAGAACGGGATTATCCTGTTTTCAAGCTCTTTTTTACATTCTGATTTAAGACTCATTTTAAACATCCTCCCAAAAGGGTATTTATCTCCGAAAGACTTATACTAATTCCAAATCAACCGTAAGACTAAATCCTCGGATATAATAATCCAATTCTGCGTCAGGCTCCTTTGCAATGCTATTGCAATGAAGGGCATCAAGCCTTCCTGCGGTCGCCTTTCTTGACTTGGATTATTCTATCTGTCGGCTTTGTCTATAGAACGATTTGGAATTAGTATTAAAGCTCTCGGAGATGATCGTTATTACTTTAATCCGCTTCCGCAGCAGTTCTTGTATTTCTTGCCGCTTCCGCATGGGCAGGGATCGTTTCTGCCGATCTTTTTGCCGGACTTTCTGGTTGCGCTGAGTGAGCCGTCGCCAGATGTCTGCGTCGGTTCCGCAACACGCTCTCTCTTCGGAGCTTCGCCGTTGTTTACCTGGATGGTAAAGAGCAGACGGATGGTTTCCTCACGGATGGATTCAACCATTGCGTCAAACATCTCGAAGCCTTCAAAGCGATATTCGATAACAGGATTCTTTTGACCGTAGGAGCGGAGAACGATACCCTTGCGCAGCTCGTCCATATCGTCGATATGAGCCATCCACTTGAGGTCAACGACTTTAAGGAGGATAACACGTTCAAGCTCACGGAGAATATCCGAGCCGATCTTTTCTTCTCTTGTCTTGTAGAAGTCGAGCGCTCTTGTGCAGAGCTTTTCCTTGATCTGATCCTTTGTAACTTCGGCAAGCTCTTCTGTCGTATAGCGGAAATCGTCCGTAACTGTGAAGAGTCCCATGAAGCGGTCGCGAAGACCGGCAAGGTTCCAGTCATCGTGAACATTGTCGTCAATGAGATACCGGTCAACGGTTTCGCTTATCATATCGTGTATCATCTTAAGGATATATTCGTGGATATCTTCGCCGCTGAGGACCTTTTCTCTCTGACCGTAGATGATCTCACGCTGCGCAGACATAACGTCGTCGTAGTTGAGGACGTTCTTTCTGATCGCAAAGTTTCTGCCTTCGACCTTCTTCTGTGAGGATTCGATGATCTTTGTGAGCATCTTTGCTTCGATAGGCATATCCTCTTCAACTTTGAGAGTATCCATCATAGCTGTGATCCTGTCGCCGCCGAAAAGACGCATAAGATCGTCTTCAAGTGAGAGGAAGAAACGGCTTTCGCCGACGTCGCCCTGACGTCCCGAACGTCCGCGAAGCTGGTTGTCGATACGTCTTGATTCGTGACGCTCTGTACCGAGGATGAAAAGACCGCCGGCTTCCTTTACCTTTTCAGCCTTTTCCTTGACCTCTGCGTCATATTTTGCGTAAAGCTCACGGTAGATCTTTCTTGCTTCAAGGATAGTTTCATCCTGAGTATCGGCATAGCTTACAGCCTCGCTGATAACGTCCTCTTCCATGCCCTGCTTTTTCATTTCAGCCTTTGCAAGGAATTCAGCGTTACCGCCGAGGATAATATCCGTTCCTCGTCCTGCCATGTTAGTAGCGATCGTAACAGCGCCGTACTTACCTGCCTGCGCAACGATCTCGGCTTCCTTCTCGTGCTGCTTTGCGTTGAGGACGTTATGCTTGATGCCTGCACGCTTGAGCATTGCGGAGAGCTTTTCGGATTTTTCGATAGAAATTGTACCAACGAGAACAGGCTGTCCCTTTTCATGACATTCCTGGATCTGACGGATAGCGGCCTGGAATTTGCCGTTTTCTGTCTTGAAGATGACATCGGGGTGGTCGATTCTCTGTACGGGACGGTTTGTCGGTATCTCGACAACGTCCAGCTTATATATCTCCTTGAATTCTTCCTGCTCGGTGATAGCGGTACCGGTCATACCGGAGAGCTTGTTGTAAAGACGGAAGTAATTCTGGAAGGTGATGCTTGCGAGCGTCTTGGATTCGTGAGCGACCTTAACGCCTTCCTTTGCTTCGATAGCCTGGTGAAGACCGTCATTGAAACGTCTGCCCATCATAAGACGGCCTGTGAATTCGTCAACGATGATAACTTCGCCGTCCTTGACAACGTAGTCGATGTCGTTCTTCATGCAGCCGTTAGCTTTAAGAGCCTGGTTGATGTGGTGGAGCAGCGTGGAGTTGTCAGCGTCAAAAAGATTTTCAACGCCGAAGAATTTTTCAGCCTTCTTGACGCCTCGACGTGTGATAGTGGCTGTCTTTGCCTTTTCGTCGATGATATAGTCGCTGTTTTCGGAGTTTTCTTCCTGATCGACCTTGTCATCCATTTCAACAACGGTGTAAGCTGTGAGAGTCTTTGCGAACTTGTCAGCCTTTGTGTAAAGCTCGGTGGACTTGTCGCCCCTGCCGCTGATGATAAGAGGAGTTCTCGCTTCGTCAATGAGGATAGAGTCAACTTCATCGACGATTGCGAAAGCATGACCTCTCTGTACCTTTTCCTTCATGTAGATGACCATGTTGTCACGCAGGTAGTCAAAGCCGAATTCGTTGTTTGTACCGTAGGTGATATCGCAGGCATAAGCCTCACGGCGCTCGTCGTTGTTGAGCTCGTGGAGGATACAGCCGATAGTGAGCCCGAGGTAGCGGAAGACCTTTCCCATTTCTTCGGACTGATATTTTGCAAGATAGTCGTTTACCGTAACGACATGAACGCCGTTGCCGGGGAGAGCGTTGAGATAAGCAGCGCAGCAGGCAACGAGAGTTTTACCTTCACCTGTTTTCATTTCGGCGATACGTCCCTGTGTAAGAACGATAGCACCGATGATCTGAACGGGGTAAGGCTTCTTTCCGAGCACACGCCAAGCAGCCTCACGGACAGTAGCGAGAGCCTCGGGGAGGATATCGTCAACGGTTTCGCCGTTAGCGATACGCTCCTTGAAGATATTAGTCTGCGCTTTGAGAGTTTCCTCCGACATTGCAGCATAATCATCTTCAAGTGCAAGCACTTTATTTTTTATAGGTTCGATTTTAGCAAGCTCACGCTTACTGTAGCTGCCAAAAAGACCGTCGAACATACCCATTGTAGACATTCCACCTTTGATTTTCATTTGTTCTTCTGTTCTTCAAAAAACTTCACGTCAGCAAATTTTCATTATTCAAACTCTGTTCGTGTTCTGTTATTCCAAAGAGCTATACATTATTATTGTCAAATATTAATATACTCTTAAATTATATAACAAAATCGTGATTTTGTCAATGGTTATGAGAGGTTTATTTTAAGATCGAATATTTTGACTTTTTGAAAAAAGTATTGAGTTTTTAAAACAATAGTGATATAATTAATAATATGGTAATTTATGCTGTGACAGATCAAAAACTCACAGTATATCAAAGCAAAAATATACAAGGAGGAAATTTAATGGAGCTCGGTTTTTTGAAAAAAGCTGCTGCGGTCGTAACAGCTTTTGCCATGACTTTGAGTATGGCATTTGCCCTGCCGGAGGAGGCTGTGCCCTTCCTCGGGATTACGGCAGATGCGGCAAGCACATCTTATGAGGGAAGGTTAAGCCTTGGCTATGTTCATAGCGCATATATAACCGATGATGGTGATCTGTATATGTGGGGAGATAATTCTGACGGTCAGCTTGGCGACGGTACTACAACGGGCAAAACCGAACCCGTAAAAATAATGAGCGATGTAGCGCAGGTAAGCCTTGGCTCTTATCACAGTGCGTGCATAACCACAAGCGGTGATCTGTATATGTGGGGAGCTAACGAATACGGTCAGCTTGGTGACGGTACTACAACGGGCAAAATCAAACCCGTAAAAATAATGAGCAATGCAGCTCAGGTAAGCCTTGGAAATTGTCACAGCGCATGTATAACCACAAGCGGTGATCTGTATATGTGGGGAGATAACGACTGCGGTAAGCTTGGCGATGGAACAACAACAGGCAGGGTATCTCCGAAATTAATAAAGAGCGGTGTAGCGCAGGTGAGCCTTGGAGGTGAGCATAGTGCATGCATAACCACAAGCGGCGATCTGTATACATGGGGAGTCAATTGGTCAGGTCAGCTCGGCGACGGTACAACAACAGAAAGGACAACGCCCCAAAAAATAGCGAGCGGCGCAGCTCAAGTCAGTCTTGGATATGATCACAGTGCATATATATCCACAAGCGGCGATCTGAATATGTGGGGAAGCAATAGCAGTGGAAAGCTCGGCAACGGTTATTCAGACGGATCCATAACAAAACCGACAAAAATATCAAGTAATGTTATTAAGGTAAGCCTTGGATACAATTACAGCGCATGTATAACCACAAGCGGCAGTCTGTATATGTGGGGAGACAATTGGTTAGGTCAGCTCGGCGACGGTACAACTACAAGCAGCTCTTCACCAAAGCTGATAAAGAGCGGTGTTGCTTATGCAAGTTTTGGAGGTCAGCACAGTGCATGTATAACCACAAGCGGTGATCTGTATATGTGGGGAGATAATGGTTGTGGTGAGCTTGGCAGCAACACTGAAACAACAAATAGTTTGATCCCGATAAAAATCACCATCAGTCACGCCCATACTCTATTATCGGAATATTCATTCGATGAAACAGGACACTGGCATGCTTGTTCGGGCTGCGATAAAATAATAGACTTTGAAGAACACACTTGGGATGAAGGCACTGTTACAAAAGAAGCAACTCTCACAGAAGACGGAGTTATCAGCTACAAGTGTACAGTATGTGGTGCAGCTATTGGTGAAACAATCGTAACGCTCACGATCGACAGCATTGAAGTGAAAGAAAACAATGTTATCATTAAGTGCAGCAATAACGTTGACGATCAGATAACAGACATTACAGTTGCTTTTGACGATGTTACCGAAGAACTCGTTGACATTATGGAGTTGAAGGACATTCAGCTTGTTATCGACTTTGTAAACAGCTTTACGGCAGCCGACACGGATGGCATTCTCACCGATGCGCAGTTATTGGCTATTGAGTATGTTCTTGCGCATGATCTCGGCTGATAAAACAACAAGTGATCATATTTACGCCTGCATGGAAAAACGTGCAGGCGTTTTTCTTTTTTGAGTGTGATGTACTTGAAATAATCCCTGTAATGTGCTATAATTTATGGGTATTAGAATCAACCTTAACAGGAGGAATTTAAAGATGAAAGAAATGAGCAAGGACGCAAAGATCGAGACCCGATGCCTTCACGCAGGCTATTCGCCGAAGAACGGCGAGCCTCGTGTTATGCCTATCGTTCAGAGCACGACTTATGTTTATGATTCCACAGACGATGTAGCCGCTGTTTTCGACGATCCGACAAAGAGCCTTATCTATTCCCGTTTTGAAAACCCCACAACGGACGTTGTTGAAAAGAAGATCGCATCGCTTGAAGGCGGCGTGGCTGCAATGTGTACTTCGAGCGGACAGGCTGCATCGCTGCTTTCTATCCTCAATATTTGCGAAGCGGGCGACAGCTTTATCGCTTCCTCCGCTATCTACGGCGGCACGATCAACCTTTTCGGCGTAACGCTCAAAAGAATGGGAATCGAGTGTATCTGGGTGAACTGCGACGCTGACGAGGACGAGATCAACGCTGCGTTCAAGGAAAACACAAAGGCAGTCTTCGGTGAAACGATCGCAAACCCTGCGCTTAACGTTTTTGATATCGAAAAATGGGCAAAATGCGCACACGCACACGGCGTTCCGCTCATCGTTGACAACACATTTGCAACGCCCGTGCTCTGCAGACCTATCGAATGGGGCGCAGATATCGTTATCCACTCCACATCAAAGTATATGGACGGTCATGCAGTCCAGGTCGGCGGTGTTATCGTTGACAGCGGCAAGTTCGACTGGACGAACGGCAAGTTCCCCTGCATGACAGAGCCCGACGAGAGCTATCACGGCCTTATTTATACAAAGCAGTACCCTGCTGCACCTTATATCACAAAGGCAAGAATGCAGCTTATGCGTGATTTCGGCTGCTATCCTGCCGCAAACTCCTCGTTCCTGCTCAACCTCGGACTGGAAACGCTTGCGGTAAGAATGCCCCGTTACTGCGAGAACGCACTCAAGGTCGCAAAGTTCCTTCAGACGAGCGATAAGGTAGAGAGCGTGTTCTATCCTGCACTTGAAGGCAACAAGTATAAGGCTCTCGCCGATAAGTATCTCCCTCTCGGAACAAGCGGCGTTATCTCCGTTTCCATCAAGGGCGGAAGAGATAATGCGGTAAAGTTCATGGACAGCTTAAAGCTTGCATCGAACGAAGTACACGTTGCCGATATCCGTACCTGCGTGCTTCATCCTGCATCCGCAACGCACAGACAGCTCACCGATGAACAGCTTGCGGCAGCAGGGATCGACGGCGGACTTATCCGACTTTCGGTAGGTCTTGAAAATGTCGATGACATCATTGCCGATGTAAAACAGGCATTGGAGAGCATCTGAAGCAGCTGGTCGAGCTGAGCACAGCTCGTCAATTGTAATTAGCGTGGAAACACATCGCGAAGCGACTAAAAGTTTCGCTCAAGCCTTTTCAAAGGCTTGCAGGGGTCAAGGGGACAGCGTCACCTTGTCGCTCTCCGCAGAGAGCGAAATTCCCTAAACTACGGCACATAATCTGCCGCAACAGCAAAATTACTAACAAATCAAAAGCGCAATTCACATAAAAAAGGTTAAAACGGATATGAGAAATCAAGCAGTTAAAACCGTTAAAGTGAATTGCGCTTATTCTTTTTTCATAAAATAAACTTTCATTGAAGCGTAAATACACGAACGCAGTGAGTGAATTTACGCTTCAACGGGAAATGAAAAGCTATTCAATATGAACGTGAAAACACTCTCGCTTTGCTCGCTGTTTTCACGTTCATTTCCCATAGCTGTTCATATTTCGTCTGACAGCAAATATACTCACTTCGTTCGTATATTTGCTGTCAGAGGATAGTTGTTCCGATAAGAAAGAATAAGCGCAATTCACGATTTGAGGTTTACAAAACGATTTCTCACGTTCTGTTTTACCTTTTGATCGTGAATTGCGCTTTATATTTGAAAGATATTTTGCTTTTATTGCAGATTATGTGCCATAGTTTAGGGTGTTTCGCTTCTGCGGAAGCGACCAAAGGGCTTTGCCCTGTGGAAGTCACTCTGCGAAGTCATTATCGGTACCGAGTCACAAACTTACAGTTCACTCAAAACTATATACGAAATGGCTGCGGGGGCTCCCCGCCTCTGGACACCTACCACCTTTGTAAAGGTGGACGAAACTTTTGGTCGCTTCGCGGTGTGTTTCCGCACTAATTACGCAATTACGATGCCCAACCTTGTTGTGCATTACGAATTACGAATTAGCTATTGATTTACCCGTATAGAGCTGATAATATCTGCCCTTTTCTTCGATAAGCTTGTCGTGTGGGCCTCTTTCGATGATCCTGCCCTGTTCAAGCACCATGATACAGTCGGAATTCTTGACCGTGGAAAGTCTGTGGGCGATGACAAAGGTCGTTCTGCCGTGCATAAGGCCGTCCATGCCCTTCTGAACGAGCGATTCCGTTCTTGTATCAATTGATGAGGTAGCTTCATCGAGGATAAGAGCAGGCGGATCTGCGACTGCGGCACGGGCGATAGCAAGGAGCTGTCTTTGACCCTGTGAAAGGTTTGCGCCGTCGCCTGTGAGCATTGTATTGTAACCCTCGGGGAGTCGCTTTATGAAGCTATGGGCGTTTGCAAGCTTCGCTGCTGCGATACATTCCTCGTCGGTAGCGTTCAATCTGCCGTAGCGGATATTATCCATGACCGTACCCGTGAAAAGGTGTGTATCCTGGAGAACTATACCGAGAGAACGGCGGAGGTCGGCTTTCTTTATCTTATTGATATTGATGCCGTCAAAGCGTATCTTGCCGTCCTGGATGTCGTAGAAGCGGTTGATGAGGTTTGTGATAGTGGTCTTTCCTGCGCCCGTGCTTCCGACAAATGCGATCTTCTGACCGGGTTCTGCAAATATTTCGATATCGTGGAGAACGATCTTGTCGTCGTTGTAGCCGAAGTCAACGCCGTCCAGAACTATACGTCCTTCCAGCTTTGTATAGGTGACGCTTCCGTCCTCGGAGTGAGGGTGCTTCCAAGCCCAGAGTCCTGTTCTTTCGGAGCATTCCTCGATAGTGCCGTCTGCGTTTTCCTTTGCATTGACAAGCTCAACATAGCCGTCGTCAGCTTCGGGTTCTTCGTCAAGAAGGTCGAACACACGCTTTGCGCCTGCCATAGCCATGATAACGGAGTTGATCTGCTGGCTGAACTGCATGATAGGCTGGTTGAAGTTCTTGTTGAGAGTGAGGAACGAAACGAGCGTACCGAGTGTGAGCGATGATACTCCTGTGAGGGCGAGGACTGCACCGAGTATAGCGCAGAAAACGAAGCTGATATGTCCGAGATTGCCGTTTACAGGCATCATGATGTTTGCGAATTTGTTAGCGCTTTCGGCGCTTACACGAAGCTCTTCATTGAGGGCGTTGAAGCCTTCCTTTGCCTTTTCTTCGTGGCAGAACACCTTAACGACCTTCTGACCCTCGAGCATTTCTTCGATATAGCCGTTTACCTTGCCGAGGTCTTTCTGCTGCTTTACAAAAAATGTTGAGGACTTTGCACCGAGCTTTGCGGAAACAAAGAACATTACTCCGACCATTGCGACGGTCAGAATTGTAAGCGGAATATTGAGCACGATCATGCTGACGAAGCTCATCACAACGGTTATTGATGAGTTTATAAGCTGTGGGATGCTCTGTCCGATGAGCTGGCGGAGAGTGTCGATATCGTTGGTATAGATCGACATGATATCGCCGTGAGCATGGGTGTCGAAATATTTGATAGGGAGTGTTTCCATGTGGGTGAAAAGTGTGTCACGGAAATTGCGGAGCGAACCCTGGGAAACATTTACCATTATTCTGTTATAGGCATAAGCCGATGCGATACCGATAACATAAACGCCGATGAGCCTGAGTATAGCGCCTGCAAGCGGTCCGAAATCTGGTTCAAGACCTGCCGCTTTCTGATTTGTGAGCGGAACGATATAGTCATCGACAAGGCTTCTCATAAAGAGTGTGCCGATAAGAGTTGAAACTGCTGTGATTATGATAAAGAGTATAACGAATATAAGGTGTACCTTGTAATTCTTGAAAAGATACGAAAAAACACGACCGAGGGACTTTGTGTCCATATTCTTTAAGTTTTTCATATCCATAGGTGGTTTTCCGTGTGGTCCCGGCATAGTATGATCTCTCCTTTCTGTCAGTCAGCCGCAGGCTCGTCAAAGTCGCCGCTGCCGCCTGTCTGTGCGTCGTAGATCTCCTTGTAGATCTCGTTGTTTTGGAGCAGTTCTTCGTGCGAAGCGAAGCCGCTAACTCTTCCGTCATCGAGGACAAGTATCCTGTCGGCGTCCTTGACGGAGGAAATACGCTGGGAAATGATGATCTTTGTTGTTCCCGGTATCCTCTGTGCGAAGGCTTCACGGATCTTGGCGTCGGTAGCGGTATCGACAGCACTTGTCGAATCGTCAAGAATAAGGATCTTCGGATTTTTAAGAAGCGCTCTTGCGATACAAAGACGCTGCTTCTGACCGCCCGAAACGTTGCTGCCGCCCTGCTCGATATAAGTGTTGTAGCCGTCGGGGAAACGCTCGATGAATTCATCTGCGCAGGCAAGCTTGCAGACTGCACGGCATTCCTCCTCGGTGGCGTTCTCGTTGCCCCAGCGCAGATTTTCGAGGATAGTTCCCGAGAAAAGAACGTTCTTCTGGAGAACGACCGCAACGCTGTTTCGGAGCGCTTCAAGCTCGTAAGACCTTACATCTCTGCCGCCGACGCAGACGCTTCCATCGGATACGTCGTAAAGGCGGCTGATGAGATTTACAAGGCTTGATTTGCCGCAGCCCGTTCCGCCGATGATGCCGATCGTTTCGCCTGCGTCAATGTGGAGATCGATATCCTTGAGAACGACCTCTTCGCTGCTGTTGGCATAGGTGAAATCAACGTGGTTGAAATCTATCCTTCCGTTCGGAATATCGGTAACGGGGTTTTCGGGGTCAACGATATCGGGTTCTTCGTTGATGACTTCGGCAACACGCTTTGCACTTGCTTCGCTCATAGTGAGCATAACGAAGATCATTGAGAGCATCATAAGTGACATAAGAACGCTCATAACGTAGGAGAACAGTGATGTAAGCTCGCCTGTTGTAAGAGTGCCTGCAACGATGAACTTTGCGCCGAGCCATGATATGATTATGATGCAGAAGTAAACAACGAACATCATTATCGGATTGTTGAGAGCGATAAGGCTTTCAGCCTTTATAAAGAGCTTGTAGATAGCGCCCGAAGCGTTCTTGAACTTCTCTGTTTCGTGCTTTTCACGGACGAAAGCCTTTACAACTCGGATGGCCGAAACATTTTCCTGAACGCTTGCATTGAGATCGTCGTACTTTTTGAAAGCCTGTTCAAATATCCTTGAAACCTTTCCGATGATAGTGAAAAGAGCAACAGCAAGGAATATCAGCGCAGCAAGGAAGATAAGGCTGAGCTTTCCGTTGATGATGATGCACATTATAAGGCTGCATATAAGAGTGAAAGGCGCTCTTACTGCGATACGGATAAGCATCTGGAATGCGTTCTGGATGTTCGTAACATCGGTCGTCATACGGGTGATAAGTCCTGCAGTGCTGTATTTATCAATGTTTGAGAAAGAGAAACGCTGAATGTTGTCATACATTGCATGACGAAGATTGCAGGCGAATCCCGATGATGCGGTCGCAGCGAATTTTCCTGCAAGAATTCCGCAGGCAAGGCTTAAAAGTGCGACTATGATCATTAAAACGCCGTATTTTATGACTGCAGGCATATTTCCCGCAGAAATGCCGTCATCAATAAGCTTTGCGGTGATGAGCGGAATGATAACTTCAAACAGAACCTCGAATGCCATAAATATCGGGGTAAGGATAGTGTCCTTTTTATACTGTTTGATCTGTGCCGAAAGAGTCTTTATCACGGCATATACCTCCTTTTTGATATTGCTTAAGGTTTGCGAGTATGATTTTCAATCCCCTGCTTATGACAAGGATATCTTCGGGCGAGATACCGCTGCTTATCACCTTGTCAAGGTTATCCATATCATTTTTGAGAAAGGCTGTGAATTCGATAGCTTTCGGTGTTAGCTCAAGCTGCTTTTTGCGGTCATCCCCTTCGACCGAACTCATACGGAGATAGCCTTTCTGTTTAAGCCCCTTCAGAAGAAGAGAAACGGAAGCACGGGATGTTCCGAGTATATCGCAAAGATCGGTCGAACAGAAATCCTTGCCCCGATGCTCGTTGATATACATTATGCAGAAGAACTGTGTCGGCGTTAGATCGCCCCGTTCACTCATCGAGCGGCAGTGGGAATCCATTACTGACGATATCTGTCGGATATCTCCCAGAATACTTTCTTCTCTCATGATCTAATGACGCTCCTTTCCTTATATATTGCTGCTGAGTAAAAAAATCCTATAGCAGATATATTATATCAATATTCAAACAGTTTTAAAAGCAAAATATTGTAATTTAAAATAGTTTGTTTTATTAACAATTAAAATATTAAATAAAGATATCAAAAGATGAAACGCTATAGTTGGTGATTATATCCAAAGCACTTGTAAAAAAATATAAATAAATCCGCTTATAAATAGTCATATTTATTTGGTATAATAAACTATGAGTATAACTGCGGAAAGGAGTGCTTTTATGCCGTCAAAACAGAATATCCAGAGCGATGACGACCGCCTTAACTGGCGTTATCAGGACAAAGCCTATAACGAAATGTTCAAGGCATGGCGCAGACAGCGCAAGGATTCTATCGGTTTTTACTATGTTAGCAAGCCGAACGAGCTGACATATCAGGACGGCTACGGCTTTGTCAAGGATTATCCCGAAGCGGCTGAAAGAAACGCTCTTCGCAGAGTAATGAATATTATCGGCGTTACGATGATAATGCTCGGTGTTATCGACCTTTTGTATAAATATGCAGTCCCCGATCTGCTGGCGTTTTTCGGCGCAGATATTTATTTCGACAAATATGCAAAGACTTTCTACGGCAATGAGTGGATCATTCTTGGTCTGGATACTTTTTTCAACATAATAAAGCGCCTAATTCCGCTGCTGTATGTCTATAAGAAGATGCGGATGCCTGTAAAGGTAATGATCCCGACAAAGATAACGAACCGCACGCTTTTCCGCTATTCGATCCCCGTTATGCTCTTTGCGGCAGGCTGCTGCATGACGGCTACGGGAATTTATGACCGTGTCCTGCTGTACTGCGGAATAACCAAGAATAAGCTTTTCAGGATCCCCGACAGCAATGCCGTTCTTGTACTTTATCTGATAGTACATATAATAGTGATACCCGTTTTAAGCGAGGTGCATACGAGAGGTGCACTCATGCAGCTTTTAAGGCAGTTCGGTGACGGCTTTGCAATAGTTGTGACGGCGCTGCTCACAGCACTTATATCCTATGACCTGAGTACGTTCTGTTACATATTTATTGTTTCGATCGTGATCGGATTTTTCACCGTCCGAACAGGCTCGGTCGCTACAGCAATAATAATGAGAGTTACCTCGGTGGCGCTGACCTACTGCGTATTTCTGGCGGACGAATTGGCAGGGAATAATGATGGGATCATAATAATGCTAATGATGCTCGTTACATTGACCGTCGGAACGGCTGCATTTATAAGACTTCTTATAAAGGACGGAAACAGCTTTACGCTAAATTTTAAGAGCCGATATCTGAATTTCACCGACAAATGCGGTATAGCGATATCATCCATTCCGTTCGTTGTCGGCTTGACGATAATCATTATACATACTATTATAAGTATAAGCTTTACAATGACGCTATGATGAAAAATGATGAATTTTATATGGAAAAAGCGCTTCTGCTTGCCGATGAAGCCGCTGCGGACGGGGAAGCTCCGATAGGTGCGGTCATCGTCCGTAAAAGTGACGGTGAGATCGTCGGAACGGGCAGAAATACCCGTGAAAAAGGCAGAACGGCGCTCGGCCATGCCGAAATATCGGCAATATCGGACGCCTGCAAAAGGCTCGGCGGCTGGCGGCTCTCGGGCTGCGAGATGTTCGTGACGCTTGAACCCTGCCCGATGTGTGCAGGTGCGATCGCAAATGCACGGCTTGACAGAGTGGTTTTCGGCGCATCGGACAGCAAAAACGGCTTTGCAGGTTCAAGGGCAGACCTTTTTGAGCTTTGCGGAAGCGATACTATTATAAAAGGCGGAGTGATGAAGACCGAATGTGAAGCAAAGCTAAAAAGCTTCTTCGGCGCACTCAGGAGGAAGAAAAACGGTATGAACGGAGTTAAGCTTATAAAGATCGAATCGGCGGAGCAGGTCAGGAAGCTTGCCGCTATCGCAGACGAGATATGGCACGAGTGGTTCCCTTCGATAATTTCTGCGGAGCAGATAGATTATATGGTCGAAAAGTTCCAGTCGGAAAAGGCTATGACCGAGCAGATGAAAAATGACGGTTACGAGTACTATTATATACACCGAAAAGGCGAGCATATCGGCTATACGGCGATAAAAAACGACGGCGACAGGCTCTTTTTGTCCAAGCTTTATATCAAAAAGGAGTTCCGCGGACACGGCTATGCTTCGGCGGCGTTCAGATTTTTGAGGGAAATAGCTTCCGAGCGTTCGCTTTGCGCAATATGGCTCACGGTGAACAAATACAACGCAAGTTCAATCGCAGTTTATGAAAAGCTTGGCTTCAAGCGGATCGGCGAAGGCGTGACGGATATCGGAAACGGTTTTGTTATGGACGATTATTACTATCAATACGATATAAATTCCGTCCGCAGGATCGGGGAAGAAGACAGGGAGTTCTTCCTCGAGGCGGCGGACACCTTTTACCATACGGACGCTGTCGAAAAGCCGCTTCCGATGAAAAAGCTTGAAGCGATATTTGACGAGATGATGCGCTCGGATGTTTATATCGAGGGATCTATCCTTATGCACAACGGCGAAAGAGCAGGCTATGCGGCGATAGCAAAGACCTTCCAGACCGAAAGCGCAGCTCTGACCGTGTGGATTGAGGATCTTTACATCCTTCCGCAGTTTCGGGGCAAAAGGCTCGGAACAGCGTTCTTCCGACAGCTTTTTGAAAGGTTTGACAGCGTGACGGGAAGATACCGCCTTGAAGTCGAACCCGAGAATGAGCCTGCTTATAATCTGTATAAAAAACTGGGATTCCGTGAGATTGGCTATACGGAAATGATAAGGGAGATGAACTGAAATGGCTGTACGCTTTTACAACGCACGCATTTTGAGCCTTGAAGATGGGATGAATGTCACCTTCGGCGAAGTCCATACGGACGGCGGCGTTATTTCCTACGTCGGGGACAGCGAAAATGCCCCGAAGGGCAGCTTTGAACGTGAAATAAACCTTAACGGAAATCTTATAATGCCGTCGTTCAAGAATGCGCATACACATTCGGCGATGACGTTCCTGCGCTCGTATGCGGACGACCTTCCGCTGCAGGACTGGCTCTTCAAGCAGGTCTTCCCTATGGAAGCGAAGCTCACGGGCGATGATATCTATACCTTCTCGAAGATCGCTTTCGCCGAGTATCTGACAAGCGGCATAACGGCGAACTTCGATATGTATTTTGAACCCGAATATATGGCAAAGGCATCGGAGGAAACAGGCTTCCGCACGGTGATGTGCGGCTCCGTTGCAGGCTCGGAGGACGAATGTGACGCCGCTCTGACAAAGCTTGAAACACTATATAATAAGTATAAGGACAGAAGCGAATTTGTCAGCTATCGGCTCGGCTTCCACGCCGAATATACAACTCACGTTTCAATAATAAACGGCATAGGCGAGCTTGCGAAGAAGTACAAGGCTCCCGTTTATGCGCATAACAGCGAAACGCTCTCCGAAACAAAGGAATGTATCGGAAGATACGGCTTTACCACGACCGAGCTTATGGAAAGAGCAGGTGTTTTCGAGTACGGCGGCGGCGGTTTCCACTGCGTTTACATGAGCGACAACGACCTTGACATATTCCGCAGAAGAGGGCTTTGGGCAGTCACTAACCCAAGCTCAAACGCCAAGCTTGCGAGCGGTATCGCACCGCTTGTCAAAATGTCCGAAATGGGTGTAAAGCTTGCGATAGGCACGGACGGAGCTGCGAGCAACAACGCTCTCGATATGTTCCGTGAGATGTATCTTGCGGATGTTCTGCAGAAGATACAGCTAAAGGACGCTGCGGCAATGCCTGCGGACAGAATACTCCGAATGGCTTGCTGCGGCTCGGCGAACGCAATGGGTCTTGACGATTGTGACGGCATTGCAAAGGGCAAGAAAGCCGATCTTATTGTTATCGACCTTAATGCGCCGAATATGCGTCCGCTGCACAATATCCCGAAAAATCTCGTTTACAGCGGCTCAAAGCAGAATGTTCTGCTGACGATGTGCGCAGGAAGGATACTCTACGAGAACGGGGAATTCACAACTATCGACCTTGAAAAGACCTACGCAGACGCAGATGCCGCACTTGAACGAATGATAAACGGTTAAATGATCTAACAGGAAAGGAATCAAAAAATGAGCATACGTTTTCATCTTCCGAGCTTTACACAGCATTACAGCCTAAACAAGCTGATGATAGAAATGCTTCGGGATCACCCCGAATATTTCATCGACGGACTGGAGATAGCGTCCGTATTCGGCGGCTTTGACGGCTCTATCTGGAACGGCGGCAGAGGCGTCGGCGGAAAGTTCGACCGCAGACTGACCGAGCTTGTCATCAAGACGTTTGACGAGCTGAAGGTGCCGATACGCTTTACCTTCACGAATCCTCTTATCACCGAGGAGCATCTCTCCGACCCGAACTGCAACGAGATACTGAAAATGGCTGACAACGGCATAAATCAGGTCATCGTTATGAGCGAAATGCTGGAAAATTACATCCGTGAAAATTACCCGAATTACAAGATAACCTCCTCGACCTGCAAGGAGATCCGTGACATGGACGGCGTAAATGCCGAGCTTGAAAAGCCGTATAACCTCGTTGTTCTCGACTATAACTGGAACAATAGGTTCGATGAGCTTGAAAAGATCAAGGACAAGGGCAGATGCGAGATCCTCGTAAATGCGCTCTGTCAGCCGAACTGTCCGCGCCGAGGCGAGCATTACAGGGCAATAGGAAAGGTTCAGATCGACCGCTGCAACGCAGGCTATTCCGCAGTCGGCGGACAGCTCAAATTCAAGGATTTTGAATGTCCGTTCATGACAAGGAACATATACGATATCACAGATCTTCCGACCTTTATCTCCCCCGAAGCGATACGGGAAAAATATCTCCCGATGGGCTTTAAGGAATTCAAGCTCGAGGGCAGAAGCGCAGCGGATATTGCTATCCTCGAAACATATATGTACTATTTTGCAAAGCCCGAAACAAGGGATAAGGTGCGTTTGGAGATGCTAAAAAGGCTCACGGGAAGGATAAGCTACTATAACGTTTTCGAGTAAGCAATATCGGCGATAAATTACAAATAAGTTACAAACGGTAACGCAAAGTAACAAAAAAACGCATAAAATCAGCCAAATCGGCGGAGTTTTAGTAAAAAATTATATAATACAGCTAAATTTGATT
Organism: Oscillospiraceae bacterium; assembly: GCA_051881815.1. Lineage (GTDB taxonomy): Bacteria > Bacillota > Clostridia > Oscillospirales > Ruminococcaceae > UMGS363. The sequence goes on along the minus strand of JBJEQP010000092.1, from coordinate 14,924 downwards.
TTTAAATTTGTTATAGATGTACATTGACAGTTTGCTCACGAAATGGTAGAATAAAATCACGATGTTGAGAGTGAATATATAGTCACTCGAATATCACATTCTATTGATTTCCATTTAATATTTGGAAATAAATAAAGAAAAAACAAAACAAAACAAGGAGGAATTTTTCATGAACATGAAAAAGACAATCGCAGCAGTAGCTGCATGCGCAATGGCCGTATCTGCAATGGCTACAACAGTTTCTGCTGAAGAAGCAACAGCAGTAAAGTCCGTACACTATGATCTTACTTTCAAGACAGTTGCTAAGGCTGCTAACGTAACATTCGTTGGTAAGAACATCACAAGCACAATCGGAAATATCCAGCTCTTCGTTCCTCATGCTAACATGAAGACAGTTGAAGCTTGGGGCTCCAAGAACGTTGTAATGTCCAACAAGATCAAGGTTAAGGTTAACAACAAGACACAGGATCTCGTTGACGAATTCACATTCACATGGGATACAGGCAGCGATCAGTACGATGGCACAACTTCCCGCGCAATGGTTAAGTGGGATGGCACTGCTTGGGTACCGGCTACAACTACTGATGTTACACACGACTGCGTAACAATCGACCTCACAAACCCCCTTCTTGCTGATGCAATTGCTAAGGCATTCTCCGGCACAAAGGATCTTACTTTCACAATTGATTTCATCGGTATTGATGATGCTGTTAATCAGGCTGCTTACAACAATATGCTCACAAGCGGCGATCTCCGCCTCATTGACGATGCAAACACAATTTACAACGCTAAGGGCACAGTTTCTGAAAGCGATATCAAGAAGCCTTTCAAGACACACGCTAACACAACAACAGGCGTAACAGAGATCATCAACTACCTCGGTGGTGCTGGTATCAAGGATAAGGATAACGGCTACCAGAACGTTGGCGCAGTTATCAACGATATGGTTGCTAACTACGAAGATGTTGAGTTCAAGTTCAACACAGCTACAGATAACGTTATTACAGCTGCATGGCTTGCTGACAAGCTCGGTTGGATCGGCAACGCTCAGTTCTATGTTGACTACTATGTAACAGGTATTCCCCAGGTTGAATCCTGGATGGGCGACAGCACATTCAAGGCATTCCCTCAGCACCTCTACAACCTCTACGGTGATGAAGGCACAGGTTACACATACTCTGATGGTTATGTATTCAACAACCTCTTCAACTCCGCTCTTATCGCTAACAACGGCTTCACAATGAACCAGAGCAGCGTTGAGCCTTTCGCTTACAATGCTACATCCGTAACATTCAAGTGGGTTGACCTCACAGGCGGTGCACAGTTCGTATATCCTGCTGGCGCTATCAACACACTCCAGCTCGCTACATCTGCTGTATGGTACTGGGATTCTCTCGATGTAACAGGTATGGAAGTATCTGCTGAAGATACAACTACATCTGCTGGTTCCGAAGATGACAGCCAGGATCTCGATGATACAGATGATGACGATGCAGCTGATATCGACGATACAGATGATATCGACGATACAGATGATGTTGATGATGTTGATACTGATGATGTAGACGATACAGATGACGTTGATACAGATGATACTGATGACACAGCAGACGTTGCTGATGACACAACAGGTGATGCTGCTGAAGCTGGCAACCCCGGCACAGGCAACGCTCCTATCGCTCTCGCAGTTATCCCTGTAGCTCTTGCTGCTGCAGCAGTAGTTGCTAAGAAGAGAAGCTAAGTTCGCACCGTATTAAGACGGTTCAAATGCGAAGAACGCATAGCGTACAACGCATTGCGCAAGCTTCATGAAAGATAACTTTTTAACTAAATTACTTTCGGGTGTTTAAGCTTTAAAGTTATTCTAACATCAAAATATGACCGCTGTCCGTATGCAGAACGGACAGCGGTTTTTGTTTTACGTTCGATCTCCCCCGATTTGCTTCGGGGGAGATCATTTTATAGTGTGTGCGTGAAAATGAATAGATTACTCGGAGTTAAGATAAAGTTTAGAAATAGCAATATAATATACAGAATGTAGTAACGCAGTCATAATATGTCGGGGATATACAACAGAGAATATGAATTTTTTGTGAGGGATAATTGTTAAACTGCACAACAAATCACAAATGTAATGCAATAAACTAAACAAAAATGCAGAAACGAAAACGTTTGAAAAGCAAGATAATTATATCTATTTTATGAACGGCAGTGCGATAGTGAACAAAAATGAAAATACTATCTTGACAAGCATTGTGTAAATTGTTATAATATTAGTATAACTCATTATATTTTCAGACATTGTGTGCAAATTTTTCAGCAAGTTTTAACATAAGCATCACAATCCCTGTTTATTGAGTGCTTACTAAACAGATATGCAGTTTTAACGAAAGGTGGTTTGTCTGTTGTCGAGTAAAACTAATTTCAGGAGAATTGTTTCAGCCGTGACCGCGCTGATGCTTGCGGTAACAACTTTTGCGGCTGTACCCGTGACCGCTGACAGTACGGAAACAGCGACGGCGCAGTCCTCCGGACAGGAAACGTTCACTTACGAAGAACAAAATACTTACAGCGACTATTACGATGAAGTGTCAGGGTCAAAACGTCCCGATAAGGAAGCGTACTTATCCTATACGGGCGCTCGTGACGGTGCCGAAGTTAGTGTTGGATCCTATGAGGGAAAGGATAACATCATTATCTGGAGCAACGAGGAGGGCACTCTTGATTTCACTGTAAACGTTCCCGAAACAGGCGCTTACAATATCGGTATGTCGTACTACCAGATAGTGGGAAGTACAACGACTACCGAATTTTCTGTGCTTATTGACGGTGAAACTCCGTACGATACGGCTACCCGTATCAATATCCCGAGGATATGGACGAGCAAATATCCTATCGCTCCCGACTCAAAGGATAACGAGATACGTCCTCCGCAGGTAGAAATGCCGATGTGGACAACGACTTCGTTCAAGGACGAAGACGGTCTGTTCAACGAACCGCTCCTTTTCTATCTTGAAGCAGGTGAGCATACTATTTCGATCAACTCCGAAAGAGCTATGGTCGCTATCGAGTATATCAAGCTCTACAATGAAAAGGAATTTAAAAAGTATCAGAAGCCGTCCGATGCGGAACTTGCAAAAAATGAGTCCGCAGAACCTATCAAGGTTCAGGGTGAGCGCTATACATACACCAACTCACAGACCCTTTTCCCGACATACGACCGCGGTAACTACCTTACCGAACCCTCCAACCCGACAAAACAGCGCTATAATACTGTCGGCGACGGTACTTGGGATCAGTCGGGTCAGGCTATCACCTGGGAGATCGATGTTGCTGACGCAGGTTACTATAAGGTCAACCTCAAGACACGTCAGAACGAGCTCCGCGGACTGTTCTCCAACAGAAGACTTTATATTGACGGCGAGGTTCCCTCCGATGCCTTTAGCGAGATAAAGTTTTACTACAGCACAAACTGGGTATCCGTTGTCCCCGAGGATGAAAACGGCGAACCTGCTTATATCTATCTTGACAAGGGCAAGCATACTCTGACGCTCGAATGTATCCCCGGTGCTATCGGTGAATATATGCGTACTCTCGACAATATAGTATTTGAAGCGAACCAGTATTATATGCAGATACTTATGATCACCGGCCCTTCACCCGATAAATACACCGACTACTTTGTTCACAGACAGATCCCCGAGCTTCTCGGCGTGTTTGAAAGACTTTCCGTTCAGCTCCGCGATACCCGTGCTGCTATCGAAGAGATCGCAGGCATCGACGGTTCCGAAGCTGCTGTTCTCGACCGTCTTGCAGACGTTTTTGACAAGTGCATTAAACGTCCGAACAAGATCCCCGACTACGTTTCTTCAAGCGGAATCAAGGATAACGTTACTGCTGTTTCATCATGGATGCGCCAGTACAGAAGCCAGCCGCTCGAGGTTGACTTTATCGAGCTTGTTCCTGCAAATCAGAAGGTTACTTCCGTTAAGAAGAACTTCTTCAAGTCGCTTGCATTCAACACAAAGGCTCTCGTTGGCTCTTTCTTTGAAGATTACACCGTTCTTTCCGATGTAACGGCTGATTCTATCAACGTTTGGGTCGGCATCGGCCGTGACCAGACAAATATCGTTAAGCAGATGACCGATTCACAGTTTACACCGCAGACGGGCATTGATGTTTCCATCAACCTCGTTCAGGGTACTATTATGGAAGCGGTTCTCGCAGGCAAGGGTCCTGACGTTGCTCTCTTTATCGGCGGTGAATTCCCTGTAAACCTTGCTATCAGAGGTCTTGTAAAGAATTTCGATGAACTCCCCGGATATGATGAAGTAGCGGCTCGTTTCCAGGAGGAAGCTACCGTTATGTACACCTACGACGGACACGTTTACGGCATTCCTCTTACAAGAACCTTCCCGATGATGTTCTACCGCAAGGATATGCTTGCAGAAGTAGGAATCGACGCTCCGCCTGATACTTGGGATGACTTTATTGATATGCTTCCCGCTCTCCAGAGAAAGTATATGCAGCCGGGTCTTATTCTCCCGACCAACGTAAACGGTACTGCGGTTTCTCCCGCAACCGAAGTCGGTCATACCTTTGCGCTCCTTATGCTCCAGTCGGGTACAAACTACTATAATGAAGACCAGACGGCGACGACATTCGACAGCCTTACAGCTGTAAATGCTTTCGCTACATGGACAGAATTGTATAATGTATATCAGTTCGACCAGCAGTATGACGCTTTCACACGTTTCAGAACAGGTGAAGCTCCTATCGTTATCCAGAACTACTGTACATTCTATAATCAGCTCAACAGAGCTGCTCCCGAGATCAAGGGACTTTGGGATTTCACTCACGTTCCCGGAACTGTCCGCGAGGATGGCACAATTTCCTATGCCGCTAACTCCAACGGCTCGGGTGCTATCGTGCTCAAGGACTGCAAGAACGTTGACTCCGCTTGGGAATTCATCAAGTGGTTTACAGAAACAGATACTCTCGTTGAATACGGTCAGAACGTTGAGGGCGTTATGGGTCCTCTCGGACGTTTTGAAAGCGCTAACGTTGAGGCTCTCAAGAAGCTCAACTGGTCGAACTCCGACCTCGACAAGATCCTCTTCCAGATGGATCAGCTCGAAGAGATCCCGATCATTCCGTCATCCTACGTTGTTACCCGTGGTATTATGAACGCATTCCGTGCTGTTGTTAACGATAAGGAGAACGCAAGAGAAACTCTCCGCCTCTACAATATCGACATCAACAACGAAATTACGAGAAAGCGCCATAATCTCGGCTTAGATTCTTAAAGATTGGAGGGTTACCTTTGGCTGAACAGACCCAGAAAAAAGAAATTTTGCTCAGAAGTGAACAGAAACACACTTTTAAGGAAAATTTCCAATATACACTCCATGAAATGAGGAGAAATATCGGATGCTACGGTATGATCGCACCGTTTATGATCTTCTTTATCATGTTCACCGTTGTTCCCGTTATCATGTCGCTGCCTATGGGCTTCACCGACTTTGATATGGCGCATTTTCCACCGAAATTTGTTGGCTTTGATAACTTCTACACCCTTTTTGTTGAGGACGATGTTTTCATCAAGTCCATCAGAACAACTCTTATCTTCGCAGTTTTCACAGGCCCGTTGAGCTATGCGCTCAGCTTCATGCTTGCATGGCTCATCAACGAGCTTCATCCCGTGCTCAAGACGGTCTTCACACTTATTTTCTATGCTCCGTCTATGGCAGGTAATATCTACTTCGTATGGCAGCTCATCTTCTCCGGTGACTCCTACGGCTACCTCAACGCATTCCTCAACTCCCTCGGCTTCACAACGGGCGCTATCCAGTGGCTCACAGACGCAAACTACGTTCTCCCCTGCGTTATCGTAGTTCAGCTCTGGATCTCAATGGGTGCAGGCTTCCTTGCTCTTCGTGCAGGTTTCCAGGGTATCGACAAGTCCATGTACGAAGCTGGTGCTATCGAAGGCATCAAGAACCGTACACAGGAGCTTATCTACATCACTATCCCTTCGATGGGTCCGCAGCTCATGTTCGCAGCTGTTATGCAGATCGTTTCCTGCTTCACAGTTGATATCGTTGGACGTATGCTCGCCGGCTTCCCGTCAACGGACTATAAGGTACATACTATTATGACTCACGCATTCGACTACGGCTGGGTTCGTTACGAAATGGGTTATTCCTCGGCAATATGCTTCGTGCTGTTCCTTGTAATGCTTCTGTGTAATCAGCTCATAACCAAGGTCCTCGGCAAATATATGAATAACTAAAGGGGTGAGATCATAATGGCAAAAAAAGAATTAAAGCCTTCTCAGATACAGGCACAGATCGAAGCTGAGAACGCTGCCGCTCTTGAAGCGCTCAGAAAGCGCCGCGAAAAAGAGCATAGAAAAATGGAAAAGTCCAAGGGCACCAACAAGCGTGTCGGAAAGTCCTGGACTAACGATATCGGTATTTTTGTACTGCTTGCATTCCTCAGCATATTTATGATCGCACCTATCTATATTGCGATCATCACGTCGATAAAGCCGGTGCAGGAGATCTTCATCATGCCGCCTAAGCTTTATGCGATCAATCCAACGACCGATAACTTCAGAGATCTGTTCCAGGTTGCAAACAACTCCTGGGTACCGTTCTCAAGAAACGTTCTCAACAGCTTGTTCGTAACTATCGCAGCAACTGTTCTCCACGTTATTTTCGCCTGCATGGCATCATTTATACTTGCAAAGTGCAGATTCCCCGGCGTTAAGCTCATCAATAAGACAGTCGTTATCGCACTTCTTTTTAACAGCCAGGTAACCTACATCATGCAGTATATCGTAATGGCAAAGCTCGGTATGATCAATACATACTCAGCACTTATCTTCCCGATCGTTGCTTCTTCAATGGGTCTTTACCTTATGATAAACAGCGTTGGTACTATTCCCGACGCTATGATCGAAGCGGCAAAGGTTGACGGCGCAGGTCTTTTCAGGATCTGCTGGCAGGTAGTTATGCCGAATATGAAGCCTGCAATCATGACAATTATCATCTTCCAGTTCCAGGCTGCTTGGAACTCAACGGGCGGCAACCTCGTTTACGATGAGGCACTCAAGACTATCCCGACCGTAGTTCAGCAGATCGCAGCAGCAGGTATTGCAAGACAGGGTGCTATCGCTGCATCCGCAGTCGTTCTTATGATACCGCCGCTTGCAGTATTTATCGCAGCGCAGAGCAACGTTATGGAAACAATGGCTCATGCCGGAATGAAGGATTAAAAGAAATTTGGAAAGGGTGATAATATGTCAAGCTTGAAAAAGCTTATCTCATGTCTTTCGGCAGCGGTGCTGACAGTTTCCGCATTTGCGGCGAACGTTTCCGCTACCGAAGCATATAGCCCTTACAGCTATGACAGATGGGGCGATCCGATCGCTTCACAGGTCGGATATACTGCCGATTATTTCGTAAGCGGAGAGGATATCGGCTGCGGCGCATTGAGCGAGCCTGCGGATCTCTTCGTTTCACACGATGATCTTATGTATATAGCTGACAGGGGAAACAGCAGGATAGTTGTTACCGACCTTAACTTCAAACTTGTAAGAGTTATGGAGGAATTCAACTATAACGGTGAAAAAACCACGCTGAAAAAACCAACGGGCGTTTATGTTGACCCGTACACAGATTACATTTATATCGCAGATAACGAAAATGAACGAGTTATCAAGTGCGATGTCAACGGAAACATTGACAGAGTGTTCGGCAAGCCTGATTCCGAGCTTTACGGAGCAGAGCTTACCTACAATCCGAGCAAGGTCATCGTTGACAAGGCTGAAAATGTCTATGTTGTCGTTAAATCCGTAACAAAGGGTGCGGTAATGTTCGACAAGGATGGCAAATTCCTCGGTTTCTACGGTGCAAACCGTGTTGAACAGACCGCGGAGGTACTTGCAAACGCATTCTGGAACCTTATTTCCACCGAAGAGCAGCGTGCAAGAACGGCAAAGTCCACTCCTATCGGCTTTACAAACTTTGATATCGACGAAAAGGGCTTTATCTACACAGTAACGGAGTCTACCGATACAACAACAGACCTTGTTAAGAAGCTCAATCCGGAGGGCAACAACATCCTTGACTCTCTCGGTGTTGACAACGACTTCCAGTTCGGCGACAAGAGCCCGACTTACTACTCTATCTACGCAAAGAACTCCAGCCTTACCGATATCGACATCGGTCCTAACGGAGAGCTCAACATTCTCGACTTCCAGCACGGACGTATCTTCCAGTATGACAAGGAAGCATGGCTCCTCTTCATAATGGGCGGCTCGGGTGAACAGCTCGGCACATTCCGTTCGGCTTCGGCTATCGAGAGCTACGATAATCACATCTATGTTCTTGATTCCCGTAAAAACTCGATCACCGTGTTTACAAGAACAGCATTCGGTGAGATCGTTACCGAGGCTTCCAACCTTTATAATGACGGTAAGTATGATGAATCCTACGAACCATGGAAGGCTGTTCTCAAGTATGACGGAAATTACCGCCGTGCCTTCATTGGTATCGGAAACGCTCTTTTCAACAAGGGCGAATACAAGGAAGCAATGAAATACTTCAAGATCTCGATCAGCAGAGGACGCTACAACAAGGCGTTTGAAGGCTATCGCGACCAGTGGCTCAAAAAGAACTTCACAGCGATCGTTATTGTTATCATCGTTATAATAGTTGCTTGGATGGTCACAAAGAAGATACTGAAGAATAAGAAGAATTCAAGCGGAAAGGGCGGTGCATAATATGCTCGATTTAACAGAAGGTCAGTTCGTCAGACACGTTATAATGCATCCGTTCGAAGGCTTTGAAGACCTTCGCTGGAAGAAAAAAGGGTCAATGAAGATCGCTTGGGTCATCGTTTTCCTCCTCTTTTTCCAGCAGGTCGCTTACAGCAGACTTTACGGTTTCCAGTACTATTCGGATTATGACAAGATTTTTAATATAGTCCCGTATATCTTCCGAAGCTTTATACTTTTCCTCGTGTGGGTAGTTGCCAACTGGGCAATGTGTACTCTCTTCGCAGGAGAAGGTACAATGAAAAAGATCTTTATATACAGCGCCTATGCGTTGGTGCCGTATATAGCGGGTTACCTCATAGGAACACTACTTTCCCATTTCCTCATCAAGGATGAATACATCTTCATCCAGCTCTTTGAGATTCTGGGTCTTTGCTGGTCGTTCGTGCTTGTCATCTCTGCGATGAAGGCAGTCCACCAGTTCACGTTCGGCAAAACGATAGCGCTGATACTGCTGACGATAGTCGCAATGATCGCGATATTGTTCCTGCTCGTTCTTGTTCTTACACTGTTCCAGCAGGTACTTATCTTTATTCTGTCAATTTATACGGAGCTTTCGTATCGTTTCCGTGTATAGTATTCTAAATCGAAAAGTGGTGAAATAAATGCGAATCAATATAAAGAAGATTCTTGCCTGCGTATGCTGCGCTGCAATGGTGACTTCGATGTTCACGATACCTGCTTTCTCCGATGACGAGGGTGCGGATGCCGCTGAAACAGAGGAAGCTGATACTGAAGAAGATGCTGCCGATGAAGACTATGTTCCCCGTACCGAGGAAGAAGCGCTCGCAGCTGCAGAGCTTGTGGCAGAAAACGACAAGCTCGCACTCTATGTCAACAAATCCGAGGTAACGCTCGCTCTCGTTGACAAGAACACAGGTGAGATCTGGTGGTCAAACCCCATCAATGCAGACGGTTCAGCCGGCAAAAAAGCACAGATCCAGGAGCTTAAAGCAGGAATGGTGCTCACATTCGGCGAACCCTCAAAGCGTAAAACAACTAACGCAAACAGCAAGGTAAAGGGCAAGGCAAAGATCTCTTCGGCAAGCAACGGTATTAAGATCACATACAAGTTCAATTCCGCAAAGATCACTGTCCCCGTTACATATACCCTTGAAGACGATCATCTGAAGCTTAAAGTCGATACCTCCGAGATCAAGGAGGAGGACGGCGACAAGCTCACAACGAAGCTTGCATTCATGACGTCCTTCGGCGCTGCTGCAAACGATGAAGACGGATATTTCGTTATCCCGGACGGAAGCGGCGCACTCATCAACTTTAACAACGGCAAAACAGGTCTTAAAACCTACTCGGGCAAGGTTTACGGCAGGGATATCACCCCCGTCAGCCAGACAGCACCGGCTGTTACACAGCAGGTTTACCTCCCGATGTACGGTATCGTCAAGGGTAACAGCGGCATGATGGTCGTTGCCGATAAGGGCGATACATCGGCGACTATCAACGCTTACGTTTCCGGTCAGAACAAGACCGATTACAACAGCTGCTACTTTGATTTTGAAATAAGAACAAGCGACGAATATCAGATGGGCGCAAGCAACGACAGCCCGCTCAAGGTATTTGAAAAGAGAGGCATTCTTGTTCCCGAGATCGAAGTTCGCTACTATCCCGTTTCAAAGTCCGACAAGCAGGATATCGACTACGTTGATATCGCAGCGAAGTACAGAGAATACCTCACAAGCGATTACGGCGTAAAGGTTTCCGATTCCGTTAAGGATGTTCCGCTTTACGTTGACCTTTACGGCGGCGTGCTCAAGAAGGAATCCGTTCTCGGCTTCCCGGTAACAATGCAGCACGCAGCTACGACCTTCGACGAAGCAAAGGATATTCTTACCGAGCTCAATGCCGGCGGCGCAGACAGCATCATTGCAACCTACAATGAATGGACAGCTGCCGATATCAAGGAAAAGGTTTCCGACAAGGCAAAGCCTGCTTCAAAGCTTGGCGGCAAATCCGATTTCAACAAGCTTTTAAGCTATGCTGAAAGCAACAACATCAGCATTTACCCCAACGTTGAGAACCTCACGTTCAAATCGGGCAACGGATACTGGACGATAACCGATACAGCTATCCGAGTTTCAAACGCTTATTCAAGACAGATCACCTACGACTATGCTTACGGCATCGAGAACAAGTTCTACAAGTCAATGGCTCTCCTTGCTCCCGGCTCTTACGAGAGAATGTTCGACAACCTCGCAGGCAGCTACAGCAAGTATGGTCTGAAAAATATCTCCGTAGGCTCCGCTTCAACGGTTATTTACGGCGACTACGGCAGAAAGGCTACTTCAAAGGAAATGATGAAGGGTATCGTTCAGGAGGGCTATAAGAAGCTCGGAGAACAGGTCGGTTCAGTCCTCGCAGACGGTGCAAATGCTTACGTCCTTCCTTATGTTGACAGGATCACTGATGTTCCGCTCGATTCCAGCAAGTTTGACGTATTCGATGCCGATATCCCGTTCTATCAGATCGTTATGCACGGCATCAAGTCCTACTCAACACCTGCTGTAAACGGTCAGGCACAGATCGGCGACGTTATCCTCTCCGCAGTTGCTTCGGGAAGCTCGCTCAACTTCGACCTTATGGCTGAAGAGGCTAATGAGCTCAAGGATACACGCTACGATGTTTACTATTATTCTGATGCAAGCTACTGGACAAAGGACGCTGCAAGCGTTTACGGCTTCGTCAAGGAGATACTCTCCGATGTTTCGTCCGAGCAGATCACAGGATATAAGATTCTTGATAACGGAAACACAGAGACAACCTATTCAAACGGCACAAAGATCACAGTAAATTATACAGACAGGACCGTCACCAAGGGCGGCAAGACCTACAAGTTGTATGATTACATCGGGAAGGAGGTCATAGGATAAATGAGACACAGAATGTCCTATGAAAAGAAGAAAGGGCTTTACGGCTATGGCTTTATCGCTCTCTGGTTTATCGGTGCGCTGATGTTCTTCATTATCCCCGTATGTAAATCCTTCTTCTATTCATTCAATGACGTTGCTCCGGAAACAGGCTATCTCGCAAGAAGCTGGGTCGGAATCGCAAACTACAAAAGAGCGTTTATGACCGACCCGTCATTCAGAAAATACCTCGTTGAAGCATTGAAGGATATGGCGCTCAACCTTCCTATCATCGTTATATTCTCAATGTTCGTTGCGATCATCATCAACCAGAAGTTCAGAGGCAGAGGCTTCGCAAGAGCAGTATTCTTCCTCCCGGTTATCATCGCAACAGGTCCTGTATATGCTATCATCACAGGCGATCTTAACACGAACGGAAACAACAGCGCTGAACAGTTCTCGACAATGTTCGAAGCGGACATGGTTGACCAGCTCCTTGAATTTGTCGGAATCTACGGATTCGGAACGCAGTTCACCGAAATGCTGACCACGATCACGTCGGATATCCTTAACCTCGTTTGGAAGTGCGGTATCCAGATCATCATCTTCCTTTCGGCTCTTCAGGGTATCCCGACATCCGCAAAAGAAGCTGCAGCTATCGAAGGCGCAACAGCATGGGAATTCTTCTGGAAGATCACTCTTCCCTACGTTTCCCCGATGATCCTTGTAAATATCGTTTATACCGTTATCGACTCCTTCACCGACCCGACAAACGAAGTTATGTCCCGTGTGCTTGAAGTACAGCGTGACTGGCAGTATGGTTATTCGGCGTCAATGGCGTGGAGCTATTTCGGAATAATTCTTATTGCTCTCGGAATCATCTTTGCAATCATGAATAAGCTCGTATGGTACGATGATTAAGGAGGCGGAGAATTAATATATGGCAAGTTTAGCAAAACGCTCCGGCGCATCGTCCGAGCAGAAAAGATATGTAAAAGAACCTAAAATGTCCCGTAAGGAGAAAAGAGAGAGATTCAAGAAGCGTCTTGAATCCCTCACTCCCGAGGAACAGAAATACTTAAAGAGAAAAAGAGCCTTTGATGCAGTATGGCCTATCGCAAGAGCACTTATAGTTTTCGGCCTTTGCTTCATCATTATCTATCCGCTCATTTTCATGATCTCCGCAGCATTCCGTCCCCGTGCGGAAATGAACGACCCGACGATCATGTGGATACCGAAGACATTCATCCTCTCCAACATCAAAGACGCATGGAAGGCAATGGACTTCGGAAACACTCTCGTTAATACGCTCGTTCTGAACATCGGCTGCTCGATACTCCAGGTTCTAACCTGTGCACTTACCGGCTACGGCTTCGCACGATTCAAGTTCAAGGGTAAGAACATTCTCTTCTTTATCGTAATACTTATGATCCTCGTTCCTTCGCAGATCATACTTATTCCGCAGTATATGTTCTTCCGTTACTTTAACCCCCTCGGAATTTATCATGCGATCACAGGCAACTATATCAACTTCATCAACAGCGGCGTAACAATGTATATGCCCGCACTCACAGCGAACGGCATCCGTGCAGGTCTTTTCATATTCCTGTTCAGACAGTCGTTCAGAGGACTTCCAAAGGAACTCGAAGACGCTGCATACCTCGACGGATGCTCGCCGTTCAGAACCTTCGTTCAGGTAATGGTTCCTAACGCAGGCGCTACATTCCTTACAGTATTCCTCCTCTCGGTCGTTTGGTACTGGAACGATTACTATGTTTCCACATCGTTCTTCACCGACAACAAGACGATCGCACTTATGCTTAAAAACCTCGACGCAAACCTCGCAAGACTTATCTTCGGCAACGAAACGCCGAATGTCCGTGAGCTTATCGTATGGATGGAAGCAGGATGTCTTATCTCTATCCTGCCAATGCTTATCCTTTATATCTGCTTGCAGAAAAACTTCACAGAAGGTATTGCACGTTCAGGTCTTACAGGTATGTAATTTCAAACTCAAAACCGCCTTCGGCTTATGTCGGGGGTGGTTTTTTGTATTTATGCTTGTTTTTCGGGTCGGAATGTGTTATAATCTCAATAAATAATACTAATTCCAAACCGTTCTATAGACAAAGACGACAGATAGAATAATCCAAGTCAAGGAAAGCGACCGCAGGAAGGCTTGATGCCTTTCAAGGGAGCTTGACGCAGAATTGGATTATTATATCCGAGTATTTGTCTATAGGTTGGTTTGGAATTAGTATAAAGTATGGTCGGATCGGAGGATATAAAATGAATAACTTATCGGAATTATTATGGTACAAAGAACCTGCCGCAAACTGGGACGAAGCACTCCCCGTCGGAAATGGACGCATCGGAGGAATGATCTTCGGAAGGGTTGAAGACGAACTCATCCAGATGAACGAGGACAGCGTATGGTCGGGCGGCTTCCGTTACAGAAATAACCCCAAGGCAAAGGAAAAACTCGGAGAAATACGCAAGCTCATCGCAGACGGCAGAATAACCGAGGCGCAGAAGCTCTGTGAGGACGCATTTTACGGCAGAAACGAGCAGCAGCGGCATTATCACCCTATGGGCGATCTTCATATCCTGCAAAGCGACTGCGAAAATGCTGAAAACTATCAGCGCAGCCTTGATATTTCGACCGCAGTCGCAAAAACCGAGTGGACAAGCGGCAAAACGGCATTTTGCAGGGAAGTTTTCATTTCCGCACCCGATAACGTTATGGTAATTCATTTTTCCGCAAGCGAAAAGGGTAAAATATCGTTTGAAGCGTTCATTGACGGCGTTGACGATGACTATGACAGGAATGAAGCCTACGATGAATCGACCTTGCTTTTCACCGTAACGGACGGTATCCCTTATGCAGCGGCAGTAACTGTAAAAACCGTCGGCGGCACCGGAGTTACGGACTCCAACAGAATAAGAGTTGACGGTGCGGATGAAGCCGTTATAACAGTAGCCTGTCAGACAGCCTTCCGCACGGGAAACTACGAAAAACAGGCGCTGAACGAAGCTAAAACTGCACAGAGAAAGACTTTCAAGGTGCTACTTGAACGTCATGTAAATGATTATAAGAAGCTTTACGATCGTGTGAAATTTGACCTTTGCGACAACAGCGGCGGAAATTCCGAGCTTCCGACCAATGAAAGGCTTGAAAAATTCAAAAACGGCGGAAATGACAACAAGCTTGCCGAGAT